>DLAJ01000007.1:130294-290802 GCA_002493905.1 Lachnospiraceae bacterium UBA7050 | reverse complement strand
ATGGTATTTCCTCAGATTGTGTTTCGCAACTCCGGCGAGTTTTGCCTTGCTGTTGATTGCGCTTTTTTTATTGCTGATATGGTTGCTGAAAGAAATCTCTCCCATGTTTTCCTCCCTGATTTCCGCGGGCAACGAGCCAAGCGGATAAGCTTGCTTATCCATTTGGCGACTGCCGCGAGAGCTGACGCTTCATTTATGAAGTGTCAGCAGCCATGTTGGAGTAGTGTGGTTATCATCTTGGCTTTGCCATAGATGATAACCCCCTAGCAGTATTGTCAAAGCCAACGTTCCGTTGGCTTGCCAATACTGCGGGGGCTCTCCGAGGGTATTCAGTGAAATGTACTTTCAGCATATTGGAAACAGTTTTCCGGCTGTTCAATGCTTATTTTATTGGCAATCCTTTTATTTCTGCCCGTCCCTGTTATCCTTATCTGTCCCAAATGTACTGATTATACTGAATTACATTTCTGCTGTTTCCAGCGGTCAACTGACTTTGTTCAAAATGATTGCACTTTTTAAGTTCATTTTTTTGCGAAACATATATCACGTTTTTTTCAGTGAACTTACTTTTTAAGTTCATTCTTCAAAAGTGACTGTATTTTTTGAGTTCATTTTTCAAAAATGATTGTATTTTTTAAGTTCACTGTAGCTGCTTATCTGCTCTTTATACAACCGCCTTCTTGTGACAGCCTTGACATTTCCCTTGTCCCGCAAATCCCTCCCCTCATTGACCGTCATAAACAGTTCCAAAATGTCCTTTTTGATAAGTACCTTTCTCCCCACTTTCAGTACAGGAAGTTTATTCCACTCCACCAGTTTCCTTAGTGTGTTCCGACCTATTCCGGTGTAGTCTGCCGCCTCCTCAATGGAAAGGGCAATCTTCATTTCTGTCATTCATTCTCCTCCTCTTAAATTGCATTATGCAATTTTTATAGTATGCTTACTATACATCATTTATATTTTATTGTCAAGCGTTATGTGATTTTTAAAATTGTTTTTGACTTGCATATTGCAATAATGGTTTTGGTATGGTATACTCTGACCATACCGATAAAGGAGGAAATCCAACATGAAAGACAAAGAGCTGCGCCGGATAATCGGTGGCAGGGCAAAACAGCGGAGATTGGAATTGGGCGTCAACCAGCCCTATGTTGCTGAAAAAATGGGCGTCACCGCATCCACCATTCAGAGATATGAGGCAGGAACGATTGACAACACCAAGAAACTTGTCCTTGACGGTCTGGCAGACGCACTCCATGTTTCCGTAGAGTGGTTAAAAGGCGAAACGGAGGAATACGAATCTGACATTACGGATAAAAGGGAACTGCTAATTCGTGATGCCATGTCCTCCATTCTTTCAAAACTGCCTTATGACATGGAAACTTCCGAATCAGACTTTTCAAAAGACCTGTTGCTGCTGATGCTGCAGGAATATGAGCTGTTTGTGGATTCGTTCCGCCTTGCGTGCAGGAAGTTTAAAGGCAACGGGGAAAGTGCACAGCTTGCAAAGACAATGGGATTTGAATCGGACAGGGAATATAATGAAATCATGTTCCTGCGGGAGATTACCCACACCGTAAATGCCCTTAATGATATGGGCGACATAGTGAGGCTCTACTCCAAAAACCCTGATGCCGCCGCTGCAAGGCTTTCCAATCTTTTATCGGGGGAAGATTCCGATTCGGTATAGCGGGACAGCAAATTTTATGCTATCCTTATTTTCAGAAAGCATTCCATCAGTTCTGACTGCCATATCTGTTCAATGATTACATACGCAGAAATGCGTTCATTGAAAGGAGAAACGATTATGGCAAAAGGATCAGTACGGAAGAAAGGTAAAAAATGGTACTACCGCTTCTATGTGGAGGACGCAAGCGGTAACTTGGTACAGAAAGAATGTGCAGGAACAGAAAGCAAAAGCGAAACGGAAAAGCTGTTAAGGCAGGCAATGGAGGACTATGAAAGCAAGAAATTCATTGCAAAGGCAGACAATATCACACTTGGGCAGTTGCTTGACACATGGGCGGAGGAAGAATTAAAGACAGGAACATTGAGCAATGGCACTGTCGGTACTTATTTACAGGCAATCAACCGCATTAAACAGCACCCTGTAAGCAGACGAAAGCTAAAAACGGTTACTTCGGGGCATTTACAGCAGTTCATGGATATCATGTCTTTTGGGGGCACGATTGAAGATTTTGTTTCCAAAGGGTATTCCAAAGACTATGTAAAGTCCTTTTCCGCAGTATTACAGCAGTCATTCCGTTTTGCGGTGTTCCCGAAACAGTACATTACATTCAATCCCATGCAGTATGTGGTCATGAGGCATAAAAAGGACGATATGGACTTGTTTGCGGAAGAAACGGACACCGATAATGGAAAGATCAAGCCACTGTCATTTGAGCAGTACCAAAAGCTGATTGCACAGCTTGGCAAACGGAGCAAAGACGCAATCCTGCCTGTACAGATATCCTATTTCACAGGTCTCAGGCTTGGGGAAGTGGCAGGTCTGACTTGGCAGGACATCAACTTTGAGGAACAATGCCTGACAGTCCGCAGGAGTGTCCGCTACAACGGCGCTACCCATAAGCACGAAATCGGCTCGACAAAAAGGAAGAAAGTGCGGATTGTTGATTTTGGCAATGCCCTCGCTGACATCTTGAAGAAAGCAAGGAAACAACAGCTTAAAAACCGTATGCAGTATGGCGAACTCTATCACAGGAATTTCTACAGGGAAGTTACAGAGAAAAACAGGGTGCATTATGAGTATTACAACCTGTCAATGACAGAAGATACGCCGGAGGATTATACGGAAATCTCCTTTGTATGTTTGAGGGAAGATGGCTGTCTTGAACTTCCTGCCACCGTAGAAACAGCCTGCCGGACAGCGGCAAGGAAAGTACCGGAGTTAGAGGGTTTCCACTTCCACACATTACGACACACCTACACAACGAACCTGTTATCAAACGGGGCACAGCCAAAAGATGTGCAGGAACTTTTAGGACATTCGGACGTAAGCACAACCATGAATGTCTATGCACACGCTACTAGAGAGGCTAAGCGGGAATCTGCAAAACTCTTGGATAAGGTTGTGGGAATGAATTAAAACTGGATAAGAAAAACTTTCCCTTGTAACCTGCCCATAAGGGCAAAAACAAGGGAAAAGGATACATATTTTAAGGCTGGCATAGCGCAAAGCCTTGAAAATAAAGGAAAGTTAAGACAGTTAGTAGATAAACTGGAATTTGTCGAGTTGGTAAACGTCATGGTTTGCCGATGAGGATAAGGATAGAGACGTCTATGAAGTAAATGTTAGGATGACGGAGTAGATGATTGATAATTTTGAAACTTAGGAGCAATAAAATGTTAGGAATATGTTCTGTGTGCGGAAATCAAGAGTGGGATAAAGAAGTTGAAGAAAACGTAATAAAATGCCCAAAATGCGGAAATGAATGGAAGTTTGAAAAATTACCAATATATTTTTTAACTGGATGCAGTGGGATTGGGAAAACAACGACGGCACAGGAATTGCAAAAGATGACGGATGATTTTGTGATACTAGATGTAGATTGGCTTCGAAATATTGCCTGGCCACAAAATGATGACGAGGAAAATGATTTAATAGAACAGATATATTGTCTATCCAAAAATATTTCTCAGAGTAAAAAGCCGGTTGTATGGACAATGGCTGGTGGTATTGACAGACTTCATAATACTTATGGAATGAGGTTTTTCTCTGAAATAAAAGTCTTGGCACTTACTGCAGAACCGGATGTGATAAGAAAAAGAATGACAGAAGGAAGAGGAATAGATGACGCTGGATGGATTCAGGACTCAGTAGATTATAATAATTATTTCAGAACACATGAAGCTTTAGGTGATACAAAGTTTGATAAGTTAGAATGTACTATGGGAACACCTGTGGAGATTGCTAAAAAAGTTCTTAAATGGTTAAAAAAGGATTTGTGAGGGTAAAAGAATGAATGGGAAACTAAGGAATATGACTGCGGTATATCTAACAAAAAAGATAAGGTGTTGCTGCTGTATAGAGAAGGTGGCAGAGTTGTAAATCATGTATGGACCGGGTCGGCAGGAGGTCATTTCGAAGAATATGAATTAAATGATGCAAAGGCTTGTGTTGTTAGAGAAATGGAAGAAGAATTGGGTTTGAAATTGGATGATATTGAAGAATTAACACTTAGATATGTTACTTTAAGATACACGAAGGGTGAAATAAGACAAAATTACTATTTTTTTGCAAACCTAAAAGATAATGTCAATGATTACTTACAATCAAATCAAGGAATTTGTAAGTGGTTTTCTATTGATGAAATAACCCGTCTTGAGATGCCCTTTACGGTCAGATTAATTTGTAGAACTTTTATTCAACCGTAAACTCAGTCCATTCAATATGGTTATACTGCATGACGTCATCTGCTTTTTTCATGCCGAGTTTTTCGTAAAACGGAACCGCGTTTTCGTTTGCGATCAGATATACGGCAATATTCTTTTCACCGCCCGCTTTCTCGTGCGCAGTCTTCATAAGCGTTCTTCCGATGCCCTGTCCCTCATAGTCTCTGTCAACGCCCAAATCGGTCACATAGAGCCAATAGGCGTAATCAGTTAATCCAAATAAAACGCCGACGAGTAAGCCGTCTTCGTTTCTTGCGGCAAGGCTGATGGAGACATTGTTGACGAGCACCGGTATCCGCTTTGCGAACCGTTCTTTCGGATATTGGGAGCCTAAGTCCGTCCTTTTTAAGAAATCAATATATTCTCCGGCGGATATGCGTTCTTCTGTGATTGTGATGTTTTGATTCATGAATGGCACCTCCCTGAATAGGAAATTTCCTATCCCCAAAGAATCTGCTTTGCGGATTCTTTGAAAGACCGCAGAGCGGTCTTTTTTATTCTACCATATAACTCCAGATAAGGGAACCCCGGAACTGACTGCAGAGAGTGTAAAACATTTGAACTTCTTTCACTATTTCGGCTTAAGATGTGATATACTGAATGTCAGAGTTTGCTGAAAACTGTTATCGGGTTTCAGCATGGGCGGTATTAAAAGGGAAAAGGAGCGGATTTATGAAAAGAAGCCGGTTGTCCTATGACGAGTGGAAGTGCATAATATCGAAAGAGCTGTCGGGGAAAAGAGTAAAAGAGGATTTCTTTGAGGGGTATATCGGGCTGATTAAAATTTTACAGGTAAGCGAAGCTCAGAGATGGGAAGTACACGGTGAAGAAATAACGGTCTGCGATAAGGGTCTCAAATGGCTGACGATCCTGCCGCAGAATGAATATTACTGTATCACAGCCATGATGGATGAAAAGAATAACGTCTTAGTGTGGTATATTGATATGATCGCAGGGCAGGGCGAAGATGCGGACGGGATGCCATGGTTTGATGATCTGTATCTGGATTTGATCGTTTTTCCAACCGGGGAGATTGTCGTGGACGACAGGGACGAGCTGGAAGAGGCGCTTCGTCAAAAAGACATTACGCGGGAACAATATGATCTTGCGCTGCGCACGGCTGATGAATTAAGGGAAGGACTGTTAAAAGATGTGGACTCTTTGCAAAAGTATACAGCTGCGTGCGAGAGGTGTATTTAGGCGGCTGGGCAGCGGATGCATCCTGCCAGCGGGCGGCAGGTGCATATGAACAGCTGCCTGATGGGTAATCGCATGGTAATTGCCTGCGCGGGAAGGAGCATTTACATATGGCATTTCAACTCACTGCAATTTTTATTCTGCTTGCCTTTTACGGCTGTTATTTTTGGAAAATGCTTCTGCAGAGGAAAAAGGGCATACAGACCAATCAGATCGGAAAGGGAAAGACCGGCTTTGTGAAACGGATCGAAGTTGTGATGAAAATTGCGACGCTTCTTGTTCCGGCGGCGGAAGCGGTCAGCATTATTTTGAACCGTTCGCGCCTGCCGTTATGGGCGAGGGCGGTGGGCGTCCTGCTTGGCGTTTTGGGTGTCGCCGTTTTTGTGTGTGCAGTTTTTACGATGCGGGACAGCTGGCGTGCGGGCGTTTCCGAAACGGACAAAACGGAGCTTGTCACGAGCGGCATTTATCAGATCAGCCGCAATCCGGCATTTCTAGGGTTTGATCTGGTCTACATAGGGATTTTGCTGATGTTTTTTAACTGGGTCTTATTTGCTGTTTCGGTATTTGCGATGCTGACGCTGCATCTGCAGATTGTTAATGTGGAAGAAGATTTTCTTGTCCGGACGTTCGGACAGGCGTACATAGATTACAGGAAAAAAGTCTGCCGTTATTTTGGGAGGAAATTGAAAGGCGGAAATATCAAATGAACGTACAGGATTTGAAAGTCTGGGAACAGCTTCAGAAAAAGCTGACATGGGAGCAGCTCGGAGCGTTTTCGGGGAAACGGATTTTGGAGTTTGGCTGCGGGAACGGCGTGATGGGCGCGCATTATGCAGAGCAGAATACCGTGATTGGAATTGAGCCGGATGCGCAGGTGCTTGCCGAAAATCCGTATGAAAACGTCGAGCAGATCTGCGGCGATGAAAAGGTATTATCCAGATATGCAGACGGGACGTTTGACGTGATTTTTTGTCATAATGTACTGGAATATGTCAAAGAGCGTGCCGAGGTCGTGCGGGAGTTCGCACGCTTATTAAAAAAGGATGGACTGATTTCCATACTAAAGCATAACCGTCCGGGACGCGTCATGCAGATGGCGGTGCTGCTCAACAATTTTGAACATGCAAATGAGCTGTTAGACGGTAAATGCGGTACGAGTCCGCAGTTTGGAGAGATCAATTATTATGAGGATGAAGAACTGGTGGAATGGGCGCCGGAACTGCGGATCGAAAAGATTCTGGGAATGCGGACGTTCTGGGATTTGCAGCAAAATCAGGATATTCAGAGTGACCCTGACTGGCAGCGGGAAATGATGAGCTTAGAACAGCGGGTTTCTGACAGGGCGGAGTATCAGAGCATCGCGTTTTTTCATCATGTTTTTCTGCGAAAGCGGGGATGATACCGACGCAGGATGAAGCGATTTTGTGAAAACGGGGATAATGCCGACGCAGGATGAAACGATTTTGCGAAGCAAAAGAAAAAGCATTTATTTGAGACTGCACGATGAATGGGAGAATGTCATGGACGGAAAGCTGAGAAATATGACGGGAATCTACATCAGAAAGGGGGACCGAATGCTGATGCTTTACCGTCAGGGCGGCAGAGTTGTAAGTGAGGTCTGGGTTCCCTCCGCAGGCGGACATTTTGAGGAAGCGGAGTATTGCGATGCAAGGGCATGCGTGCTGCGGGAGCTGAACGAGGAATTGGGAATTACGGAAGAGCAGCTTGAAAATCTGCATCTTCGCTATGTGACGCTTCGGCAGAGAAACGGGGAAATCCGGCAGAATTATTATTTTTTTGCAGACCTGAAAGCGGATGCCGGTGAGACATTTTCCTCGAATGAAGGCGTATGCAGATGGTTTGCGTTATCGGAACTCCCCTCTTTGGAGATGCCGTTCACAGCCAGGTTTGTGATGGAACATTATCTGAAAACCGGATATGCGACTTTAGACATATACGGCGGGATTGCCGACGGGGAGAAGGTCGTATTCACGAAAATGCCGGAATTTTAACTGGGTAGAAAGGATGTCACTTCTATGTTTTGTGTCTAAGCACGAAATAATTTACATTGCCATTTGGTGCTTATTTTATAGGTTTCGTCCTTGATATTGTATTGTTACCACATAAACTGTTTTACGTGGTTCATCAATGCGGAAAATGGCAATATAGTGATCAATCAGTAACTGCCGGTAACACTTTCCTGCATATCTGCCCTCGTTCCGTTCTTGGCGGGACTGTGGAAACGTGTCCAGACTTAAAATGCATTTTTAATACGGTCAATTTGTCCTTTGGCATTTTCAGGAGCCAATTTTTCATTCGCGATATATTTGTAAATGTGGTCCAACTCACGAATTGCGCCAGGGTTGGCCTTTATTTTGAATTATCCAAAATGTTTTTTCTCCAATTCTGCAAAAACGATCTCTGCATCAATGGCTTCTGCTCCGTTAGAAACTTCCTGCTCGGACTCGAAGATGGCTTGATCGATTCGGTTTATTCTTGCGAACTTATCATACAATTCACTACTCATTATGACGAGGTCGCTATATCCGTTTTTGGTAATAAAAAGGGGCGCCTGTTCCTTGTGCGCGATATTGGAAATCTCGGTTGTATTGCGTAAATCCTTAATAGGCATAATAAGCGGCATAATGCTCCACTCCTTTCGTGAAACACAATTATAGCATAATTATGCCCGCAAAAGTAATATAAAATGCGTGAGGTCATATATATTCCTATTCCAACCGGATTTCCAATGTGTTACAATTGAGGCGGTTGGGAATAAAGTTGGAAATAAAAAGCTTTTCATACAAGAAAAAGGAAAACGATGCAGCTATTTTACGCTATACCTGAAGATATTGAAAATTGGATGCGGCTTGTGGAACAGCTCAGATGGAACTTTCCCGGACTGGAGACGCAGGAGAAGCTGGACGAGTACAAAGCCACCGTTCTTAAGTTCATGGGTAAGCGGCAAGCCATCTGTGTAAAGGCCGGCGGTGAGATGGCAGGCGTCATGCTCTTCTCCAGGGGTCATAATATGATCTGCTTTCTTGGCGTTTCTCCCGATCACCGCCGGCGCGGCGCTGCTTCAATGCTTATGAATGAAGCGCTCCAAAATTTAGATAGAACCAAGGAGATTTCAGTCTGCACTTTTCGCGCCGATGATGAGAAGGGTATTGCGCCGAGAGCGCTTTATGAAAAGTATGGATTTATCGAAGATGCCCTTGTTGAAACGATGGGATATCCGAATCAGAAATACATCCTTCACCCGGCCGGTTCTGAGCGCTGTGAACGTCAGAAGGCCGTAAATAAGATGGTTCATGAAATCAAGAGCATTTTATCGGACTGCGAACCGTCAATTTATCTGTATGGCTCTTCGGTGTTGGATGATTTCAGACTAGGGTGGAGCGATATTGACATTCTTGTCTTAACTAACAGGCAGATACCTGAAGCACAGGCACAAAAGCTTGTAAAGCTTCGTCAGGCAATGCTTGAAAAAGAGCCCGGTAATCCATATTATCGATTATTTGAGGGTGGAATGCTGACACTGGATGCTTTCCTATCGAAATCCTCCGACCGGGTGATCTATTGGGGTACCAGTGGTGAAAGAATTTCAGATACATATATGTTTGACAGTTTTGGTATGGCTGGGCTGATTGAAAGCGGCATTTTATTGTGCGGCTGCGATGTTCGCAGCCGGCTGAGCGCACCGGATTTAAGCGATCTGTATGCTGATATAAAACATCATTACGAAACCATAAGAAAATATGTACAGAAGACGGAACGAAGTCTATATTCGTTCGGTTGGATGTTGGATATTGCGCGATGCCTGTATACCCTGCGTACTGGAAAAATCATTGCGAAAACCGTATCGGCTGAATGGGCCTTGGAAAACAACCTGTGTCCGGTTCCTGATGTACTTAAAACTGCTTTGCAGGTTCGTAGAGCTCCGTTAGAGTACAAGAATAAGAAACAAGTCCTTGACTTTGCAGAATCGCTTGCAGACCCAATTCAGCGCTTCGCTGATGTATTAAAGGATGAAATGTGCTGCAGGCTGGAAAGGAAAAGTCGCTTGCGTTATATGACAGACAACTCTTAAAATTGAATATGCCTTTTTCGGATATGTATGTGAAAACATCATTTGGCAAAACGCATTTGGCTGAGACCGGCAACAAGACGGGAAAGCCATTGCTGGTGTTTCATGGCGGAAATGCGACAACTGCTTATAATCTCTTGATGTGTCAGTTTCTGCTCAATGATTTCCATATCTATGCAGTGGATACAATCGGGCACCCCGGTAAAAGCGGTGAAAAAAGGGAGAGATAAACGATGATCTTAACAGAATTTGATCCGGCAAAAAAAGCAGTTGTCAACCCGGAGGACATTGTAAGACCCGTAAACGGCATGCCGGAGGCGGCGGTCTGCTGTTATTCGTGCACAACGTTTGAGAGGATGATAAACGAGCTTAAGGCGGAGAAGATTGCGGAGACAAACACGGCAAACAGGGTAATTCCGATTTACCGGACGCGGTTTCGGGGAACAGAGGCGGCGCTGTTTATGATCGATGTGGGAGCGCCTGCGAGCGCGGCACTCTTAGAGGACGTATTTGCGATGGGCGTAAAGAAAGTCATTGTGTTTGGGACCTGCGGCGTACTTGAAAAGAGCATTGGTGACTGTTCCATCGTGATTCCCGACAGCGCAGTGAGGGATGAAGGAATCAGCTATCACTATGCGCCCGCTTCGGATGAAATCAAAGTGAATGAAAAATATCTGCGAATATTTACCGAAATGCTGGACGAACTGCAGATTACCTATACGGTAGGAAAGACATGGACGACGGATGCGATCTACCGTGAGACGCCCGAAAAGATCAGACGCAGAAAGGAGCAGGGCTGTATCTGCGTTGATATGGAATGCGCCGCGAATGCGGCGGTTGCGGCGTTTAGGGGAAAAGAGCTCATTCAGTTTTTTTACGCGGCGGATAATCTGGATGCGGAGGAGTGGGATGCGCGGAGCCTGAGTAATCATTCGAAACTGGAGGAAAAGGACAGGATTGCGTCGATCGCGCTCGAATTGGCGGCACGCATTACCGGGAGAGAAGCGTAAGATGGAAGCGATAAGCCGGAGGCTCTGATTGCATGACCGGCAGTTTGAGGTTCCGGAGGGAGAGAAAAATGAGTGCCTATTGGAAGAAAAATCTGATACCGCTGGCGATAGAGGCTGTTTTTATCGTCTCCTGTTTTATGGTGCCGGCAAAATATTTTATTTATACGAATTTTCTGTTTTATTCTGCACTGCTGCTCTATTTTGCAGTGCGGAAAGAGTTTTCGCTAAAGGCGTGGATTGACAGTCTGAAAGGCGGGAAGGCGTTTTGGAGACCGGCAGGGATTACGGTATTCTTCTTTTTGGCGGCTTTTGCAGCGACAACCGTATTGGAGAGCCTGTTTCCGCAGCTTGACACGGGAATGATCGGGCTAAGGCGGGACAGCTGGTTTACGCTTGCGATATTTGCGGTTTCAACAATCCTCCTGCCGCCCGTTGTGGAGGAGCTGTTTTACCGGAAGAGCCTGATTCTGACGGAAAACGGCGGAGGCGGGGGCAATGCGAGCGGTAATCAAAAAATCATGATCGTAACGGTAGTGCTCAGCATGTTCCTGTACGCGGTGGAGCATTCTTTAACGCCGTGGGGGATTTTGCTCACGATGCTCTGGGCGCTGCCGCTCAGCGTTTCTTATGTGAGGACAAAAAATGTATTCATTCCGATGACCGCGCATTTTATTGTCAATTTGATCGGCAACGGAGCGGACGTGGTGTTTACAATTATCCGTATGCTGTAAGCGGGATTGTTTTTATATGCGCGTGAGGCTTTATAAGCGGCAGCGGCCGGATGGTGATGGTAAAGGATAAGGCAAAGAGAGCCTGGATAGAATCAGTAGTCTTAGAGGAAATAATGAAACAAAAAATGATAGTCAAAACAAATTCAAACGAAATGCAATGGTTATACTCGCAAGATTGGGAGTATTATGATTACGGTGATTGTAAACGGCATTTACAAATCATCTTCCCATATAAGCCCCAAATGCGAAAGGACGAAAAATTTCCGCTCATCCTGTTTATACCCGGTTCTGCATGGCATAAACAAGAGATGTACAATGATATTCCGCAGTATTCGCTTCTTGCCAGGCGAGGATTTGTGTTTGCTGCAATGGAGTATCGGGAGTCTGATATTGCAGCTTTTCCGGCTCAAATCGAAGATGTATATCATGCCTTAAAATTCATTCCAAGTGTTGCCGAAAATTTTCATATTGATACAACCCAAATTTTTCTTATGGGAAATTCTTCCGGCGGACATATTGCTATGATGTCTGTCCTTTTTAACGCGCACGGGTTATGCAATACTTTACCGAAAATCTCTGGTGTTATTTGTGAAAGCGGTTCAACGGATTTATTAATATGTGCAAAAGAAGAACTTCCGCCATGGATGAAAATTCGTCCATCTGCTGTACTGCTTGGTGTTGACAAAATTGAAGGCCATGAAAGACTTGCGGAAAGGGCATCCTGCTCTATGTATATTTCAGAAAATATCGAACTTCCGCCAATATTGCTTATGCACAGTGAATATGATCCGATTGTTTCCGTGGAAAATAGCAGAACATTATATGAAAAGCTTATTACGTCCAAACATCATGTTTCTTATTATGAACTTGAAGGAAATGATGCTCATGGAGGGGCGGTATATTATGACAGTGAAATATTGGACATCATTCAGGAATTTTGCAAGAAGTGTCTGTCCTGCTGATTTGTATGCTTTGGTATTCTGTTATGGGTAAACACGAAAAATTCATGGAGGAATAAGCAGCACAGCGGCAGGGCGGTTTTGACAGAAAGGCGGGAAAATCATGTTTGGAAAAAAGAAGCCGCAGACAGAGCATTATGATAAACAACAGGTAAGACCCGTGATCCGTGCAAGTATCTGCAACGGGGAGCAGGTCGCAGGGTTTAAGAACCTTCATACCGGAAAATTTGAGGAGATCATGCTGATCCGGAATGAGAGGGATAAGGAGATTTTTATGAGCCGTTACGGGATTTCACTCGACGAGATCACGAAGGAGTATTGATTTCCGGCGGATTTTTTACTGAAACACGACAGATAGTTGTCGTGTTTTTTGTTTTATGATAGGGTAGTGGCAGGAGGCTGTGATGAAAATAGACAGACTGATCGGAATTTTAAGTATCTTATTGCAAAAAGACAGCGTGACGGCGCCTGACTTGGCGGAGCGTTTTGAGGTTTCGAGACGGACGATCAATCGTGATATTGAGGACTTGTGCAGGGCAGGAATCCCGATTGTCACAAGGCAGGGTGCGGGCGGCGGAATTTCCATTATGGACAATTACAGAATTGACCGGACACTGGTAAATCGTACGGAAATGCAGGATATTCTTGCGGGACTCCGCAGTCTGGACAGCGTCAACGGTACGAACCGGTATGGAAAATTGATGGAAAAATTATCGGCGGGCTCCTCTGATTTTTTCGTCGGGGACCAGTCCGTGCTGATTGACCTGTCATCCTGGTACAAAGAGTCGCTTGCACCGAAAATTGAGATCATACGCGCAGCAATTGACGTAAGGAGGGAGCTGATGTTCCGGTATTATTCACCGAACGGTGAATCTGAGCGCCGCATTGAGCCGTATTATTTAATTTTTCGATGGTCGAGCTGGTACGTGTGGGGGTGGTGCACAAAACGGAAAGATTTCCGGTTGTTTAAGTTAAACCGTATGGAGAACGTCTGCTTGTCTGAGGAGAAGTTTGAAAAAAGAAGGGCAGCCATGCCGGACCTTACGGACGAACGCATTTTTCCGGGAGGCATTCAGGTCAAAGCGCTGTTTGAGCCGGAATGCAAATGGCGGCTGATCGAGGCGTTTGGTCCAGACTGTTTTCGGGAACAGGAAGACAAGCGGTTATTGTTTCAGGCGGATTATACGGACCGCGAGCATCTGCTCACCTGGCTTATGACGTTCCGCGACCAGGTCACGGTGCTTGAGCCGGAGGAGATCCGGACCCAGATCAGGGACTGCGCGGAGCGGATCTGCAGAAGATATGATACGGACAGATAAAGAGACCGCCTGCAAATGGATGAAAAAGAATAGACGTTTCGCAAACGTCCAGATGAAAAAGAAAAATGAAAGCAAGAAAATGCGCGGAAAGCGCGGTAAAGAAGAAAGGAAGGATTACGATGGCATTTGATTATAAAAAAGAATATAAAGAGTTCTATATGCCGAAAAGCAAACCGGGCATTGTGGACATTCCGTCCATGAATTATCTTGCAGTCCGCGGCAGCGGGAACCCGAATGAGGAGGGGAGCGAGTATAAGCAGTCGATTGGCCTGCTCTATGGGATCGCGTTTACGATTAAGATGAGTAAAATGGGAGATCATCAGATTGACGGATATTTTGATTATGTCGTGCCGCCGCTTGAAGGCTTCTGGTGGCAGGACGGCGTAAAAGGAATTGATTATGCCCATAAAGAAAATTTTCGTTTTCTTTCCGTGATCCGGCTGCCTGACTTCGTGACAAAAGAGGATTTTGCATGGGCGCTTGCGGAAGCGGAGCGAAAGAAGAAAACGGATTTTTCGAAGGTGGAATGGATGACGTATGATGAGGGGCTGTGTGTCCAATGCATGCATATCGGTGCGTATGACGACGAGCCGGAAACGATCCGCCTGATGCATGAGTTTATGGAGGAGCAGGGTTATGAGCTCGACATTACGGAGAGCCGTTATCACCATGAGATTTATTTAAGCGATGCGCGGAAAGTGGCGCCGGAGCGGTTGAAGACAGTCGTCCGGCACCCAATACGGAAAAAGGAATAACCGGCGGCAGAAGCCAGCGCACGCGTACGCGCCGCGCAGAGGCAGAGAGCGTGCGTGCCGTGCAGAGGAAGAGAGCGGACAGGACGGGAGAGTTTGACATGTGTGGACGGTATTATGTGGATGACGATACGGCAGGAGAGATTGAAAAAGTCATCCGGCAGGTGAATGAAAAGCTGCGCGCGCAGAAGGCGGAGCACGGAGAAGGTGCTGTGGCGGAACGGACAGCAGGGCATGATGGGAAAAAAGAGTCAGGCCCGCAGGAACAGGAGTCTCGGGAAAGCGGACTGCCCGATCTGCCATCCGGCGGCATTTCCCCCTCGGTGTCCGCGCCTGTGATCGTACCGTCCGGCGACATTTATCCGACGGTATCTGCGCCCGTGATCGGTGCGGGATGCGGAGCGGGCGGCTGCAGGATTGTGGAATGCCGCATGCTGCGCTGGGGAATGCCGGGATTTGCGCCGAAGGAAAGCGGCAAAAAGGGGCAGATGATTTTGAATGCACGGAGCGAAACAGCGATGGAGAAGCCTGCCTTTCGCGAAGCAATGCGAAATCACCGCATTGTGATTCCGGCAGCAGGTTTTTACGAATGGAACCGCAAAAAGGAAAAATACCGTTTCCACAGGGAGGATTCGCCGGTGCTGTTTATGGCGGGCTGCTTCCGGCATGATGAGGACGGGGAGCGCTTTGTTATCCTGACAACGGCGGCGAATGAGTCCATGGAACCGGTGCATGACCGCATGCCGCTTATTTTGGAGCCGGATGAGATTGCGGCGTGGATTTGGGATGGGGAGCGCACGAAAAGTCTGTTGGAAAAGCGCCCTTGTCTGTTGGAACGCAAAACGGACTATGAGCAGATGACTCTGTTTTGCAGATGACCCTGTTCTGACTGGAAAAATGTACCGCTTGAATACAGAACGTGTGTTTGCTACAATGTGTCACACAGGAGGTGAACACACGTTTGAAGACGATCATATTTCATATTGATGTGAATGCAGCCTTCCTTAGCTGGGAGGCTGTTTATCGTTTGTACCATAAGGGCGCAGCGGTCGATCTTCGCGAAATTCCATCCGCAGTTGCGGGGGATGCCGGCATGCGCCGAGGCATTATCCTCGCAAAATCCATGCCGGCGAAGCGCTGCGGCATAAAGACGGGCGAAAGCATCCCGGAGGCAAAAAGAAAATGTCCGAAGCTTACGCTTGCTCCGCCGAATTATAACTTATATGAGCGCTGCTCGGCGGCATTGATGGCAATCCTGAGAGAGTATTCAGATGCTGTGGAGCAGTACAGCATAGATGAGGCGTTTGTGGACATGACGCAGACCTGCCATCTGTTCGGAGAACCGGAACAGGCTGCGGAAATGATGAAAAATCGGATTTACCGGGAACTGGGATTTACGGTAAATGTCGGAGTTTCGGAAAACAAGCTGCTCGCAAAAATGGCGTCCGATTTCCGAAAACCGGACAGGGTGCATACGCTGTGGAAGGAGGAAATCCAAAAGAAAATGTGGCCGCTTGCCGTGCCGGAGCTGTTTTTCGTGGGAAGGGCGACGGCGCAGAAGCTTTTTTCGATGGGAATCAGGACAATCGGGGAGCTTGCGCAGGCGGACCCGGCATATATGAAGAGGATTCTCAAAAAGCAGGGTGAGATTGTGTGGGCGTTCGCCAACGGGCTGGATTTTTCACCCGTGCTGAAGCAGGCGCCGGCAAACAAAGGCTATGGGAACAGCACGACGATTCCGTTTGATGTGACGGATGCGCCGACTGCGAAAAAAGTGCTTTTGGCATTGTCGGAAACGGTGGCGGCGCGGCTTCGCGCGGACGGTGTGCAGATCAGCGTGATTGCCGTAGGAATCAAAAGTGCGGATTTTTCTTATCAGTCCCACCAGCGTGTGCTGACATTTTCCACAAACATTACCTTGGAGATTTATCAGACAGCATGCGCGCTGTTTGATGAGCTTTGGGATAAAAGGCCAATCCGGCATCTGGGCGTGCATACCTCCGGTGTATGCAGAGAGAATTTTTCAAGACAGATGAGCCTGTTTGACGGGCAGGATTATGAGAAGCTGGCGCGTCTGGACCTCGCTGTGGATGCGGTACGTGAGCGGTTCGGCGCGGATGCACTGATGAGGGCGGCGTTCTTAAATCAGCCGATCAACCACATGAGCGGAGGGATTTCAAGAGAATAAAGGAGGTGTGTGCGGTGGCGTTTGGGATAGGGACGAGTTATCAGACCGGACATCGGACAGGGAATGTCGGACATAACGGAAACACTGGACATGCCGGGAATGCCGGACATAACGGAAATGCGGGGCACACCGGACAGATACGCGGCAGGCAGCAGGAGGTTGCCTGCGAGTGTTGGTTTACCAGCACTGGGAAGCTCATGCCGCTGATGCTGAAGCTCATGGACGAGGATGGGGAATGCCGGACGATAAGACCGGTTATTGTTCATTCGTCCGAGAAGAAAATGTATGCGGGAACGCCCTTCATTGAATTTGATTGTGAGATCATAGTGGGGGAACAGCGGATGCGCGTATGGCTGATCTATCACCAGAGCGAGAACCGTTGGACGCTAAATTTCCGGTGACGGCGGGAGAGCTGGCAAAAAGGGTGGTCAGATTACGGGAGCGGCAGATTTTAGTACAAAATTAAAAAAGGATATTGCGTCATAACCACTTTTTGACTATACTATGAGCGTAGAAAATATGATAAGGATAAGGCCTTGTGCAGAAGAACAGCAGGCTGCGCCGAAATACGCCAATACTGCACATGGCAAAGGAACAGGTATGAATCAAAAAGCGTTGGACATCTTGAAAAAATATTTTGGTTATGATGCATTCAGGGCGGGACAGGAAAGCATCATCGAGACAATTTTAGCGGGGCGGGATGCGTTTGCGATCATGCCGACGGGCGCGGGAAAATCGATCTGTTATCAGGTGCCGGGGTTAATGTTTCCGGGCATTACGCTGGTGATCTCGCCGTTGATCTCTCTGATGCAGGATCAGGTCAAGGCGTTAAACGAGGCGGGGGTTCATGCGGCATATATCAACAGCTCCCTTTCCGAGGGGCAGATTTCCAAAGCACTCCAGTATGCGAAACAGGGACACTATAAGATGATCTATGTTGCGCCGGAGCGCTTGGAGAGCAGGGAGTTTATAGAGTTTGCCACCCATGCAGAGATTTCCATGCTTACCGTGGATGAGGCGCATTGTATCTCACAGTGGGGACAGGATTTCAGGCCAAGCTACTTAAAAATCGTCAATTTTATCAGGGCATTGCCGAAACGTCCGGTTATCAGCGCGTTTACGGCGACAGCAACGCAGGAAGTCAGAGAGGACGTTGTCTGTACGCTTGGGCTGAGACAGCCCAATATCATCACGACCGGATTTGACAGGGAAAATCTGTATTACAGCGTAGAGCAGGTTAGAAAAAAGGACGATTTTATTGTTGACTATATAGAAAAACATCCGGATGAAAGCGGGATCATCTATTGCGCGACGAGGAAAAATGTGGACAACCTGTGTGCGCTTTTAGCAATTAAAGGTGTTGCGGTGACGAAATATCATGCCGGGCTTGGCGCGGAGGAGAGAAAGCGAAATCAGGAAGATTTTATTTATGACAAAGCGCCTGTTGTTGTCGCGACAAATGCATTTGGAATGGGCATTGACAAATCAAATGTCCGCTATGTCATTCATTACAATATGCCGCAGAGCATGGAGAACTATTATCAGGAGGCGGGGCGTGCAGGCAGGGACGGCGAGCCGTCGCAGTGTATTCTGCTTTTTTCGGCAAACGATGTCAGGACGGCAAAATTTTTGCTGGACAGTAAAGATTTTTCTGATGTGAACCCGGAGGACATTCCGTTAATCCGGGAGAGGGATGCCAACAGGCTGCATGCCATCGAGCATTACTGTAAAACGACGGGATGTTTAAGAAATACGATTTTACATTATTTTGGAGAAAAGACAAATGCTCCCTGCGATAACTGCGGGAACTGTCACCGCACTTATCGTGAGGTTGATATGACTGCGCAGGCGAAACAGGTGGTCGATTGTGTCTGCGAGACGAGGGGACGATATGGCCTGAGCGTCGTTACGGGGACGCTGATCGGCGCGAACCGGGCGAAACTGAAGGAAATTGGCTGTACGGAATATCGATCCTATGGTGCATTGCGTGATTTCAGCGAGGCGTTGATACGCCTGCTCATCAATCAGATGCTGGAGGAAGGGTATTTACGTCAGACAGAGGATACCTATAGCGTTTTGCAGATCGGTCAGGAGGTGAACCGCCTTCGCGATGAGGATACGCGTGTCATTGTCCGCATGGCGGAGGAGAAAGAACCGGAAAGAAACCGCACAAGAGCTTCGCGGGCAAGGAGCACGGACGCGCTGACAAGAGCGGGCTATGAGCTGTTTGAAAAACTGCGTTTGCTGCGGCTTCAAATTGCAAGGGAAGAGTCGATGCCGCCATATATTATTTTCAGTGACAGGACATTGATAGACATGTGCATGAAAATGCCGCGTACCAGAGAGGGTATGCTTCGGGTCAGCGGCGTGGGCGAAGCGAAGTATGAAAAATATGGTGAGAGATTTATAAAGGCGGTGACAGCTTTTATGGACGAACACCGCGGAGCAGTTACGGGGATAAAGGATGAAGACACTGCTGTGAATGTAAAAGATTCCTTTGACAGGGTGGAATATAACCGTAAGAAGAACAGACCCGATGGAGCAGGAACTTCATGGACAGATGAAGAGGATAAGCGGCTTGATGAAGAGTATAACTCCGGTATGAAGATTTCGGAGATAGCAGATATCCATGATCGCACAAATGGTGCAATACGCGCCAGACTGAAAAAGCACGGGCTTATAGAATGAGATCGATGATGTCAATACGGGCGGATATGATAAATAAACTGTAACCTGTCGTTTGCGTATGAGAGACAGGTTACAGTTTAGTGCAGGCAGTTAAGAGCAGTTTTCTTTTTTGATAAATTCCAGAAATGACTGCGCGTCGAGGGGCTTTGAGAAATAATAGCCCTGAATATAGTCAATACCCAGTTCTTCAAGTACAGTCAGCTGCTCTTTGGTCTCCACGCCCTCCGAAACGACCTTTAAGTGCATATCGTGAATCATGTTCATGGTGGCGCGCAGGATGAACTGTGCTTTTTCACTGTTGAAATATGCCTGCGTCATATCACGGTCGAATTTCACGATCTGAACCGGCATATCCACAATATAGTTTAAGTTTGACTGACCGTTTCCGAAATCATCCAGAGAGAAAGAAACGCCGTAATTCAAAAGCCGGCGCATATTTTCAATGAGCGTTTTCCGTGTGCTGATCGATGCGGATTCCGTAATCTCTAAATTGATGGATTTAGGAGCGATGTGATGCTTTTGCATAATACTGATATAGGTGCTTGCAAGAGTCTCACTGTCGCACTGTATGACGGAGAGATTTGCCTCGATATATTGGATGCCATAGTCTTCTAAGTTATGTTCTTTGATAAAACGGCAGGTTTTATCAAAGATGATCTCACCGATTTCGGAAATGAGCCCTGTTTCTTCTGCAATCGGAATGAAAAGACCCGGCGGGATGATACTGCCGTCTTCCCTGCGGATGCGGGCCAATGCTTCGGCGGATATGAATTTTTTCTCCTTTGTGGAGTAAATAGGCTGATAGAATACCTCGATCCGGTCCTCTTTTATGGCACGCATAAGCGTACTGAGCATGTCGTCATGTTCGCGCCGTTTTTTGATGCTGTCTTCGTCCACTGTCAGGAGCGTTTCCTCAGACGGTTCCGCGCAGCGGGAGCGGAAATATCTTAAGACACTGAGCATTTCCTCTGCGCTTGCCGCTGCTTTGCCCGAGGGGATCAGAATATAATGCGGCTGTAACAATACCGGTTCTGCGTCGGTACTGTTCTCAAGCCAGTATTGCTGAAAACGGCTGTAAACAATGCCGCAGGCACGGTAAAGCGCCTCTTTCTCTTCAAATTCCAGCGAGAATTCCCGATCATCTGTTTTGAATACTGTGACATCGGGAATGCGGCGGACAAAACGGACGATCTCCGCCATGGCTTCTTCCACTTTGGCGGGAGTCATATTATTGATGATATGTACATTTTCAAGCGAGAGAAGAAGACCGCAGCAGTCATGATCCATTTGATAGCGCTGTTTAATAAAAGCGACGAATGCATAGCTGTTAAAAAAGCCGGTGCCCCGGTCAATATAGATTTCCGGATTTTCCAGTTCAAAAAATAAGATCACGATTCCCAAAACACTTGCGAAACCAACTAACAAAAGCCTGCCGTTTAAGAACTGTGTCAGAGCTGCCGCGATCCATATGATCATCCACAACCGGATCGCACTGCGGCGTTTGGGATTCATTGCTTTCCCGTGCAAAAAAATTTTGATCAGTGTCGCCATGATCAAAAGCAATGCGCCTGCATAGGTGGCGGAGCATGCCCATCCGTATGTATATACAATATTTTGACCATTGTAGTAAGTAGAGATGGGAAGCGCAAAGATCAGAACGGCAACTGCGATAACGGCAAGCCCGAGCCAGCGGGTAAATGTATCCGACTTAACCAAATGGTGAATATCGGCGCTGGCGTAAGCAAACGCGATATACCCGGTTACGACAAGCGAGACAAGATACGCTTTACATTCGGCCTTGACCAGCCATGTCGGGAGATGTGACTGATTGACGATCAGAACGATGGATAAAATATCCAGGATCAGACAGGCGAGCGTAATGTAAAGTGCGCGCAAAAAAACTTTTCCGGTATACAAATCGACCGTGTCCTGACGTTTATAAAAATAGAGCAGCAGCAATAAAATGAAAACGCCGCCCGTTTGCATTTGAATATTCATAGTCTGGTAACTCCCCTCTTTCATACGTTCTTTACTGCCGCTGCCGGATGCCGGACCAGTCTTCCTGTATTATTTCTATTTTATCATATTTGACATTTGCTTGACAATTACTGGCGATGTTATTTTTGTGCTATTTACCGATTATGTAAAATAAATGTGGTAGATTTTTGTGGGATACGCTATAATAAGATGCATAGCGCTCTTTGCACGCCGGCAGTTTTGTGCGGTGTTCATGGAGCCGGCAAAGAATCCAATGCAGGAGAATCAAACATCTATGGGGAAGGTATCAGAAAATGGGGAAAATGCAGGGCGCGGCAGGCTGATCGCGCTAGAGGGCATTGACGGGAGCGGGAAAAGTACGCAGGCGGCGTACCTCTGCGCCCGTTTGGAAAGAGAGGGTATTAGTTATTATCGCACGATGGAGCCGACCGATTCGCCGATTGGCGCTTTGATCCGGAAGATTCTGCGGGGAGAGATGAAGACGGACAACCGCGTGATTGCGGGGCTGTTTGTTGCGGACCGTTTAGATCATTTATTAAATGCCGCAGATGGCATTGCTGCGAAAGTGGAAGCCGGTATGACCGTGGTTTCAGACAGATACTATTTCTCTTCGTATGCCTATAACAGTGTAGATATGCCGATGGACTGGGTCATTAAGGCGAACGAACCGAGCAGTGAGATTTTACGCCCGGCAGTCAATGTGTTTATTGATGTTGACCCGGATGTGGCGTTGGAGCGTATTGCGAAGAATCGTGTGCGGCAGGAGTTGTTCGAGACAAAGGCAAGGCTTGAGCTGGTGCGGGATAACTATAGGAAGGCGTTCCGGCTGTTAGAGGAAAAGGAGCGTTGTGTCATCATTGACGGCAACCGCCCGGAGGAAGAGATTGCCGAAAATGTGTGGGAAGCGGTACGGGACTGTATTTTTGAAGACAGTAAATAAAAGAAAAAATATATGGAACCGATACCTTGAAACCAAAAACACTGATAAAAGCAGCATGCCTTTATCAGTGTTTTTATGGGTTTTTAATTCTGCTCTGCAGTGGGAATGGATTCCGATTCAGCAGCCTTTGATTTTTTGCGGTCAAATGATTTGGAAGAAGTTTCTCCCTGCATGGTCGTCATCGTACACTTGCCGTCAAAGCATGCGTCTTCGTCTACGATCAGAGAACGTGCGGTAACGTTGCCCGCAAGCTTTGCAGTAGAGAAAAGCTCAAGCTTTCCATAAACGTGAACATCTCCCGTTACCTTACCGGAAAGCGTGACATTCTGCGCTTCAACATTGCCAATGATCACGCCGTCCGTACCGAGTATGACATTTCCCTGACAGGTACAGTCACCGTTTAAGGTGCCGTCAATGCGGATGGTTTCCGGAGCTGTGATATTTCCGTCAAAAACAGCGCCGGGGCCGATCAGTGTGCCAATTTTCGCCTGTGTTTTTCCAGAGTCGGTGTTATTATTCTTTCCTAACATGATTCTCTCCTCCTATCCTTTTGCGGCAATGATGGAGAGCGGATCGATGAACTCGTCTCCATATAATACCTCATAATCCAATTCCGTATTTTCTGTGGTGATCGTGAGCAGCGGATCGCCCTTCTTTACCTGCGCGCCCTCCTCCACCTTCAGTTCAGCATTCTGGCGGTACAGATAATAGGTTGTATAGCCGCTGTCATGAACGACCTCGATGATATAATGATAAGTATCATCGGAGCTGACCGAGCTGACGGTGCCGTCGCCTGCGGCGATGATATCGGTCCCGGCCTCGACAGTAAATGAAATGTACGGGTGTTCCTCCGAAAAAGTAGAAGTCAGCACCCCGACGCCCGATGAAGGATACAGTGTGGGGACAAGTGCCTCCGCCGCTGCGCGTTCCGCCTCTGCAGCGGCTTCTGCGGCAGCATCTGCCGCTGCCTGTATTTCCTGTTCTCGTGCAGTCAGTTCTGCGCGGAGCGTTTCGAGCTCATCCTCCAGTGTTTGCTTTTCCTGCGCCCATTCATTCTTCTCCGTTTCCCATTCAGACCGGAGCTGCTGTTCGGCAAGCTGCTGATCGCGCAGCTTTTTCTGAAGGCCGCTTTCCTGCCAGGCGTTGTTAAAAGTCTGATAGCCGAAAAAGCCGGCGGCAGCAAAGACCATAAGAACAAGAATGACCAACAGATGCAGAGTGGAGCGTGCAATGCGGAAATGCCGGCTTCGTCTGTCTATATTGGAGACAAAAAGTACGGAATAGGATTCCCTGCGTTTATGTCGCCGGTTCTTCATACATACCATTCCTCCATTCTTGTGCTGACTGTGGCTTCATGCAGCACGGAGTTCTGCAAATACTCAGTACGCATATTATAGTAGCTAATTGCAAGAAAATCAAATAGAAAATGTGTTTGATGGGCAGAAATTACCGCGTTTTGGCAAAATATGGCTGAGGAAAGCTTCTGGTGAACATTTTTTCTCTTGTTTTTAGCCTGCCGGCACACTATAATGAACATGCAGGAGCCAAAAGGCATACGGCGCTAACGCGCGGAGAAAGGCACGAGTATCATTTATGAAAGTGGTTTTACAAAACTTAACAAAAAAATTTCCGAACCGCAACAAAAAAGCGGGGGGAGAAGTTGTTGCAGTCGATGATTTTTCGTTTGAGATACCGGACGGAAAACTTGTCGGGCTGCTTGGACCTTCAGGCTGTGGGAAAAGCACGACGCTGTTCATGATATGCGGACTGCAGAAGCCGACAAGCGGAAAAATTTTTTTTGGTGAAGATGACGTGACGGATTTACCGCCGGAAAACAGGGGGGTCGGAGTTGTATTTCAGAATTATGCGCTCTACCCGCATTTGACTGTGAAGCAGAATATTACATTTCCGCTTGAAAACCTCAAAGGGGCGGACAAGCTTACGAAGCAGGAAATGAGCGATAAAGCATATGAGGCGGCAAGACTCGTACAGATCGAGGAATTGATGGACAGAAAGCCGAACGAGCTGTCCGGCGGACAGCAGCAGCGTGTTGCGATTGCGCGCGCAATGGTGAAAATGCCGAAGGTACTGTTATTGGACGAACCGCTTTCGAATCTTGACGCGCGCCTCCGCCTGCAGACACGGGAGGAAATCCGGCGTATTCAGCGTGAGACCGGAATTACGACGGTATTTGTGACGCATGACCAGGAGGAGGCGATGAGCATTTCCGACGTCATTGTTGTCATGAAGGACGGTGAGGTACAGCAGATCGGAAAGCCGCAGGATGTCTATGACGATCCGGTTAATCTGTTTGTCGCCAAATTTTTAGGCACACCGCCGATCAATCTGTTTGATGGTACAGTGCGTGATCAGACGCTCTATATTGGAGAGGACGCTGTATTACCGGCTCCGGGTGTAGCAGATCAGGAGGTGGATGTCGGTATCCGTCCGGAAGGTTTTCTTCTTGGCGATGACGGTGCGCTTTGCTGTGCACTGACAGGCGTGGAGGTCATGGGCCGCGACATCAGTGTCGTATCGACACATGAGCATGCGCAGAGCAAGACCATCCGTTCCATTATTAACGCGGAAAACAAAGTAGATGCGGATGCACAGAAGGTTCGTTTTTCCTTAAAGCCGAATAAGGTGCTGCTGTTTGAGAAACAGACAGGAAAGCGCCTCTGTTTACAATGAAGTATAGGTTGAAAAATAAGCTTGATAGCTTATTTTTCAACCGGCAATTTGAGTCAGAGCCTCAAATATGCCTTGATCGCAGTCGGAAATCTGAAATTTCCGACGCGTGTCATCGCAGTAAACTGCTCTGACATGGAGGATTAGGTTGAGAAAAAGGCGTGGTTACTAAAATGGCAAAAGTAAGCTCCTATGCAGAATATATGGAAGAGCTGGACGGGCGCGGAGACGTGATCGTGTTCCGCGGACAGGCGAACAGCGAATTTGTGCTCATTCCGTCGGGACTTCGCGGGAAGCATATTCATACGGCGGACAGTCAGATGTTCCGCTTTGTGGATGAGATGAAGCAGTTATTTAATTTTGACGAGCTGACCTGCATCGAGATCGCGCAGCATTTTGCGCTTCCGACGCGGATGCTGGATTTTTCGTATTCCTTTGACGTGGCGCTGTTTTTTGCGTGCCATGATGCGAAAGGGAGATATGCGGAGAATGACGGAAAGGTATATATTTTTAACAAGAGCAGATATGAGCAGGCGCTCCGGGAGAAAAAGAAGCTTTCCAGTCAGGTGATCCGCAATAATAAATTCCTCTATGAATGGCTGCAGAAATATATTGATAAGGAATCAACGCTGATGGGCAATGAGGGTGTGGATATGCCCATTTTTGTAGACGCGACGCAGCAGTTTGACCGGCTGTATATGCAGAAGGGGCTGTTTCTGCTCTGGGGACGGGATGAGTGTCCGTTTGAGCAGATACTTAAAAACGAGCAGATTCCGATGCCGCATCTGATCGATACGATCACGATTGACGCGTCGGCAAAACCCCGCATTTTATCTGAACTTGCAAAAAAGCATATCAGTGAGGATACCCTGTATATGAATATCGGCAAGATCAAGGACCTTGTATATCACATCAAGTATGGGGATAACATCAGACAGGAACAGGTGCCCGGATAACCGGGACCTTCGTCAGACAGGAACAGGTGCCCGGATAACCGGGACCTCCGTCAGGCAGGAACAAACTGGATAAGTGGGTCTGTCCGTGAAAAATTATCAAATGCACATTTTGCGGGCCGATTGGGAATGGAGATCGATATGGAAAGAAATAAAGCAAAGGGATGGCTGTATCTGCTTCCTGCCATTCTGTTTTTGGGATTCTTTATGGTATATCCGCTCATCGACGTGTTTGTCTATTCGTTTGAGGAAGGCTATAATTTTGCGTCTCAGACGTATCAGGGAACCGGTATATATAATTTTTCCTATGTTCTTCATGATACTTATTTTTTGCAGGCAGTCAAAAACACGTTTCTCATGGTTGTCATTACGGTGCCGCTTTCAACCGGCATTGCGCTTCTCATTTCCGTGGGCCTAAGCTCGATCAAACCGCTGCGCAGGCTGTTTCAGACGGTTTATTTTCTGCCCTATGTGACGAATACGCTTGCAGTCGGACTCGTATTTATGATCCTGTTCAAAAAGACCGAGTATTCGGACGGGCTGGTGAATTTGCTGATCCACTGGTTCGGCGGGGAATCCGTTGATTTTATTACCGGACCGTACTGGGCGAAAATGTTCGTCCTGTGTTTCTACATTATCTGGGTTGTTATGCCGTTTAAGATCCTGCTTCTGACCAGCGCGCTTTTGTCGGTGAACCAGAGCTATTATAATGCTGCGAAGGTGGACGGCACGTCGGGTGCGCGTATTTTCAGAAAGATCACACTGCCGATGATCTCACCGACGATCTTCTATCTGGTCATTACCGGGTTTATCGGCGCATTTAAGGAATACAGCGACGCGGTGGCGTTATTTGGCACGGACTTAAACGCGGCGGGAATGAATACGATCGTCGGATATGTGTATGATATGCTCTACGGCGACAGCGGCGGTTATCCGTCGTATGCGTCGGCGGCGGCAATCCTTCTGTTCATCATTGTGCTGACGATCACCTGCATCAATCTGCTCGTCAGCAAAAAGCACACGACGTATGTTTGACGGACGTCATAAGTCCGCAGATACGCAGGAGCGGCGGAGCCGCTTTTTGCGGCGTGAAAGAGAGGATAACCTATGGAAAAACCGGTTGACTACAGCCAGATTGAACGGACGGCGGCAAGGCGCAAAAGAAGTGTGCGGACGGTCACTTATATTCTGCTTGCGCTGTGGGCGCTCATTGTTCTGTTTCCGTTTTACTGGATGCTGCTGACGAGTGTGAAAAGCTATGGCGCGTATAATTCTGAATATATTCCGCAGTTTTTTACGTTGTCTCCGACGCTTCAGAACTATGTGGATGCGTTTTCTGCGGTGCCGCTTGGCAGATATCTGCTCAATACGTTTATTTTTACGGTGGCGACGACAGCGGTCATGATGGTGGTCATTACACTGGCGGCGTTTGCGTTCGCGCGCCTTCAGTTCCGGGGAAAGAATCTTGTGTTTACCCTGTTCCTTGCGTTGATGATGATCCCGAACGAGCTTGTGATCATCACGAATTTTGCGACGATTACGAGCATGAACATGCGCAATTCGTTTCTGGGCCTTATTTTACCGAGCGTCACATCTGTTTTTTATATTTATCTGCTCAAAGAGAATTTTGCGCAGGTACCGGATTCGCTCTATTTTGCGGCGAAAGTGGACGGCACCTCCGATAGGAAGTACCTGTTTAAGGTGATGGTGCCGATCTGCCGGCCGACGCTTATTACGATCGCGATCTTAAAAGTGATCGAGTGCTGGAATTCCTATGTATGGCCGCGTCTCATCACCGACGACGAACGTTACTTTCTCGTGTCAAACGGTATTCAGGAGATTCGTGAAAACGGGTTCGGGCGTGAGAACATTCCTGCCATGATGGCGGCGGTTGTCGTGATCTCAGTGCCGCTCATCGTATTATTTCTGGTGTTTCGCGATAAAATCATGGCGGGCGTATCAAGAGGGGGGACAAAAGGGTGATCAAAAGAAAAAAGAAAGTCCGTTTTTCGATGCTCGCGTTATTCCTTTTGTCCGCTGCGCTGCTGGCAGGCTGTCACGGCTCAAGAGGGCTGGATGCATTTTCGATGCCGGAGGAATTTGACGAATCGCGGGAGTTGGAGATCACATTCTGGGCCAAAAACGATACCAATAAGACACAGACCGATATTTATGAGCGTGCGATCGCTGATTTTGAGCGGCTATATCCGAATATCAAAGTCAATCTGCGCCTGTACACGAATTATGGTGATATTTATAATGATGTCATTACGAACATTGCAACGAATACGACGCCGAATGTCTGCATCACCTATCCTGATCATATTGCAACATACCTGACGGGAACGAATGTGGTTGTGCCGCTGGACGAATTATTTGCCGATGAACGTTACGGCTTTGGCGGAAGTGAAGTACATTTTGATTCAGTCGGGCAGGAGGAAGTCGTTTCCCGTTTTTTGGAAGAGGGAGCGTTTGACGGGCATTATTATGCGATCCCGTTTATGCGTTCCACCGAGGCGTGCTATGTGAATAAAACATATGTGGAAGCACTCGGCTATACGCTGCCCGATGTTCTCACATGGGATTTTATATGGGAAGTGTCCGAGGCAGCGTTAAAGACCGGCGCGGATGGCAATTACCTTGTCAACGGTCAGAATGTTTTGATTCCGTTTATCTACAAATCAACGGACAATATGATGATTCAGATGCTTTATCAGAGAAATGCGGATTATTCCACACCGGAGGGAGAGATTCTTCTTTTTAATGATACGACAAAAGAACTGCTTTATACGATTGCGGAGCATGGAAAAAGCAGAGCGTTTTCGACGTTCAAGATTTCCAGCTATCCGGCGAATTTTCTGAACGCCGGGCAGTGTATTTTTGCAGTCGATTCCACGGCGGGCGCGACATGGATGGGGACCGACGCGCCGCTTAGGGATATCAGTGAGGATAAGCTGGTGCGTTTTGAGACTGCAGTTCTGCCGGTGCCGCAGTTTGATCCGGATGTGCCGCGCATGATCTCGCAGGGACCGTCGGTCTGCTTATTCAATAAAGAGGATCCGCAGGAAGTCCTGGCGTCATGGCTGTTTGCACAGTATCTTCTGACGAACGACGTGCAGATTGCTTATGCCGAGACGGAGGGGTATATTCCCGTGACTCTCAGGGCGCAGAATTCGGCCGAATATACCGATTATCTGGCAAGGGGCGGCGAGGATCATGCGCTGCATTATGAGATTAAGATTCAGGCGGCAAAGCTTTTGATCGACAATACAGATAATACATTTGTCACGCCGGTGTTTAACGGTTCAGCGTCGCTGCGTGATGCGGCGGGGCAGTTAATCGAGACGACGGTCAAGGCGGTCAGGAGGGGGCAGACTGTGGATGAAGCCTTTATGGAGGCACTCTATGCCGATACGTCCTCGCTGTATCGTTTAGATCAGGGCGGGGCCTCTGCCTCAGAGAAAAAAGATTTGGGACCGCTTCCGCCGACGGCGGTGATTCTGCTTGTTTCGCTGGCTGTTGTCTGGGTTTTGATCATCCTTTATGTGGTTTTGCAGGCGAAAAAAACAAAAAGCTATTGATTTCTGTCCCATTGTTGAGTACAATGTCAACGTGTGACAAAGAATGGAAATCCTTTTTAGGGGATTTCCGCACTTAAGGAACGCAAAAAATGTTCCTAGGAAAAGAGGAGTAAAGGCCGAATCAATTGCATGATAGCAATTGATCCAGCCAAGAATTTGTGCCGAAGCGTCACAAATTCTGTGATGGCAGAGCGAAATCTGACATTTCGCTCACCTTCCTCAGCGTAAAACGCTTCGGAACGGAGGAAAATATGAAAAAGTATGTGGCACTGATTTTGGCGTTTTCCCTTACGCTTGCGCTTGCAGGCTGCGGCGGAAAAGACGATGCGGGAAGCGATGTGAAGTCCGAGGGCGTTATGACTCATGCGGAGTACATGGCTGCTGCAGTGGATAGTCAGGTTGTTGTGGAGACCTATGTGCAGGCGAAGCAGTCCTGGTGGGAAGACAAGGCGACGATTTATACGCAGGATAAGGACGGCGCGTATTTCATTTATGAGATGGCGTGCTCCGAAGAGGATTATGCGAAGCTGACGCCGGGCACGAAGATCAAAGTAACGGGCTATAAGTCAGAGTGGTCCGGTGAGGTTGAGATCATAGACGCAACGTTTGAGATCGAGGACGGCAATTATGTCGCATCGGCGCTTGATGTAACAAACATGCTCGGAACGGATGATCTGATCTCTCACCAGAATGAATTTGTATCGTTCAAGGGTATGACCGTGGAGGATGCGGGCAACGGTTCTGCATTCATGTATAAGTGGGATAATTCCGGTACGGACGGTGACGACCTGTACTTTAACGTTTCCTACAACGGACAGACCTATACGTTTACAGTAGAGTCCTATCTGTGTGACAACACGACGGACGTCTATGCGGCAGTCAAGAATCTTCAGATCGGCGATGTTGTCGATATGGAAGGCTTCCTGTATTGGTATGAGGGCGTTAATCCGCATATCACTTCCGTAACTGTAAAGTAATGAGAAGCATCTTATAAAAAGGTGGAATGAGCGATACATTTGCCGAAACGGCGGGGTACCGCTCATTTTATTTCCACAGGAGATTTTTCTAAACATTTTCTGTGGGGGAAGAGTATGAGTGCGGGGTGAAAAGTTTGGACGCAGGATATGATAAAAGCGCGCAGGGTATTTTTATGGGGAAGGAGTGAAAAAATGGAACAGGATGTTTTACAGGAGTTGGTGAACGGGATTCTTTCCGTTATGGAGGAGAAGCTTGTGAGTATCGTTTTGTATGGCTCCGCAGCAAGAGGGACATCTACAAAAGAGTCGGATGTGGATGTAGCGCTGATCATGCATGGTATTTTGGATCACAAGACAGAGGATGCGTTATCAGATGTGATTGTGGAAATGAATTTGAAGTATGACAGAGTATTCTCAGTCATTGATATTGATGTTGAGAGATTTCGGCAATGGGAACAGACTGTACCGTTTTATCAAAATGTCGTCAGAGAAGGGATTGTATTATGGGAAGCGGCATAGTGGAATTATCAAAATATCGTTATGAGCGGGCAAGGGAGGCGTTTTCGGATGCCGGAATGCTTTTGAAGAAAAAAGCTTTGCGGCTTCCGTGAACCGGTCTTATTATGCAATTTTTCATGCTTTAAGAGCAGTAACGGCTTTGGATGGGTTTGACTCGGGCAAGCATTCCGGAGTCATTGCATATATCAATAAGGTTTATGTAAAAGAGGGCATTTTTGACAGACAGTTATCCAAAATATTGGATACGGCATTCCGGCTTCGTGAAAAAGCGGATTATGACGATTTTTTTGTGGTGTCGGAAGATGAGGCGGAGGGACAGCTTGCCAAAGCGGAAACAGTCCTGCGGATGCTCCTGCCATATTTAGAAGATAAGTGGAAATAGGAAACAGAGTTCAAAGAGGAAAGAACCATGAGGTATCAGATACGCAACGCGCTTGTGCAGTATGGCGCGGACACGATTTTGGAGAATGTGAATTTTGAGATTCACGACAATGAGAAAATAGCGGTGGTCGGACGTAACGGCTGCGGAAAAACCACGCTCTTAAAATTGATCAACGGCGACATCACAATGAATAATCCGGACAGTGATGAGACATGCGGCATCACGATGGCAGGAAAACAGGAGATCGGTTTTCTGCACCAGATCAGTTTTCCGGACGCGGAATTAAGCGTGGAGGATGAGATCAGGAAGACGTTTGCCGCAGTGTTTGCCTGCGAGGCGCGCATGAAAGAAATTGAGCGCCAGTTAGAGAATGCTACCGGCGGAAACGCCGACAGCGATGAGAATGACGGAGTGCAGACTGCGGTGCCGATTCGGATGATTGACGGGCAGCAGGACAGCGATGGACGGCCGGGCGATGCAGGGCAGCAGGACAGCGCGGAACCGCAGAGTGAAGAACAGCGCCGGCTGCTTGGCGAATACAATGCGCTGCAGCGGCAGATGGAAGCACTTCGTGGATATACATGGCGCAGGGATATGGAAGTCATGTTTCAGCAGTTTGGTTTTGCGCTGGCAGACTTACAGCGGCCGATTGGAAGCTTTTCGGGCGGGCAGCAGACGAAGATCGCGTTTATTAAGCTTCTGCTTTCAAGACCGGACATTATGCTTTTGGACGAGCCGACAAACCACCTTGATCTGCCGACGATCGAATGGCTCGAGAAGTATCTGCAAAAATATGACAAAGCTGTCGTTATTGTATCGCATGACCGGATGTTTTTAGACCGTGTGATCGATGTGACCTATGAGATCGAGTACCACCGCATCAAACGCTATCCGGGAAATTACAGCGCGTTCATGAAGCGTAAAGAGGAAGATTTACGAAAGCAGGAAAAGGATTATGAAGCGCAGCAGAAGGAGATCAAGCGTCTGACGGAGTGGATTGAAAAATGGAAGAACACGCCGACAAAAGTGGCTTCGGCACATTCAAAGCAGATGGTGATCGAGCACATGGTTAAGATTGAGAAGCCGAGGCGTTTTGATACAAAGACATTCCGCGCCATGTTTACGCCGCGTATCGAAAGCTATAACGAAGTGCTGCGCGTAAAGGACTTAAAGATCGGTTATGATGCGGAACTGGCAGATGTTTCCTTTTTGCTGGAAAAGGGCCAGAAGCTGGCGATCCTTGGGGAAAACGGCATCGGAAAATCCACGCTTCTAAAAACACTGGTGGGTCTTGTAAAACCGCTTTCGGGGCGTTTTTCATTCGGTCCGAACGTGGAATGGGGATATTTTGACCAGCAGGAGGCGGTCGTGAATGACGCGCCGCCTGACCAGACAGTTTTGGATAATTTTTGGGAGGAATACCCGAAGCTCGTGCGCGAACAGGTGCGCGGCGCGCTCGGTGCGTTCCTTTTCTCTGGCGAGGACGTCATGAAGCAGATGGGACAGCTTTCGGGCGGAGAAAAAGTGCGTTTAGAGCTCTGCAAAATGTTTTACCGTAAACCGAATCTGCTCATTTTGGATGAGCCGACCAACCATATGGATATGGCGGGGAAGGATGCGCTTGAAAAAATGCTGGGCGATTTTCCGGGTACGATCCTGTTTGTATCGCATGACCGCTATTTTGTCAGCCGGATCGCGACCGGGGTTCTGGACTTTGGTGCGCATGAAGTGCGGCAGTATGGCGGCAGCTATGAGGATTATTTAGAAGAAAAGCAGAAGCGCGAAAGCGGCGTGATTAAGGATGACAGGACGATGGGCGGCGCGCGGGCAGATCAGGATGCGGGGAAAGCGAAGGGCGCTGCCGCACAGGGAAAGCAAAGCGGTGCAGGCGCGGATACGGCACAGGCAAAAGCAGGTGCGGATAAAACAGATGCAGGCAGAGGAACGAGTCCGACGCTTGACGATGTGTTTGATAAAAAGACGTATTATAATCCGGGGAAGGTATTGTCGCGCTTAAAAAAGCAGTTAGAAAAGTATGAGAAGCAGCTTGAGGAGAGCGAGGCGAGAGCCGCGGAACTATCGCTGCGCCTCATGGAGCCGGAGCTTGCTTCTGATTACCAGAAGCTCATGGAACTGCAGGAACAGCTTGAAGCGGAAGAGCATCAGCAGGAGACGCTTTTGGAGCGGATGATGGAAACGGAGAACGAACTGCAGGAGATGGAGGATTCGCATGGATGTTCAATGTCTGATCGTGGATGACGAGATCGAGCTTGCAGAGATGACCCGTGAATATTTTGAAATGTTCGGCGTAAGCTGCGCGTGCTGTGCATCCGCACAGGAATGTCTTGACTTTTTGAAAGGACATACGGCTGGACTGATCCTGCTCGACATCAATCTTGTGGAGGAGAGCGGATTTTCTCTGTGTAAAAAAATAAGGGAGACGTCGGATATTCCGATTTTATTTGTCAGTGCGCGGGACAGTGACAGTGACGTGCTGATCGCCTTAAACATCGGCGGGGACGATTATATCAAAAAACCTTATTCCCTAAGCGTGCTGCTTGCCAAAGTGCAGGTCGTTCTAAAGCGCATGGAGGCAGCGCGCCAGCATGCCGCGGAAAATTTATCTGTTGAATGTGGCGGAAAAGGGGCGGAAGGCTGTGTGGAAAACGACAGTGCGGCGGGGAATGACGGCCGCGGGGGATGCGACGCAGCGGCATGCGGAAACGATGGCGCCTGCGGCGGGAATGACGACGGCCACGGCGGAGACGATGGCGGTCACGATGGAGGAGCCTGTGATGGAAACGGAGCGGATCAAGGCGGCATGCGGCTCGCGGAAGAAAAATTCTGCGTTTATCTGAAACGGGGAGGACAGGAGAAAGAAATCCGGCTCAAAGCCAAAGAATTTGCACTGCTGAAATGTCTGTATGAACACCGTGGGACGATTGTGACGAAAGAGCAGCTTTTTTTATCGGTATGGGGAGATGCTTTTTACAGTGACGGTACGCTGAATGTACATATCAGGAGGCTGAGGGAAAAACTGGAGGAGGACCCGTCCGATCCGGAATGGATCAAGACGATCTGGGGAACGGGGTATATGCTTGAGGGATAGGGAGAGTGCGATATGACAAAGCTGGGATATTGGTTTCTGGTCTATCTGGCGGTTATGCTGCTGTTTTTGGGAAGCATCGGATATGGGTTTGCCCGAATGGATGCGGGTGGAAGGGATATGGTTTTTTATAACGGGCAGCGTGCGCTGGCGGAGCGTGCGCTGCAGGATGGGGAGGATCGGACGCGTATAGAACAAGAATACGGCTGCCGCATCCTTCTTTTTTCGGATGAGGATTATGCGATCAGACTTGGCGATGCGTATCAGAATGAGGCGCTGATCATGGACCTGTCGTGTGAGACCGCGGCAGGCGGAGGAAAGACGGAAGCCGCTGGACAAGGGGCAGAAGCAGGCGGAGCGGAGACGGAGGCAGGCGGACAGGAAATGGAAGCGGCTGTGCAGGAATCTGTTTCGGGACCGGGCAGGGAATCCGGGTGGATTGGTAAGATTGTCTGGAATGCGGAGGAGCAGCGTTACCGGAATATGGAGAGGGCGCTGTTCTGGCGGGTAGTTTTGATGTGGGGGATTCTGTTTGCGGGCGGATGCCTGCTCTTTGGCTTCTTTTATATGCGTTTCATCCGGCCGTTTCAGCGCCTGCAGACGTTTGCCGGACAGATTGCTGCCGGAAATTTAGACTTTCCTCTTCCTATGAAAAAACATCAGTATTTTGGTGCGTTTACCGAAAGCTTTGACCTGATGCGTGAGGAATTGAAACGCGCGAAGGAGAGTGAATATCAGGCGAACCGCAGTAAAAAAGAGCTGGTCGCGGAGCTGTCCCATGACATTAAAACACCCATCGCGACGATCCGTGCGGCCTGCGAGGTGCTTAAGATGAAGGAACTGAATCCCGATGTCAGGGCGAAGGTAGCGGTCATTGATGCGAAAGCGGGCATGGTCGGCGCGCTTGCAGGAAACCTGTTTCAGGCGAGTTTAGAGGAGCTGGAGGTCCTGAAGGTGGAGCCGGTTTATGAACAGTCGCCCTGCATCCGCGGAATGTTTGAGGAATTCAGCGGCTATAGTGAGATTCGGATCGTGGGGGAAGTGCCTCCCTGCCTTGTGTGGATGGACAGACTCAGGCTGAGGCAGGTGATCGACAATCTGGTCAGCAATTCATCGAAATATGCAGGTACGCCCGTGACGGTCAGCTTTTTTGAGACGAAGCAGGCTCTCGGAATCCGGATCAGGGATGAGGGAGAGGGCGTAGACGAGGATGAGCTTCTGCTGCTCACCGAAAAATTTTACCGCGGAAAGAATGCAAAAGGAAAGAGCGGTTCAGGACTCGGCCTGTATCTGGCGAAGCTGTTTATGGAACAGATGTACGGCGGAATTGAATTTTATCAGGACAAGGGGTTTGTTGCAGAACTGACGCTAAAGAAGGTGTGAAATGTCCAATTTAGCGTTTTAGTATGCAATCAGAAACGCAGGATGTGTCATTGTGATAACATCGGGCAGGTATTGTCATTTTAATATTAGTGACAGCAACAAATCGGAAGTTGGAGGAGCAAGAAATATGGGATATGCGATTGTCGGCTATTTTGATAAAGAAACAGATGAAAAGATACGAGGATTATGGAAGGACTTGATGTTCAAAGATATAGATGATTATTTATATCATTCTGAGAATAATCCGCATATAAAGTTTACTATGTATGAAGCGTTGGATGAGGAACAAATAATAAACATAATTAGAAATATAGCTGAACAAACAAAATCAATTGATATTGTTTTTAAGTCATATAGTTTTTATCCAAATGAACAGCCTTTTTTTAATATAGATATGGCTGTGGGTATGGAATTATTAAGATTGCAATCTGATATAAGAGAAAAATGTGATAAGTTTTCCAAATTATTACCTATCGATTTTTTTGACATAGGAATATGGAAGCCTGATTGTCAATTAACAAGAGAAATTGATGAAAGTAAACTGATAGGTGCAGTTAATTGCTTATATGAAACGAAATTGCCTATTAAAGGAAAATTAGAAAGAATAGGACTAATTAAGTTTCATCCAGCAAAACAGATTGCTAATTTTGACCTGAATGTATGATTATTTCATAGAATCACAAATTATGTTTTATCTAAATAACCATTATCACAATATCAACTGAATAAGGAGCTTTGTATTGTTACTGTATATGGTCTGTGGTAAATGTGTTTAACACGATGGTTCTTGATCTGGGGTTCATGGTTCATTGGAGAAAGTGTCGCTTGCCGGGTACGGAAGACATGGATAGAGAATATAAGCTGCTTACGAAAAAAAGTTTGGTGGATGGATTATATGGCTGCATTATTGGTATTCCCATAGCTTTAATTACAGGTTTGATCATTTTGGGGATATGTAAGTAATCATTGCTAAAAATCAGACCGCGGGTATATGGAGATTACTCTGTATGCCCTTTTTTCATAAGAGCATAAAGATTTAAGGAACAGTTAAGAAACAGACAGGAAACAGGTTAAGACTTATGATATGGCGGCTGTTAAAATTAAGAACATAGAAACTTACACCCCATGCCCGCTTCAGCGGGCACAAATTTCAAGAGTACGAAAGTTTACTTTCGTACTTCAGACTACGGAAAGGAACAGGAGAAAACAGAATGGGCAGTATTTTAACAGCAAAAGATTTGTGTAAGACATTTTCCAACGAGAGCGTGCAGCAGCATGTGCTCAAAAACTTAAATCTTTCTGTGGAGCAGGGGGATTTTACTGTGATTATGGGAAATTCCGGTTCGGGGAAGAGCACGCTGCTCTATGCGCTTTCGGGCATGGACCGTCCGACGCTCGGAAGCGTTTCGTATCAGGGGGAAGAGATTTCGGGACTTGGCAGCGACGCGCTTGCGGTGTTCCGGCGGAAGCACTGCGGATTTGTGTTTCAGCAGAATTACTTAAACGATACGATGAGCGTGCTTGACAACATCATTGTGTGCGGTCTTTTGGTGGGCAAAAACCGCAGGGCGGTTGCGGCGCGCGCGAAGGAGCTGCTGAAACAGGTCGGCGTGGAGGAGCAGTCGTTTGGAAAATTCCCGGTGCAGCTTTCCGGCGGAGAGCAGCAGCGCGTTGCGGTTGTGCGCGGTATTATCAATGAGCCGGAAATCCTGTTTGCGGATGAGCCGACGGGTGCGCTGAATTCCCAGAATGCCGAGCATGTCTTAAACCTGTTTACGGACTTAAACCGCAGGGGACAGAGCATTGTGATGGTAACGCACGACATGAAGTCTGCGAGGAGGGGGAACCGTGTTCTCTACCTGAAAGACGGTGTGATCACCGGAGAATGCATTCTCGGTGCATATGAGAGCGGGGACGAAAAGCGGCATGAGAAGCTGCGCGGTTTTTTGCAGGAGATGGGATGGTAAGCTGACGCCCTAATGTGCGGGCATTCAGCGGTATGGAGGATTAGGTTGAAAAATAAGCTTGATAGCTTATTTTTCAACCGGCAATTTGAGTCAGAGCCTCAAATATGCCTTGATCGCAGTCGGAAATCTGAAATTTCCGACGCGTGTCATCGCAGTAAACTGCTCTGACATGGAGGATTAGATGGAAGCATTATGGTTTATTGTTCGGAGCAATATCAAAAAGAAAAAAAGGGATGTGGGGGTTCTGGCATTTCTGATTGCGCTTGCAGCACTGCTTCTCTATACGGGCATATCTGTTTTTGCCGGATTAAACAGCATGCTCGATCACGCCTATGAGCGGGCGCATACGGCGGATTTCATTTATATCAGCAATCAGGGCGCGGACCGGATCAGGGATATCGTTCTAAAGCAGGAGGAAGTCGAGGAGTATGAATCGTCTGAGTGTCTGTTTTTTGTCAATGCGGAATACCGGAGCGGGACGGAGGATGAATCAAAACAGACCATGTTCATCCTTAGCCGGATTGAGGAAGAGCGGACAATCTCAACGCTGGCGGGCAGCGAGGGTGCCGTGATACAAGAGGACAGTATTCTGCTGCCTTATTATATGAAATCGACGGGTGAGTTTCACGTGGGAGACAAATTTTATCTGACCGCAGGGGATAGGGAATATTCCTTTACGGTATCGGGCTTTGTGGAGGACCCGGTGTTTGCAACGCCGCTGAACGTAAACGCCTATAGCTGTTATATAAGCAGCGCCCGGATGGACGAGATCCAGGAGGAAAACGAAGCGGAGGCTGCGCGCGCAGTATGTCACCGTGTGCGCCTGCATGGGGGAGCGCCGGCAAGCCTCGAATTTGAACACAAAATCTTACAGATTCTCACCGCGGAGGTGCCGGAGCTCAGCAATTCGATTAATCTGGGGATGAACTGGAAGACGATGAAAGGCGGCGTCGGTATGCTGTCAAAGATCAGTATGAGCGTCATACTCATCTTTTCCCTGCTGCTCATTGTGGTTGCACTGATCATTGTCCGGTTCAGCATTCATAATTTTATGGAGATGAACCGCAAAAATATCGGGATTCTGCAGGCTGCGGGTTATACGAGCAGGCAGCTCGGGCGCTCCGTTATGCTCGAGATGGCGCTGATCACTTTTCTGGCATCTCTTGCGGGCGTTGTGCTGGGCATGCTGGGAAGCAGTCTGGTCGGCAGCATTCAGGGCATGATGCTCGGCTTAAGCTGGAGCCAGAGGTTTCATGCGGGCGCGGCGCTTGTGACCGTGGCGGGGCTTTTAATGATCGTATCGGGAGTCGCGCAGCTTAGCGGGCGCGCGTATCGGAGGGCGTCGGTCTTAGACGCGCTCAGGGGAGGAATATCCGCGCATAATTTTAAGCGGAACCATTTCCCGTTTGAGAAAAGCCGGCTTCCGAGACCGCTTGTGCTTGCGGGAAAGAATCTGTTCGGGGAAAAAGGAAAGACCATCTCGGTGTTCTGCATCGTGACGCTGCTTTCGTTTTCGTCATGCACAGGTTTTGGAATATATGAAAATTTTGCGGTCCGCACGGACAATCTGTTAAAGATGGTCGGCGTAGAGGCTGGAGATATTCTGGTTACCGGAGACGGCGTGGAGCAGGCGGGCGTGGAGCTTGCCGGCTGGGATGAGATGGAAAGCGTTCTCTTTTACGGCAATACCTCGGTTCATATTGAAAGCGCGGATTCGGAGACGGAGGTAACCTGCGACTATTGGCGCGATCCGAAGGAGATTCAAAATGAAATGATCGTGGAGGGCAGACTCCCTGAATATGAAAACGAGATCGTCCTGACGACAAGCATTGCAGAACGCCTGAACGTCACGCCCGGAGACAGCGTTTATGTGACTGAGAGCGGGCGGCGCCTTGACTATGTGGTCTGCGGCATCGATCAGAAAATGAACAATATGGGATTAAAGGCGATGATGAGTGAGGAAGGCATGAGACGTTTAGACCCCGGAATTGGAATTGTGCAGGTGTACTGTTATCTGAAAGAAGGCGTGCGGATGGAGGAAGTGTCGGAGCACATTCTGGAAGTATTCCCGGCCCTGTCTGTGGCAGACTCCCAAAAGCTGGTTGATAATACGATGGGGAGTATCGTGTCCGTCATGAAGGCAATCTGCGTGCTGTTTGTGTTGATCACTCTGTTTGTGGTGGTACTTGTGGAGGTCCTGCTGATCCGGTCAAAGCTGATCAAGGAGCGCAGAAATTTCGGCATTCAGAAAGCGCTTGGTTTCACGACGATGCAGCTTATTACGCAGACGATGCTGATGAATCTTCCGGTGATCGGGGCGGGGGCACTTCTGGGGGCGGTATTGAGCGAATTTCTGTTTGAGCCGCTTGTGGTTGTCTGCCTGTCATTCTGCGGCATTAAACAGGCGGCGATGTTTGTGCCGCCCATATGGATGCTCATAACGACTGTCGGAATCGTGTTTGTTGCGCTTGCCGCATCGTTTTTCACTTCGGTCAGGATACGAAAGATCGATCCGGTCAGCATGCTGGCAGGGGAATAAATCTGTCTAGCAGGAAGCCGCGCTTTTTTAAGCGCGGCTTTTTTTGAGCTTCCGGCTGGGAGCGGCCGCTATATGGCGATAAAATGTTGGTTTAGCGAAGGGATTCCCGGGCGCGGACTTGCGCGCAGGCGTCTTTTTTGATAAACTAAATAAGGTCGTGATCTGTTACAGCATATAGGCAGATCAAAATGAAAATGACGAAGAACCTATCATCCGCATTTGCAAAGTGAAAACGTATGACGGAGAACGGAACGGGAAGTTACGGGGACGGACAACTGCATAGAGACGGATGTGCAGAACGGGACGTGCAGGGTAAAATGAGCCGGGAGTTTGGACAGGCGCTGTCCGATTTTACATTTGATGTGGCATGCGGCGGGGCCATCAGGCATCTTGCCGGACTTGGGTTTACTGCAAAAGAGGTTCATGCGCGCCTGAGCTTTCCGGTGTCTTATGAGCGCGTCCGCCAGGCGTATACGAAGTATCTGCTCGATACGGGGGTTCTGTTAAGAGAGCATCCCGAAAGCGGATGCGCAGCGGAGCGAAAGACTTATATTTATGTGCAGGAAGAGGGAAAATACGGAAAAAAGAGTTTCCGCCGTGTGGAAAAAGAACCGGAAACGGAAGAATGCGGGGAGCGAGTTTATGCTGCCTGTGACTTTGGCAAGCTGAAATTGCCGGACGGATTTGCGCAGCTTGGGCTTGACGTGAAGCAGCGGGAATATCTGGAGGGAATCTGCTGGGAGAAGCGGACGATGTACCATCTGATGAATGAGAGGATGCGCGGGATTGTGGAGGCGCTGGCAGGGCGTGGCTGTGCCGGAGGAAAAGAAGCGATTGTCCGGATTGTACGTTAGAAAAAAGACAGACGGTATCGGAGGGGGATTATGGACGGAAAGAAAAGAAGACCGAAGTGGGTCAAAAAGTTAAATTATCAGTTTGATAAATATATGTCGAAGGGCGTGGGCGCACAGTTTGTCATGCTGCTGATTGCCGCGTTTATCATCGTATTGTTTTTTGGGATCGCGGGTTCCTCGTTTGACAATGAGGAGACGACTGCGGGCGGCGTATGGAGCAGTCTGATGCACCTGATCGATCAGGGAACGATCACGGCGGACGGCACAGCGAACAAACCGCTGCTCGCGCTGATGCTGGTTGTCACGCTGTTTGGTATGGTATTGATGGGCGCCCTGATCGGAATCATCGGCAGCGCGCTTGACCGTAAAATGTCCGATCTTAGGAAGGGTCATTCGCAGATCATCGAGAAAGACCACACAGTCATTATCGGGTTTGATTCGAATATTTTTTCGATTCTGGAAGAGCTGGTAGAGGCGAATGCAAACCAGCCGCGCGGCGTTGTCGTCGTTTTGGATGATGTGGATAAAGAGGAGATGGAGCAGGCGATCCGCGAGCATTTTAAGGGCGAGGGATTCCGTACAACCGAGATCATCTGCCGGAAGGGGAAACCGACGCAGGACAGCCTGTTCGAGATGGCGTCTTTAGAGATGGCGAAGGCTGTTATTGTCAATAATGATAATGATTTTTACGTGCTGCGAATCCTTCTTTCCGTAACGTCCTATCTCAAGCAGAAAAGGGGGACGATGAAGGGCAGGGGGCCGAATATTACGACGCTGCTTCATAATAAGCGCAGCATTGAGGCGGCGAAGATTGCGACGGAGGAATTCCGTTCCCAGACGGAGATTTTGTACTTTGAAGACCTGCTCGCGCGCATCATGGCGCAGGTGTGCAGACAGCCCGGACTTTCTCTTGTGCTTGCAGAGGTATTCAGCTATCAGAAGTCGGAGCTGTATTTTGAGGCGCATTATAAAGACGGAAGCAAATTTGTCTGTGAGGACACGTTGTTCGGCGATCTGATCAACCGTTTTGAGAATGCGGTGCTTGTGGGTGTCCGCAGAAATGGTGGGAAAAAGGAGATCGTCATTAATCCGGAAAACGATATTGTGATTCACCCGGAGGATGATCTGATCCTGCTTTCGGATGATGACGGGGAGGTCGTTGCGTTTGATGACAGCCGGCCGCTGCCTGATGAGAGCCATCTTGCCAATGTGATTCCGTTAGAGGACCGCAAGGAGCTGCATGTGCTTGTGCTCGACTGGAATCTGGCGTTGAAAGATATTCTGCGCGGGCTGGACGATTTTGTAAAAAAAGGCTCGACCGTGCTGATCGCCTCCGACCGTGATTATGATGTCAGCGAAGTACAGCCGCTTTTGGAATATATTGACGTGGCGTTTATCCAATGCGATATTTTTGATCCGGAAATACTGAGCAGTCTTGTGAATGAAAAGGTACCGGGTATCACCAATGTACTCTTAGTCTGCGAGGACGGCATTCCTGAGGAGGAAGCGGACGCGCAGACGGCGATGCTTCTTTTGCATCTGCGCAGCCTTGTTGAGAAATTTCCGGGTAAGATCAATGTGACGAGTGAAGTGACGATCGCGGAAGACCAGCAGCTTTTGAAAATTGCGAGGGTCAATGATTTTATTGTCGGCAGCGAGATTGCAAACCGGATCATGGCGCAGGTGTCCAATGAGCTGGACCTGCATGTGATTTTCCGCGAACTCTTACAGTCCGAAGGCTCTGAAATCTATATGAAGCCGGCAGGAAATTATGTGAAGCTGGGAGAACCGATTTCGTTTGCGGCGATCACGAAGATTGTCAGGGATAATGCAGAGGTCGCAATGGGATGGAAATTAAATGCGGATGACGATGTGACCTTAAATCCGTCCAAGCATGAGATGGTAACGTTTGGTGAGGACGATACGCTCGTGATTTTGTCGTTAGGCGAAGAATAAAATTGAAAAATCGAAGATTTTTCAATCGCAAGTTTGTTCGAAGAACAAACTTGCAGGATTTGAAAGAAGGATATAGAAACAATGAAGGAGGCAGCAGTATGGCATGGTATGACGAGGCAGTATTTTATCACATTTATCCGCTGGGACTTGCAGGAGCCCCGGCTGAAAATCCGTACGGGGAGCCGGTGCACCGGTTAAACACGCTGATTCCGTGGATTACGCACTGCAGGGAAATCGGGTGTAATGCGCTTTATATCGGACCGCTGTTTGAGTCCGTGGGGCACGGCTATGAAACAACGGATTATAAGAAGCTTGACTCAAGGCTTGGAGATAATGAGGACCTGAAGGCGTTTGTGAAAGCATGCCATGAAAACGGTGTCCGGGTGATCTTTGACGGTGTGTTCAATCATGTCGGACGTGATTTTTTTGCGTTTCAGGATGTTAAGAAAAACAGGGAAAACTCCGCGTACAGGGACTGGTTCTGCAATGTCAATTTCTGGGGAAACAACGAGTATAACGATGGATTTTCGTATGATAACTGGGGCGGCTACAATCTGCTTGTAAAACTGAATCAGAGAAATCCGGCTGTGAGAGATTATATTTGTGACGTGATACGGTTCTGGGTGCGGGAGTTCGATGTCGACGGTATCCGGCTCGACGCGGCGGATGTGCTTGATTTCGAATTTATGCGTGCTTTAAGGAGCGTGGCAAATGAGGTGAAGCCGGAATTCTGGCTGATGGGCGAAGTTATTCACGGAGATTATACCCGCTGGGTAAACGAGGGAACGCTGCACTCCGTAACGAACTATCATCTGCACAAAGCGCTCTATTCGGGACATAACGACCACAACTATTTTGAGATCGCGCATACCGTGACGCGTCTGTATGGGATGGGAGGGAACCGTCCTGACGGATTAAAACTTTATAATTTCGTGGATAACCATGACGTGGAGCGCATCTATACGAAGCTGAATAATAAGGCGCACTATGCGCCGGTCCATGTGCTGCTCTATACGCTTCCCGGTGTGCCCAGCGTCTATTATGGTTCAGAGTTTGGAATCGAAGGAAAAAAAGAAAAGTTCTCCGACGCGTCCCTGCGCCCTGCACTTTCGCTTGACGATTACAAGAATGCACTGAAAGATAATGCATGTACGAAGCTGATCTGGGCGCTCGGTCATATCCGGCAGGCATCAAAAGCGTTGTCGTACGGCGATTATCAGCAGCTTCTGCTGACAAACAGACAGTATGCGTTTTCAAGGAATACGCAGGACGAAACGGCGATCATAACAGTCAATAACGACGACAGCGACTATGTGATGACGGTTCCATGCGGAAGCAATACCGAGTTTTATGGCATGCTGTCGGGGCAGAACGTATCTGCCGTAAATGGAAGTATCTGCATCAATGTGAAAGCTAATTCGGGTGAAATCTGGCTGACAAATGCGGAGAAGCTTTTTGTGGCGGACCCTGCGGAGACGGATGCGGCGTCTGTGCCAGAGAGTGAAACCATGTGCACAGAGCATGACGCGGCGGTGAAGGAAAATGCGGCAGAGAGCAGCCAAGAAGCGGTGCAGGAAAATGCGGCGGAGAGCAGCCATGTAGCGGCAGGGGAGAGCGGAGAAGCGGAGAGAAGCCATGCGGCGGCAGGGGAAAACGCAGAAGCAGAGAGCAGCCATGCGGCGGCAGAGGAGAACGCAGAAGCAAAGAGCAGCCACGCGGCAGCGGAGGAAAATAAGGCGGCAGGCAGCGCGGAGGACGAGGCTTACGGGGCTGTGAACCGCGCGATAGAGGACGCATTTGAGCGGGGAAGGATCGCCGGACTGCAGGAGGCAATTCTCGCCATCATGGAGAAGAATGGGAACGTCACCGACCGCATGAGGCAGGATGTCTACGACAATGTGTATCATGATTCTCTGATCAACTGGGTAAAGAGTTTCCGTTAGGGAAACGCCGATAAAAATGGTTGTATTCAGCGGTATCATTCTGCATACAGGAAAAAGGAGGTAGTGCGATGAAATACAGAAATCCTGTCATTTCCGGTTTTTATCCGGACCCAAGTGTGTGCGCCGCGAACGGCAGATACTATATGGTATGCAGTTCGTTCCAGTATTTTCCGGGAGTGCCGCTGTTTGAGAGCGAAGATTTGGTTAACTGGAAGCAGCTCGGGTATGTGCTCACAAGAAAAAGCCAGGTGATGTTGGAAAAAGTCGGAAGCTCCGGCGGTATTTTTGCTCCGACAATCCGTTATCATGAAGGGCGCTTTTACATGGTAACGACGAATGAGAGCACGCATCAGAATTTTTATGTGTATACGGACGATATTGAGAAAGAATGGTCCGATCCGATTTATGTTGCGCAGGGCGGTATTGACCCTTCGCTTTATTTTGAAGACGGACATACTTATTTTATGAGTAACGGCTGCGACGACAAGGGCACAGAGGGCGTGACCCAGTGTGAGATTGATCTGAAAACGGGCAAAAAGCTGTCAGAGAGCAGGTGTATCTGGCAGGGCTCCGGCGGGCGTTATCTGGAGAGTCCGCATCTGTACCGGATAGACGGCTCCTATTATCTGATGGCGGCCGAGGGAGGAACGGAGTATGGACATATGATCACTTATGCCCGCAGTACCAGCGTATGGGGACCGTTTGAGGGTTACGCATACAATCCGGTTCTGACAAACCGTAACAAAGCGCCGTTTATCATTCAGGGTATCGGGCATGGAGACCTGATTCAGGATTATAACGGGGAATGGCATATTTTCTGTCTCGGATTCCGCCAGATGCACCTGTGGCGTCCTTATCATACGCTGGGACGTGAAGTGTTCCTGATACCGGTAAAATTTGACCGGAACGGATGGTTTCAGGCAGGCGTGGACGGCACGGCGGATTTTGAGTATGAACTTCCGGGCACGTTTACGCAGAAGATGAAAAAAGAATATACATTTGAAAATACGGATTTCGGAATTGACTGGTGTTATCTGCGCCACCCCGATGAGAGCTGCTACGAGCTGAAAAAAGACCGCGTGATTCTCCGCGGCGGCAGCGATACGCTTGATGATACGGCTTCGCCGACAATGATCGCGATGCGGCAGAAGGAATTTGCTTTCACTCTGTCAGTTTCCCTTAAGGTGCAGGATATGCCGGAGGGGGAAATGAGCGGAGAGAAACGGCCGGAGGCAGATAAAAGGGATTTCCAGGAAGCCGGCACAACAGCAAATCAGGAGCTGGAAAACGCGCCGTATCTTTGCGGCGGACGTCAGGACGTATCCATACCGGAGGCGGGAATCACCCTGTATTCCTGCGAAAATGAGCACTATGAGGCGGCGCTTCGGAGACGACATACGGAGAAAGAAGAGTATGAAGTGATTCTGCGCCTTAATATCGGCGGCATCAAACACATACAGGCGGCATTTCCGGTACCGGCAGGCAGTACAAGGCTGATTGTAAAGGGTGAGAACACCGCATATCATTTTTTTGTGGAACTGGATGGAAAAGAACGCTATCTCGGCGCCGGGGAAGCAAAATACTTGTCAAGTGAAGTTGTGGAAGGATTTACGGGTGTGATGATCGGCTGCTATGCCGTCGGGGACTGCAGGGCGGAGTTTGCGGACCTGCGGCTGAACTATGAGATGGGAGCGGGAATTTGAGTCAGAGCAGGCGGCTGCCTTGATCGGAGCCGTAAATTTGAGATTTCCAACGCATGTTATCGCAATAAACGGCTCCGATATGCATGGGAATTAGTGAGGTTTATAATGAAAACATCAAGTGAATTACAGTCGAAACTGCGCAGCATTGACCACCGGGGGTATCCGGCGTATAAGGAGCTGCGCGGAGAATATGAGTTTGGGGGCTATGTGCTTTCCATTGATCATGTGCAGGGAGACCCTTTTGCGGCGCCGTCGCGGGTGTCGGTTCATGTGCCGATGGTAAAAGCCGGATTTCCAAAGGAGTATTTTTCAGAAAAGCATAAGAGAATTACCTTTCAGGATCATCTGACGCGGTTATTTGCGCGGCAGATTAAGGGAGGCAGTTTTCAGGCGAAGGGCTCCGGAAAGAGCGGTCTGCTTGCAGTATCGCGCTGCGGGCAGGAGGTTTTGGAGCGCACGGCATGCAGGGCGGATGAAAAACAGATCATTGTGCGCTTTGAAGTCGGATTCCCGGCAAACGGCCGCTCGGTCAACGCGGGAGAACTGGAAAAGATTCTGTTTGGCATTCTGCCGGACTGTGTGAGGAAAAGTCTTTACTATGCCAATATTGACCGGAAAGCGCTTGCCGGGGCAGTCGCGCTCTGCGAGGATCAGCAGTATATCCGGGAGCATCTTTCGGAGCGCGGGCTTTGTGCGTTCATTGCGGACGGTTCGGTTCTGCCAAGGCAGAGCGGTGTATCGGACAAGCCGCTTGCCGGGGCGGTGCCGTTCGCGTCGCCCGAATCGCTGCGTGTAACGTTTTCACTTCCGAACCGGGGAGCGGTGAGCGGTATGGGAATCCGCGAGGGCGTCACGCTGTTCGTGGGCGGAGGCTACCACGGGAAATCGACGGTATTACAGGCGATTCAGGACGGCGTCTACAATCATATCGGCGGGGACGGCAGGGAGCTTGTCATTACGCAGGAAAGCGCGGTAAAGCTGCGTGCGGAGGACGGCAGGAGTATCGCAAACGTGGATATTACGCCGTTTATCAGACATCTGCCAAATAAGAAGGATACAGCGCATTTTTACACGGAGGACGCCAGCGGGAGTACGTCGCAGGCGGCAGGGCTCATGGAGGCCGTTGAGAGCGGCAGTCTGCTGCTGCTCATGGATGAGGATACATCGGCGACGAACTTTATGATCAGGGACCGCCTGATGCAGGAGGTTGTAAAGAGTGAGGAAGAGCCGATCACGCCGTTTATTGAGCGGGTGAACGGGCTGTATGATCAAAAGGGCGTGTCAACGATTCTTGTGGCGGGCAGCAGCGGTTCGTATTTTCATGTGGCGGATACCGTGATTCAGATGAAAGAGTATGTTCCGCTTGACATCACGGCGCAGGCAAAGGCTGCCGCGGAGCAGTTTTCCGTATTTGGGACGGCGCGGACGGCGTTTCCCGCATACGATGGAAAACGCTGCCCGAAGCCTGACAGACAGCTTCTTTCAGAAGAGCGTCTAAAGATTAAGACGTTCGGTAAGGATGAGGTATCCCTTGCGAAAAATACCGTGGTGCTGAGGGGCGTTGAGCAGCTGAAGGACGAAGAACAGACGCGTGCGCTTGGCTATGCATTGAAAGTGCTGGAGGAGAGGCAGTTTAACGGGGTACGGACAATTGCGCAGGCTGTGGACGCATTGGAGGCGGAATTAGAAAGGGAAGGACCGGAAGCACTGCTTGGGCGCGGCGGGGTTTTAGTGTCGCTGGCAAGGCCGCGCAGACAGGAACTGTTTGCCTGCATTAACCGCTACCGCGGGTTGGTTTTTTAAGAAAAATACAAAAAGTTCAATAAGATTTGCCGGAAATTGTAAATTGGAGATTGCTTTTTTTTGATAAAGATAGTAGAATAAAGAATGAAATTGTGCAAAATGAGCAGTCTATTTTGCAGGGAGGAGCGGCAATGGCAAAGAGAACGGCAAGATTTTATGCAGCCATGTTTGTCGGAAAGCTTGCATACGCAACACAGAGACTGCTCGGTATGAACGCAACGTTTTTTCCGGGGAAGCTGGCGCTTCAGATCTGCCCCGATTTTATGGGACAGGTTGGACGCCCGAAGAACCTGATCGGTGTGACGGGCACCAACGGTAAGACGACGGTGTCGAATCTTTTGGTTGATCTGCTGGAAGCGGAGGGCATCCGGACAACAAATAACCGGAAGGGCTCTAATACGAAGGCGGGTGTGGCATGTGCATTTCTTGTGAATGCGACGCTTGGAGGCCGGTCTAAGACCGAATGGGGCGTCATTGAGGTTGATGAGCGCAGCTCCATGCATATTTATCCGTTCATAAAACCGGATTATGTGGTGTGTACGAATCTGTTCCGCGATTCGATCATCCGGAATGCGCATGCGGAGTATATTGCAGGAATCATATCAGCATATATGCAGCCTGAGACGAAGCTGATCCTAAATGCGGACGACCTGATCAGCAGCGGCGTTGCGCCGGACAATCCGCGCGTGTATTACAGCATCAGCCGTCTGCCCACTGATACTAAGACCTGTCAGAATATCATCAACGACTGTCAGATCTGTCCGAAATGTGCGGCAAAGCTTGACTACGACTATGTGCGTTACCATCAGATCGGGAAAGCGCACTGTCCAAACTGCGGATTTGCCTCGCCCGTACCTGATTATGAGGCGGAGGTGGATTTCAAGGAGCGCAGAATGGTATTGACTGAGCGCGGAGACGCGCAGGTCTATTCATTGATCAGCGACAGCATTTTTAACGTTTACAATCAGGTTGCAGTGACAACGCTGCTGCGCGAGATGGGTATGAGCCCGGATGAACTGCGTGACGGTTTTTCCAAGCTTCATATTGTGGACACGCGTTATAACAAGACGACGGTGAACGGCATCGACGTGATTGATCATATGGCAAAAGAGCACAATCCCGTGGCTTGTTCCGTGGTGTTTGACTATTTGTCCAAGGAGCCGGGAACGAAAGAGATTTTGTTTTTGCTGGATGACGAAAAAGTGTTGGAAAATATGACATGGATGTATGACTGCGATTATGAGAAGCTGAATTCGCCTCTTGTAAAGCGGATTGTGATACCGGGTAACCGGGCAAAGGACCAGAAGCTCAGGCTGATGATGGCGGGAATCCCGGAAGAAAAGATTGTGATTGGCATGACGGACGAGGAAGCGCCGGACTACCTTGGTCTGGACGGAACGGAGAAGGTATTTGTACTGCATCAGTGCTATAAACCGGATTTGTCCCACAAGCTGCATCAAAAAATCGAAGAATTGATCCGCAGGAGAGGAGCGTGAGTCTGACAATGTCTGATGTGAAAGAGAAAAAAGACGTTGTTGTGGAGACCCTGTTTCCGGAGATCGCAAATCTTTATGGAGATCATGCCAATATCCGATATTTGAAACTCTGCATGCCGGATGCCCGGTATGTGGAAGATACGCTGAGCGTCGAACCGTATTTTGCGGAGCAGACCCCCGATATGATCTACATGGGGCCGATGACGGAGCGCGGACAGGAGCTTGTCATAGAGAAACTGAAACCGTACCGTGCGCGTATCGAAGAAATGATCAGGGAAAACGTCCTTTTTTTGATCACGGGAAATGCCATCGAGGTTTTCTGGGATGCAATTGAAAATGAGGATGGAAGCCGCATTGAGGGACTTGGATTGTTCCATTATACGGCAAAACGGGATATGTTTCACCGCTATAACAGTGCGGTCATGGGACGGTTTGAAAACATGACACTTGTCGGCTTTAAGAGCCAGTTTACTTTAAGCTACGGCGACAACCATACAGAGTTTCTGTATGAGGTCACGAAGGGGGATGGACTCAACCGCGAGAGCAGGTATGAGGGGGTCCGGAGGAATCGCTTTCTGGGAACTTATACAATTGGACCGATTCTGATCCTGAACCCGGATTTTGCATTATATATTCAGAAACAGCTCGGAGCGGCAGAACCACACTTGGTTTATGAGAGTGCAATGCGTGATGCCTATGAAGAGCGTGTGAAACAGTATGAATCTACCGAGTTCGTACTGCTTTAGGTAAGTTGATAAATAGAGAGGTTTATCTCTATTATCATAAAGGAAACGAAAATATGCGGGTATCCCATGCGTTACGGCGGTCATGATGTCTGTGGTACGGGGTATTGGCGGAAAAAAACGAGGCGGCTTGCCCGGCTTATGAGACAGAAGGAGAGAGAAGATGAGTAAAGACAAGACAAATCTGACAGAATGCGAACAGTTGGTAATGAAGATTATTTGGGAATCCGAAGAGGAGCTGACGCTGCCGGATATCGTAAAAGGCGTGAATGAGCGTTTTGGTAAGGCGTGGAAGCCGCAGACCGTGTCGACTTTTCTGGCGAGACTGGTTAGAAAAAATTTCCTGACTTCCTATCGCAGCGGGCGGACGTTCTTCTATCAGCCGTTAGTGAGCGCGAAGGATTACGGTGACAGAATGATTAAACACTGCGTTGAGTTTTGGGGCAACAATAACGCAGGAGAATTGTTATGCGCTCTGAATGATAAAAGGCCGCTGCGCAGCGACGAGATTGAGATCATCAAAGAATTGGTCAATAAGCTTTGATTGATAAGACAATCATCTATGGATGCTGAGGAGTTTGCACTGTTGGAAGCGGAGAAAGGTTCCCGAGGCTGTGGACGGGTAAGAAGAGGTCGTACATAGGGGAGCTTTCGCGCAAAAAAAGAGGATTTTACGAAGAGAAATTCTGTAATAATGGAAGAATCTCTTGCGGCGAATCCTCTTTTTTGCATTGCGCAGGGGTATATGTCCGCGATACAGCCTGGCGGGGTGGGCACAAAAAAGCGTTTATTTTCCATGGTTCATATCTTTCATAATGCCAACCAGACGCTCTAACTGCACCATGCTCATTTTGCTCAATTCCTGAACGGCAACTTTGATTTCGAGTGGAAACGCGGCACCGGTATCAAAAAATTCCTGCGGTGTGATCTCAAAGTAATCGCAGATTGTAAAAAAAGTTTTCATGCTGGGAAGTGTTTTCCCGTTTTCCAGTTTATTGACGTAACCTTCGCTTAGGCCGAGGCTCAGACTCATATCCCGCGCAGAGACGCCCATGTTCATTCTAAGCTGGGACAGGCGGCTGCAAAATTCTTTTTGGTAACAAAAGTCATTCATAATAACCCTCATTTGTATACATTTTGGTATTATTATATAGTATGAGTAGATAAAGAACGGGGAGTAGTATTCGCTAAAATCGGGAATATATGGAGAAATGGTGGATATGCACAAAAAGGCAGAAGCGGAAACCATTCTATACAGATACAGCGGGAGGAACAGATGAAACGATATACTGACATTCGCAAACAGACGGAGAACCGGTTTTTGAATTTATATGAGATGGATGCGCTTACAGAAAGCGGGCAGCCATTTTCGTATTATTTTGCGAGCCGTAACGATACCGATCAGATTAAGGCGCGTACGCATGATGCACATGCGGAGGGAATTGTCATTTATCCTGTCTTAAAGGAGGAGCCCGATAAACTTGTGCTCATACGGCAGTACCGCTATCCGATTGACGCATGGCTTTATGAGCTTCCGGCAGGACTGATCGACGGGGAAGAGACGGCTGCGCAGGCAGCGGTGCGTGAGATGAAGGAGGAGACGGGACTTACGTTTACGGTCTATGAGGGCGGGGATTCGTCGTACCGCAGGGCGTTTTTTCTGGGTGCTGGCATGACGGACGAGAGCTCGCAGGCTGTGTTCGGCTATGCTTCGGGTATACCGCGGACGGATTTCAAGGAGGCAACCGAATCCATTCAGGTGTTGTTTGCGGACCGCGCCGAAGCAAAGAGGATTCTTCGTGAAGAGCGGGTTTCTCTGCGGTGCGCATATCTGCTGATACAATTTATTCATTCAGATGCAAAATTTCCGTTCGCTTTTCTGGAATAATGTGTATAATGAAACTAGCGGTCATAAAGAGGCCGTCTGACAGAACATATTTTTGGTATCAATCAACAGGCAGAAAGGGACAATCATGATCAGAGAAACGTTAAACGGTACATGGCGTATGCGCCGGGCGGGAGACTCGGAAGAATATCCGGCGGCAGTGCCGGGTTCCGTATTATCTGCACTTTTGGATGCGGGGGCAGTTGACGATCCGTTTTTTAGAGACAACGAGTACCGCATGAGGGAGTTGTTTTGGAATGATTATGAATTTATCCGGAGCTTTACGATCAGCGCGAAGCAGCTTTCCCATGAAAAAATAGAACTGGTATGCCATGGCCTGGATACGCTGGCGGAAGTATTTGTGAATGGAACGGGCGTTGCAAAGACCTCGGATATGCACAGAACATATCGGTTTTCTGTGAAACAACTGCTGCATGAGGGAGAAAACGAGATACGGATTGTATTTTTTTCAACGCTCCGTTACATAGAGGACTACCGGTGTGAAAAGGGAAAAGAGATCGGATATATTCCGTCGGGCAGCATGCGTGGAAACCAGTATCTGCGCAAGGCGCATTCCATGTTTGGATGGGATTGGGGCGCACAGCTTCCTGACGCCGGCATCTGGCGGGATATTGAGCTGGTCTGCTACAGCGGCGCGCGCATTGCCGACGTGAAGATCCGTCAGCGGCATGAGGGCGGCGCGGTAACGCTCTGCGTTGAGACGGCGCTGGAAATTCTGGAAGAAAAGAATTATAAGGTGTCGGTGACGCTTGCGCCTTCCTATTTTAACGGGCAGAAGCTTCCGGCGACTGAAGTGCTTGCAAAGACGGCGATGGTTATGGCGGGCACGGACCGTCTTGACATGGAGCTTACGGTCGAAAAGCCGAGGCTTTGGTGGCCGAACGGTTTGGGAGACCAGAATCTGTACTGCCTGCATGTCGGCTTAAAACCGGCGGGAGAGGCTGCAGGCGGGGCGGCGGCGCTTCAGATTATCAAAACAGAGCCGATTGACGAGAGGGATTATACGATTGGCCTGCGCACGCTTACCGTATCGCAGGACGAGGACGAATGGGGTTCCGAATTTTGTTTTCAGGTAAACGGGGTAAAGCTGTTCTCGAAGGGCGCAAACTATATCCCGGAGGACTGTCTGTACTCCCGCATTACAAAACAGCGTATCGATATGCTGCTTAGCAGTGCGAAGCGGGCAAATTATAATACCATCCGCGTGTGGGGCGGCGGTTATTATCCCTCGGATAACTTCTATGAGCTCTGCGACCGTTACGGACTCATTGTATGGCAGGACCTGATGTACGCCTGCAATGTCTACGAACTGACGGAGGAGCTGGAACAGAATATCATAGCCGAGACGCATGACAATGTGACGCGCCTTCGCCATCATGCATCACTCGGGTTGTGGTGCGGCAATAACGAAATGGAATCCGGCTGGGCGCACTGGCCCGATTTTCAGCTCGAAACGCCCTATGCACGCGCCGACTATATCAAGATGTTTGAGTATATTCTGCCGAAAGCTTTGCGCGAGGCGGACGATACGACCTTTTACTGGCACTCTTCGCCGTCCTCAGGGGGAAGCTTTGACAACCCGGATGATGCAGACCGCGGAGATACGCATTATTGGGCAGTATGGCATGGGCAGCTTCCGTTTTCTGATTATCAGAATCATTTTTTCAGATTCTGTTCCGAATTCGGATTCCAGTCATTTCCGAGCTATAAAACGGTGGAAAGCTATACGCTGCCGGAGGACCGCAACATTTTTTCACGCGTGATGGAGGACCATCAGAAAAACGATGCTGCAAACGGAAAGATGCTCTATTATCTTTCTGAGAACTTCCGATATCCGAAGGATTTTAACAGTCTGCTTTATGTGACGCAGATTTTACAGGCCGTTGCGGTCAAGAGCGGCGTCGAGCACTGGCGCAGAAACCGCGGGCGCTGCATGGGAACGCTCTATTGGCAGATCAACGACAACTGGCCGGTTGCGTCGTGGTCGAGCATCGACTATTTTGGACGATGGAAACCGCTGCACTATATGGCGGCACGCTTTTATGCGCCTGCGGTCGGTTCGATTGTCCGGGCGGCAGGAGCCGGTGATTCCTGTCCGGTCGAGGCACACTGCCAGAATGAGTCGCCGGAACGGGTTTCGGTAAAGGTGCAGATGTCATTAAAGACAATGGCCTTTGAGGTGCTAAAGACGGTGCAGGCGGAGGCTGTGTTAGAGCCGTTTACCGCGTGCTGTCTGCTGAAAGAGGATTATGAAGATTTCCTGCTGCAGGAAATCCGCACAAGCAGGCCGCCCGAAAAGAGGGTGGACGCTGCGCTGCGTCATGCGCGCGAGGACGTGTTTGTGGAGGCGGTGTTTACCATTACGGATGAGAAGAGGCGTGAGATCAGACAGGTTGAGTATGAGGTGCTTCTGCCCTATAAGTACATGCGCCTGCCTGAAGCTGCCGTAAAGGCGGAGGTCACAGAGCGTGCCGACGGAACCGCCTATGAGATCGCATTGACCGCGGATGCTTTTACGCCGTTTGTGACGCTTGATTTCGATGATGCGGATGTGATTTTTTCGGATAACTGTATCGGTATTACGGGCTCAGAACCGCGCGTCATCACACTGGACAAAAAAGACATTCTGCGCGGCGGCTTCCAGGACGCAGAAGATGTGCAGACACGGCTGAAGATGATGAGCCTGAGGGATACCTATGAGAGTCATATAAGGTAATTGTGAAACACCCAATAAGGAATCAGGATTGTATATTTCCACAAATGCTGCCGGGGGTGTTGCGCAATTGCTTAGAAAGAATAAAAAAATGGGAGGCTGCTATGAGCGTACAATATTTTGAGAAAGAGCGCGTGTTCAAACTGGACACGCCGAACACCAGCTATCTGATCGGCTTGATCGATGAGGAGAATTTTGTCGGTCACATTTACTATGGCAAAAAAATAGAAAGCCATGAGCTGACGTACCTGCTGCGCACGGAGGAGGCACCCTTCGTGCCGAGCAAAAATAATCGCGACCGGTTATCGTTTCTCGATTCCTGTCCGATGGAATATCCGACGCACGGGCTCGGAGATTTCAGGGAGGACGCGGTCAGCGTGCGGACAACGGGCGGGCATACGGCGCTGCAGCTTTCTTATGAGAAGCATGAAATCTGTCCGGGGAAACCGAAGCTTGACGGGCTTCCGGCCACATTCGGGGATGAGAAAACATGTACGACGTTAAAGCTTCACTGTGTGGACAGGATTCTCGGACTCCGTGTGGTTCTTTTCTACACGGCGTTTGAAGATGTGGACGTGATCGCAAGGAGTGTGCAGGTCATCAACGAGGGAGAAAAGGAAATTTATCTGACGAAGGTGATGAGCACCTGTCTGGATATGGACAACCGGGATTTTGATCTCATCACACTGCACGGCTCCTGGGCGAGAGAACGTCATATCAACAGAAGGCGCGTTGCCCTTGGAATGCAGGGGGTATCCTCGCTGCGCGGCGAGTCAAGCCATCAGGAGCATCCGTTCATGGCGCTTCTGTCGCACAATGCGGATGATGAGCACGGGGAAGTTTACGGCATGAGCTTTGTCTACTCAGGGAACTTTATCGCGCAGACGACGCTAGGACAGTTTGATACGCTGCGTGCGGTTATGGGTATCCATCCGACGGATTTTAGCTGGAAACTGGAGCCGCGGGCATGCTTTCAGGCGCCGGAGGCAGTTATGGTCTATTCGTCCGAAGGGCTTGGCGCGATGAGCCGCAGCTTCCATGATCTCTTCCGCAGCCACTTAATCCGCGGGGAATATAAGGATAAAAAACGCCCGATCCTGATCAACAACTGGGAAGCGACCTACTTTGATTTTAATACCGAAAAGCTGATTGCGATCGCAAAACAGGCGGCAGAACTCGGCATAGAAATGCTTGTGATGGACGACGGCTGGTTTGGGCACCGAAATGACGATAACACGTCTCTCGGCGACTGGTTCGTCAACGAGGAAAAGCTGCCCGGCGGCTTAAAGCATCTGGTGGACGAGGTGAACCGCCTCGGCATGAAATTCGGTATCTGGATGGAGCCGGAGATGATCTCTCCGGATTCCGAGCTGTACCGCGCGCATCCCGACTGGGCGATTGCGGTTCCGGGCAGGACGGCAGGCTTATGCAGAAACCAGTATGTGCTTGATTTATCCCGTCAGGAGATCGTGGACTATGTATACGGGCGTATTTCCGCAATCTTAAACAGCGCGAATATCGAATATGTAAAGTGGGATATGAACCGTCAGCTTGCTGATATGGGAAGCCTTGAGCTTCCGGCAGACCGGCAGGGCGAGCTGTTCCACCGTTATATGCTTGGCGTATACCAGCTTCAGGAGCGCATGATCACGGAGTTCCCGCATCTGCTTTTGGAAAACTGTTCCGGCGGCGGCGCGCGTTTTGACGCGGGCATGCTCTATTACAGCCCGCAGATCTGGTGCTCGGATGATACCGATGCTATTGAGCGTCTGGAGATTCAGGAGGGGACGGCGCTTGTCTATCCGCTTTCTGCGATGGGCGCGCATGTCAGCGACTGCCCGAACCACACGGTCGGCAGGGTAACGCCGTTCGAGACGCGCGGTTATGTCGCGCTTGCGGGAACGTTTGGCTACGAGCTGGATGTGACGAAGATTCCGGAGGATGACCGGAAGATGATTCCTGAACAGGTGAAGATGTATCATGCCTATAACGATCTGGTACGCATGGGCGATTATTACCGCATTGCATCCTACTCCGAGAATCATAAATATGACTGTTATATGGTCGTTTCCAAAGATAAAAAGGAAGCGCTCGTTACATTCATACAGGTACTGATGCGGCCGAATTACCACTCCCGCCGTATCTGCCTGAAAGGACTTGATCCGCACAAAAACTACCGCATTGAGGGGGAGGAGCGCATTTACTCCGGCGAAGCGATGATGTATGCGGGCATTCAGGTAGAAAACCCGTGGGGCGATTATCGGGGGAAACTGCTTCATATTGTAGAGGCATAGCTATGCGAAAGGCATGAGGTATTTTTATGCAATATATAAAAATTAACGAGGGAAAGCTGCACATTGTGTTCGGCATTACGGAAAAAAAACAGATCAAGCTGCTGCATTTTTCAGCGGCGGAGTTTGATGAAAACAGGCTTTGTAAGGAGCCGCAGTTTATTGACGAAATGTTCCAGCTCGTCCAGGTGAATTTTTCCGGCTATGACCGTCCTTATGAAAAGCACGGAAATAAGCTGATCTCGACTGCACCGGGTTATATGCTTGTCTATGACGGCATGGAAGATACGCGCAACGTGGTCGGGCGGAAGCTTGTCATTACGCAGAAAGATGATGTGACAGGTGTGGTTGTTGTGACAACGTGGCAGTTTTATGAGGGAACACAGATCGTCCGCATGTGGAACGAAGTGTTTAATGAGGGAAACGAGACGCAGACGCTGGAATATCTTTCTTCCTTTTACTATGCGGGAATTGAGAAAGAGGGCGAGGGCTCCACGGATGATAAGATGGAGCTGCGCATCTGCCATAACGGATGGCAGAAGGAGATGAACTGGCAGACGTATTCGTTTCCTTCACTCGGACTTGGGCAGACACAGCCGACCGTCTATCAGAGGACAAGCAAGACGATCGAGGTGACAAACACGGGCAACTGGTCTACCAAGGAATATCTGCCGATGGGGTATCTTGCAAACAGGGAAGCGGACACCGCGCTGTATTGGCAGATTGAACATAACGGCTCGTGGCACTGGGAGATCGGCGACCAGAACAGGCATTTTTATGTGGCGGTGTGCGGGCCGGAAGAAATTCATTCACACTGGTACAAAGTGCTGGAACCGGGCAGTTCCTTCTGCTCTGTTCCGGCTGCGGTCGGTGTCGCGTCGGCGGATTTTAACGAGGCGATGGGGGAACTGACAAAATACCGCAGGCGGATACGGCGGCAGAACAAGGATAATGAGAACCTTCCCGTTATTTTCAACGATTATATGAACTGCCTGTTCGGCGATCCGACGAGTGAGAAGGAATTTCCGCTTATTGACGCGGCGGCGGAGGCAGGCTGTGAGTATTTTGTCATTGACGCCGGATGGTACGCGCCGGGATTATGGTGGGACAGTGTCGGCGAGTGGCAGGAGTGTCTGGAGCGGTTTCCGAACGGTATCCGCGAGGTGACGGACTATATCCGCAAAAAGGGAATGGTTCCCGGCGTCTGGCTGGAGCTGGAGGTCATGGGAGTCCACTGTGAGAAAGCAAAGAATGTGCCGGACGACTGGTTCTTTGTGCGCCACGGGAAGCGCGTGTATGACCGCAGCAGGTTTCAGCTTGATTTCCGAAATCCGGCGGTGATAAAGCATGTGAACGAGGTCATTGACCGGGTCGTGAATGAATACGGCGTCGGATATATCAAGATGGATTATAATATTGAGCCGGGAATCGGAACGGAATTATATGCCGACAGCGTGGGAGACGGTCTGTTGCAGCATGAGAAAGCCTACCTGGACTGGCTCGACGAAGTGTTTGAGAAATATCCCGATCTGGTCATTGAGAACTGCGGGAGCGGCGGACTGCGCATTGACTATGCGCTGCTTTCCCGTTATAGTATCCAGTCCACCTCCGATCAGGAGGATTATATCAATTACGCGACGATAGCGGCGAACGCGGCGGCGGGCGTGACGCCGGAGCAGGCGGCGGTCTGGTCGTATCCGCAGCGCGAAGGGACGCCGGAGAAGGAAGGCTCGCTCAGGGAGAGGGCTGACATTTTAGAAGAAACGGTTTATAATATGGTCAATGCCATGCTGCTTCGGATTCATCAGAGCGGGCATCTGGCGGAGCTTTCTCCCGAGCGCTTTGCACTGGTAAAAGAGGGGATTACCTATTATAAATCGATTCGTGCGGATATTCCATACGCGCTGCCGTACTGGCCGCTCGGGACGGCGGACAGCCGCGACAGTCTGCTTTCTGCGGCGCTTGTGACGGATGAGCATATGTATCTTGCGGTATGGCGCAGAGGCGGGGATATGGCGCGCGCCGTTCTGCCGTTAAAAGAAGGCTTTCACGGGAAGCGTCCTGTGGAGGTGCGCTGCGCGTACCCGGAGAAGCTGCCCTGCAATTTTGACTTAAATCCGCTGACGGGCGAGCTGACCGTAGATCTGCCGAAGCCTGTTATGGCAAGGATTTTTGAGATCACGCTGCGCTGATGCGGGAAAAGCGGGAGCCTGCTTAGGCGTTTCGCAATTGACTAGAATAATAGAAATAAGGAGGAATTGAACATGGCAATGGTACAGGAAATCAGGGACCATCTGTGCGGCACGATCATTCCGTTCTGGAAACGGCTGCGCGATGATGAATACGGCGGGTATACCGGGTATATGGATTTTGACTTAAAGACGGACAAAAAGGCGGTGAAAGGCTGTATCTTAAACAGCCGCATCACATGGTTTTTTGCGAATGCCTACATGCTGTTAAAGGATGGATCGCTATTGGATGAGGCGAGGCATGGGTATGAGTTCATGAGGGATTACTGCATGGACAAAGAAAACGGCGGTATTTTCTGGTCGATGACCTATGACGGAAAGCCGGAGGATTCTACAAAGCATACCTATAATCAGGCGTTTGCAATTTATGCGCTTTCCTCCTATTATGAGGCGAGCGGTGATAAGGAAGCGCTGGATATGGCATACAGCCTGTTTCACATCATTGAGGAACGCTGTACGGACGAGCTTGGCTATAAGGAGGCGTTTAACTTAAGGTTTGAGGAAGTCGAGAATGACAAGCTTTCTGAGAACGGTGTGATCGCCGAAAAGACGATGAATACGCTGCTGCATGTGTTCGAGGGCTATACGGAGCTGTATCGTGTTGATCATAATCCTGAGGTAAAGGCAAAACTGGAATGGATGATGGATACCTTTGCCGATCATATGTATAATCCGAAGCTGCACCGGCAGGAAGTATTCTTCGACCGCGAGTATCATACGCTGATCGATCTGCATTCCTATGGTCATGATATTGAGACGGCATGGCTGATCGACCGCGGCGTCGAGGTCATTGACAATCCGCATTACGCAGAGAAGATGACGCCGATCACAAAGGACCTGACTGCACAGATTTACAAGACTGCGTTTGACGGGCATTCCCTGCATAATGAGTGCGAGTGCGGCGTTGTCAACACATCCCGTATCTGGTGGGTACAGGCGGAGACCGTCGTCGGCTTCTTAAACGGTTATCAGATGGACCCGTCCAAAAAAGAATATCTGGAGGCGGCGCGCTCGGAGTGGGAGTACATTAAAGCACATCTGATCGACAGCCGCGAAGGGTCCGAATGGTTTTGGGAGGTTGATATTGAGGGAAATCCCACCTCGAAAAAACCGATTGTCGAGCCGTGGAAATGTCCGTATCATAACGGACGGATGTGCATTGAAGTGATCCGGCGCGCGGAAAAACTGGATGTGGAGCTGTAAAATCAAGATAAATAAGAGGAGGAACCCTATGTTGCATGAACAGTATTATGTGGAACTCGCGAAGCAGAAAAAGCTGCTGGAGCGCAAAAATGTAAAGAGCGATCTCTATAACGGCATTTATGACCGTTATCAGTACCCGGTCTTAACGAGCGGTCACATCCCGCTGACATGGCGTTATGACTTAAACCCGGAGACCAACCCGTATTTTATGGAGCGTCTCGGCATCAATGCGGTCATGAATTCCGGTGCCATCGAGTTAAATGGAAAATATTATCTGGTTGCAAGAATCGAGGGGAATGACAGAAAATCATTTTTTGGCGTGGCGGAGAGCGACAGCGGCATTGACGGCTTCCGGTTCTGGGATTACCCGATTCTGTTAGAGGATACCTGTCCTGAGGAGACCAATGTCTACGATATGCGCCTGACGAAGCACGAGGACGGTTATATTTATGGCGTATTCTGCTCCGAGAGCAAGGACAAGACCGTAAACGATCTGTCGGCGGCAGTTGCGGCGGCGGGCATTGTCAGAACGAAGGACTTAAAGAACTGGGAGAGGCTTGAGAACTTAAAGACCCTCAATTCCCCGCAGCAGAGAAATGTTGTGCTGCACCCTGAATTTGTAAATGGGAAATATGCGTTCTATACAAGACCGATGGACGATTTCATTGACACCGGTTCTGGCGGCGGCGTCGGCTTTGGATTGTGCGACGATATTACGCACGCAGTCATTGACGAGGAGATCATCACGAGCAAACGTAAGTATCATACGATCACGGAGGCAAAGAACGGTGCAGGAGCCGTGCCGGTCAAGACGCCGAAGGGGTGGATCCATATTGCGCACGGTGTGCGCAATACGGCAGCAGGCTTACGCTATGTCATCTATGCATTTGCGACAGACTTAAACGATCCTTCGAAAGTCATTGCGGAGCCGTCGGGCCTGCTGATCGGACCGCACGGAAAAGAGCGTGTGGGCGACGTCAGCAATGTCGTGTTTACGAACGGTGCCATTGCAAAGGACAATGGGGATGTTTATATTTACTACGCCTCCAGCGATACGAGGATGCATGTCGCAACCACGACAATCGACCGCCTGATGGATTATGTATTCCATACGCCCGAAGACCCGGGACGCTCTGTGGAATGCGTTGCACAGCGGTGTGAGCTGATTAAGAAAAATCTGGAGTTTTTGGATAAACAGTGAGAATGGCATTCAGAATAAGGAAGAGGGTTCTGCCTATTTAGGCGGGACTCTTTTTTGCGTGCGCCTTCTATAAAGTATAAGGTGAAATAAAAATATACGGCATAGGAAATTGGTATGATTCTCCATAAGGAAATTGTCAATAGTAATTTAAGTAAAAATTTAAGGGCGTATTTTATATATTTTTTACAAATCTCAAGAAAAAAAACATAAATACTTGTAAAGTTGCATAGGAAAGAGTAGTATAGTAACAAAAAGAATCTATCATTTTGCATATTTTTATGAATCATTTTTAGAAAAAAGCCCGCGTCGGCAGGAAATTCCATATGTTGGGGTTAATCAAAATTTACCTAATAAATGTTGAAAATTAAGTAAATAGCAGAGTAACGACTGGATAGAAATTAAGTAAAAATGCAGGGTTTAGGTAAAAGTTTCGGAGACGGTTAAAATGAAGAAAAAGACAGCGCTTTTCATCATAGGATGTTTGTTGACGGCAATGCCTGCCGGCTGCGGAACAAAAGAGTCCGGCAAAGGCGGACAGACGGAGACGGACGGACAGGCAGAAACGGACGGGCAGGAAGAGAACGAAACAGAAAATGATGCGCCAGTACAGAGAACGGTAGTTGGCGAGTACGAGGCGGAAGACGGAAGCTTTACCGGAAACGTCCGGACCGGCAGTAAGGTCGAGGGCTATTCTGGCACCGGATATGCGGAAGGATTTGAAAACGACGGAGATGCCTGCACGATCACCGTACATATTGAAACGGACGGATTTTACGATCTTGCGTTTACGAACGCGCAGCTTGGGGGACATAAAGAAAACAAGGTGACGCTCGACGGGGATGAGATTGCACAGTTTTCGAGCGATACGACGGATTTTACCGTTGCGGAGGTGGAACGGGTCTATATGGAGGCGGGGGACCACGAGGTCGGAGTCCTCAAGTATTGGGGCTATATTGCGCTGGACAAATTAACGGTATATGAGAGTCCTGAACTGGGTGAGGAATTTTTCAGCGTTTCCGCCAAGCTTGTCAATGAGAATGCAGATGAATGTGCAAAGCGCCTGATGAGTTATCTTTGCGACAATTACGGGACAAACATTCTGACAGGTCAGTATTGTGATACCGGACTTTACGGAAAAGAGACGGCCTGCATTTGGAAGGAAACGGGGAAATATCCGGCGGTCATCGGTCTGGATATGATCGAGTATTCTCCGTCGCGCGTGGCAAACGGCAGCGCGGGAAACTCCATTGAGTACGCGAAGCAGGCGTGGGAGGAAGGCGCGATTGTAACGATGTGCTGGCATTGGAATGCACCGGTTGATTATCTGACAGGCACATGGTACAGCGGTTTCTATAAAGAGCACACGAATATTGACCTTGACGCGATCATGAATGGTGAGGATGAAGCAGGCATGCAGGCGCTTCTCTCTGACATGGATGTGATTGCGGGGGAATTGAAGAAACTGCAGGAGGCGGGCGTGCCGGTTTTGTGGAGACCGCTTCATGAGGCGAGCGGCGGATGGTTCTGGTGGGGTGACTGTGAAGCACAGTCCAATATTGCTCTGTATCGTCTGATGTATGATAAATTTACGAATGAATACGGATTAAACAATCTGATCTGGGTATGGAACGGACAGAGCGCCGAGTGGTATCCCGGTGATGATGTTGTTGATATTGTCGGGATTGATATTTATGCCGGCGAACATCAGTATAACTCGCAGATTGCCAAATTTTTGGAGGTCAGCCGCTATGCGGATGGGAAGAAGATGGTCGTGCTTTCCGAAAACGGAACGATCCCGGACCCGGATCTCATGTTAAGGGACAGGGCAATGTGGGGATTTTATGCAACGTGGGGCGGTGACTTTGTGGCTGGTTCAGGCGCGATCAACAATTATGCCGAGACTTATACGGAAGCAGATATCTTGAAGCGGGTTTATGAGCACGAAAACATGATCACACTTGATGAGATTCCCGATCTGACGACTTATCCGATCAGGGAGGATGCATAGCGGATGGGGCGGAAAGACCAGTATGACCGCAGGGCAGATGCCGCGCGGGATGAAGAAGCAAAAGAAAAAAAACCGAAGCGCAAAATTCTTGGCGTGGAGGGTGATCTTATTTATTTTATGACAAAGACGGGTCAGGTCATTATCCTGAATATCTTATGGCTTGTGTCCTGCATTCCGATTTTTACGATCGGGACAGCGACGACCTCTCTGTATTACGCAATGATGAAAAATATCCGCAGGAACCGCAGCTATCCGACGACGGAATATTTCGCCTCCTTTAAGCGGACGTTTTTTTCGGGAAGTGTGCTGACGCTGGCACTTGGAGTGTGGCTTTTTACCCTGTATCATCTGCTGGTGATAGCGGCGGATCAGGGGACGGAAACGGGATATTTTTTAAGCCGCATTTATATTGGAGTTATGGTTGTGACAGCGGGGATTGCAATATATCTGTTTCCGGTTTTGTCGAGATTTACAATGAAGCTGTCGGCAATGGTAAAGCTTTCGTTTGTCATGGCGGTGCGTTATTTTTATTTTACGGTTCTGATCCTCGCAGGCACGGCGCTGCTGGCGTGGCTGATGTTTTACCATCTGTCCTATATGACGATTTTAGTGATACCGGGAGTATGGTGTTATCTTTGTACGTTCATGATTGAGCGGGCATTGCGCAGATACATGCCGAAGCCTGATGAAGACAACCAGGACGCATGGTATTACGAATAAAAAAGACCGCAGAGCGGTCTTTCAGAGTTTCCTTCGGAAACTCTTTCGAAGAATCCGCAAGCGGATTCTTCCGAGGTGAGGAAATTCCTGTAAGTGAAAAAGAGCGCAAAGAAGGAGCTCCTTCTTTGTAGAATGAAATAATCTAAAGATTATTTCATTCTACTTGAAACGAAAACTGAAATGCATGAAATCATAAGATAGATCATTTTTTCATCCGCGGAGCTTTAGGCGGCATGGCAATGCGGGTGATGGAAAGGCGTGGGTATCAAGATGAGAAAGGGAAAAACAAACAGGAAATGGATGGCGGCGGTATTGACGGTGGCAGAGCTTTTCAGCGTCCTGCAGCTTGCGGCGCTGAATGCCAAGGCACAGCCCCTGATGACACAGGAGGAATGCAGGGATATTGTCAGTACCTACTCTGTAACCGATTCCGTTCCGGGCTACAGCGAATATCTGGAATCGCATGCAGGCGCGCCGCGCCCTCAGCGGGAGATTACGGTGGATGCGGGCAGCTATGTCTGCTATATGGAAAATGACGCGGAAGTGACGCCGGAAGTTTATGCCGATTATGAGGGGATGGCCGGCGATGCGGTTCTGACAACGGAAAATGCATATATCGAGTTTGAGGTGGAGGTTCCGGAGTCAGGACTTTATGAGCTTGCGCTGGAGTATTATCCCGTGGAAGGCAAGAACTCCGAAATCCAGAGAAGCATTTTTGTGGACGGCGTTCTCCCGTACGGCGAGCTGTCGCTTGTTGAATTCTCGCGTGTATGGTCAACGGATGTTGCACAGGCAAGTTTTGCAGATGGAATCTATGATGTGGAATGGGAACGGGATGTACAGGGCAATGACAGAAAGCCAACCGCAATTGAGATTCCGGAGTGGACAGTTGCAAACTGTTATGATAACAACGGCTATATTACGGAACCGTTATCTCTTTATCTTGAGCAGGGCGTACATACCATCACAATCAATTCCCAAAGGGAGCCGATGCTTCTGCGCAGGCTGATCTTATCCAACAGCGAGCCGCTCAGAAGCTATGCCGAGGTGAAGGCGGCGTGGGATGCGCAGGGCGCGCAGCCGACCAGCGGTCAGAATGTGATGATACAGGCGGAGAATGCAGTAAAGACGTCTTCCCAGATGCTGTATCCGAAGCAGGACCAGTCCTCACCGGCAGTATCGCCAAGCAGCGCAAAGGCGCTTCTTAATAACAGCATCGGCGGAGAGAGCTGGAGCGATGCGGGACAGTGGATTGAGTGGGAATTTACCGTGCCGGAATCCGGTTATTATGAGATTTCTATGTTTGATAAACAGAGCTTTATGCGCGGTATCTATGTGTCGCGCAAGATCAGCATTGACGGCGTTGTGCCGTTTGCCGAATTGTCAGATTACGGCTTTACCTATGCATCCAACTGGCGCATGGATACGCTTGAGGATGCAGAAGGGAATCCGTATCAATTCTATTTAGAGGCGGGAACGCACACGCTCCGCATGGAGGTTGTGCTCGGTGAATTTTCGAGCGTCATTGCGGAGGTGCAGGACTGTGTTTCCCAGCTGAATGCAATTTACAGGAAATTAATCCGTATTACCGGCGTCAGCCCGGATACTTACCGTGATTACCAGATTGAGGCGTCTTTGCCGGGACTTGCAGATGAGATGACGGTTGTGCGCGATCAGCTCAATCACGCGATCGCAGCGCTGCGTGAAGCGGCGGGCGGTTCTTCTGATAAGGAGACGGTGCTGATCACAATGCGGGATCAGCTTGACTATCTGATCAAGGATGAAGAGCGTTTTGTAAAGGTTGTCGGAACTTATAAACAGAATGTCCGGGCCTGCGGTAACTGGATTACACAGGTTATCAGCCAGCCGCTGCAGCTTGACCGTATTTTCGTCCGCTCCTCGGATGTGACGAATAAAGTTTCTTCCAACTCGTTTTGGGATAAGCTCGTATATGAGATTAAGAGACTGTTCTATTCCTTTGTGATTGACTATAACTCGCTCGGGGCAACAGGAGATACCGGCAGCGATACGAAAACAATTACACTTTGGGTTGGAACCGGACGCGATCAGGCGAACGTGATCCGTTCCATGATTGATTCTACGTTTACTAGCGAGACCGGTATTAACGTGAATGTCCAGCTTGTGGATATGAACACGCTGCTGCGTGCGGAGCTTGCGGGAGAGGGGCCGGATGTCGCAATACAGGTTGCGAATACAAACGGAATTGCCGGAGCGGTCTTAGCGACCGGCAATGACACGCCGGTCAATTACGGTCTGCGGAACGCCGTATTGGACTTAACGCAGTTTTCCGATTTTAATGAGGTGGCTTCCAGATTCTATCCAAGCGCACTGACGGCATTCACTTTTGACGGCGCGACCTATGCGCTGCCGGAGACGCAGACATTTCCGGTGATGTTCTACCGCAAGGATATATTAGCGGAGCTTGGATTGGAAATTCCGGAGACATGGGATGATGTAAAGGTCATTATGTCCGTGCTTGCCAAGAACCAGATGGAGTTCGGCATGCTGCCGACCGAGCAGATCTTTGCGATGCTTCTCTACCAGAACGGCGGGGAGTATTACAATGAGGGCGGTATCTCGTCGGCACTTGATTCTGATATTGCAGTCAATACCTTCAAGGAATATTGCGAATATTATACGGACTACGGACTGGATAAGACAACAAGTGTGGAAGAGCGTTTCCGTACCGGTGAATGTCCGATCATCATTGCGGATTATACGGTATACAACAATTTGGAAGTGTCCGCGCCGGATATTGCGGGACTTTGGGATTTCACGATTGTTCCCGGAACGGTTCAGGCGGACGGCACGGTTGATCATTCGGTCGGATGTACGGGGCTGGCAAGTCTGATCATGGCGGATACGAAGGAGCCGGACGCGTGCTGGGAGTTCTTAAAATGGTGGACCTCCGCCGATGTGCAGGCATTGTTTGACCGCGAGATGGAATCGCTGATGGGTTCTGCGGCGCGTGTTGCGACAGCCAATCAGGAAGCGTTCGGACGCATGCCTTGGAAGGTGGATACTTACGAAGCGCTTGCAGAAGCTTTCACATGGGTGAAAGGGATTCCTCAGGTACCGGGCGGCTACTATTCGTGGAGAAACGTCAACAATGCGTTCTACACGGTAACGACGAAAACAGACACTGCTTCGCCGAGAGAGGAATTGATGGATAAGGTGCTCTATATTAACGACGAGATCACCTATAAGAGAAAAGAGTTCGATCTGATCACATTGGAAGACTTAGAGGGGGAGGGCAATTAAATGGCATCAAAGGAAGCTTTGGAAGTAGCCAGAAAACAGGGAACGCTTGGCTACCGTATTAAGAAAAACAAATCCTGCTATATCATGATGGCGCCGTACTTCATCCTGTTCTTCCTGTTTACGGTGCTGCCGGTGTTAATGTCGATTGCGCTGAGTTTTACTTACTTTAATATGCTGGAGTGGCCGACTTTTAACGGCTGGAGCAATTATGTGAAGCTGCTCTTAGAGGACGATATTTTCCTCGTTTCCTTAAAGAACACCTTGATCTTTGCGGTAGTGACCGGACCGGTCAGCTATTTCCTCTGTCTGATGTTCGCGTGGATCATCAATGAATTTTCAAGCAAGATCAGAACACTGCTTACCTTGATCTTTTATGCACCGTCTATCTGCGGTAATGCATACATGGTATGGCAGCTGATCCTGTCGAGTGACCGTTACGGATACTTAAACGGTATTCTGATCAAGCTGGGTGTTATCAATGAGCAGAAGCTGTGGATGCAGGATGCAAAATTTATTCTTCCATGCCTGATCGTCGTTCAGCTCTGGCTTTCTCTCGGTACCGGCTTCCTTTCATTCATTGCCGGTCTGCAGACGGTGGATAAGAGTTTGTACGAAGCGGCGGCATTGGACGGCGTCAAGAACCGCTGGCAGGAGCTTTGGTACGTAACGCTTCCTTCCATGAAGCCGCAGCTCATGTTCGGTGCGGTCATGCAGATCACGCAGTCATTTGCCGTGGCGGATATCTCCATACAGCTTGCCGGAAATCCGTCAGTCAATTATGCGGGCGCCACAGTTGTCACGCACCTTCTGGATTACGGTTCGACCCGATTTGATATGGGTTATGCGTCAGCGATTGCAACGGTACTGTTCCTGCTCATGGTCGGTACGAACAAACTGGTACAAAAAATATTGAGAAGGGTGGGAGAGTAAGTGGCAAAGACAGCGACGAAGACGAAAAAGAAATATCGTTTTTTTAAGCCAAGGGAAAAGAAGCTGAACCGTTCCATAGCAGGCAACGGCATCCTGTTCTTTATCATGGGTATCTGCGGCGTATTCATGGCGCTGCCGCTTGTCATGATCATCAACAACTGCTTAAAGCCCTTAGATGAGTTATTCCAGTATCCGCCGAAAATTTTTGTGCATAACCCGACCTTGGAGAACTTTACCGATCTGTTTACGGTCATGAGTGACTCGTGGGTGCCGTTTTCGAGATACATATTAAACACGATCATTATTACGGGACTGGGGACTGTCCTTCATGTCATCTTTGCTTCTCTTGCGGCATATCCGCTGGCAAAACATGAATTTCCGGGCAAGGGTATTCTGTTTAATATGGTCGTGCTGTCCATGATGTTCTCGTGGCAGGTTACACAGATTCCGAACTATATGATCATCAGCTGGCTCGGCATCAATAACAATTATCTGGCGCTGATTCTGCCGGCGTGCCAATACGGCATGGGACTTTACCTGATGAAACAGTTTATGGAGCAGCTTCCGACGACTTTGATGGAATCGGCGAGGCTCGACGGCGCGAGTGAGTTTCAAGTGTTTTGGAAAATTGTTATGCCAAACGTAAAACCTGCGTGGCTGACGCTTGCGATTTTCCAGTTCCAGCAGATGTGGGGCAACACCGGGTCGATGTTCCTGCGCGACGAGCAGTTAAAGCCGCTGCAGTTCGCCTTACAGCAGATTGCAGCCGGAGGTACGGCGAGAGCCGGAGCTTCTGCAGCCGTTACTTTTGTGATTGCGGCGGTGCCGATCATTTTCTTCCTTGCGTGCCAGAGCAACGTATTGGAGACGATGACAACGTCCGGTATGAAAGACTGATGGGGGAGGGAGCGCTATGAAAACAAAGAATCTGATCAAAAGAACCGCGGCTGCCCTTCTTGCCGCAGCAGTGCTCTTACTTGCGCCGGTTGAGGCGGTGCAGGCGGAAGAACTTCCGTACGATACTTACAATTATAACTACCGCGAGGATATCGTCATTACTCCCGCGGCGTATGTGCCAAACGGTTCTGTGACAGGATTGAGCGTCGGGACAACCGACTTTAAGGAGCCGCAGGACTTCTGCGTGGCGCCGGATGGACTCATCTATGTGGCGGATACCGGTAATAACAGGATCGTGGTCCTAAATCATGAAATGACTGAAGTGGTGCGCGAAATTGCCGCATTTGACAGAAACGGAACCGAGGATACGTTCAACGCTCCGTATGGCGTGTGTGTTTCTGAAAATATGGAGCTGTATGTTGCGGATTCCAATAACCGGAGAATCGTTGTTCTGACGCCGGAAGGTGAATTTATCAAGATTGTGGATAATCCCCAGTCGGAAATCTTGGACGATAATTTTGATTTCATTCCCCTGAAGGTGACAGTGGATTACGCAGACCGTATTTACGCGATCGTAAAGAATGCGTTTGAAGGAATTCTGGTATTTGAGAGTAGCGGCGACTTTACCGGATATTTTGGAACGATTGAAGTAAAGATCACCTTATGGGAGAAGTTTTGGAGAAGGCTTGCAAGTAAAGAGGAGCGCTCGAAGTCACAGCTTTACATCCCGACTGAGTTTACGGGAATCGATGTGGATGACGGCGGATTCATTTATGCTTCCAATATTGATTCGGAAGGCGTGCAGGCAGTCCGGCGGTTAAATCCTCAGGGCAAGGACGTCATCCAAAAGGGTGAGAACGGAAATGTCGGCGGGGACATCCGCATCGGTGTTTATGGCGATTACAGCGGACCGTCCCAGATCACGGACGTGGTATACCGTGATAAAGGTATTTACTCACTGTTAGATAGAAGGCGCGGGCGGATTTTTACTTATGATAAAGAAGGAAATCTTCTTTATATTTTCGGAGGTGTCGGCACACAGGAAGGAACGTTTAATGTACCGGTTGCGATCGAGGCAATTGACGGAGAAATTATCGTGCTTGACGCGTACTACGGAGCAATCTTGAGATTTTCGGAAACCCGTTATGGCGCACTGATCAATGAAGCGGTCGGACTGCGGTTTGACGGGGATGAGACAGAAGCGATCGATAAGTGGCAGGAAGTGCTGCGGTTAGATGCCAACAACGAGCTTGCCAATACCGGTATCGGGAAGGCGTATCTGACGGCGGGCGATAACCGTCTTGCCATGGAATACTTAGAGCTCGGCATGAACCGGAAGTATTATTCGATCGCATGGAAGCGGTACCGGAACGAGCTGCTGGCCAAGAACATGAATATCATCATGAGCGTAGTGGTTGTTCTGATCATCCTTCTGGTGGTATATAAAAAGTGGCGTAAGAAGAAAAAGAATGGCAAAGAAGGCAAAGAGGTCAAGGAAGTCAAGGAAGGAGGGCTTATCTGATGAAACAGTTATTTTCCAAAGAAAAGTGGAAATATGCGTTTTATACCGTAAGTCATCCGGTTGACGGGTATTATGAGATTCGGCACAGGGAGCGCGGAAGCGTTCCGATTGCGATCCTGCTTGTGGTTCTCTTTTCCATCAGCTTTTCCATTAACCGTATATCGGCAAGCTTCATCGTGAACGATGTGGATCCTCTGAATGTCAATCTGCTGACGGAGCTTATAGCAGTGCTGCTGCTTTACCTACTGTTCTGTGTCGGGAACTGGTCGATCACCTGTCTGATGAACGGCGAAGGCAGATTGAAGGATATTGCGATCGCGCTTGGTTATGCGATGATCCCGATGATCGTCTGCATGAATATCGGAACGATCTTCAGCCATGCGGTAGCGGAAGGCGAGGGCGCGTTTTATGTAATGATTATCGGAATCGGAATCGCCTATGGGGTGTTCATGATGCTGGTAGGTGTTATGGAGGTTCATAATTATACGTTGGGAAAGACATTGATCACGATCTTCCTTACCTTCATTGCAATTTTTATCATTATATTCATTGTGCTGCTGGTCATGGATCTGATCAATCAGGTATACGGTTTCTTCTACAGTATTTATCAGGAACTGATTTTTAGAGCGTAAGGGGGAGGACATAAGATGCGGAAAAGTAAAAAAATCCTGATCGGTGTTGTAAGCCTTATCGCTGCAGTTGTTCTGATATGGTTTGCGTACTATCTGATTCATTTTTATTTCTATAATCATTATAGAGATTATCTTACCTCCTATGATTACGAGGAGGGAAAAGAGTTTACACCGATCGCGGAGAGCACCGCGGATGTGGAAGGCATGGAGCTTGCCGCACAAAATGGGGTGTTAAAGCTTTATGTGAACCGGGAGACCGGAGAGGCTGCCATTGTAGATACGCGCAACGGGCAGATTACCTATACGAACCCGCCGGAAGCGGATAATGATGCGATCGCGAACAGGACGAATACCAATTACATGAAATCCCAATTGATCGTGGATTATTTTAACACCGCAAGAACACAGGGAACCTATGATTCTTACAGTTATTGTGTTGAAAAGGAAGATCAGCTTAAAGTTGAGTCGATTGAAAACGGCGTGCGTTTTATCTATACGCTCGGCGATCTGACAGCGGCGACAGGTATCGTGCCAATATATATCAGTGCGGAGACATTAGATGCGGTCTGCGCCGCATTGAGTGAGGATGATGCCAGATTTGTAAGAACCAAATTTAAGGAAAGCAGCGTGGCGGATGGCTATATGGAGATGCTGGAATCTGCACAGACAGGAGCATCACAGCTTCGCAGGCTGAACAAATTCTTTGAGGAAGCAGGCTTCACTCAGGAGGATTATAACCGTGAGATGGAAGGGTCTGGCATAGAAGGCGCCATTCCAATCTCATTTGAGATTCCGCTGGAGTACCGTCTGGTCGGAGATGCCGTTGAGGTGTCGATTCCGATGAGTGAAGTAAAAGAGAGCGGCGGCGGTGCGATTTATCGTATTTCCCTGCTCCGGTTCCTTGGTGCAGCGGGAGTGGATGAAGACGGTTATCTGCTTGTGCCGAACGGTTCCGGTTCTCTGATCAACTTTAACAACGGAAAGACGACGGCGGCGCCGTATTCGGAATACGTATACGGAATCGATCCGCTTGCAGCGGAACTGACAGTCCGGGAAAATTCCGAGAATGTCAAGCTGGCGTTGTTCGGTATCTGCCGTGAGGATAGTTCTGTATTTGCAACGATTGAACGGGGTGGAGCACTGGCGTATTTAAGCGCGCGTGTTTCGGGCAGTATCAATGAGTACAATTACGTGTACCCGACCTTTGTATTAAGAGGAAACGAGAAGCTGGAGATGTTTGGTACGACGGGAAATGAGGCGGATCTTCCTGTCGTTGAGAAAAATTTTTATGATCAGAATCTGACGGTCAGATATACAATGCTGACTGAGGAGCACGCCGGCTATGCCGGTGCAGCGAACTATTATAGAGACCGTCTGATCAGCGAGGGTGTGCTGACGCCGAACGGCGCAAGCGGAGACATTAAGTTTTATTATGATGTTCTCGGAGGAATCGAAAAGACAAAGTTTTTCCTTGGCGTGCGTTACAGAGGTCTTTACGGGATGACCGATTTTGATGAGGCAATCGAGATATCCAATGATCTTGCCGCAAACGGGATATCCAATCAGGTCATGAATTACCAAGGATGGTGTAACGGCGGGTATTATCATGATGTGCTAAATAAGATCAAGGTTCCGTGGAGACTAGGCGGCAGATCGGGATTAGAAGACTTAAGCGCGGCGGTTGCGGCAAACGGAGGAAACTTCTACGCGGATGTCGCATTCCAGCGTGTGACCGAGATTACCGACCGCTACAACGAACAAAATGAGACATCCCGTTATTATGCATCCGGATATCTCGCAGATTTCGGACTTGTCAATCCGGCAACGCTGCGTCAGACATCGGGACTTGGTTATGAAGAAAATTTGTTTTATCTGATCTCGCCGAAGTTCCTTGTCCGCTATGTCGAGAAATTTGCGGGCAAGATTGACGGATATGATATTACGGGTATTTCACTACGAGACCTTGGAAATCAGCTCCACTCCGATAAAAGGCGGACGAACGTGATTGACCGGACAGAGGCACAGGATGTTGTCGAGGCGGAACTTCAGGTAATGGAGGATACCGATAAGCGGATCATGGTAAATGCGGGCAATGATTACTCGTTTGCTTATACGGATGATATCATCAATGCGCCGCTGACGGATAATGACTATTATATTGTGGATGAGACGATTCCGTTTTATGAGATGCTTATACATGGCTGTATTGATTATTCGGGATCGGTCATTAACTTAAGCGATACGTTTGACAGAACCGAAACGGTCTTAAATCTGATTGAGACGGGCGCGTCACCGCACTTTGTATTCTCATGGGAAAATTCCAATGAGATGAAGAATACGGGATTAAGCCGATTCTATTCCACGACTTATGAGAGCTGGAAGCAGGATGCGCTGGCGGTCTATGACGAAGTAAACGGGGTATTGAAATATGTCAACGGTGCACAAATCGTTGATCATGCGATTTATGATAACGGCGTACGTGCCGTAACTTACAGCAACGGTGTCACAATCTATATCAATACCGGTACGTCGAATCAGGCAGTGGACAGTGTAACAGTTCCGGCACGAGGCTATGAGATAGGGGGCGTTCATTGATGAAGAAGAAAAAAAGAAAGATGACTCTCACAAAAAAGCGCGCTATTACCGGTTATCTCTTTATTATGCCGTGGTTGATCGGATTCCTTTGGTTTTATGCGCGCAGCCTGTTCATGACGGTACAGTTTACATTAAATGTGCTGGAGGTAAGACCAGGCGGCGGTTATACGCTGACGTTTGCCGGATTAGACAATTTTCTGTATGCGTTCCGGGCGCATGCATCGTTTAAGCAGGTTCTGACGACATCGGTTGCCAACATGCTGATCGATGTGCCGCTGATCACATTTTTCAGTTTGTTCATGGCGCTGCTGCTTAATAAGAAATTCCACGGCAGAACGCTTGTCAGGGCAATCTTCTTCCTTCCGGTTATTTTGAATTCGGAAGCGATCACGGATGCGATGGATTTGGCACGTAATATGATGAGCGGCGGTCTGTCCAATGCGGCGGCAGAGCTTGCAGAAACAGCCGGGAGCGGCGGCGTGAGTGTGGAATATTATATTCAAATGTTTGGGTCGCTTGGCCTGCCGATGGGAGTGATCGAGTATATCATGGGTGCGGTTGCCCGGATCAGTGAGATCATTAATGCTTCGGGCGTGCAGATCATTATTTTTATTGCGGCGCTGCAGTCCATTCCGGGTTCCATGTATGAGGTAGCCAAGATTGAGGGCGCTACGGGTTATGAAACGTTTTGGAAGGTCACGTTCCCAATGGTCATGCCTCATATTATCACGAATGTGGTCTACACCGTGGTAGACAGCTTCGCGGATTCTGAGGTTGTCGATCTCGCATATGATACGGCGTTTACTTACAACAATTACGGACTAAGCTCCGTCATGAGTTTGGTTTCAACCGTCGTTACCTGTCTGATACTGGTGATCGTCTGCCGGTTCATACAGAAGCGGGCGTTCTACTATAATTAGGAAAGGAGGGAAAAGAAATGGCAAAGACAACAAAAGCAGTAAGTAAAGAAAAGAAATTTTCCGTGCGAAAGCTGAAAGAGCAGTATACGGCGTTTAAGACGGATACGCAGTTCGCAAATGACCGGAAACGCTGGTCGTCGAACTTCAAGGGATTTATCATCGGTCTGTTGAAATTTTTACTGATCGTCGGCGTCAGCTATGTGATCTTAGGACCGGTACTCGGTATTATCAGTAGTTCTTTTTTCTCCAATACCGATAACTATAACCCAATGGTCTATATGATTCCGCAGGACCCGACGCTGGAGCGCTATTCAAAGGCGGCGCAGTATCTGGATTACTGGAAGACGGTGAGCAATTCGCTGATTTACTCTGTTACGCTCATGTTGATTCAAGTGTTCATCTGTTCCATGGTCGGATATGGATTTGCGCGGTATAAATTTCCGCTTAAAAATCTGCTGTTTGCATGTGTGGTCATAATGATTGTTATTCCGACGCACACGATTATGCTTCCGCTTTACATGACGTTTGCGAACTTTGATGTGCTTGGCATCATCAGCCTGATCAAGGGGGCGCCGATCAATATTTTGTCTACGCCGATTCCGGTGTATATTATGACGGCACTTGGCTGCGGCTTACGTTCGGGACTGTATATTTATATTTTCAATCAGTTTTTCCGCGGGCTGCCGAAGGAGATCGAAGAGGCGGCGTTCGTGGACGGTGCGGGAACCTGGTATACTTACTTCCGCATCATGTTAGTCAACGCAATGCCTTCTGTCATTACCGTAGCGATCTTTTCCATGGTATGGCAGTATAATGATACATTTTATGGAAAGTTATTTTTGATCAGTGACGATCTGATAATCAGTAAGAAGGTTGCATCGCTGACGGCAAACATATCAAATGCTGAAAAAATTTATGATCCGAGTATTCAGCAGTTGTATCTGGATGCCGGCATTGTGCTTGTGATGATTCCTATTGTTATCATTTACGTTGCTCTTCAAAAATACTTTATAGAGGGAGTTGAGCGAAGCGGTATTGTCGGTTAAACGGCCGTGGCTTCGCCCGTAACAATTCAACGATACTAAATAAGGAGGATGAAAAAGTTGAAGGCAAAAAAACTCTTGGCATTATTACTTGCAGCAACGATGACTTTTGCAATGGTCGCCTGTGGCGGCGGTGATGATGCAGAAACAAACACACCCGTCGATAATAATCAGACGGATGATGCAGCACCGACAGAGGAACCAACAGCAGAACCGACGGAGGCACCGGTGGAGGATGATAATAGCACACCTGCGTCAACGGAGGCGAGCATTGATTTCGAGGACGGTTTATTCGGTTTCGCATATTGCGACACCAAGATTGCAGGCGGTACTGGTCCTGCGGAGCTTTCTGTAGCGGACTATAACGGTTCCAAGGCATTACAGGTTGTGCCGGGTGGAAAGTTTCCGTGTGTTGCATTACCGGTCGATCAGCTTTTAGGTGACAAGGCCGGCGATGTGGCAACGGTTGATGTTACGATCGGCGCTGTAAGTGCGGATGGCAATTTTTATGCTGTATCCGGAAATCTTTACAGTGTGATCGGCGGTAACAAGAATGGTCAGGCATGGAGCGTATATCTTGAAACTGCAAACCCGAAGGTTGCAACCTATACGGTTCCAGACGGCACTTCTTTTGCGGAGGGCGATGTATTTGCAATCTCCATGGAAGTGGATAACTGCAAGTCTGAGACTGGTAACATGACAACGCTCTATATTGATGACATTACGTTCAAGGATGCATCCGGAAACGTAATTGCAGCGGATACCTCCGTTGTTGTAGAAGCGGCAGGAGATACGGCTGATCCGAATCTCTTAGTATTAAAGGATGTTGTTGAGATTGATGGCTTTGCGGCAAGCGGAGACGGCTGGGCACAGGGAGGTATCTCCTTAACAGAAGAGCAGAAAGCACTCTTTGTACCGGGAAGCGTTATTGAGATTGATTACAATTCCGCAGCGCCGGTATGGATGGTTGCAGTCTGCAACGAGGATAATCCGAACCCGATGGGCGGCTGGCTGCGCGGCGTAAATCAGGATACCTTTAAGGTTAACGCATATGTTGGCGACGGTAAGGTTCAGTACCGCTATGAAGATCTTGTAGAGTTCTTTGGCGAGGATTTCGGACAGTATCTCGATACCTTACAGTGCGAGTCTTCCGAGAAGTGGGAAGTATTCGGTATGAGAGTCGGAATGGACAGCGGTATGGTAACTGTAGGCGGTACCGAGCTTGAAGGCTTTGCATGTAAAGGCGACGGCTGGGCACAGGCTGGTATTGACTTAACAGAAGAGCAGAAAGCACTCTTTGTACCGGGCTCCGTTATTGAAATTGAATATAGCGGTGATACGCCTGTATGGCTCGTAGCGATCTGCAAAGAAGAGAACCCGAACCCGATGGGCGGTTGGCTGCGTGGCGTTAATCAGGAGACATTCGAAGTTGACGGTGCGGTAGGAGACGGTGTCGTTCAGTATACCTACGAGCAGTTAGTACCGTACTTCGGAGAGGACTTCGGTCAGTATCTTGATACCTTACAGTGTGAGGCTGCCAATGCATGGGAAGTTTTCAGTGTCAAGGTTGGCAAGCCGATTGTTCCGGCTAAGAATGTAACAGAGATTGAAGGCTTTGCAGCGAGCGGAGACGGCTGGGCACAGGGCGGTATTGACTTAACAGAGGAGCAGAAAGCGCTCTTTGTACCGGGCTGTGTGATCAATATTGAGTATAATTCCGCATCACCGGTATGGCTTGTAGCAATCTGCAAAGAGGAGAATCCGAACCCGATGGGCGGCTGGCTGCGTGGCGTTAATCAGGAGACGTTCGTGGTTGACGGCGCAGTAGGTGACGGTGTTGTTCAGTACACCTATGAGCAGTTGGTACCGTATTTTGGAGATGACTTTGGTCAGTTCCTGGATACACTGCAGTGCGAGTCTTCCGAAAGCTGGGAAGTATACGGTATGTCAGTAGGTATGGCAGACTAAAAAAGATTTTGCCTTTGGCAAAATCTTTCGAAGAATCCGCCGCAGGCGGATTCTTCCCCAAACTGCGAATCCCGGACACAGGGGGGAGCAGCTGTTAAAGGTAACACGTAAACCGCAGGGCGGCGGGACCATGATCGCCGCCTGCGGTTACCATGATACTGTTCATGAGAAAAAGGAGGAATAAAAAGACATGAAATCTTACAAGAAATTACTCGCGCTCGGTCTCAGCGTGGCAATGCTTGCAGGCATGACAGCATGCGGCGGCAGTGATGACGGCGGCACACCGGCAACGAATGACACGAATACGCCGGCAACGAATGATACAACTACGCCGGCAGACAATGATACGGACGCACCGGATGCGGACACAGATACGGATACGAATGTGCCGGCAGCAAGCGGTGAAACAAGAACGATCAGGATCGGTACCTGGTATGATCATTATTATGACAGCACGCATGCGGATATCTGGGACGACCCATCAGTATCCGATGAGGAGTTTGCGCAGGCACACTTTGATGTCGTAAAAGAGGTCGAGGATAGGTATAATGTAAAGATCGAGTTTGTAAACCTGACCTATAACGGTATTCAGGAGTCGATCAATACATCTATTCTGGCAGGCCACCCAGACTGCGATATTTATGAGGTAGACTTAAGCTTTGGTATCGCGGCGGCATTGAACGGCTATGCATTGAACATAAGGGAAATTCTTCCGGATGCGGATGTCTGCAACGACCGCATGATCTTTACCCCGACCAATATCGGTCTGACCGATGACAGCGTATATCTGTTTACCACGGTTTCCGCAGAAGCAGGTCTTTACAACACCTATATGCTTGCCTACAATAAGCAGATCTTAGATGATGCAGGTCTGGAGTATCCGGAAGACCTCTATGAGAGAGGCGAGTGGACATGGGATAAGTGGCGTGAGTACATGGTGGCACTGACGCAGGATACAAATGGTGATGGTGTGATTGATCAGTATGGCTGGGGTTCCCGTTGGGATTTCCTTGTATATCAGCTTCTGCTCTCGAACGGAACCACGATGGCATCGACCGCAACGGAAAATCTTTCCAGCCCTGAGGTTGGTGAGGTTCTTGACTATGTCTACAATATGTACAATGTAGACAGTGTTGCAAAGCCTTGGAATGCCGATGATTTCGATTCGAACATGAATTCCTATCTTGATGGTAATATCGCATTCTGGGCAGATGCGGCATGGATTTCTTCCCAGAATAATGATGCGGGCTGTGACTTTGATATTGTATGGTGCCCGTGGCCGATCGGACCGAGCGGAGATGCAGCTACCAATAATACCCGTAACATGTCTTCCGGTAATGCGTGGATGATTCCGACCGGTGTGGATGATCCGGAGCTTGTATATCACGTATTCGAGGACTGGGCAAACTGGTATCATGGCGATGTTGATTACCGTGATTCTAACCTGACATGGTGGGAAGACTGCGCAGTAACCGAGGAGAATTATGCGGTTATGGAGATGATGGGTTCCAGAGATCAGTTTGACCTTTGGAATACGCTTGGACTGGAATGGGATTGGGTACCCTTATTAAACGGCGAAATGACCGCAGCTCAGTTCCAGGAGACCTATAAGCAGCCGATGCAGGATGCTTTGGATAATTTCTTCAAGTAAGAAGCGCATTGAAATTCGTATTTACTAAAATGTGAGTGCATGAAATCTGCCGCATGCCTCTCGCTTCATCAAACGATGGGTGTTTTGAGGTGTGCGGCGGCAGACATGCCGCTTTTATGTGTAAAAACATTCCGTGGACGGCAGGCGGATGGGTACGGACTATAGACAAAAGGAACAGGGAGGGCTTATCTTGTTTCGCAGCGATAGTCTTTTTTCAAGGTTTATGGGAATGCTCTGCGATATTTTGTATGTAGGCATTCTGTGGATTGTTGGATGTATTCCGGTCGTTACGGCAGGAGCGTCAACGACGGCGGCATATTATGCAATGTCGAAAGTGGTGCGGCATAAAACAGGATATATTCATAAGGAATTCTGGCACTCCTTTAAGGGGAACTGGAAACAGGCGACAGTTATGACGCTCATATTTCTCGTAATTGCGTTCGTTGCTGTTATGGATATCCGCTATGTGTGGGTGAATGACAGTAAGTTGAACAGCGCGCTTTTTATGGTGCTGATGCTGGTTTCGTTTTTAATTTTTTCGGTTACGGTTTATTTTTGTCCGTTTTTATCCAGGTTTGATAAGAAGAATCTGGACATGTTAAAATTTGCGGCATTTGCATCGTTTAAGTATCTGCCGCTCACGATTGGTATTATGGTGATATTTGTACTGGCCTGCATCGGTGTGTATTTAATGCCTTGGGCTGTGTTTGTAATACCGGGAATTTATCTGTTTCTGCTGACTTATCCGATGGAGTATGTGATGCTGAAATTTATGCCGGTGCCGGAGGAGGGAAGCGAGGAGGCGGAAAAGTGGTATTATCAATAGAACCAATAGGTTTTGTGATGGGCTGATGTAATAAATAAAGGTGGAAAGAAACAGTTTTTAACTGTTTTGATAGATTGAGAAAGATTTGATGACGACTGCGTAGGAAGCATAGATAGGGAAGCATAGGTGCAGCATGAATAAGAATGTAACGATGAAGAATATTGCCGATGCTTTGGGCGTCAGTACCGTGACTGTTTCAAAAGCGTTATCCGATAAAGACGGTGTTGGTAACCAGCTCCGCCGGACGATTAAGCAGAAGGCGTCTGAGATGGGATACAGTTACGGCAGCGCAAAAGCAAAGAGTGCGCAGGATAGTTCCAAATTTAATATTGGCGTGATTGTTGCAAGCAACTATGTGGACCCTGATTCCTATGCTTTTTATTTGAAAATGTATCATCATATTGTCCTTGCTCTCAAGAAATGTAATTATTCCGGCATCATGGAAATTGTGTCGGACGAAATGCGTGATACGATGGTGCTGCCTGTTGTCGCGGCGGAGCGCAAGGTGGATGGCATTATTATTTTAGGACAGCTTCCGACTGCTTATGTGCAGAAAGTGAAGGACACGGAAATTCCACTTGTGCTTTTGGATTTTTATGATGGCGAACTCGAAGCGGACAGTGTCGTGACGGATAATGTGTATGGTGCATACGGCTTGACGGAATATTGCATCAACATGGGTCATGAGAAGATCGCATTTGTCGGAAGCATCCATGCAACAGCTTCTATTCTGGACCGGTATCTCGGTTATTACCGGGCGCTGCTGGTACATGGGATTGAATTAAGACCGGATTATGTGATCGAGGACCGGGATGAGAATTGTCTGTTCAGAAAAGAGATCAGGCTGCCGGAGGATATGCCGACCGCGTTTGTATGCAATTGTGACGAACTCGCTTATCTGCTGATGGAGCAGCTCAGAAAAAAAGGGCTCCGCGTGCCGGAGGATATTTCTGTCGTCGGTTTTGATAATTACACATTTATTGACTATTTTACATACCGGAAGCTGACAACGGTAGCAGTGAACGTGGAAGCGATGGCGAGCGAAGCGGTTTCTCTGCTCATTGCGCAGATTGAGAGCGGTATGCCGTCCAATGTCAGGAAAGTCATCAGCGGAACGCTTTTGATCAGGGATTCCGTGAAAAATATTAAAAATTGATCATGAGCACGAATGTGCTTCAAATAAATAAAAAGGAGAATCTTATGAGCGAAGTGAAAATGTTAAATTGCCCGGAGGTTAAGAATGTACCTTGGCAGGAGAAGCCGGAAGGGATTGTCGGTGCTCCTATTTGGAGATATACGGAAAATCCGATCATTGGCAGAAATCCGGTGGAGAATGTGGCGCGCATTTTTAACAGTGCGGTTATGCCTTACGGAGACGGGTTCATCGGCGTGTTCCGCGGTGAGCAGACGAACGGAATACCTTATATTTATCTTGGCCACAGCAAGGATGCGATCCACTGGGAGTTTGATAAGGAGAAAATTCCGTTTAAGGATGAAAACGGAAATGATTTTATGCCGGTTTATGCGTATGATCCCCGTCTGGTGAAAGTGGAGGATACTTATTATATCATTTGGTGCCAGGATTTCTATGGGGCATCCATCGGCATGGCAAAGACTACGGATTTTAAGACGTTCACGCGCCTGGAAAACCCGTTCATCCCGTTTAACAGAAATGCGGTACTCTTCCCAAGAAAGATTAACGGAAAGTATATGTTACTCAGCCGTCCGTCCGACAGCGGACATACACCGTTCGGCGATATTTTCTTAAGTGAGAGCCCGGATATGGTATATTGGGGAAAACACCGCCATGTGATGGGAAGAAGCAGCGAGTGGTGGGAGTCCGTGAAAATCGGCGGCGGCGCAGCTCCGATTGAGACGACGGAAGGCTGGCTCTTGTTCTATCATGGTGTTTCAGGAACATGCAATGGGTTTGTATATTCCATCGGTGGAGCGATCCTTGACATTGATAATCCGTCCAAAGTGCTTTACAGGTGTGAAAACTTCCTGCTGACTCCGGAAGAGTGGTATGAGGAGAGGGGCTTTGTTCCCAATGTCTGCTTCCCCTGCGCGACCATTCACGATCCGGTGTCAAACAAGATTGCACTGTATTATGGATGTGCGGACAGCTATGTCGGACTGGCATTTACGAAGCTGGATGAGATCGTTGATTATATTAAGACACACAGCCATGTAACGGACAGCGATACGGAGCTTGGCATCCGCTAGGGAAACGCTGTCGGGACCGCGTTTTATGGTGCGCCTGAAAACGATGCACATGGGTTTAGACAGAAAAGAACAAGGGTGTTTCTCTTGTTCTTTTCTGTTTCATTATGATATAATAGCCGCAGAGAAAAAGGAAGCGGCGGCGAAAGCCGACATTTACTTTTCCCGCGGCATTAACGAGCAAACGCCCGATGAAATCGGGCAAAAAGCGCGTGAGCGCGAGTTTGCGAGTTTAGATGATAGAATGAGCGCATAAGAATATGATAACAATAAGGAGAAGCAGCATGTCTTATCAGATTCAGACCGAGAAAGGTCTGGTAAACAGAGGAAACTGGCACCGCATGAAAGAATGCATGAAACGCGCTGAGGGCGGGGACCGCATTACGATCGGCTTTTTAGGCGGCTCTATTACACAGGGAGCAGCTGCCGAGACGCATACGACCTGTTATGCCTATCTTGTTTTTGACTGGTGGGTTAAGAAATTTCCAAAGAGCGCCTTTACTTATGTCAACGCAGGAATTGGGGGAACCACGTCCCAGTTTGGGGTGTCCCGGGCGGAGAGTGATCTGCTGATCTACCGTCCCGATGTCGTATTTGTGGAGTTTTCCGTGAATGATGAAAACAACAGTTTCTATCAGGAAACGTATGAGGGACTGGTGCGCAAAATTTATGATGCGCCCTTAAAGCCTGCGCTTACGCTGATCCATAATATTATGTATGACAACGGGACGACTGCACAGGAGATTCATCAGGCGGTCGGGGAACATTATAACCTTCCCTGTGTGGCGATGCAGCCGACGATTTATACGGAAGTGAAGGCGGGCAGAATTCCGAACAGGGATATTACGCCCGATGATCTGCATCCAAATACAACAGGGCATGCGCTTGTCGCATCCGTTATCATAGACTATCTGGAAAAAGTCTATGCGGAGCTTTCCGCGGAAGAGTCTGCGGAGAAGGCAATGCCTGCGCCGCTTACGGATAATCATTATCAGAACAGCCTGCGCCTGCAGAATGGAAATTCCGCTCCGGTTTTGGACGGCTTTGAGGCGGATAAAATCCCGCAGCGTCTTGTGCTGGAGGGATTTCGAAATGGCTGGAGTGCGAAGCGCAGGGGAGCAAAGATCACGTTTGAGGCAGAGGGAAGCGAAATTGCGGTGCAGTACCGCAAAACGATCCATCAGCCTGCGCCGGTCGCGACGGCAGTGGTAGACGGGAATGTTCAGCATGCGGTGGTGTTAGACGCGAACTTTGAGGAGACATGGGGGGACTGCCTTTTTATGCAGAACCTTCTTGTGCATGGTGAAAATCGAAAACATATGGTTGAGATTACGCTGACTGAAACCCACGAGAATGATGAATCTGAGTTTTACCTGATTTCTCTGATCGTATCACACTAAAGAATCCGCAAAGCGGATTCTTTAGTGTTGGGGAAGAAAGAGGTATCTATGTTTCGGGATGATTTTGTCTGGGGCGTTGCGGCAAGTGCCTATCAGATTGAAGGAAAAGAGCCGGGAGACGGTATCGGAAAGAGCATTTGGGACATCTATGCTGCAGAGGGAAAAATATACGGCGGACACCGTGCGGATATTGCATGCGACCATATGCACCGTTATGAGGATGATTTTGCCATCATGGGCGCGCTTGGCATAAAGGCATACCGTTTTTCGGTCAACTGGTGCCGGATCCTGCCGGATGGAACCGGGGAAGTGAATGAAAAGGGCGTTCTTTTTTACCGCCGTCTGATCAAGAGCATGTTAAAGAACGGCGTGACGCCGTATTTAACGCTCTATCATTGGGAACTGCCGCAGGCTCTTCAGAATCAGGGCGGCTGGCTTAATGAGAAATCCATTGAATGGTTTGGCGAATATGCGCGCGTCATCGCGGAACGCTTTTCCGATCTGGTAGAGCATTTTATTACGCTGAATGAGCCGCAGTGTTTTGTCGGGCTGGCGCATCTAAGGGGCGTACAGGCGCCGGGACTAAAAATGTCCTATGCGGAGACGTTTCAGATTGCGCATAATGCGCTTCGCGCGCATGGGCAGGCGGTCATCAATCTTAGAAAGTATGCATGCCGTCCGGTCAAAGTCAGCATTTCGCTGACGTGCGGGGTCGCGATTCCAAAGACAAACGCGCCTGCCGATATTGAGGCGGCCCGGAAGGTTTACTTCGGTTTTTATAACGATATGAGCAATTGGGCGTGGAATATGGGCTGGTTTTCAGATGCGGTGTTTCTGGGTAAATACCCCGAGGAGGGTGTCAGGAAATTTGAAAAATGGCTGCCGGAGATTACAAAAGAGGATATGGAGCTGATCTCACAGCCGCTCGATTTCATGGGAACGAATATTTATAACGGATATTATGTCGGGGCAGGTAAGGACGGTGAACCGCAGTTTTATGATTACGAATACGGTGCGCCGCAGACAGGCACAGGCTGGCCGATGACGCCCGAATGTATTTACTGGGGACTGCGCTTTGCTTATGAGCGCTACCACCTGCCGATCCATGTCACGGAGAACGGCGTCTGCTACCGCGACATCGTATCGCCGGACGGGCGGGTGCATGATACAAACCGCAGTACATTTTTGGATGCGTACCTGTCCGAGGTACAGCGCGCGGCGGATGAGGGCGTGGACGTCAGAGGCTATTTTTTATGGACGTTTCTTGATAATTTTGAATGGTCGGAAGGTTATAAGGACCGGTTCGGCATTATTTATGTGGATTATGCGACACAGAAGCGGACTGCAAAGGATTCCGCGTATTGGTATTCTGAAACGATCAGGGCAAATGGGAGGAATTTGAGTATGAATCAGGAAAAAAAGCCGATTTTATTTTTGAACCCGGTGTTTAAGCAGATGATCTGGGGCGGAAACCGTCTTGGAACGGACTGGGGCTATCCGATTCCCGGAGATGATACCGGAGAGTGCTGGGCAGTCAGTGCGCATCCGAACGGGGACTGCATTATCCGCGGAGAAATGTATGAGGGAAAAACTCTGTCCGAACTGTGGAATACGCATCCGGAGCTGTTTGGCGATACGGGTTTGGACCGGTTTCCACTGCTGATCAAGATCATTGATGCCAGATCAGATTTGAGTATTCAGGTACATCCCGATGACGCTTACGCGGGGAAGAACGAAAACGGCTCGCTTGGTAAGACGGAGTGCTGGTATATTCTGGACTGTGATGAGGATTCAAAGCTTGTGATCGGACACAATGCATCTTCGAAGGAAGAGCTTCGCAGTATGATCGAAGAAAAGCGGTGGGGAGAGCTGATCCGTGAAGTGCCCGTAAAGAAAGGGGATTTTATTCAGATCGATCCCGGAACGGTTCATGCGATCAAGGGCGGACTGATGATCTTAGAGACCCAGCAGAACAGCGATATTACATACCGTGTCTATGATTACGACCGGTTAAGCAACGGGAAACCGCGCGAGCTTCATATTGAAAAGAGCATCGATGTGATCACGGTACCTGCAAAGCCGGTTGAGGAAAGCGTAATGACGCCTGAGGGGCTTCCGGATAATCAGATGAATCTGCTGATTGCATGCGATTATTACAAGGTATGGAAGCTGAAGGTGACGGAGCCTGCGGCATTTTCACAGGATCACCCGTTTCTGATCATGAGCGTCATTGATGGAAGCGGACTCTTAGACGGGCAGCTCATCAGGAAAGGAGACCATTTCATCCTGCCGGCGGGATACGGCAAATTCCATCTGCAGGGAAATATGGAACTGATCGCGTCAGCCGTCAGGTGACGATGCGGGAAAGGGACTCACAATGCTTGCAAAAAAATATCAGGAAATGCTGTCTGCGAAATCTGTGATCCGCAGTCTGTCGGAATATGCCGCAGAGCGCGGGAGACAGATCGGGTATGAGAATGTATTTGATTATAGTCTGGGAAATCCGTCGGTAGACGTGCCGCAGTCCTATACGGATACGCTGATATCCATGCTGCGTACGGAAAATTCGATGGCGCTGCACGGTTACAGTCCGACGCTGACGATTCCATCCGTCAGGGAGGCGGTTGCGGAAAACTTAAACCGCCGTTTTGGCATGAAATATCAAAAAGAGCATATCTTTATGGTGAGTGGTGCAGCAGGCGCGATTGCGCATGCAGTCCGCCTTGTGTCCCAGCCCGGGGACGAGATCATTACATTCGCACCGTTCTTTCCGGAATATCATCCTTACGTGGACTTAAGCGGCGCGCGCCTTACGGTAGTTCCGGCGCATACGCAGGATTTTCAGATTCATTTTGAAGCGCTGGATGCGGCGATGAATGATCATGTGGCGGCTGTACTGATCAATACGCCGAATAATCCTTCGGGCGTGGTCTACTCGGAGGAGACCTTAAAACGGCTTTCTGCCTATCTGCATGAGAAGCAGGAAGAATACGGGCATGAGATTTATCTGATCTCCGACGAACCTTACCGCGAGATTGTGTTTGACCACAAAATTGCGCCCTATCCGGCCAATTATTATGAGAATACGATCACCTGCTATTCGTGGTCGAAATCGTTGTCCGTGCCGGGCGACCGGATCGGATATGTTGCGGTCCATCCCGGCTGTCCTGATGCGGAACTGATGATTCAGATGTGCGGACAGATTTCACGGGGCATCGGGCATAACTGCCCGACTGCGATGGTGCAGCTTGCGGTTGCTGGGAACCTTGATGTCACGGCGGATTTATCCGTCTATGAGACGAACAGGAACATTTTGTACCGCGAGCTTCAGGCGCTTGGATTTACGGTCGTATGCCCGGCAGGAACGTTTTATATTTTCCCGAAGGCGCTTGAAGAAGACGCGGTTGTATTCTGTGAAAAAGCAAAGAATTACGACCTCATTCTTGTACCGGGAGACAGCTTCGGATGTCCGGGGTATTTCCGTATGGCATATTGTATTGATACGGAGAAGGTGGAACGTTCTATTCCGGCGCTCAGGCGTTTTGTAGAGAAGGAATACGGACACTAAGAAGCAGAGGCATGGGAACGGGCAATCGATTAGCAATGCATCAGTGTGACAGTGAAGCCGAATGCTGAACTGTCACAAAAGCGGGCGTGAAAGGAGAAATCCATGCTTGAATTTTTGAAAGCTGTTATTTTCGGTATCGTAGAGGGGATCACGGAGTGGCTGCCGATCAGCAGTACGGGACATATGATCCTCTTAAATGAACTGATGCCGTTAAAGGTATCTGCTGATTTTTACAGCATGTTTGAAGTTGTCATCCAGCTTGGCGCCATCATGGCGGTCGTCGTGCTTTTCTGGCAGAAGATATGGCCTTTTCAGTGGAAAGATAAGACGAAGCCAGTGATCAAAAAAGATATTTTTGTGATGTGGTTTCAGATTCTGGCTGCGTGTATTCCGGCGGCAGTCGTCGGGCTTTTGTTTGATGATGTGCTGGAAAAATATCTCTATAATTATGTAGTGGTCGCACTGGCGCTGATTGTGTTCGGCATTGCGTTTATTCTGGTCGAGAACAGGAACCGCGGGATGCGTCCGTCTGTGACAAGCTTAAGCCAGATGACCTATAAAACGGCGCTGATCATCGGCATGTTTCAACTGATTGCAGCAATTTTTCCGGGGACGTCGAGGTCCGGAGCGACCATTGTCGGCGCGCTTATGATCGGAGTATCGAGAACCGTGGCGGCGGAGTTTACGTTTTTTCTGGCAATTCCGGTTATGTTCGGCGCGAGCCTGTTAAAACTCGTAAAGCATGGGTTTGCCTTTACGGGACAGGAGGCATGGATTTTAATGATCGGTATGTTTGTCGCTTTTGCAGTGTCTCTTTTTGTGCTGAAATTTTTGTTGAATTATATTAAGAAGCATGATTTCAAGGTGTTCGGATGGTACCGGATTGTACTCGGCGTGTTGGTACTGTTCTATTTCCTCGTCGTCAGATGATGGTTTTTGACAGAATTCATTGTGCATAATTATGAAAAAAGCAAAGCATTTCTATACTAAAAATATGCAAATAAACGAAAATGCAGACTTTGTTTGACTTTTTGCGTCATATGCGATACAGTGCAATTGTACGAAATGCAGGAAAATACTTTGCAGCCGGCGCTAAATGTCTGGCAGCAGGGCAGCAATAAAATAAGCACAGACACATATAGGATGTGTAAGGGAGGATGTATGGCTGAAATGAAGAAAGCTGCCGTTGATAAAGCGGCAGAAAAAAACGTAGCTACGAAAACGGAGACTGCGGCGCCTGCTGAGGTAAAGGCAGTAGTAAAAACGGAAACTGCAAAGGCAGAAGAGACAGCGACTGTTGTGAAGAAGAAGCCGGGACGCAAGCCGGGTTCTAAGAACGCCGTGAAGAAGGCACCTGCCGTGAAGAAGGCTGAGAAGAAAGAGGCTGTTAAAAAAGAAGTAAAGAACAGCATCACACTGGAGCTGAACGGCTATTCTTATACGGAAGAGTCCCTGGTTCAGAGTGCGAAGGACGTATGGGTATATGATCTCGGCAGGGATGTAAAAGACTTTAAGTCCGTAGAGCTTTATGTGAAGCCGGAAGACAAGGCAGTTTACTACGTCATCAACGGGGAAGTAAAGGGCAGCTACGCACTTTAAGAGAGATTGTTTCCTAATAGTAAAAAAAAGACTTTTGCTGCGCAAGAGTCTTTTTTTTATTTATTTTTGAAAAATTAGTTGACAATATAGAAGGTAAGTGATAATTTAGGTATGAAGATATTAGCACTCTAATCAAATGAGTGCTAACAGACAAAAGGAAGGTGGTCATGGTTGGAGCAGGCGGTATTGGATGAGAGAAAATTGAAAATTCTGCAGGCAATCATCCGCAATTACCTTGAGACGGGAGAGCCGGTCGGAAGCAGAACGATTTCCAAATATACTGACCTGAATCTAAGTTCGGCGACGATCCGCAATGAGATGGCGGATTTGGAAGAGCTCGGATATATTCTGCAGCCGCATACGTCCGCCGGACGCATTCCCTCGGATAAGGGTTACCGTCTGTATGTCGATCACATGATGGCGGATAAGGAGCGCGAGGTCAATGAGATGAAAGAGATGCTTCTCGAAAAAGAAGAGAAGATGGATCGTCTCTTACAGCAGGCGGCGAGGGTGCTTGCCACGAATACGAATTATGCAGCCATGATCTCCGCACCACAGATTGTCGGCAACAAACTGAAGTTCATCCAGTTGACAAAGGTGGACGAGGAGCAGCTTTTAGCGGTGATCGTTGTAGAAGGAAATGTGATCAAAAACGAGATGCTTACGGTGAAGGAAGAGCTTTCCGACGAGACGGTCTTAAAGCTGAATATTCTTTTGAATACACAGCTTGGCGGACTGTCCGTGAATGAGATCAGCCTTGGGATGATTTCCGCGATGAAACAGCAGGCGGGTATCCACAGCGGCATTGTGGGCGAAGTCATTGATGCGGTTGCGGCGGCGATTCAGTCGGATGAAGATCTGGAGATTTATACGAGCGGAACGAATAATATATTCCGTTATCCTGAGCTTGCCGACCAGAAACGTGCCAGTGAGCTGATTACAACGTTTGAGGAAAAGCAGGAGCTGACCCAGATCGTTCAGGAAACACTTTCGGATGACGAGAACACCGGCATTAAAGTTTATATTGGTGATGAGACGCCGGTTCAGCATATGAGGGACTGCAGTGTTGTGACTGCGACCTATGAGCTGGGCGAAGGAATGAAAGGAACAATCGGGATCATCGGACCGAAACGTATGGATTATGAGAAGGCGGTCGGCAGCTTAAAGACTGTGATGACCCAGCTTGAAGAAATATATAAGAAAAAGTAGGTAAGGAGATGAGTCCAGTGTCACAGAAAAAAGATGACAGGGTGAATGAAAACCGAACCCATGACGCGCAGAGCGGTCATGAGGAGGCACCACAAAAAGAACAGGAAGTAAAACAAAACGCCGGTCAAAGGACGGATAACGGACAGACGCCGGATGAAGAAGAGATGCGGGCGGAGGCAGACGAGCCGGTGGATGCCAAAGAGGATGTGCAGGCGGAGCAGGACAGGGACGATGCCGGGGCTGAGGAGGAGCAGTTCGCAGAAAAAACGGCGCAGACTGCAGAAGAGCCTGCAGATGATGCAGAAACATCGGATAGTCCGAAAGAGAAAGAAGGAAAATTTTTCAAGAAAAATAAGAAGCCGGATAAGAAGGATAAACAGCAGGAAAAGATCGAAGAGCTGGAGGACCGTGTCAGACGTCAGATGGCGGAATTTGAAAATTTCCGCAAGCGGACGGAAAAAGAAAAGACGGCAATGTTTGAGACCGGTGCGAGAAGTGTCATAGAAAAAATTCTGCCGGTTGTTGACAATTTTGAACGCGGACTGGCCAGCGTTTCCGAAGAAGACAAAGACAGCCCCTTTGCCGAGGGTATGGGAATGGTTTATAAGCAGCTGATCAGCGAATTGGAAAAGCTGGAGGTACGGCCAATCGAGGCAGTCGGAAAAGAATTTAATCCCGATTTTCATAATGCGGTCATGCAGGTGGAGAGCGAGGAGTACGAGTCCGGCATCATTGCGCAGGAGCTTCAGAAAGGGTATACTTACCGGGATACAGTTGTCAGACACAGTATGGTGGCGGTCGTTCCGTAGGGCGGCGTAAAAGTGCAGCTTTCATAAATGGGAAAAGATGCCGCAAAAGCCGGAAACGGATTTTGATAGATCACAATGTAAACAGCAGATCAATATAAAATGGAGGAGAAAGCTATGGGAAAAATAATTGGTATTGACTTGGGAACAACAAATAGCTGCGTTGCCGTTATGGAGGGCGGGAAGCCCACGGTCATCGCAAATCAGGAAGGCGCAAGGACAACACCGTCCGTTGTCGCATTTACGAAGAACGGCGAGCGTTTAGTCGGTGAGCCTGCAAAGCGTCAGGCAGTTACAAATGCGGATAACACGATTGCATCCATTAAGAGGGACATGGGTACGGACCGCGGACGTAATATTGACGGAAAGAAATATTCACCGCAGCAGATTTCCGCGATGATCTTACAGAAACTGAAGGCGGATGCAGAGAACTACCTTGGTGAAAAAGTGACGGAAGCGGTCATCACGGTTCCGGCTTACTTTAACGACTCTCAGCGTCAGGCGACAAAAGACGCCGGAAAAATTGCCGGACTTGACGTAAAGCGTATTATCAATGAGCCGACGGCGGCAGCGCTTGCATATGGTCTTGACAATGAAAAAGAGCAGAAGATTATGGTCTACGATCTCGGCGGTGGTACGTTTGATGTTTCCATCATTGAGATCGGAGAGGGCGTTATTGAAGTTCTTGCCACAAACGGAGATACACACCTTGGCGGTGATGACTTCGACCAGAAGATCATTGACTGGATGGTAAAAGAATTTAAGAACGCAAACGGCGTGGATCTGTCTCAGGATAAGATGGCGCTCCAGAGATTAAAAGAAGCGGCTGAGAAAGCAAAGAAAGAGCTTTCCTCTGCAACCCAGACAAATATCAATCTGCCGTTCATCAGCATGAATGCGAACGGGCCGCTTCACTTTGACATGAATCTGACCAGGGCAAAGTTTGATGAGCTGACGCATGATCTTGTTGAGAAGACGGCAATTCCGGTTCAGAATGCATTAAAGGATGCGGGACTGACTTCGGCGGATCTTGGCAAAGTTCTTCTGGTCGGCGGCTCCACAAGAATTCCTGCCGTACAGGATAAGGTAAAACAATTGACCGGACATGAGCCGAACAAGTCCTTGAATCCGGATGAGTGCGTAGCGCTCGGCGCATCTATTCAGGGCGGTAAGCTTGCCGGCGACGCGGGCGCAGGAGAGATTCTTCTGCTCGACGTAACGCCGCTGTCCCTTTCCATTGAGACGATGGGCGGTGTCGCGACAAGACTGATCGAGAGAAATACGACGATCCCGACGAGAAAGAGCCAGATTTTCTCGACGGCTGCAGATAACCAGACGGCAGTTGATATTAATGTCGTACAGGGTGAAAGACAGTTTGCAAAGGACAATAAGTCCTTAGGCCAGTTCCGCCTGGATGGTATCCCGCCTGCAAGACGCGGTATGCCTCAGATCGAGGTGACGTTCGATATTGATGCGAACGGTATCGTAAATGTATCCGCAAAGGACTTGGGAACGGGCAAGGAGCAGCATATCACGATTACGGCAGGCTCCAATATGTCTGATGAGGATATCGACAGGGCAGTGAAAGAAGCGGCTGAATATGAGGCGCAGGACAAGAAGCGCAAGGAAGCCATCGACACGAGAAATGATGCGGACTCCTTCGTATTCCAGACGGAGAAAGCGCTTAGCGAGGTCGGCGACAAGATCAGCGCGGATGAGAAGGCGTCGCTTGAGTCCGATTTACAGGGACTGAAGGATCTTCTGGAGAAGACCAAGGATACCGAGATGACGGAAGATCAGGTAACCGAGTTAAAGGCGGCCAAAGAGAAATTGATGAACAGTGCACAGAGCCTGTTCACGAAGATGTATGAAAACATGCAGCAGGCGGGCGGCGCACAGGGTCCCGACATGAGCGGAGCAGGCGCGCAGGCAGGTCCGGAACCCGCTTCTGCAGAAGATGATGTCGTAGACGGAGACTACCGCGAGGTATAACACATATGGCAGAGCAGAAACGGGATTATTACGAGGTCCTCGGAGTCGGCAAGAACGCCGATGAAGCAGAGATTAAAAAAGCATATCGTGTCCTTGCCAAGAAATATCACCCGGATATGAATCCGGGTGATAAAGAGGCGGAAAAGAAGTTTAAGGAAGCGTCCGAGGCGTATGCGGTCTTAAGCGACCCGGAAAAGCGCAGGCAGTATGACCAGTTTGGGCATGCGGCATTTGAGGGCGGCGCGGGAGGAGGCGGCTTCGGCGGCTTTGATTTCAGCAACGCTGACTTTGGTGATATTTTCGGCGATATTTTTGGCGATCTGTTTGGCGGCAGCAGACGTTCGGGCAGATCGGGTAATGGTCCGATGCGCGGGCGCAATGTAAGAACAAGTATCCGTATCAGCTTTGAGGAAGCAGTGTTCGGAGCGGAGAGAGAGATTGAAATTCCGTATAAGGAGGAGTGCCGGACCTGCCATGGCAGCGGCGCAAAGCCGGGCAGCGGTCCGGTAACTTGCGAAAAATGTAAAGGCTCCGGTCAGATCGTTTATACGCAGAACAGCTTTTTCGGAACCGTCAGAAACGTGCAGACCTGTCCCGACTGTAACGGAACCGGAAAAGTTATCAAGGATAAATGTCCTGACTGCCATGGAGGCGGCTATCACGCAACACGCAAAAAGATCATGGCGATTATTCCGGCGGGCATTGACAACGGGCAGGCATTCCGCATTTCCGATATGGGTGAGCCGGGAACGAATGGCGGACCGCGCGGAGATGTACTGGTAGAATGTCAGGTGATGCGCCATCCGATCTTCCAGCGCGACGGCGTTGACATTTATTCGACGGTGCCGATTTCGTTTGCGATTGCGGCGCTCGGAGGGGAAGTCCTTGTGGATACGCTCGACAGCAGGATCGCCTACACGATCAAGCCAGGAACACAGACGGATACCCGTGTGGTGTTAAAACGGAAAGGCGTGCCGAACGTTCATAATAAGGAGCAGCGCGGCAACCATTATGTCACGTTTGTGGTACAGGTGCCGGATAAGCTGTCCGCGAAGGCGCGCGATCTGCTGATGGAATTTGACGCCCAGACGGGGGACAGCTTAAACGAAGTAAGGCGCGTGACAGGGGATAAATCAAGGGAAGAATCGCAGAAGGACTCTAAAAAGAAAAAGAAATTTTTCTGAAGCATGGAAATGACAGGCTTTGGAAAACATACAATTTTGCAGCGGAAAAGGGGTGCGGACAATTCGGGTCTGCGCCCCTTGTTTTTTTGATAAAATCCATATATACTGTAACAGGGTAACAGACAGCTATACAGCGTAACAATTTAGCCGAAGGCTGAACTGTTACGTAACAGGAAGTCCGCCGGGCGGTAGGAAAAGGCGGGACGCAAAGAACGGTTGAACGGGATAGAGTTCCAGCGGGAGGAAAGCGGATGAAGTGGACGGCGTTCAGAATCAAAACAGTGACTGATGCGGAGGATATTCTGATCAGCGCACTCTATGACATTGGACTCGAGGGCGCACAGATTGAGGATAAGGTGCCGCTTACGGCATCTGATAAGGAGCGGATGTTTGTCGATATTCTTCCGGACATTGCGGAGGATGACGGTATTGCCTACGTGACATTTTTTGTGGAGACCGATGCGGACGGCATGCTTCTTCTTTCCGGCACAAAGAAGACGAAGCAGGAGCTTCTTTTAGAAATCGAACGTGAGATGGATGCGCTCCGCGCGTTTACGGACTTAGGAGATGGAGAGATCGCGCTGTCCGAAACGGAGGACATTGACTGGATCAACAATTGGAAGCAATACTTTCATCAATTTTACATTGACGAACTGCTTGTCATCCCTTCATGGGAAAAGGCGGAAAAAGAAGAGCCGGGCAGTAAGGTTCTGCATATCGATCCCGGGACGGCGTTTGGAACCGGCATGCATGAGACGACGCAGCTCTGTATCCGCCAGCTCAAAAAATATATGACGGACGGCGCCGAGATTCTGGATATTGGAACCGGGAGCGGCATTTTGGGGATTGTCGCGCTTATGTATGGCGCCGGGCATGTGACCGGTACGGATATCGATCCCTGCGCAGAGCCGGCTGTTGCCGATAATCTTAAGGCGAACGGCATTGCGGCGGCGCGTTTTGATCTGCAGATCGGAAATCTGATTGAGGATGAGGAGCTGCAAAACCGGATCGGTTATGAAAAATATGATGTGATTATGGCAAATATTTTAGCGGATGTGCTTGTGATGCTGACGCCGGCGGCGGCGCGGCACTTAAAACCTGGCGGATATTATATCACGTCCGGTATTATCAATGAAAATCGGAAAGAACAGGATGTGCGTGACGCGATGCTTGCGGCAGGTTTAGAGATCGTGGAGACAACTTATCAGGGCGAGTGGGTGAGCGTAACGGCAAGAAAACAGTGTAAAGAGAAGTTCTAAGCAGTCAAAGTACGCCTGCAAAGAAAATCTAAATCATTCTTCGAAGAATGTCTGAAATACAACATTCTCCGTATGGTTTTGAGATTCTGCGAAGTGGAAGATTGAAAATTAAAATTTTCAATCCTAAGTTTGCGCTGCGAGCATCGCAAACATTGGCGCATTAGCTGCTCGCAAAGAAAAAAGCTCGCAGCATGAGCGCAATCATGGAAGCCGGATTGAGGGAATTTATGTATCATTTTTTTGTGGAGCCGTCGCAGATTGACGTGGAAAACCGCCGTGTGATCATCACGGGAAATGATGTGAACCATATCGTGAATGTGCTGCGCATCGGGCCGGGAGAGGAAATTGCCGTGAGTAACGGCGTGGACGGAAAAGAATACCGCTGCGAGGTGGGCAGCTTTGACAGGGAGCGGGTTGAATGCGTACTCCGGTTTATCAAAGAGGACGGCGTGGAGCTGCCAGGAAAATTGCGCCTGTTTCAAGCGCTTCCAAAAGCGGACAAGATGGAACTGATTATTCAGAAAGCCGTGGAGCTCGGCGTGCATGAGATCATTCCCGTGGCCGCAGGGCGCTGCGTTGTAAAATTGGATGCAAAAAAAGAGGCGGCGAAGCTTGCGAGATGGAATGCGATCGCCGAGGCGGCGGCAAAGCAGAGCAGGCGCGCCATTGTTCCCAAAGTCGGCGCTGTCATGCGGTTTGCCGATGCGGTGAAGGAAGCGGCGAAGGCTGACGTGAAAATGATCCCTTACGAGCTTGCCGCGGATATGGCATGCACGAGGGAACTGATGGGCAGTATCCGTGCAGGGGCGGAAGTATCGGTCATGATCGGGCCGGAGGGCGGTTTTGAGGAGGAGGAAATTGCTCAGGCAAAAGCCGCCGGAATTGTGCCCATCACGCTCGGCAGACGCATTCTGCGCACGGAAACGGCGGGCTTTACGGTCTTAGCATGGCTGATGTATCATCTGGAACCCGTTTAGAATATAGTAGGATATAAGAATTGTTTTTTGATTGACGTGGAATGAGAGAAGATAAAAATGAGATGTTATTTTGATAATTCGGCGACGACGAGGTGCTTTGACAGCGTTGCCGCAATCGTAGATCAGGTCCTGCGCACAGATTACGGAAACCCGTCAAGCCTGCATAGAAAGGGCGTGGAGGCGGAGCAGTATCTGCGCTATGCAAAGGAGCAGATCGCAAAAAGCTTAAAAGTACAGGAAAAAGAAATTCTTTTTACATCGGGCGGCACGGAGTCGGATAATCTGGCGATCATCGGCGCCGCGATGGCAAACTACCGCAGAGGAAAGCAGCTTATTACAACCCGGATTGAACATCCGGCAGTGCTGCAGACCATGAGCTATTTAGAGAGTCTGGGCTACGGTGTTACCTATCTGCCGGTGGACTCCTATGGCTGTATCCGTCTTGAGGATCTGGAGGCGGCGGTTACGCCGGAGACGATTCTTGTTTCGATCATGCATACGAATAATGAGATTGGCAGCATGATGCCGGTTGAGGAGGCGGGCAGGCTGATCAAACAGAAAAACCCGCAGACGCTGTTTCATGTGGATGCAGTGCAGGGATACGGAAAATGCCGCATTTATCCGAAAAAGGCGGGAATCGATCTGCTGTCGGTGAGCGGACATAAAATTCACGGTCCGAAAGGAATCGGCTTTCTCTATGTCGGCGAGAAAGCGAAGATCAAGCCGATCCTGTTCGGCGGCGGGCAGCAGGGCGGCATGCGTTCCGGTACGGAGAACGTGGCCGGCATAGCGGGAATCGGGAAAGCGGTGGAAGAGATTTTTTCGCATCTGGATGAAGATATCAGCCGTTTGTATGAATATAAAGAGTATTTTATGTCCCGCGTGCAGGACATTCCGGATGTTACGATAAACGGACCGCAGGGAAGAAGCGGCGCGCCTCATATAGTGAGCCTTTCTGTAAAGGGAGTACGTGCCGAAGTGCTGCTTCACAGCTTAGACGATGAGGGAATCTGTATTTCTGCGGGAAGCGCCTGCTCGGCGCATAAACCGACGCCGTCCGCGACGCTTTCCGCAATCGGACTGGAACGGGGGCTTTTGGAATCGACCGTGCGTTTCAGCTTCTCCGTTGAGACGACAAAGGAGCAGCTTGATTATGCGCTGGCGGTGCTGAATGAGCAGATTCCGAAGCTCAGGCGTTATACGAGAAAATAGTGTGAAGAGAAGTTCTAAGGCTCACAGCAAGGGCTGTTTTCGCAAAGACAGCAGGGCTGTCTTGGAACTTCTAAAGCTTCACACCGAAGAATGCCTAAAATATAGGCATTCTTCATCTAGATTTGAGATTCCGCAGAGTGGGATTGTGGAGGTTGGTGTGAAAAGAATAAAGATTTTCTAAGCAGTCAAAGCACGACTGCAAAGAAAATCTAAATCATTCTTCGGAGAATGCCGGTAAAACGGCATTCTCCACATAAGTTCTAAAGGAGAAAAACATGTTTTCAGCTTTTTTGATCAAATATGCGGAAATTGGAATTAAGGGAAAGAACCGGTATCTGTTTGAGGACGCGCTGGTGAACGATATCAGATATGCGCTCAGGCGCTGCGAGGGCAGCTTTCACGTGCACAAAGCGGACGGACGGATTTATGTGGATGCGCTGTCTGATTTTGATTATGACGAGACGGTGGACAACTTAAAGACGGTGTTCGGCGTTGCCGGAATCTGCCCGGTGGTCCATGTGGAGGACTCCGGTTTTGAACAGCTCAAAAAAGACGTGCTTTCTTATATGGATACTGTCTATGCGGACAAGCATAAGACGTTTAAGGTGTTTGCCAGACGGGCGCGGAAAAACTATCCGATGCAGTCGCCGCAGATGAACGAGGAGCTGGGCGCGGCGATTCTGGAGGCGTTTCCCGATTTTTGCGTGGACGTGCACCATCCCGAAATTCAGTTAAACGTCGAAGTCCGTGAAAAAATCTATCTGTATTCCGAGGTCATACCGGGACCGGGCGGACTTCCGCTCGGAACGAACGGAAAGGCAATGCTTCTGCTCTCGGGCGGAATTGATTCCCCGGTTGCGGGCTATATGATCGCAAAGCGCGGCGTGCATATCGACGCGGTCTATTTTCATGCGCCGCCCTATACTTCGGAACGCGCAAAACAGAAGGTGGTCGATCTGGCGAAGCTGATCTCGCGCTACACGGGTCCGATTCATCTTCATGTTGTGAATTTTACGGATATTCAGCTTTATATTTATGAGAAATGCCCGCATGAGGAGCTGACGATCATTATGCGCCGCTATATGATGCGCATCGCGGAAACACTTGCGGGAAAAAACGACTGCTTAGGACTTGTGACGGGCGAGAGCATCGGTCAGGTGGCGTCGCAGACGATGGCGTCCCTCGCGTGTACGGACGACGCCTGTGTAATGCCGGTATACCGCCCGCTCATTGGTTTTGATAAAAACGATATTGTGGATATTGCGGAAAAGATTCATACCTATGAGACGTCGATCCTGCCGTTTGAGGACTGCTGCACGATCTTTGTTGCCAAGCATCCTGTGACGAAACCGAATCTGAAAGTCATCCGCGACCATGAGACAAATCTGAAAGAGAAGATCGACGGACTTGTAGAAACTGCGCTAAAGACGGAGGAGATCATTTTGGTTGAAGCTTAAAAGTTTGATGCGGGGGTGTAAGAATGAAGATTTCCCGATTAAGTACATAAAAAAGCAAGGCATCCGCCTTGCTTTGCAGGACGTCTGCCTTGCTTTTACATTTTGCATGTATCTGTGCCGCGAATGCAGCGCCGGTGCATGCTTATGTGTTCCATTGCATTAGATCATGTACGGCTTTAATACGTCAAGTACGTCGTCGATGTTGTCTTCTGCATGGATATTTAAGTCGATCGGCTTGGATAAGTCTAAGCTGAAAATACCCATGATAGATTTTGCATCGATAACATATCTGCCGGAAACTAAATCGAAATCATAATCGAATTTCGTAATATCGTTTACAAACGATTTTACTTTGTCAATGGAATTCAAAGAAATCTTTACTGTTTTCATTGAGATGACCTCCTTTACATTTTTTGCGCGGTCTTTCAAACCACATCATCATCTTAATTGTAAAAAAAGGAAAAGTCAATATATAAAACAATACAAAAAAAACGGGGTTTCCTATGAAAAGTGTAGCATTACATAATCTTGGCTGTAAGGTGAATGCTTATGAAATGGATGTTATGAGGCAAAACTTACAAGAAAACGGTTATCAAATTGTGCCATTTGTTCAAAAAGCGGACATTTATATCATCAATACCTGTACCGTGACAAATATTGCGGACCGGAAAAGCCGCCAGATGCTGCACCGCGCGAGAAAGAATAACCCTGATGCCGTGATTGTTGCGGTCGGCTGTTATGTGCAGCATGAAGCGGAAAGCCGGTATGCGGCGGAAAAAAATATGCCGGAAAGGATGGGCGGGGAGGACGTCATGACGGAGAATGATGCGCTCTCTCTTCAGGCAAAGGAGCTTGGCGCCGATATTATCATAGGAAATAACCGCAAAGGGCAGATTGTCCGCATTTTAGAAGAATATTTCCGGGAGCATACGGTCAGGGATCATGTGATCGATATTGCGGACACAGATGAGTATGAGGCCCTTACTTTGACGAAACCGCAGGAACATAGCCGGGTCTTCTTGAAAATTCAGGACGGATGTAACCAGTTCTGCACGTATTGCGCGATCCCTTATGCGCGGGGACGGGTCAGGAGCAGAAAGCCGGAGGAAGTTCTATCGGAAGCGCGCGCGCTGGTAAGCGGCGGGTGCAGAGAGATTGTGCTGACCGGGATACATTTAAGTTCTTACGGACTTGATTTTCTCGGCATCCGCTCGGCGGACTACCGCGACGCTGTAAAAGCGGGGTTTCTGGCAGAACTGATCGAGCGGCTTGCTGAGATTCCGGAGTTGTGCCGCATCCGGCTTGGTTCTTTGGAGCCCCAGATCATCACGGAAGAATTTGTACAGCGGCTTTCTAAATGCAAAAAACTTTGTCCGCATTTTCATTTATCACTTCAAAGCGGCAGTGACACCGTCTTAAAACGGATGAACCGTCATTATCGTACGGAGGAATTTGCAAAGAGCGTTCAGATTCTGCGTAAGGCGTTTACGCGTGCCGCCATCACAACAGATGTCATTGTCGGGTTTCCGGGAGAGTCAGAGGAAGAATTTGCCGAGACAAAGGCGTTTGTCAGGCGCATCGGCTTTTATGAAATGCATGTGTTTCAATACTCCAAACGCGCAGGAACGCCGGCAGCGGTCATGGAAGGGCAGGTTCCGGAAAGTATTAAGGCGGCAAGAAGCGGGGAATTGATCGGAATCGGAGAGGAGCTTTCGGAGCAGTATCGTGCGCGCCTGATCGGCAGACCGATGGAAATTCTTACTGAGGAGAGAAAGAAGATCGGGGGCGTATGGTTTCTGACCGGGCATACGGACGACTATGTAGCTGCTGCAGTACCGGAATATGTCTCGGAGCCAAACCGGATTGTGCGGGGAGCCGGCGCGGAGCTGATGATGGATGGCGTTCAGCAGATCGTGAGAATGGCGGCTGATCCCGGAGACGGAGGATGTGCGCCTGTGCATCCGGTGTGACGGTGAAGCAGAAGGCGGAACTGTTACACTTATTTTGTTCAGGGAAATAAGTTTCATTGCAAAATGGCGGCAAGTAGAGTAAAATGAAAACAGTATTGTACGCGTGGAAGTGTCGGTGCGGGCGCTGACAGTCTCGGATAAAGGAAGTGGCTGTATGACGGATTTAGGAAACACACAATTTTTCAGGGTAGAGACAGAACCGGAGGTTCAGGTACGGGAGGTCCTCCGGGCGGTATACGAGGCGTTGACGGAGAAGGGCTATAATCCGGTCAATCAGATTGTGGGATATATTATGTCGGGAGATCCGACCTATATTACGAGCCACAAGAATGCCAGAACGATGATCATGAAAGTGGAGCGTGACGAGCTGGTGGAGGAAATGCTGGCGCAGTATATTCATTCCTGCGGCTGGGATGGAAAATAAGGGTGAATAAGAACATTTATCGTATCAGTTCGCATCAAGCGTGATAGTAAAGCCGAAGGCTGAACTGTTATAAGTTCGTCCACGGAAGCTGTGTTTATGCAAAAATCCGCAGGATGCGTCAGGACGGGGAAATATATGCGGATTATGGGATTGGATTTTGGCTCGAAAACAGTGGGAGTGGCATTAAGTGATGAGCTGCTGATTACGGCACAGGGGAAAGAGATCATTCGCAGGGAACAGGAAAATAAGCTGCGCAGGACCTGCGCGCGGATTGAGGAACTGATTGAAGAATATCATGTCGGGCAGATCGTACTTGGGCTGCCAAAAAATATGAATGATACGCAGGGCGTGCGCGTGGAGAAGACAAAAGAATTCGGAGAGATGCTTGCAAGGCGCACGGGCCTTGCGATAACATACTGGGACGAGCGTTTGACGACGGTTTCGGCGGAAAGAACCATGATGGAAGCGGGAATCCGCAGGGAACACCGCCGCGATTATGTGGATATGATCGCTGCGGTGCTGATTCTGCAGGGATATCTGGATTATCGCGCAATGCAGGAAGACGGCAAGGAAAATGCCGGAGAAACAGTATGACGGAGACAGACCAGAATGCCGGAGCAAATAGAAGAGCATGACGGGAATGGACCAGAATGCCGGAACAAACAGAAGAGCATGACGGGAATGGACCAGAATGCCGGAACAAACAGAACAGCATGACGGGAATGGGTAAAAATGCCGGAGCACACAGAAGGGCATGATGGGAATGGGTAAGAATGCCGGAGCACACAGAAGGGCATGATGGAGACGGGCAATGGATGAGGATCAGATTATATTAGAGGGCGAGAACGGCGAAAAACTGATATTTTATGTGTTAGAGCAGACGCGGATAGCGGGAAAGAGCTATCTGCTTGTGACAGACAGCAGGGACGAGGATGCGGAGGCATTCATTCTGCGCGATGATTCCGGGGACACGGACCTGGAGAGCGTGTATGTGTTTGTGGAGGATGATGCAGAATTTGAGGCGGTTTCAGGCATCTTTGAAGGAATGCTGGATGAGTAAAGAAGTTGTTTTCCGGCTATAATCAAGACAGGATAGCGGCCGGAACATATGAACAGGAAATATGGAGGAAATTTTTTTGAAAAGAAAGGAAAAAGAAGGAAGCCGTGCTTCAAGCCTGCGGATCATTCCGCTCGGAGGGTTGGAGCAGATCGGCATGAACATTACTGCCTTCGAGTATGAGGACAGTATTATTGTGGTGGACTGCGGATTAAGTTTCCCCGCAGATGATATGCTTGGGATTGATCTGGTCATTCCCGATGTGACCTATCTGAAAGAGCATTTGGATAAAGTGAAAGGTTTTGTTATTACGCACGGTCATGAAGATCATATCGGCGCGCTTCCCTATGTCTTAAAGGAAATCAATGTGCCGATCTATGCGACGCGCCTGACGATGGGGATTATTGAAAACAAGCTGCGCGAGCATGAGTTGATGAAGGTGACGAAGCGCAAGGTCGTGAAATTTGGACAGTCGATCAATTTAGGGCAGTTCCGCGTGGAATATATTAAGACAAACCACAGTATTGTGGATGCGGCGGCGCTTGCTATTTATTCGCCTGCGGGAACGGTCGTTCATACCGGGGATTTTAAGGTGGATTATACGCCGGTATTTGGCGATGCGATTGACTTGGGACGGTTCGCGGAGATTGGCCGAAAGGGAGTGCTTGCACTCATGTGCGACTCTACGAATGCGGAGAGACCGGGATTTACCCTGTCTGAGAGAACCGTCGGAAAGACCATTGATACGATTTTTCAGGAGCATAAGGATACACGCATCATCATTGCGACATTTGCCTCGAATGTAGACCGTGTGCAGCAGATCATTAATTCCGCTTACCGCTTCGGACGCAAGGTGGTCGTGGAAGGACGCAGCATGGTCAGTATCATTGAGACGGCGTCCGCGCTGGAATGTCTGAACATACCGGAAAATACGCTGATTGATATTGAACAGCTAAAAAATTATCCCGACGAGCAGACGGTCATTATCACGACCGGTTCGCAGGGAGAGAGTATGGCGGCATTAAGCCGTATGGCGAACAGTACGCATAGAAAGATTTCAATCAAACCGAATGATACGATTATTTTTTCGTCGAATCCGATACCAGGCAATGAGAAGGCGGTCACAAATGTGATCAATGAGCTTCTGATGAAGGGGGCGGACGTAATTTTTCAGGATGTGCATGTGTCGGGACATGCGTGTCAGGAGGAGATCAAGCTGATCTATACGCTGACGCGGCCAAAGTATGCAATTCCTGTGCATGGCGAGTATAAACACTTAAAGGCGCAGGCGAAGCTGGCGGCGGAGCTCGGCATTCCGAAAGAACGGATTTTCATTGTTTCATCCGGAGATGTGCTGGAGCTTTCTGAGGAGAAAGCGGGCGTGACAGGCAGGGTTGCTGTGGGAGAAGTGCTTGTAGACGGGCTTGGCGTCGGGGATGTCGGCAATGTTGTGCTGCGTGACAGACAGCATCTTGCAGAGGACGGCATCATGATCGTTGTGATGGCGCTGGATTCCTATTCCGGGCAGCTGGCATCAGGACCGGAGATTGTCTCCCGCGGTTTTGTATATGTGCGCGAATCCGATGAGCTGATGGCGGAGGCGAGGGAGCTGGTGTCGGCGCAGGTGCTGCGGTGTCTTGACCGCAACGTAACGGACTGGGGTAAGATCAAAGCGACAATCAAGGACAGCTTAAGCGAATTTGTCTGGAAAAAGACAAAGCGCAGACCGATGATTCTGCCGATTATTATGGATGTAAAGGACTGAAGATGGCATGAAAAATGTGGAACAGGCGGTTAATGAGTTTGTTGACTGTGTAAAGGAATCGGAAATCTATCAGAAGTATATGCAGGAAAGAAAGCGTCTGGAGCTGTTTCCTGACTTAAAGCAGCGGATAGATGAGTACCGTAAAAATCTATATGAACTCCAAAACTCAGAGGATGGCGATAAGCTGTTTGATGAGGTTGAGCAGTTGGAGGCGGAAGGTACAAGCCTCAGGGATAACCGGCTTGTGAGTGATTTTCTTGCGGCGGAGCTTGCGTTCTGCAGGATGATGCAGGAGATTTATACCTGGATCACGGCGGAGCTTGAGTTTGATATGACCCTTGGAAAGGAATAGGTTTTTCTCATGGATGCAAAACAGATCATCAGAGGCATAGCTGCACTGGTCATAAAAGCAGCGGTTGCGGTGCTTGTAGTTCTCCTTGTGTACCGCCTCGCGCTTTCTGCGTACTCATTTGGTTACCGTATTTTTGCCGAGGAACCGATGACGGAAGGAGAAGGGATTACCGTATCGGTTGCAGTGACAGAGGAAGATGATGTGCGGTCGCTTGGCCAGAAGCTGTATGATAAAGGGCTGATCCGCAGTACGAGGTTATTTTATTTTCAGGAAATGTTTTCGAACTATCACGGAATTGAGAAGCCGGGCGTGTATGAGCTGAATACAAGCATGACGGTTGAAGAAATGCTGGAAAAGATATCCGAGGGCATGCCGGAAGGGAATTCGCAGTGATTGTAGATGAAAGAATGATTGCCTTTATCAATTCTCTTGATAAAGGCAATTCGGCGTTTTTATATGAATTGGAAAAAACCGCGCATGAGACGGCGGTTCCGATTGTGCGGAGTGAGACACAGGCGCTGCTGCGCTTTCTTCTAAAGCTGACGGAGCCGGAGCAGATTCTGGAAGTCGGAACTGCGATCGGGTTTTCGGCACTGCTCATGAGTGACGCGGCGCCGCAGGCGGCGGTTACGACGATTGAAAAATATGAAAAGAGGATTCCGCTTGCGAGGGAAAATTTCAGAAAGGCAGGCAGGGAGGACCGGATCACGCTGCTTGAGGGCGATGCAGCGGATATTCTGAAAGAGCTGACTGGGAGTTATGATTTTGTTTTTATGGATGCCGCGAAGGGACAGTATTCTCATTTTTTCCCCGATGTGTACCGTCTGCTTGCACCGGGAGGACTGCTCGTGTCGGATAATGTGCTGCAGGACGGGGACGTCATAGAATCGCGTTATGCGGTCACCAGGCGGAACCGGACAATCCATGCGAGAATGCGCGAATACCTGTATGAGCTGACGCATCATGAAGGACTGGAGACCGTGATTCTGCCGGTTGGCGACGGTGTGGCGTTAAGTACAAAAATAAATATTTGTGATATGTAGAAACGGAGAAAGGCATGAGAAACGAAAAGCGGAAAGGGAAGCCGGAGCTGCTGATACCGGCAGGCAGCCTCGAGGTATTAAAAACTGCAGTCATATTTGGTGCGGACGCGGTCTATATCGGCGGGGAGGCGTTCGGACTGCGCGCAAAAGCCAAAAATTTTTCGATGCAGGAGATGAAAGAGGGAATTGCGTTTGCGCATGCGCGTGGCGTGCGGGTGTATGTGACCGCCAATATTTTTGCGCATAACGGCGATCTCAAGGCGGCGGCGGACTATTTCCGGGAACTAAACGGAATCGGACCGGATGCGCTCATCATTTCCGATCCGGGGATGTTTCTGCTGGCAAAGGAACTCTGCCCCGGAATGGAACTCCATATCTCTACGCAGGCGAATAATACAAATTATGGGACGTACCGGTTCTGGTGGGACTTAGGCGCACGCAGGGTCGTGTCTGCGAGGGAACTTACGCTTGCCGAGATTAAGGAAATCCGGCAGAACATTCCGCAGGAAATGGAAATTGAGACGTTTGTGCACGGCGCAATGTGTATCTCGTATTCGGGCAGATGCCTGTTAAGCAATTATTTTACGGGAAGGGATGCGAACCGCGGTGCGTGTACGCATCCGTGCCGCTGGAAATATGCGGTTGTTGAGGAGACCAGACCGGGCGAATATCTTCCGGTTTATGAGAACGAACGGGGAACGTTCCTTTTTAACTCGAAAGATTTATGTATGGTGGAGCATATTCCCGAACTGGTGGATGCCGGAATCGACAGCTTCAAGGTTGAGGGGCGCATGAAGACCGCGCTGTATGCGGCAACGGTCGCAAGAACTTATCGTATGGCAATCGACGATTATTTTGAGTCCCCGGACAAATATAGAGAACATCTTCCGCTGTACCGGGAGGAGATCGTGAAATGCACCTGCCGCAGATTTACGACCGGATTTTTTTATGCGAAACCGGATCAGGATGCGCAGGTATACGAAGAGAATACTTATATCAGCGAATATGTGTATCTGGGAACGATTGAGGAGGTTTTGCCGGATGGAAGCTGCCGCATTACGCAGCGCAATAAATTTTCGGTCGGGGACGAAGTGGAGCTGATGCGGCCTGACGGGCAAAACGTGCCGGTACGGGTACTTGATATGAAAACGGAGGACGGGGAGAGCGTTGAGAGCTGTCCGCATCCGCAGCAGGCGCTGTTCCTTACGCTGTCGGAGCCGGGATCGCAGTATGACCTGCTCAGAGTTAAAATGAGTCTGCGTTCCGCAAACTCTTTCGGAGAGTAATAAAAAATAAAAAAATTGTGATTGGGGCTTGCAATTTTTTTCGCTTTAGGTTATTGTTAAAGACGAAAGTGATTTCGCGACTATGATTTCGCGAAAAGGATTCGTACATACGGTAACCTGAACGATGATGTTCCAAAAGCGATTTTGGGGCATTTTTTGTTTTTATGAGAGAAAGGGAGGAGTATTATGAGCGAAGTAATGAATGTGGAGGAAATTTTTGCATCGGACGTCTTTACACTTGGGAAGATGAAAGAAGTATTGCCGAAGGACGTCTACAGGGAAGTTAAAAAAGTGATGGATGAGGGCGGCGAGCTTTCTATGTCGGCGGCGAATGTGGTTGCCAAAGCGATGAAGGACTGGGCGGTCGCAAACGGTGCGACGCATTATACGCATTGGTTCCAGCCGCTGACCGGCATTACGGCGGAAAAGCATGACGCATTTGTCGCACATCCGGATGAGAGCGGCAGGATGCTGACCGAATTTTCAGGGAAAGAGCTGATTAAGGGCGAGCCGGATGCGTCCTCGTTCCCGTCGGGCGGTTTGCGCGCGACGTTTGAAGCGCGGGGATATACTGTGTGGGATATTACTTCTCCGGCTTTTTTGAAAGAATCGGGCTGCGGTATGATTCTTTGTATCCCTACTGCGTTCTGTTCTTATACGGGCGAGGCGCTTGACAAAAAGACGCCCCTTCTCAGGTCGATGGAAGCGCTCTCCGAGCAGGCGCTGCGGATTGTCCGGCTGTTTGGAAATCAGAGTGCGACGAAGGTTACGGCGTCAGTCGGACCGGAACAGGAATATTTCTTAGTCGATAAAGACTTATATATGCAGCGCCCCGACTTAATGTTCGCAGGAAGGACACTGTTCGGTGCGCCGGCTCCTAAGGGACAGGAGATGGAAGATCATTATTTCGGTGTCATTAAGGAGCGCGTCGGCGCGTATATGAAAGACTTGAATATTGAGCTGTGGAAGCTTGGTGTGACCGCCAAGACGCAGCATAACGAGGTTGCGCCTGCGCAGCACGAATTAGCGCCGATTTATGAGACGGCAAACATTGCAGTCGATCATAACCAGCTTGTTATGGAGGCAATGAAGCGTGTTGCTTATAAGCATGATATGCGCTGCCTGCTTCATGAAAAGCCGTATGCGGGTGTGAACGGTTCGGGCAAGCATAACAACTGGTCAATTACGACCGATAACGGCGTGAATCTATTAGACCCGGGCGATACGCCGAATGAGAATATCCAGTTTTTGTTAGTGCTTGCCTGCATTATGAAGGCGGTTGACACGCATGCCGATCTGCTCAGACAGAGCGCGTCCGATGTCGGAAACGACCACCGGCTTGGCGCAAATGAGGCACCGCCCGCAGTCATTTCCATGTTCCTTGGGGAACAGCTTGACGATGTTGTGACCCAGCTTGTCGAGACCGGTATTGCCAAGAGCCTGAAGGAAGGCGGCAAGCTGCTGACGGGCGTAAAGACGCTGACGGATCTGGATAAAGATGCGACAGACAGAAACAGGACGTCACCGTTTGCGTTTACAGGAAATAAATTTGAGTTCCGTATGGTCGGTTCCGCGGATTCGATCGCAAGTCCGAATACGATCTTAAACGCGATTGTTGCCGAGGCGTTCTGCGAGGCGGCGGATATTTTGGAAAAAGCGGACGATTTTGAGTCTGCGGTACATGATCTGATTAAAGAGTACATGACAAAATATCAGCGGATCGTATTTAATGGGGACGGTTATTCGGACGAATGGATTGAGGAGGCTAAAAGACGCGGACTGCCGAACATCAAGTCCATGATTGAGGCGGCAGGTGCGCTCACGACCGAGAAAGCAGTAAAACTTTTCGAAAAATTTGGTATTTTTACCAAAACGGAGCTTGAGTCGCGAGAGGAGATTATTTATGAGACTTATGCCAAGACAATCAATATTGAGGCTTTGACGATGATCGATATGGCGGGTAAACAGATCATCCCGGCAGTGATCAATTATACCAAGAGTCTTGCCGATACGATTAATGCAGTGAAGGCGGCGGGCTGCGACGCATCCGTGCAGATAGGTCTGTTAAATGAGACGTCCGGGCTGCTTTGTGAGATGAAGGAGGCGCTTGCTTCGCTGAAACAGGCGGAAGCGGATGCATCCGCAATGACGGATGTGAAGGAGCAGGCATTCTTCTATAAAGATACGATCATGAAGATCATGGCGCAGCTGCGCGCACCGGCTGATAAGCTGGAAATGATCGTAGATAAGGAAATGTGGCCGTTCCCGACTTACGGAGAGCTGATGTTTGAGGTATAAAAAAATCCCCTTAAACAGCTTTTGGTTTTTCCATGGCTGTTTAAGGGGACTTTTTATGCATTCATAATCGGGACTTTTTTATATCCTCTGCTCTTTTTGATCCGTTTCACCTGATCTTTGGTGATATTGGAAGCGATCAGAATTTCTTCTCCTGTCATCAAATCCCTGATCCAGAATTCATAGCTGTTGTCCGTAGACATCATTCCGGTCGGCTTTTTCGCTAACACATGCTTTACATAAGGCTCAAATGCCTGACGGTTTCCGTAATCACCGCCCGCCATTTCCGCCTTTGCTTCCTTGTTCTTCAGCTCGACGCCTCTTCCGCATACGGGGCACATTTTGAAATAAATTTTCTTAACAGGAAAAAGCGGTATGTATTCCAAATGCGCCCAGACAGAATTCCTGACATATCCTTTTTGGTATATTCTGTGGCAGACAGGGCATTCTTCTCTCTGTCCGTAATAGCCTGCCAGCTTTGTAAAAACATGAGTTCCATAGACAATAACTGCCATAATATCCTCTTTTCTTCGCGGAATTGTTATTTGATCCGCGAGTTTTTCCAACAACAGCGTATCATGTCTGCCATTTTTCTGTCAAACACTTCTCAAACGGAACAGAAAGGTCATGGGCGTGGACAAATTAAATGAACAAATGTTCGATAATCTGTGGACAATAAAAATAAGCTGTGGTATACTCAGAAAGTAGCTTTGCAGGGGAGGAAACTTTCATGGATCATTTTGAATTGGTATCGGAATATGCGCCTACCGGTGATCAGCCGCAGGCAATTGCCGAGCTGGTGAAAGGCTTTAAGGAAGGCAACCAATTCCAGACTTTACTGGGGGTGACCGGTTCCGGCAAGACCTTTACGATGGCGAATATCATACAGGAATTGAACAGGCCGACCCTGATCATTGCGCATAATAAGACGCTTGCAGCACAGTTATATGGCGAGTTTAAGGAGTTTTTTCCGAATAATGCGGTGGAATATTTTGTGTCCTACTATGACTATTATCAGCCGGAGGCATACGTACCTTCTTCGGATACCTATATTGCGAAGGATTCTGCCGTGAACGAGGAAATCGACCGTCTGCGCCTGTCCGCAACGGCGTCGCTGACCGAACGCAGGGATGTGATCGTGGTTGCGAGCGTGTCGTGTATTTATGGTCTGGGGAGTCCGGATGATTACATGGGAATGGTGGTTTCCCTGCGGCCCGGCATGACAAAAGACAGAGATCAGGTCATCCGGGAACTGATCGACATGCAGTATGAAAGAAACGATTTAGATTTGGCGAGAAGCTGTTTCCGTGTACATGGAGATGTGCTGGAGATCAACCCTGCGCAGGGCGGGGATGCCCTAATTCGGGTGGAATTTTTCGGGGATGAGATTGACCGCATCACGGAAGTTGAGCCGCTTACGGGAAAAGCAATCTCCGTGCTGGAACATGTGATGATCTTTCCGGCGTCCCATTATGTGGTTGCGCAGGAGAAAATCCGGCGGGCCTGCGATGCGATTGAGGAGGAGCTCAAAGAGAGAGTTGTTTATTTCAAGCAGGAGGACAAGCTGCTCGAGGCGCAGCGCATTGCGGAGCGTACGAATTTTGATGTGGAAATGCTGCGGGAGACGGGCTTCTGTTCCGGCATCGAAAATTATTCCAGACACTTAAACGGTACGAAGGCAGGGGAGCCGCCCAAATGCCTGATGGATTATTTTCATGACGATTATCTGATCATCATTGATGAATCTCATATTACGATCCCACAGATCAGGGGCATGTACGCGGGGGACCGCTCGCGCAAGACAACGCTTGTGGATTACGGGTTCCGCCTGCCGTCGGCGCTCGATAACCGGCCGCTTAATTTTACGGAATTTGAGCAGCATATTGACCAGATGCTGTTTGTATCTGCGACGCCGAATGTCTATGAACAGGAACATGAATTGTTTCGTGCGGAGCAGATCATCCGCCCGACCGGACTTCTTGACCCGGAGGTATTTGTGCGCCCGATCGAAGGTCAGATCGACGACCTCATCAGTGAGATCCGTAAGGAGACGGAACGAAAAAATAAAGTGCTTGTGACAACGCTGACAAAACGCATGGCGGAGGACCTGACGGAATACATGAAGGACGTCGGAATCCGCGTCAAATATCTGCATTCGGATATTGATACGCTGGAACGCGCCGAGATCATCCGGGATATGCGCCTTGACGTGTTTGATGTGCTTGTCGGGATCAATCTGTTAAGAGAGGGGCTGGATATTCCGGAAATATCGCTGGTGGCGATTCTGGATGCGGATAAGGAGGGCTTTCTCCGCTCTGAGACGTCCCTGATTCAGACGATCGGGCGTGCAGCGCGTAATTCTGACGGTCATGTCATTATGTATGCGGACCAGATGACGGATTCAATGCGCGTTGCGATTGAGGAAACTGAGCGCAGGCGCAGGATTCAGCAGAAATATAATGAGGAACACGGCATTACGCCGCAGACGATCCGCAAGGCAGTGCGCGATCTGATCAGCATCAGCAAAAAGATTGCCAAGGAAGAGGTACGCTTCGAGAAAGACCCTGAATCCATGACAAAGGAAGAGCTGGAGAAGCTGATCGCGTCAATTCAGAAGAAGATGAAGAAAGCAGCGGCGGAGCTTGATTTTGAAGCGGCGGCGGAGCTGAGGGACAAGATGATGGAATTAAAGCGGAAACTGCAGGAATAGCGGAAACAGCGAAAGGACCGATGTAGAACGGGCAAGAGAGAAGCATTCAGAAACAGACATAAAGCAGAGAAGCGTTGGCAGGCAAGAGACGAGAGATAGAGAAAAGGAGCAGACAGGACATGGCAGCAAAAAAAATGCTTGCGCCGTCGGAGTGCATCCGCATCCGGGGGGCAAACGAGCATAATCTGAAGAATATCGACATTGACATACCGAGAAATCAGCTTGTGGTATTGACGGGACTTTCCGGGTCTGGAAAATCATCACTGGCATTTGACACGATCTATGCGGAGGGGCAGAGACGTTATATGGAGTCACTCTCTTCCTATGCAAGACAGTTTCTTGGACAGATGGAAAAGCCGAACGTGGAAAAGATCGAGGGACTGTCCCCGGCAATTTCGATTGACCAGAAATCGACGAACCGCAATCCGCGCTCGACGGTCGGAACCGTAACAGAGATTTATGATTATTTCCGTCTGCTGTATGCGCGCATCGGCATTCCGCATTGTCCGGAATGCGGAAGAGAGATCAGAAAACAGACTGTTGACGAGATGTGCGACCAGATCATGGGACTTCCGGAAGGTACGAAATTACAGCTTCTTGCACCGGTCGTCCGCGGGAAAAAGGGCGAACATGCGAAGGCGCTTTCGCGCGCCGCGAAAAGCGGCTATGTGCGCGTGATCGTGGATGGCAGCATGTATGAGCTTTCCGAGGAGATTAAGCTTGATAAAAATATCAAACACAGTATTGAGATCGTCGTGGACCGTCTGATCGTAAAGCCGGGCATGGAGAGCAGACTGACAAGCTCCATTGAGAATACGCTTGCGCTGGCGGAGGGCCTGATGGTTGTGGATGTGATTGACGGAGAGCGCCTTCAGTTCAGCCAGAGCTTCGCCTGCCCTGAATGTGGAATCAGCATAGAGGAGATTGAGCCGAGAAGCTTCTCGTTTAACAATCCGTTCGGGGCCTGCCCTGACTGCTTCGGTTTAGGTTATAAGATGGAATTTGACCCCGAGCTGATGATACCCGACCGCAGCTTAAGTCTCAATGAGGGCGCGATTGTCGCGATGGGCTGGGTATCCAGTTCGGAGGAAGGAAGCTTTACACATGCACTTTTAGAGGCTTTGGCAAAAGAATACGGCTTTTCGCTGGATACGCCGTTTGAGGAACTGCCGGAGAATGTCCAGAATGTGATCATTTCCGGGACGAACGGGCGTCAGGTAAAAGTACATTATAAGGGACAGCGCGGAGAGGGCGTTTATCCGATCGCATTTGAGGGACTCATCCAAAACATGCAGAAGCGCTATCGTGAGACCGGGTCGGATACGATGAAGCAGGAATATGAGACATTCATGAAAATTACGCCCTGTAAGCTTTGTAAAGGCATGCGGTTAAAGAAGACTTCTCTTGCAGTGACGGTATGCGATAAAAATATTTATGAGATCACTTCTTTTTCCATTAAAGCGCTGTCTGCGTTTTTGGAAACGCTCACGCTGACAAAACAACAGCTTTTGATCGGTGAGCAGATCATCAAGGAAATTAAGGCGCGTGTACGGTTTCTGGTTGACGTGGGACTGGAATACTTAAGTCTTTCCAGAGCGACCGCAAGCCTTTCCGGCGGGGAAGCACAGCGGATTCGTCTTGCGACGCAGATTGGTTCCGGGCTTGTCGGTGTGTGCTATATTCTGGATGAGCCAAGCATCGGACTGCATCAGAGAGACAACGATAAGCTGCTTGCCACGCTGAAGCGCCTGCGCGATCTCGGCAACTCGGTTCTGGTCGTGGAGCATGATGAGGACACGATGCTTGCGGCGGATGATATTGTGGATATCGGCCCGGGCGCCGGAGAACACGGGGGTGAGGTTGTTGCCCATGGCACGGCAGAGGAGATCATGAAGGTGAAAGAATCTGTTACGGGTCAGTATTTAAGCGGCGCGAAGCGGATTCCTGTGCCGGATAAAAGAAGAAAGCCGACGGGATTCCTGACGATCAAGGGAGCGAGGGAGCATAATCTGAAGCGGATAGACGTGGATATTCCGCTCGGCGTGTTTACCTGCGTTACGGGTGTTTCCGGATCGGGCAAGAGCTCTCTGGTTAATGAAATTCTCTATAAGCATCTGGCTAAAAAGTTAAACCGCGCGCGGACAGTCGCAGGCGCTCATGACACGATCCTTCATGTGGAGAAGCTTGATAAGGTCATCAATATCGACCAGTCGCCGATCGGGCGCACGCCGCGTTCCAATCCCGCAACCTACACGGGCGTTTTTGACCAGATCCGGGACCTGTTTGCGGGTACTACGGATGCGAAAGCGCGCGGTTACAGCAAGGGGCGGTTCAGCTTTAACGTGAAGGGCGGGCGCTGCGAAGCGTGCAGCGGAGACGGCATTATCAAAATCGAAATGCATTTCCTGCCTGATGTCTATGTACCTTGTGAAGTGTGCGGGGGAAAACGTTATAACAGGGAAACGCTGGATGTAAAGTACAAGGGAAAAAGTATTTATGATGTGTTGAATATGACGGTGGAGGAGGCGGTGCATTTCTTTGAAAATGTGCCGTCCATCCGCAGAAAGATCGAGACACTTTATGATGTCGGCCTTTCTTATATCCGGCTGGGGCAGCCTTCAACGACGCTTTCAGGCGGCGAGGCACAGCGGATCAAGCTTGCAGCCGAATTGTCGAAACGGGATACCGGGCATACAATCTATATTCTGGATGAGCCGACGACGGGCCTGCATTTTGCGGATGTCCACAAATTGGTGGATATTCTGCACCGTCTTGCGGACGGCGGAAACACTGTGGTGGTGATTGAACACAATCTGGATGTGATCAAGACTGCGGATTATATCATAGACATGGGGCCGGAAGGCGGAGACGGGGGCGGTACCGTCATTGCGAAGGGCACGCCCGAGCAGGTTGCGCAGACGGAAGGCTCATATACCGGGGACTATATCCGGAAATTATTGGAAAGGGAAAATCACAGAAAAACGCAAAAAAGCACGAATTGACCTTTATTTTTTTGACAGACAGCCGATAAATGATATAGATGCATGGAGGCACGAATCGCAGGGCGGACGGAACCGCTTTTCGTTTCGTGCTATTTTTTTACTTTGTTAAAAAACAAAAATTTTGTGAAGTTTTATGAAACCCCTTTGAAAATGCGTTCTTATGGTTTATAATGACTTGGTATGTTTAATTCTTGCAGCAGATGGCAATGCTGAGGATAGATTTTGCCATTCGGTCATAAACATAAGAAGCGTTGACATAGAAATAGAGGAAATGTGAGAAAGGGGTTTGGAACATGCAGTACACGGATATCGGAATTGATTTGGGAACTGCGAGTATTCTTGTCTATATCAGGGGAAAAGGCGTTGTATTAAAGGAGCCGTCCGTAGTTGCGTTCGACAGGGATACGAATAAGATAAAAGCAATTGGTGAAGATGCGCGTTTAATGCTTGGAAGGACGCCGGGTAATATCGTTGCGGTCAGACCGTTAAGGCAGGGAGTTATTTCGGATTACACTGTCACAGAAAAGATGATGAAGTATTTTATTCAGAAGGCGCTTGGAAGGAGAACGTTCCGCAAGCCGCGTATTGCGGTATGCGTACCAAGCGGTGTGACGGAAGTCGAGAAAAAAGCGGTAGAGGACGCGACGTATCAGGCGGGTGCGCGCGAGGTGTCCATTATTGAGGAACCGATCGCCGCGGCAATCGGCGCGGGGATTGACATCAGCAAGCCGTGCGGCAATATGATCGTTGATATCGGCGGCGGCACTTCCGATATTGCGGTGATCTCACTCGGCGGTACGGTTGTCAGCGCATCCATTAAGGTTGCGGGTGACGATTTTGACGAGGCGATTGTGCGCTATATGCGTAAGAAGCATAATCTTCTGATCGGCGAGAGAACGGCGGAGGATATTAAGATTAAGATCGGCACAGCATTTAAGCGCCCTGAAGTAGATTATATGGAGGTCCGCGGACGGAATCTGGTGACCGGGCTTCCGCGTACTGTGAAAGTTTCCTCAGAGGAAACCGAGGAGGCGCTCAGAGAGACGACTTCCCAGATTATTGAGATCATACACAGCGTTCTTGAGAAAACCCCGCCGGAGCTTGCGGCAGATATTGCGGACCGCGGAATTGTGCTGACCGGAGGCGGAAGCCTGCTGCGCGGCTTGGAGGATCTGATTGCCAGCAAAACGGGCATCAATACGATGACGGCGGAGGACCCGATGACGGCGGTTGCAATTGGAACCGGACGGTATGTCGAGTTTCTTGCGGGTTATCACGAGGAGAGTTAAGAGGGTACGGACATTGTTCCGGTAAAGATACAGTGACGGACAGCATGAGACGTCCGGTAAAGATACAGTGACGGTCGGCATGAAGCGTCCGGTAAAGATACGGCGGCAGGCGGAATGAGGAATCCGGCAAAGATACAATGACGGTCGGCATGAGGCGTCCGCCAAAGACACAGCGGCCGAGAGGGCGCATTGAGGAGGCAGATATGCTCAGAGGGTTATATACGGCATACACCGGCATGGTAAACCAGCAGAAGCGTATGGATACCATGACAAATAATCTTGCAAATGTCAACACGGTCGGATTTAAGAAGGAAGGCGCGACGAACGAGGCGTTTTCCGATGTGCTTGCCTACCGTCTGAAGGATGTGACGACGCCCGGCAGTGGCAGCTATATCGGACAGATGAATCTCGGCGTGAAGATTGGGGAAAATTATACGGATTGGACGCAGGGCGCGTTCCGCAACACCGAGAATACATATGATCTTGCGCTGAGCGGCAGCGGATTTTTCAGCATTGAGTTTACAAATAAAAATGATGAGACAATGACGCTGTATACGCGTGACGGCGGCTTTACGGTGAATACAGCGGGTTATCTTGTCAATGATAACGGCGATTATGTGCTTGGCAGAGATGCGGGCGGCGGCTTAGAACGTATTCAGCTTGATCCGACGAAGGATACCTATATCGATCAGACAGGGGGCATTTATCAGGACGACGAGCTGATGGCGACGCTTCAGATCACGGATTTTGCGGATTACAATTATCTGGCGAAATACGGCGAGAATTATTATCGGGCCATTGAGGGCGCTGAAATACAGGATACGGACGCAAGAGTGCACTCAGGCTATCTGGAGCAGTCGAACGTGGAAAGCGTTCAGGAAATGGTCAATATGATCACGATCCAGCGGAACTATGAGGCGAACCAGAAAGTGATCACAACGCTTGACCGTTCGCTTGATATTGCAGTCAACCAGATCGGTAAAGTCTGATATCTGACAGCGTGACAGAGTGCAGAGAACTGTCATAATCTTATGGAGATCATGGCATAGAAAACAGGAGGAAATCAGTTATGGTACGTTCTTTATGGTCTGCCGCAACAGGCATGATGGCGCAGCAGCTAAATGTGGATACGATCGCACATAATCTTTCCAATGTCAACACGACAGGTTACAAAACCGATGTAGCAGAATTTCAGTCGCTGCTTTACCAGACGCTCCAGACGCGGACAACTTCTGCAAACGGGGAGGAAAAACCAGGCAGTGCACAGGTTGGCTTAGGCGTGCGTAATTCGTCTATCAGTTCTATTTTCACGCAGGGCGAGATGCGGGAGTCAACAAGTCCGACGGCATTTGCAATTTCCAAGGGGGACGGATTTTTTGCCATTCAGGGCCTTGACGGCGGTACCTATTATACAAGAAACGGTAACTTCTTTATTTCGGAGGGAAATGACGGCTTAACGCTCTGTACGGCGGAGGGATATCCGGTGCTCGATACGAACGGTGAGGCGATCGTATTTGATGATGATATGATCGCGAATAAGATCACGGTTACGGACGGCGGTATGTTCTGTTATCCGGATGAGACGAATAACCCGCGTGAGCTTGGCATGGCGCTCGGTGTGTTCCAGTTTAATAATCCGACGGGATTATTTAAGACGGACGGCGGGTATTATCAGGAGACGCCTGCCAGCGGCGAAGCCATGAATGAGGCGGAAAATGATAATTTAGAGAAGAGCAAGATTGTTCAGGGATTTTTGGAAGCCTCCAACGTGAAGGTTGTTGATGAGGTAGTGAATCTGATTATTGCGCAGCGTGCATATGAGATGAATTCCAAGGCGATCACGACGACGGACGAGATGATGCAGATCGCAAATCAGCTGAAAAGCTAACTGAGGCAGCGGTAGTAATAGCTGAAACATAAAATGCGGCAGATAAATAAAGATGGACTGATAAATCAGTGATGATCATAACTGACGAGTGAAAGAGGGTACACCTATGGATATGAGCGGGCTGACAATGGGTTATGACTATTTAGATATGGCAAAGGACGTTTCTGCAGCGAAGACAAAGGATGCAGCGAATGCCGTAAACAAAAATTCGACGGATGAGGAACTGATGAATGTCTGCAAGCAGTTCGAGTCCTATCTGCTGGAGCAGGTGTTTAAGGAGATGCAGAAGACAATCTCCTTTGATGATGACAAAAAATCTTCTTCCCTGGGTTTTGATACGGGAAGCGATAACAGTCTGACGGAGTATTTTAAGGAACAGGCGATTGCTTCTATTGCGTCCACCTCGACGGAACAGGGCGGTCTGGGAATTGCACAGATGCTCTTTGAAGCGATGAAGCGCGGACAGTCATAAAGGCGGAAGATCAGCGACGAAAGAAAACGGATAGAGAAAGGCTGCTTACCCTTAAGCAGCCTTTTTGCGCGTATATGCAGGGTTTACCGGCATTTGGGCACAAGAACCGGCGCCGAAAGCGGATGTATCTGGCAAAACCGGCGTCAGATATCAGATGTGCCGGCAGAGCGCAGAGAACGGGCACTTTCGGAAAGCCTGCGTTAGGGACCGGTTTCAGATGGGGAAGGACAGCATGGAGGCTGGGAACGGAAATGGAGACGATCAAGGGCTATGTGGAACATGTAATTTACCGCAACGAGGAGAATCACTATACTGTGCTTGAACTTGTGGCAGAGGGAAAAGCGGTTACTGTTACGGGGACGTTCGACAATGCCGCAGAAGGGGAAACGATTGAGGCGGAGGGCGAGTTTGTAAAGCATGCTATTTATGGCAGACAGTTCAAAGTGAGCAGCTACCGCAGCATGCTGCCCGATGATGTGCTTTCCATTGAACGCTACCTTGGTTCGGGCGCGGTTAAAGGAATCGGTGAATCGCTTGCGGCGCGTATTGTTGCGCGCTTTGGGAAAGAAACCTTTGCTATTATAGAAAAGGAACCGGAACGTCTCGCGGAGATCAAGGGCATCAGCGAGAAGAAGGCACGTGAAATTGCCGCGCAGCTCGAAGACAAAAAGGGAACGCGCGACGCGATGATGTTTTTGCAGAAGTACGGCATTACCAACACGATGGCGATTAAGATATACCGGCAGTATGGCACGGAGATTTACGGAATCCTTCAGGAAAATCCGTATCGTCTTGCCGAGGAGGTGGAAGGAATCGGATTTAAGGCGGCGGATGACATTGCGGCAAAGATCGGGATCCATGTGGATTCTGATTACCGGATACGAAGCGGGCTGCTCTATACCCTGCTGCTTGCGGGAGGGGAGGGAGACATGTATCTGCCGCTGCCTGAGCTGCGTGCGCGGACAGCGGAGCTTTTGGGACTTTCGGAGGAGGCGGTCGATCCGGTCATTCCCAATATGGCGATGGATAAAAAGCTCGTGATCAAAAATCAGGGAAATACGGCGGCGGTATACGGGGGAAATGCCTATTATACCGAACTGGACTGCGCACGGATGCTGCATGATTTGATGCTTGCCGGATCGGGCGGGGATGCACGGGAAGAGGAACGGCTGTATCAAAGTATCAGCCGTATTGAAGAGGAACAGCAGTTTACCTTGGACGACCTGCAGCGGAGAGCGGTTGCAGAAGCAATGAAAAACGGTGTATTTATTTTGTCGGGAGGTCCGGGTACCGGTAAAACGACAACGACGAAGACGATTATAGAGCTGCTTGACAAAGAGGGAATGGAGTTCCATCTTGCCGCGCCGACCGGACGCGCCGCCAAACGGATGCAGGAGACGACAGGATATGAGGCGCGCACCATTCATCGAATGCTGGAATTGAACGGAGCGGTTTCGGAGCAGGGGCGGCGGGTGCGTTTTGAACGCAATGAAGAAAACCCGCTGGAAGCGGATGCGGTGATTATTGATGAGATGTCAATGGTGGATATTTATCTGTTTCACGCTCTGCTCAAGGCAGTCACAGTCGGAACAAGGCTCATTTTTGTGGGCGATGCCAACCAGCTTCCGAGCGTCGGGCCGGGGCAGGTGCTGCGTGATCTGATGGAGAGCGGCTGTTTTCCCATGGTGGTGCTGAACAAGATCTTCCGGCAGGCGAAGGAGAGCGATATTGTCGTCAACGCGCATCTCATCCATGAGGGGAAGGAGATTGCGCTGGATAACCGGAGCAGGGATTTCTTTTTCCTGGAGCGGGATAATGTCAACGTGATCTACAAGCATATGATCCAGCTGATTACGGGTAAGATGCCCGCTTATGTAAATGCCCAGCCTTACGAGATACAGGTGCTGACGCCGATGCGCAAGGGGGCGCTCGGAGCAGAGAGTCTGAACCGTATTTTGCAGCAATACTTAAATCCGCCCGCACCGGATAAAAAAGAATATCTTTTTGGAGAGAATGTGTTCCGCGAGGGCGATAAGGTCATGCAGATCAAAAATAATTACCAGCTGGAATGGGAAGTGCTGGGTGCCTACGGAATCCCTGTTGACAGGGGGGCGGGGGTTTTTAACGGCGATATGGGGCGTATTGTATGCGTGGACGAGGCTGCGCGCACGCTGCGCGTGCAGTATGATGAGGGACGTATGGTAAATTATGAGTATGCCAATCTGGAGGAACTGGAGCTTGCCTATGCGATTACGATTCACAAGTCGCAGGGAAGCGAGTATCCAGGCATTATCATGCCGCTGCTGTCTGCGCCGCGCATGCTGTTAAACCGCAACCTGCTTTATACGGGCATAACGAGGGCCCGCGGCTGTGTGACGATTCTGGGGAGCAGGCAGACGATTGCGCAGATGATAGCAAATGCGGACGAGCAGGAGCGTCATACAGGACTGGTGTACCGGTTGAGAGAGCTGATCCCGGTGAGGGAAGAATGATCAGAAAGAAAAAAATGGACATCCGGCAGGCAATGCAGGCGCGCCGGGGGTTACAAAATCTGTCGGAGGCGTTTTGGAAACTGCTTTATCCGGCGCATTGTCCGGTTTGCGACGAGCTGCTTTCCGGGACGAAAGAAAACATCTGTCCGTTATGCCGGATGCGCATCCGGACAGTGGGGGAGCATTACTGTATCATATGCGGGAAACAGCTGAATGACAACCAGACCGCCTGCTGCGGCGACTGCATGACGGCGCAGCACAGGTTTACACGCGGCAGATCGGTATTTTGTTATGAAGACATCCGGGAATCCGTCTATCGTTTTAAGTATGAAGGACGGCAGGAGTATGCTTCTTTTTATGCCGCAGAGGCGGTCCGGGTGCTTGGAGGGGATATTCGCTCGTGGCATGCGGAGGCGTTGATCCCGATTCCACTGCATAAAGAAAAATTAAAAAAGCGCGGATATAATCAGGCGGCACTGTTTGCGGAGGCCCTTTCCGGGCATCTGGGCATTCCTTTCCTGGATAAAGCGCTTGTACGGGAGCGGAATACGGTGCCGCAAAAGGGACTGAATCGGGAAGAACGGCAAAAAAATCTGAAAAAGGCTTTCAAATTTGTACAAAATGATGTAAAATTAAATACAATTATATTAATTGATGATATTTTTACGACGGGAAGTACCGTAGATGCCGCTGCTGACGCAGTCAGAGAGGCGGGAGTAACAGAGATTTATGTGGTAACATTGGCTTCAGGCAATGGTGTTTAGAAAGGAAGCGGCGAATATGAACGTCAGAAATTGCAGAAAATGCGGAAGAATTTTTAACTATGTGGCGGGACCTCACATTTGTCCTTCCTGCCGTGAAAAGCAGGAGGAGAAGTTTCAGGAGGTAAAAACTTTTATCCGCGAGAATAAAGATGCGACAATCAATACGGTCTCTGAGGAATGTAATGTGGAAATTCCGCAGATTCAGCAGTGGATTCGTGAGGAAAGACTCGCATTTTCGGAGGATTCTCCGATCGGCGTGAGCTGTGAAAACTGCGGTGCCATGATTAAAACGGGCCGCTTTTGCGAAAAATGTAAAAGAGAGATGGCAAATGACCTAAGCAGCGCGATCCGTAAGCCGGCGGCGCCGAAGCAGGAACCGAAGAAGCAGGACCGTGAGAATCCGAAGATGAGATTTTTGGACAGATAGCCGGTGTGGGGGAAGTTTGAAAGTTCCTTTCAAACTACTTATTGGTGCAGTATCACAGGCGTAGCCTGCGATATGCAGGGGTTTAATTATGTTAAACGAAGAAAGAATTATTATGATGACCCGGATGGCGGCCTATGAAAGCGGTGAGGGCAAAAAAAACGGCGCGATCGGAAGCTATTTCAGGGGAGACTATATCGGACTTCAGGTGCTGAAATCCATCATCAGTGCTACGATTGCTTATTTTTTGGTCTGCGGCATGTATCTGCTGTATCATTTTGAGACACTGCTGGACGGAATTTATGAGATGGATCTGTGGGGGCTTGCGCGCAGGGCGGCGACGGCGTATATTATAACAGTTGTCGTATACGCGCTCATTTCCTATGTGATTTATTCCTACAAATACGGGAAAGCGAAAAAAAAGCAGAAGGCCTATATGAACAGGCTGCGCCAGTTATCGCAGCTCTATCAGCTTGAGTCCAAAAACAAACAGTCATAATTGAGAGGATACCTATGGCTACATTACTAGTTTTCAAAGAAAAACTAAAAAGTTTTTACAGTAAATACGAGGCATATCTTGTTCCGGTACTGAAATTTGCGGCGGCTTTTGTGTCGCTGCTGATCATCAATAAAAAGCTCGGTTATATGGCACAGTTAAACAGCACGGCGATTGTATTGATCGTTTCGCTGCTCTGCTCGTTTCTTCCGCTGAATATCATTATTGTGATGGGAGCAGCTTTTTCACTCGGTCATGTTTACAGCCTGTCTTGGGAGTGCGTGGTCGTTTTGCTGGTGCTGTATCTGTTATTGTTTCTATTGTATTTCCGCTTTTCACCGAAGGATACGATCGCAGTTCTGCTCACGCCAGTCTGTTTTGCGTTAAAAATTCCGGTTGTTATGCCGTTGTCCATGGGGCTTGTGGGGAGTCCTGCGTCCGTTGTATCCGTCGGCTGCGGAGTGATCGTTTATTATGTACTGAACTTTATTAACCGGAATGCGCCGGCGATCAATTCGCTGGATGCAGACGGTTCGCTTGTGCGTTTCCGGTATTTTTTAGACGGAATCCTGCATGACCGTGCAATGATTGTGGCTGTGGCGGCGTTTGCGGTTACGGTCATTGTTGTTTATATTATCCGCAGAATGCCGGTAGACCACTGCTGGACGATTGCCATGATCACGGGAGCGTTGATGAGCATGGTGATCCTGATGTTTGGCGACCTGAAATATCACACGAATATTTCCATTATGGGAACGATCGTGGGAAGTGCGGCGGCGGTCGGCATCGTGAAGGTGCTGCAGTTTTTCGTGTTTAATGTGGATTACAGCCGAACCGAACACATACAATTTGAAGATGACGAATATTATTATTATGTTAAGGCAGTTCCTAAAATGTCCGTTACGATTCCGGATAAGACGGTGACGAAGCTTGATACGAGAAAACCGGTACAGCATGGGGAGAGCGCATCATCCATTCATACGGCGGTTTCCGATTCCGTATCACATAAGACGTCATCTGCAGGGGCGTCATCCAGAACAGCATCTGCCGCGGCCCATACCCCGGCAAGAAGCAGCGGTATGCAGACAAAGCCGGCGGCGAAGAGTACGCTGTCATCATATCGGGAACAGCAGACAAAGGGCAGTCATGCGCAGAGCGGCGTAGAACGTCTGCGGGAGCGCAATGAAAAATAATACAGGGAACAGATGGGATTGGCATGGAAAGATTTGCGGCGTTTGCGGACAAATATCTGTCTGCCGTACACATACCCAATTACATTAAGGCAACAGACATTGTTGAGATTCTGATTATCTCCTTTTTGGTTTACCAGATCATGGTGTGGATTAAGAACACCCGGGCGTGGGCATTCCTAAAAGGAGTTCTTGTCATACTTGTCTTTATCGGGGTTGCAGCATTTTTCCATATGACGACCATTTTGTGGATCGCGGAGAACGTCATCAGCGTGGCGGCGATCGCGGTTGTGATCATTATGCAGCCGGAGCTGCGAAAGGCACTTGAACAGCTGGGCAGCAAGAATTTTTTGAGTTCGGTTCTGCCATTTGAGACGACAAGAAAGGAAGGCGGCAGATATTCGGACCGCACGGTGAATGAGATCGTGCGCGCGTGTTTTGAGATGGGCAGGGTAAGAACCGGTGCACTGATTGTCATGGAGCAGACGAATTCCCTCGCAGAATACGAGAGAACGGGAATTGCGGTGGACGGTCTTGTTACAAGCCAGCTTCTGATCAACATTTTTGAACATAATACGCCGCTTCACGACGGAGCGGTGATTGTGCGAGGGGAGCGCGTGACGTCGGCAACCTGTTATCTTCCGCTGTCGGATAATCGTGATTTGAGCAAGGAACTTGGAACGCGTCACCGTGCCGCGGTCGGCATTTCCGAGGCCACAGACTCACTGACACTCGTGGTATCCGAGGAGACCGGTTATGTCAGTGTTGCTTACAAAGGGGAATTGTACCGCGATCTTGATGCGGACGGCGTGAAGGCAAAGATCGCGATGATACAGGATAAGCCGGGCGGTGACGAAAAAAAGCACCGTGTGAGAAAGGGAAAGTCCAAAGTTTGAAAGTAAACTTTCAAACGATTCATTGACGAAGGGGTGTAAGTCTGGAAGCTCCTTTCAAACTACTTATTGGTGCAATATCGCAGGCATTTGCCTGCGATATGCGGGAGTGTAAGCATGAAAAAATGGTTCACACAAAATCTGGGGCTGAAATTCCTTTCGGTCATCTGTGCGTCCATTCTCTGGCTGATCGTCATGAATATCAACGATCCGATCGACGAGCAGAGGTTTGTGGGGATTCCGGTTGAACTGATCAATACGGATGCCATTACCGATGAGGGAAAGGTCTACCAGATATTAGACAATACGAATACGGTCAATGTGACTGTGCGTGCAAAGCGCTCGGTGTTAGATCAGCTTGACAGGGATAATATTCATGCGGTCGCCGATCTGTCCGAGGTCAGCGTCACGAATCTGGTGACGATCAAATTGTCGAGCAATCGTTACAGCAATCAGATTGACAGTATCAGCTCCAATACAGAATTTTTGAAATTGAATATTGAAGACGTCAAACAGAAGCAGTTTCCGATCCAGGTTTCCACGGTCGGCATGCCCGCGGACGGTTATCTCACCGGAACGGTGACAGCCGGACAGACGGTCGTGCGTTTAAGAGGACCGGAATCCGTGATCGAGAGAGTTCATCTCGTACAGGCGGTCGTAGATGTAACGGGCATGATCAGCGATGTGAGCACGACGGCAAGCATTGTTCTTTATGATGCGGATGGGAAGCGGATTGAGGATGACAGCATTCAGTATAATATTTCATCTGTGGAAGTGAAGGTTTCCATTCTTGCAACCAAGAGTGTGCCGTTTGTCTATCATGTTTCCGGTACGCCTGCGGAAGGCTATGAGATGACGGGCAGGATCACGGGAACCTATGATAAGATTACGATTGCGGGTCCGCAGGGCGTACTGGATACGATTTCTAACATTGAAATTCCGGCGGAGGCGCTCAATGTTACGGGACAGACAGATTCCCTGCACGCGCTGATCACTGTGGCGGATTATCTGCCGGAGGGCGTCGAGATTGTTACGGATGAAGAGCATACCGGACTTCTGGGCGTGATGGTGGAGATCGAAGCGCTGGAGACGACGAGTGTGCCGATCCCGGAAGAGCGTATCCGGATTCTGAATGTGCCGGAAGGCTATGAATATGAGATTGTGGATGTCAGCGGCTCATCCATCAGCGTCAGGGCAATCCCGACTGTGATGGAAGGCGTGAATGAGGAAAACTTTGTAGGTGAAGTTGATCTTGGTGCGTATTTTGAACAGCAGAATATCACAGAGCCTGAGGATGGTGTCTATTCGGTTGAGGCATCCTTTGTTATGCCGGATCGTGTGACACAGATGCAGAGGCTGTATATATCCATTCATCTGACAAAGACTGTGGAGGAAGAAGAGGAATCGTAACGCAGAAAGGAATTTTGATAAAATGGCGAGATTGTTTGGAACGGATGGAGTGAGAGGTGTTGCAAATGAGGAGCTGACGCCGCTTTTGGCGATGCAGCTTGGGCAGGCGGGGGCTTATGTGTTGACGAAAGAGCGCGATCACAAACCGACGATCATGGTTGGGTGTGATACGAGAATATCAGGCGGCATGCTTGCCAACGCATTGATGGCAGGTGCATGCTCCGTGGGAGCGAATGCAGTTTATGTCGGCGTGCTTCCAACGCCGGCGATTGCATATCTGACAAGAAAATACAAGGTGGATGCGGGCGTCGTGATATCCGCGTCGCATAATCCGGTAGAATTTAACGGAATCAAATTTTTTGACGGCAATGGCTATAAGCTGCCGGATTCTTTGGAGGATGAGATTGAGGACCTGATCCGTTCGGATATGAAGGGTGTGAAGTTTCCGACCGGCTCCTCGGTTGGGAAGATTAAATACCGGACAGACGCACGCGAAGAGTATATCAATCATGCGCTTCAGTCTGTTCCGGTCAACTTAGACGGAATGAAGATTGTTGTGGACTGTGCGGAAGGCGCCGCTTACTATACGTCTGTGGAGGCGTTAAAGGAGCTTGGCGGGAATATTGTGGCAATCCATAATAGTCCGGACGGCACGAATATCAATGCCAACTGCGGTTCCACGCATCTGGAAGAACTGAAGGCACGCGTCGTCTATGAAAAGGCCGCTTTGGGGCTTGCGTTTGACGGTGATGCCGACCGTCTGCTTGCTGTCGATGAAAACGGCAGAGTGGTGGACGGAGATCAGATCATGGCGATCATCGGGAACCATATGAAGAATAACGGAACGCTCAAAAAAGACATGATCGTCGTGACGGTTATGAGCAATCTCGGTTTTACACTGATGGCGAAGGAACGAGGCATTGAGATTGAGCAGACGAAGGTGGGCGACCGCTATGTGCTTGAGCGGATGAAAGAGGTTGGAGCGAACCTTGGCGGTGAACAGTCGGGGCATATTATCTTTTTGGATGAAAATACGACGGGGGACGGTCTGTTAAGCGCGCTGCATCTGCTGCAGGTGCTTGTGGAAACCGGGAAACCGCTGTCCGAGCTTTCCTCCGTGATGGAGGTACTTCCGCAGGCGCTTGTGAATGCGAAGGTTCCTAATCATAAGAAGGAGAGCTACATGGAATATCCGGAGATCGCTGCCGCTATCGCGGAATTAAACCGGATGTTTGAGGGCGAGGGCAGGGTGCTTATCCGTCCGTCTGGAACAGAACCGCTTGTCCGTGTGATGATTGAGGGCAAGGATCAGGCAATGATTCAGAGGGAGGCGCAGAAGCTTGCCGATCTGATTCAGAATATTATGCTGTAAAGAAAAGCTTGTGATTACTTTGCGAAAATGCTATACTAGTCGTATTGACAGTAATCGTGGGGGTTATGGTCGATTCGGCTCCAAAGAAGACAGAAGTGGAGGTATGCAATTATGGTAAGCCAGAAGGTAGTGATTAAGAATCCGACGGGACTACATCTAAGACCTGCCGGCATCCTATGTAAGGAGGCCATGCAGTTCAAATCGTTGATTACGTTTACCTTTCGGGAAAATACAGCAAATGCCAAAAGCGTTCTAAGCGTGCTTGGCGCATGTGTGAAATGTGGTGATGAGATTGAATTCACCTGCGAGGGTGAGGATGAAGATGAGGCCTTAAAGACACTTGTCAATGCGATAGAGAGTGGTCTCGGAGAATAAAGCCGCATGTTTGATATCAGCCCGGAATGGTTTCGGGCTGATTTTATTTTGCGCGATGAGCAGGAGTCCCGCGCTCCTGCATTACGCAGCTGCTCATCGCAGCTTGCCGCAGAAAGAAGCAGTTCAAATATGAAATAGAAGTCGGAGGGAAAAGTTATGTTAAATTATCAGCGTTACAAGAGAAATCCGGTTGTTGACTATCCGGAACGGGAGTGGCCGGACAAGGAAATACAGAAGGCGCCTATCTGGTGCAGCGTGGACCTGCGTGATGGAAATCAGGCACTCATTGACCCAATGGTGGTGGGTGAGAAAATTGAGATGTTTGAGTATCTTGTGAAGCTGGGATTTAAGGAGATTGAAATTGGATTTCCGGCTGCAAGCCAGATTGAGTATGATTTTCTGCGCCAGTTAGTGGAACGGCGGCTGATTCCTGATGATGTGAAGGTGCAGGTGCTTTCCCAGTGCCGTGAGGAGCAGATTGCGCGCACGTTTGAGGCCATTGAAGGATGCCGTCAGGCAATCGTGCATATTTATAATTCGACTTCCACATTGCAGAGGGACGTCGTATTCGGCATGAACCGTGATGAGATCACGCAGATTGCGGTGCAGGGTACAAAGTGGGTAAAACAGCATGCCGCTGATTTTCCGGGAAAAATTATATTGGAATATTCACCGGAAAGCTTTACGGGAACCGAGTTGGATTATTCTCTGGAAATCTGTACGGCGGTACAGGAGACATGGGGAGCGGAGAAAGAGAACCCGATCATCATCAATCTGCCGTCCACGGTTGAGATGACGACGCCGAATGTGTATGCGGACCGGATTGAGTGGATGAACCGGCATTTTAAGAACCGGGAGAGCATTATTTTGAGCGTGCATCCGCATAACGACAGGGGAACCGGCGTTGCTTCTGCAGAGCTTGCCATGCTGGCAGGCGCGGAACGTGTAGAGGGAACGTTGTTTGGAAACGGGGAGCGGACCGGAAATGTGGATGTACTGAATGTTGCTTACAACATGTTTTCCCAAGGCATTGATCCTGAATTGAAGATTGAGCATGTGAACGAAAGTATTGAGATTTATGAGCGCTGCTGTAAGATTCCGATCCATCCGCGTCATCCCTATGCGGGCAAGCTGGTGTTTACGGCGTTTTCCGGTTCGCATCAGGATGCGATCAACAAGGGGATCAAGGCGATGCGCGAGCGTGGAAACGAGTATTGGGAGGTGCCGTATCTGCCGATTGACCCCGCAGACATCGGCAGGGAATATGAGCCGATCGTGCGCATTAATTCCCAGTCGGGCAAGGGCGGCGTCGCCTTTGTAATGGACACATATTTTGGGTTCAAGCTTCCGAAGGGAATGCAGAGAGAGTTTGCAAATGTCATTCAGGAGATTTCGGAGAAACAGGGAGAAGTTTCGCCCGACCTGATTATGGAAAATTTCCGCAGGGAGTATCTCGACCGGAAGGAGCCGATTCATTTCCGCAGACTTAGGGTGGACGACTTAAGCGGAGAGACCGAGTCGCAGTTTGATACGAAGGTGACGGTTCTTTATACCGATCATGGTGAAGAAAAAACGTATACGGCAGTCGGAAACGGACCGCTTGACGCGGTACAGCGCGGACTGCAGGAGTCGCTGGGGTTTGCGATTAAGATTCTGGACTACGAGGAGCATGCGCTGCAGAGCGGTTCAAATTCACAGGCGGCTGCCTATATTCATCTTCTGAGTGCGGACGATGGAAGAGTTACTTATGGCGTCGGCGTCAGCTCGAATATTACCCGCGCGTCCGTGCGCGCTATATTCTCGGCGGTTAACAGACTGGAGCTTGGGAAAAAGTAAGGCGGACGTATGAAGGACTTAATACTGAACAGAAAACGAATATGGACATGGACAGGCGCCGCGCTGGCGGCGCTTGTTTTTGTGTGGAGCAGTCTGTTTCCTAAAACTGCGTATGATACCAGGGAGCTGCATGTGAGGCTGGAGGACGGGGAACAGGAGAGAGAGATCGTGCTGACACCGGATACGACCGTGCTCTTTTCTTTTTCGGCGGGGGACCAGACCGTGGACGGCATACAGCCTTGTGCCGACTGGGGTTCTGAAAACTGTCCCGGAGGCGTACTCTTAGTCGACGTATGGTGTATGGATGAAGGGGGAGAGCGGGTTTATGCAGGGCAGGGAAGCGCGCCGCTGAATGCAGAACTGCGGAGAGCTTATACCTATATTGCACTGCCCCATGAAGGGGAGCTTAGCGGAGAGCTTTCGTTTGCCATTCGCTATGTCCCGGCGGAAGGGGAAACAGCATATCCTTCCTTGGTGGCAACGGACAGGGATATAGGGGAGTGCCTGACAGTCGTAAATGAAGAGGTTTATGGCGGGGACCTGCTTTTGTATTACGTTACTGTGAGGGATACTTATCCGCTGTTGTTTGACGCCAAGCTGGTATGTCTTCTGCTTATCTGTATCGCCCTGAGCATGGAGAAAGCACCGGGGAAGGAGGCGTGCGCATGAAGGAAAGAGGATGGCTGCGGATGGTTCGTATTCCTTTGGCGGCAGCGGCGGTGCTTGTGCTTTCCGTGCTGATAGAAGGGCTTTTCTTTAACCGGCACGCGTTGTTTCAGGAATGCTATGAGAAAGAAACTGCCATAGAGACGGGGAGCTTAGAGACACGTCTGGACCTGCAGGGGGAACGTTACGTTAAGACCGTCCGCATGGAACTGGATGTGGAGGAAGTGACGGACTACCGGCTCATATTGCTGGACGGGCAGGGAAATACAATTTCGGAGCGGGCGGGCAGTATTTCGCCAAAGCTTGACATGAGTGTGATCAATCTGCGTGCGGAGGCAGCGGAGCTTGTGCTTGTGTTTTCCGAAGCTGTTTCGGCAGACGGCCTGATGACCGCGGCAAATTTTATGGAATGGAGCCCGTACCGCCTATTCTTTTTAATTTCCACGTTCGGGCTGGCTGCGTTTCTGTGGATGGGCAGGCGTGTTGTTTCCCAAAAACCGGAGTATGCATTTGCGGTGATTGCGCTGACTGCGGGGCTTCAGATCATTCTGATGACGGGAACTAATCAGATCAGCTATGACGAGCAGACCCATATCAGCAAGACATGGAATCTTTCGTATATCGGAACCGTCTATGATACGGAGGCGGTTTTGGAATTAAAGACACTGACCGTGCCGGAATTCCATAACCGTTTTGAGCGGATGCAGGTGGAATCCTATCTACAGGGGATTCATGATTTTGAGACGGCAGATGTGTACCGGCAGACGAAGATGATCTATTATGACAGGCGCGCATATCTGCCGATGGCAGTCTGTATTGCGGCGGCAAGAATGATGAAGCTGCCGTTTGCCATGATGCTGATGGCCGGGAAATTCGGAAATCTGCTGATGTATACGGCGGTGTGTTTTTTTGCGGTCAGGAAGGCAAAGCAGAAGAAAGGGCTTGTGACAGTCATTGCGCTTTTACCGAACAGCATTTTTTCCGCGTCGCAGTTTTGTTATGATGCCTGCGTAAACAGCTTTCTGCTGCTTGCCATGGTTTTGACTGCCAATGAGTTTTTTACGCCGAAGGAACGGGTACGTCCGCGCAATATGGCGGCAATCATTCTGTGCCTGATTGTGGGCAGTTATGCCAAACCGGTATATATGCTGATGGGGCTTGTGCTGTTGTTCCTTGGAAATGAGAAGTTCCCGTCAAAGCGTGCGGCATGGATGTTTCGGGCAGCGTTTACGGTGCTCTGTCTGTCTATGGTCTATGAGGTGCTTGGCAAATCTGCTGTCGGCGGCTCCGTTACGGAGACGCTCGCCCATGCGGGGGATATACGTACGGAAGGCGCGAATATGCTGGGGCAGATCAGGCATATTTTCGGCGCTCCGTTTTCCTATGCATGGCAGCTGCTTTCTTCTATGTTTGTAAGGATTGCAGACTGGTTCACAGGAAAGGATCAGTTTTTGATGTACGCGTATCTTGGTACGCCCGGTACCTTGTGCACTTGGATTTTCTTTGCAGCCGTATTTTTTTCGGCGCTTTACAGATGTCCGTATGAGCGGCAGGAATGCCTGAGCGGGGGAAATAAAGCGTTGTTTGTCATCATGGTATTTGGTATGTCGGCAGTTGTCTGGACGGTGCTGTATCTGTCTTTTAATACGGTTGGAAGCCCGGTGATCGACGGCGTTCAGAACCGTTATTTTACGCCTGTGCTGTTTCCGTTTTTCATCTGCCTTGCAAACCGGAGGCTGGTCTGGAAGCGGAACGGGGAGAGTTATCATATGATCTTGTTTACCGTCATGACAGGGCTGCTGCTGTACACCAACTTTAGGCTTGGAATGATGCCGTATTATCTGTAGAACAGGGAGGCAGAAGCCTGAACTGTTACATTCGGAAAGGCCCGTCAGACTTAGACGCATTGCCCGCGGGAATAAAGTGTGGTATGATAGAGGCACTTGAAAATAGAGGCACTTGAAAATAGAGGCACTTAAAGGAGAAAAAGCGGCTGTACACCATACAGGGATAAAAGGGAAGCTTTGTCTATGGGACTGAAGGTTTCAATTATTACGGCAACTTATAATGATGCAGACCATCTGGAGCGGGTGATCCGGCAGGTAAAAAGGCAGGATTACGAGGAACTGGAATATATTGTGGTGGACGGAGCGTCTGCGGACCGGACGAGTCAGGTCCTTCATGAGGCGAAGGAATGGTTTGGAGAACGGATGAAAATCTGTTCGGAGCCGGATCATGGAATTTATGATGCGATCAATAAAGGGATCCGTATGGCCAGGGGGGATCTGATCGGCTGCTGCTTTGATGAATTTAGTAAACCCTGTGCCGTGCGCAGGCTGGTAGAAGCGGTTGAGCGGGAACAGGCGGATGGCGTTCATGCCGATCTGGATTACATAAGAGACGGGAAAGTGGTCAGAAAATGGCGGCAGGGGCAGGGAAGCCTGCGGCTTGGCTGGATGCCGGGACATCCGACGTTTTATGTACGGAGGGAAGTGTACGAGCGTTACGGCTTGTACCGCACGGATTACCGTATTTCGGCGGACTATGAATTTATGGTGCGCTGCTTAAAAGACGGTCAGGTAAAGCTTGCCTATGTCCCGGAGGTGCTTATCCGCATGGATTATGGCGGGACAAGCAATCAGGGACTATCCGCCTATCTGCTGTCGCTCAAAGAGGGGCATCGCGCGCTCAAGGAGAACGGGATACGTTTTGCGTGCTTTACCGATGTGTGCAGGACACTGCGTGTGCTGCGGCAGTTTATATAGCAGGGCCGGCTGAGAGGCGCTTTGTCTGCGGCAGTTTGTATAGAAGGAGCGTCTGAGCGGTGCTTTGTCTGTGGCAGCTTGTATAGAAGGACCGGCTGAGAGGCGGTTTGATTGCAGCAGCTTCATGTGGGAGAAGACCGATGAAAAGTCTTGTCATGATACCGGCATATAACGAAGAAAAAAATATCGTGAAAACAGTGCAGGACATTCAGGAGAATGCGCCCGATTTTGATTATATTATCATCAATGACTGTTCACAGGATCATACGCTGGAGCTGTGCAGGGAAAAAGGACTGCATGTCTTAAATCTGCCGGTGAATCTGGGAATAGGCGGCGCTGTGCAGACTGGTTATCGTTATGCTGCGCAAAACGGATATGACGTTGCGGTACAGTTCGACGGCGACGGACAGCACGACGCGGCGTATTTGGCTGATATGCGGAAGAAGCTTGTGGACGAGGGGCTTGATATGGTGATCGGTTCAAGATTTCTTTTGCATGAGGGATTTCAGTCATCCAGCGCAAGGCGTATAGGAATCCGTTATTTTACCGGGCTCATCCGATTCTCAACAGGTAAAAAGATCACGGACCCGACATCGGGGATGCGGATGGCAAACCGCAGTGTGATCGAAACGTTTGCTGAGGATTACCCGAAAGACTATCCGGAGCCGGAGAGCGTCGTCTGCCTGCTGAGGAGAGGCCGGCGGGTCGGGGAAGCGCCGGTGAAGATGAGGGAGCGAGAGAACGGGAAATCCTCGATCTCATTCACAAAGAGTATTTATTATATGTGCAAAGTCACGTTTGCGATTCTGATCGAGAATATGAGGAGATATTGAGATCATGTGGAAGTTACAAATGATAGGCGCAGCATTTCTGCTGCTTGGGATGCTGTATATCATTCGGCTGGTCCGTAAAAGAAAAATGGAACTGAAATATGCGCTGCCATGGCTGGCGGTTTCTTTCGCGGCACTGATCGTGGACTGTTTTCCGAAGATCCTGTCCGTAATTGCGGGTATTCTTGGTATTGCGACACCGGTTAACGCGCTGTATCTGGTGGCGTTTTTGTTTTCTGTCTGTCTGCTTTTTGCATTGACCGTCATTGTATCGCGGCAGTCCGAGCGTATTAAGCAGCTTGTGCAGTCTGCAGCACTCTGTGAAGAGCGGGTGAAGCGGCTGGAAGCGGAACTTGCCGGAAAAAAGTGCGATACAGATAAAGAAACGAAGAGAAAAGCGCCGGACGGTGAATGAGAAGGCGCAGGGCATGAACGAAAAAGCGCCGGACGGTGAATGAGAAAGCGCAGGGCATGAACGGCATGCTGTAACATGTAACGGGAGATAAGACAGAAGCGCAGACCGGGTGAGAACGGCAGGGAAAGGGTATTATAAGCGAAATGAACATCCTCTATGTAGCGCATGAACGCAATTTGGGCGGCGCATCGAAGTCTCTTGTCACGCTGGTATCTGATATGAAACGCCGGGGGCATACGGTAGCAGTCATTCTGCCTTTCCGGTCGGGGCAGGTCGGACGTTCCCTTAAGGAACAGGGAATCCCTGTCAGGCACATTTTTTTTGGATGGTGGATGATGCCGAAAGCCTGGAATCCTCTGTTTCAGATCCTGTTTCGTATCCTGTACCGGATGGAGCCGCTTGCAGTGCGGCGCATTGCTTCTTTTGCCAGAAAAAGGCAAGTACAGATCATTCATTCAAATTCAAGTGCAATTGACGCCGGAGCGCGCGCGGCGCTGCGGTGCGGACTGCCGCATGTATGGCATTTTAGGGAGTTCGGAGATCTGGACTACGGGCTAAGCTATCTTTTGGGAAAAGAGGAGAGCGCACGCCGTGCCTGCGCTGTTCCGGGAAAGATCGTGTTCATTTCAAAGTGTCTGCGGCATTACTATGAGAAAGAAATTCCGGATGCGCATGCCGAGGTCATCTATAATGGTGTTGCCGGGACATTTTTATATGATAAACATGAGGCTGTCCAAAACGGAAAGGGCAGATCGCGGGCACGGGGAACGGTCACGTTTTTGATTGCCGGGAATTTTCATGAAGGAAAACATCAGGAGCTTGCTATTGAGGCGTGCCGGATCTTGCATATGCAGGGAGTTCGCGGTATGCGGCTTGTCATTGCGGGTGCGTCATCCGCGTTAAAGTCTTCGAAGGCATTTGAAGAGCGTCTGCGTGCGGAGGCGGGGAAACTGCCCGATGGGATGATTACGTTTACCGGCTATGTATCCGACATGGCAGGGCTTCGAAAGACGACGGATGTGGAGCTTGTCTGTTCTGCCATGGAGGCGTTTGGCAGAGTAACGGCAGAAGCCATGCTTTCTTCTAATCCGGTGATCGGTGCGGACAGCGGAGCGACGCCGGAACTGATTACGGATGGAGAAAACGGCTTTTTGTTTGAGAGCGGAAACGCGGAAGCGCTTGCGGATAAAATGCGTTATTTTTTGGAGCGGCCTGATGAACTCGTCCGCATGGGTACAAATGCATACCGGTATGCGAAGGAGCATTTTCTGGCATGCTGCAATACGGACGCCGTCGAGCGGCTTTACCGGATGCTGCTTGCCGACGGGTGTGAATGAAACTGTCCCGCCTGAAAGTTCTGGACGGGTATGGGGCTTTCTGTGCATGGCGTATCACATACATAGCGGAGACTGCAGGTCAAGGAGAGGCATGGTTTAGCATGGGGTACATTCTGATTACGGGTGGGAACCTGATCAATAAAGGAGCACAGGCGATGACGTTTGTTGCCGTGGACGAGGTCAAGCGGCGTTTCCCAGACCGGGAAATCGTCGTGGTCTCGGATGTGGATGCGGCAAGAAGTGATGAGGAGCTTTCCCATTACCGTTTTTTGTTTCGGGACGGCGTCTGTCTCTTTGGCAGGAAGTATAAGCTGGTGCAGCATCGTTATGGCAGACTGGACCGGCATGGGGATGCAGCGCATATCCGGAAGCATGCGGAGATGATCGTGGACGTCAGCGGCTATACGTTTGGCTCCAATTGGGGTGTTCTGGCAAACCTGCTTGCGGCATACCGCGCGAGACGGGCCTCAAAAATGCATATTCCGATTTATTTTATGCCCCAGTCCTTCGGACCGTTTGCATGGACGGGACTGCGGCGGCGGGTGATGGACCGTATTCTGAAAAAGTGGCTGAATGATGCACAGGTGTTTTACTGCAGGGAGATGCAGGGACTGGAGCTGATGCGGACGCGTTACTGCCTTCCGTGCGCCCGGTATGGCGTCGATCTGGTTTTGGCGAACCGCGGAGTGGACCGGGATGCCCTCTTTCGGGATATGCCGGAACGGGCAGAAGGGGAGCGGGCAATTGCGCAGATTAAGCCGCACAGTGTCGGTATCCTGCCGAATGTGAGAAATGAAGCCAGCAGTACACCGGAAAAAATGGATGCCCTGTATCATGAAATGATCGATACGTTTTTAAGGCTGGGAAAGACGGTATACCTCATCTGGCACGCGGCGCAGGATCGGAAATGCTGTATCAGGATCAAGGAACATTACAGAGAAGATGAGAGAGTTGTGCTGCTTGAGGAGGAGTTTGACTGCTTTGCGTACAGTGCGCTTGCACAGCGCTTTGATTATCTGGCTGCGTCGCGCTATCATGCGGTCGTGCATGCTTATAAGGCGGGAACTCCGTGTATTGTGCCGGGGTGGGCAGTAAAATATCAGGAGCTGTCACAGTTGTTCGGACAGGAAGCATATGTCATGGACGTCAGAACGGCAAAGCCGCAGGATGCGGAAAGTCTGATTCTGCGAATGGAAGAAAATTATGAAAAAGAATCGGCGGCGATCAGGGAGCGGCTCGCAAAGCTGCAGCGGGAGAATGTGTTTGACGTTCTGAGCCGTCCGAAAGATTCGAACGAAAAAACGACAGGAGCGGAAGCGACAGGAACGAAGACGGCAGGAACGAAGACGGCGGACGCGAAAACAGCGCGCGTGAAGACGGCGGGCGTGGGCACGGAGGCGCTGAGAGAGATTGTGAACGGCCGGCAGTGCGTATCCTGCGGTATCTGCGCGGCGGTCTGCCCCGCAGAGTGCATTCAGTTTAAGAGGACAGACGGGTATTATCTTCCGGTCATTGGAGAAGAGGCATGTATGCACTGCGGCAGATGTGAACGTGTCTGCTATGGGAAGGCAGGGGCAGGGAATGTAACGTTCCAAAAACCGCAGAGGGCGCTGACTGCGCGTGCAAAGGATGAGCGGATTCTTCTAGGAGCGACAAGCGGCGGCGCTGTGACGGCGCTCGTAGAGCGGCTTTTACAGGACGGCATCTACGACAACGCATATCTGGCAGAGGGGTTTACCGATGAAAGGCAGCTATTTACACGGGAATTTGCGGCGGGGGAGAAGCTTAACGGTACGCAGAAGTCGCGCTATGTGCCGGTATCCCAGCAGTATGCGGTAAAAGGGATTCTGTCGAATCCGGACAAGCGCACGATCTATGTCGGTACTGCCTGCGCCGTTTACGGGCTGCTGGAGGCCTTAAAGCTTGCGGGGAGGAGCAGGGACCATGTGCTGATTATCGGGCTGTTTTGCGACCGCATGCAGACGTATTCCCTCTATGATTATTTCAGAGAGCATTACGGCAGGAAAGAGCCGCACAGGGGCAGAATGACCGCGTTGTATTTTCGGGATAAACGCGCGGGCGGGTGGCCCGGCAATATGCGTCTTACGTTTGAGGACGGGAGCAGTATCGACGTCAGCGCGAAAGAGCGTATGATCGTGAAGGACTTCTTCCGTGGGCGGCGCTGCGTGTCCTGCAGTGACAAATTGAACCGGCAGGCGGATATTTCCGTCGGAGATAATTATACGGGAAAAAACAGCGATAAGCGCGGTTCCAACAGCGTGCTGATCTACACGGAGAGCGGCATGAAGGCATGGGAGCATTGCGGGGATCTGTTCGAGACGTTCCCTTCTTCCACAGAAGAGATATTAAAGTCACAGCATACAACGTGGGAGAATGCGTTTGGCTGTACAAAGGACGGGCTAAAGAGGGTGGAGCCGCCGGAGCCTGACAGCCGGGAGAAGCGGAAAGCGGCGGCGGATTATATGCTCGGCGAACAGGGAAATTACCCGCTGATCGAAAAGGAGAAAAAGAAAAAGAAGCGGGAGATGTATCGGAAGGCGCTGCGGGAGAGGCTGCATTTATGAGGAGTAAAAAAGCAATTGTGAATACCCTTGCGGGCGGTTTGGGAACCCTGCTTGTCGGCCTGCTGCAGTTTGTCGGGCGCATTGTTTTTATCCGGTTCCTGAGCGATGAATATTTGGGTATATCCAGTCTGTTTACCAATATTCTGTCTATTTTGAGCCTGACAGAGCTGGGATTGTCCACAGCGGTCTGTTTCCGGCTTTATCAGCCGCTGGCAGAAGGGGACCGCGAAACGATCAAAGCGGTTATGCGATATTTCCGCAGGGCATATTTTGTGATTGGCTGGGTCGTGATCGTGCTGGGAGCGGCACTGCTTCCGCTGCTGCCGTATCTGATGACGGGAACGACCGGGCTTGTGGATGTGCGTGTTGTTTATCTGCTTTATGTACTGCAGTCAGCGCTTTCCTATTGGTTTTGGGCGTATAAGGCAATTCTGCTGCAGGCAGATCAAAAGCTTTATATCGTGCGTTTTTATCATGTGATCGCCAATCTTCTTGTAATTGCGCTGCAGCTATTATCGCTCATGCTGTTTAGGGATTTTATCGTCTATTCGGCGCTCGGACTGCTTGCTGCAGTATTTGTAAATCTGTTTTCGGCAAGAGAGGTGGATAAACGGTATCCGTATCTAAGCGAAAAGAACTGCCGCAGACTTAAAAAAGAGGAAAAGCAAAGTCTGTTTCGGGATGTGTCGGGGATGTCGCTGTTTAAGATCAATACGACCGTTGTGAACTCAACAGACAACCTGATCATTTCCGCCTTTATCAATGTGAGGACTGTGGCGTTGTATGGCAATTACCAGCTTGTGATCTCTGGGATCTCGCAGGTCGCCATGCAGCTGTTTGGCGGTGTAACGGCGACGGTGGGCAATTATTATGCGGAAGATACGAAAGAGCATAATGAGCTGGTATTCCGCTGTATTCAGCTTCTGTGCTACTGGGTTTATACATTTTTGGGCATCGGGCTTTTACTGTTCTTAAATCCGGTTATTCAGTTATGTTTTGGCCAGTCGCGGGTGTTTTCCACAGAGCTTGTTTTTTTGCAGGTGTTCTATTTTGTGATGAACGGATTTCAGCGCACTTCCTTCATTTACCGTGACGCCTGCGGCTTGTTCTGGAAGGGAAAAGTGCGTCCGGCGGCGACGGCGGCGCTCAATATTGTGATCTCGATTGTGCTCGTACACAGTATTGGACTTGCGGGAGTGATTGCGGGGACGATCATCAGCTGGCTTTTAACGACATGGTGGTACGATCCGTGCCTGATTTACAGGCAGGCTTTTGCCATGTCGCCGCGCAGTTATTTTATAGGTTATGCCAAGGCAGCTTTTCTTACGGCAGCGCTCGGGGCACTTTGTATTGTGCTCTCTAAGCTTGTGCCGTTTGGCGGTATCGGCGGGCTGATTGTGGATATGATTCTTTGTATGAGTATTCCGAATTTAGGGTATTATCTTGTATACAGGAAAAGTGAAGAATTTTGTTATCTCAAAAAGCTTGGGATTGCCAGCCTGCATCAGATGGGCTACAATAGAAAAAAATAGGTAATGAATAAGAAAAGGAGCATGGTCAGTATGAAAAAAATCATGATTACGGGCTGCGGCGGACAGCTTGGGCATGCAATGAATCGATATTATGAGGCAAGCACAGAATATGAATGTGTGAATACGGATGTCGGGGAGCTCGATATTACGGATGTGGATGCGGTTTTGTCGTTTGCCCGTGAGGTAAAACCGTATGCGATTGTGAACTGCGCGGCATATACGGATGTAAATAAGTGCGAATCAGAAAAAGACCTCGCGTTCCGCATCAATGCGATCGGTCCGCGCAATCTGGCGATCGCCGCTTCCCAGACGGGTGCAAAACTGATTCAGATTTCGACGGATTATGTGTTTCCGGGTACGGAAAACCGCGAATTAAACGAGTTTGACGCGACAGGGCCGGTCAGTGCATATGGAACGGGGAAGCTTGCGGGAGAGCAGTTTGTGCGTGAATTTGCCGACCGTTATTTCATCATCCGTACGGCGTGGCTGTATGGAGAGGGCAAAAACTTTGTCCGTACAATGCTGAAGCTCTCTGAGACAAACGATAAGGTGCGTGTCGTAAAAGACCAGATCGGAAATCCGACCAGCGCGAAAGAGCTTGCGGCGGCAATCGCTTATCTTCTGCCGACAGATAATTACGGATTGTTTCACGGAACCTGCGAAGGGAGCTGCTCGTGGGCAGAATTTACGTCAGAAATATTCCGGCTTGCAGGAAAGAGCACGCAGGTGGAATATATCACGACAGCGGAATATCCGACACCTGCCAAACGTCCGGCGTATTCGATGCTGGACAATTACATGCTGCGCATGACGACGGATTTCCGGTTCGCACATTGGAAAGACGCCATTGCGGAATACATCAAAGAGAGCTGCATGTAAGTAAAAAAGAAATTCCCATAAAGCTAACAGCTTCATGGGAATTTCTTTTTTGATCATAGGAAAGTTCTTGATCTAAAAGAACGCTTTGCGTTCCTTGAAAGAGTGCGAAGCACTCTTTTGGTTACTGAAGTTCGATCTTATTCCATGAATCGCTTGGAACAAGTGCGACATAGGTTTTTCCGGTATTGATCTCTATCTGTTCCCCAGTCTGCTTGTCCAAATAAATGGTCGGGGAAGTTTCGGATTCTTTGACCCATACGACCTCAATGGCCCGGCCGTTCGTAATATAATATGCGGAACGCTTGGACGTATCGATCGCGTTGTAGATCAGATAGCCGTTCGAATCAAGCTGGGCGAATGTGGTATCCTGCAGCAGCAGATTCTTAAAGGTAAGGGGCGCATTGTCATGCTGAGGGTCAAGGTGAGCCTCACCATATTCATAGTAATCGTAGGTTCCTGTTTCCTCATTATAGACGAGCTTGGAACCGTTGTGTGGGAATACGGCGCCGAGATCCACTTCCGTGCAGGCAAAGGAATCCGTCTGGTCGGAGAGATCAAGCTCTGTATTGGAAAACAGATAATGCGGTCCCGGGTAATAGTCATTGTATTCGGTTGTATAGCGGGAATTGCTGAATCGCTCTTCCAGATCCCCGGCGCATACGTACTCGGTAAATTCATAAGCCTTTCCGTTCCGTACCCGCGTAAAACCGCCGCTGAAGTTTGCCGAATAATTTCTCGCGATCCACTCGTCAATATAGAACGGTCCCCCGTCATGGCAGAGAACTGCGTTCCATTCGGCAGCCAGCATAATATTTGTCTGTCTGGTACTCCGGATGCTTCCGAACTGTTCAATAGCGCCCCAGTCTTTCACAACTGCCATCAGACGGGTAACACGGTTGTTTGCGGTACTGTTCATGAGTTCGTAAACGACATCCGCTTCTGTCAGACCATAATGCGGAAGAGCAATGGACTCATTATCGACCATGATCGCTACGGGCCGCTGATCTTTCAGACTTTCGTCAATCCACTCATTGGTAAGCTCGCTGCGGTACATTCCTTCACGCACCTCTTCCTCCTCGGGAGGGGCCGGATCGGGAGTGACAGTGCTGCTGTCTTCCGGACCGCCGGGTTCGTCGATATCGGAGTCTACCGGAATAACAATGTCCGGTGTGGAGTTATCTCCGGGTGTACTGTCCTCTTTTTTTCCGCATCCTGCGAATGTGCCTGCAGCCATTGCCGTGGCAAGCAGCAGGGCAATTGTTTTTTTATTCATGCATTTTTTCATGGCATCTCCTCTTTTCGCATTTTATAGCCGAATGACACTCTTATTATAGCGCAGCAGCCGCAAACCGTCAATGGTCTGCGGGCTTTGTCAGAAGCCGCTCAGCTTTACCACCACAAAGGAATCGGTCTCTAAAATGGAAGAAGAAGCCGGCCAGCATTCCATATCGGCACTTACGATTTCTGCCTCGGCTGTCTGCTCTATGGTAGGCGTCTGATAGCAGAACCCAAGCGTTTCTAAGTAGCCCAGAATCCTGCCGGTATTATAATAATTTGGATATTCGATCGGGACGCCCTCCACGTAGGCAAATTCAAAAAGAGAATAAGAAAGAAACGAGGCTGCCTGTTCTTTGGTGTAGCAGGAACCGTTTCCCTTCGCTTCAAGGTGCCCGGTAAAGACAACCGGTTTTGTTCTGGCGGTATCGCTTAGTGTGTCCAGCCGCTGCATGATCTGCCCGGCGGTGATCTGGTCAGCGTCCCGGATGACATCCTGCGTGTAGAACATGCGCATCAGCACGGAAGACTGAAGAAAAATCAGAAGACATCCGCAGAGAATCCAGACAGTGTGCAGAACGTGCCTGCCGGGCAGATACGCAGAAATAAAATGAACCAGAAACAGCCACATGGATGCGCATACAAACGGAAGCATGCACTGTGCGCGGTATACAGTTGGAGTCCCTGTTACAAGGGCAAGGAAAAACGGAGACGCTAAAAGGGCGCAGATACCGACGGACAGCGGAAGCCGGTATATTTTTTTGACAAAAATAATAAGGAGGGCTGCCACTGCGGCAATTACGCATATGAGATAGGTGACTGGATAAAAGACGTCCGATGCAAGAAGGACATGCTTTACGTATGCGAGCAGATTGCGGATAGTCCATGCAAGATCGCCTGAAAACCAGCCGACCTGATCGGACAGGTAGGAAGCGCCGCTGAAAAATAAACCGGAAATCACCTCATAGATTATGAAACCGATCACAAAATGAAGGATGGACCACAAGAACTGCCTTTTCCGTTCTGCCGGGGTGGAATGTTCCACACAAAACAGGTAAAGCGCAATCAAAAAGCAGATCTGAAGATTCACCATAGATTGGTAGATTCCGTAGGAAAAAACATCTAAAAGGGCGGCAAGAGCAAATGCCAGGCCGTTTCTTGTCCTTAAAAAATGGAGAAAATAGGCGGATGCGGCAATAATCATGGTCATTGCCAATACGATTTCAAAGGCCTGGAAACGGAACATATACTGGTCTGCGTAAGTAGGAAAGATCAGAAACAGGCAGACGAAGATCAGGCTGACACCGTCGTTCTTCCCGAAACCCAGGCGGGAGAAGAGACAGCAGCAGCACATGCCTGCAAGCCACATTGTGATCAGAAACAGGGCAGCGGCAAAGTAGGGATTATACCATTTTAGGCCGGTAATACATTTACATGCGATCAGCCCGAATCTGCCGATCCCTCCCCAGTTATAGAAGGTGCCGGGATTGTTGAGAATCACTTCCGCATCCACATAAAAATCGTTAGAATATGCCGCTTTGCCGTATAGAAGGAGCAGCAGAGCAAACAGTATGGCGCCCATAAGCTGATGGTCTTTGCAGTAATGGACGAATTCCTGAAGGGGCACCGATAAATTCTGAATGAGTTGTTTTACGTTTTTATTTTTATTCATGGTTGCAATCCTATTAAGAAAATCCATACCATCGCATAAGACGATGGTATGGATTTTGAAAGTCACAATGTTAGGTTCAATGCGTGGTCACGGCAGATTACTGTAAGCCAAGCTGTGACCAGCTGGATACGCCGACGAAAGGCGCGTATTGATTCAGGCTGTCCCGGTCAACCATCTGGTATACAAAATAGGCAGGCTTGGGCGCGCCGTTTGCATTTAACAGACCGTTAGCAAGACCCTGTGCAATCTCTTCCGGGTTATCAAGCATAGCACTGTAGAGTACCATCTTAATATAGGGATTTGCTGCGATCAGCTTGTAGGAATAAGCAATCGCCGCTGCCTGAATGTTTTCGTCATTGCCGGAGCCGGCGGAACTGAATCCAAGCTCGGAAATGATAATATTTCTGACCGTACCGGCAGGCGAAAGGTACTGCGGCTGCTGGAAGTAATTTGTCACAACCTCCATGTTGAGAGGTGTGATCATCTTTGTGTTCGGTGTATGATCCACTAACTTCAGCGCGCCGTATCCGGGAGCTGTCGTCCAAAAGCTGCTGTGTGTCAGAGGAACGGAATAGGGATGGAAAGAAAGTCCCCAGTTAATATTTCCGGTTCTTAAAATTTCTGCATTAAAAGCGTCGATAACCGGCTTGCCGCCATAGGAGCTTCCGCCGTCGCTGTGCGTCCATCTCTGGTCGGTGCAGATGTAAACGTTTGCCGCACTGTTATGGCTCTTGATCGCGTTATATGCCACGCGGAACTGCGTTGCATAATCTGCCGCAAATGCCTGTGCAGAAATCTCGCCCGCATAGTGCCATGAGTCGCTGCTGTTTACTTCGTTGCCGATGACATAGCTCTGCACGGAACCAAGCTTACCGCCGCTGTAACGATTCGCAAGGAAGGACATAAATGCCGCGAACTTCTCCTGGCCTGCCTGCGTGGTAACATTGACGGAATAGAAATGCGGATTCTTACCGGTGCCGAGCGCCTCTGGGTGAATCATGTCCGCAGTTCCTGCAGAGAAGCTGTTGACGAGAATAAAGCATACGTCGGCATTCTGTGCGTTGTAGAGGCCTACAATTGTATCCAGCACTTTTACTTCCTGTGCGTTAAAGGAATAGGTCTTGCCGTTATGGGTATAGTTGATGCCGCCGCCGTTAAAGAACGCTGCTGTATCAACTGTATGTCCGGCATAACCGACGCCGAGATCCGAGAGAATGTGTGCATACGGCCAGTATGCCGTGATTCCTTTTTTGTTTCCGGTAGCTTCGGAAATGCTGACCGTAGCTTTGGCTGAAGCCGCTTCCGGATTGAGAATATACATCTCATTACTTACCGGAACAAAGGTGCCGCCCCTCTTTACGGTTACAACAAATCTGGAATACAGCTGCGAAGCAGGCGTATCAAGATTTAACGGTGTGGTAAAATAAAGAATCCCATCTGTCAGTGTGCCGACCGCGCAATAATTCTGTCTGGCGCCGACTGCAGTTTCGTATGTCTGCAGCGCAAATAAGTAGTATTGCCCGTCGTCGCTTGCAGCGCTGCCGGTTGCGGCAACGACGACCTGATTACCCTGAATGTTGCAGAAATGTACTGTGACCGTATTTTCTGCAGCAGATACAGGGAGCCGCAGCATGATAACCGCAACGAAGGCGATAAGCAGGCTGAATCCCCATTTCTTTTTCATTCGATTTCCCTCCTTAAGATGATAGTTTGATAATGGTTTTGTATTCTCACATTTTCTAAAAGTGCGAGTAAAAAAATTATATCAAATACAATTTTGCTATGCAACAGTTTTTTACAGCTTTTCCACATTTTGGAAGTTAATATGTCAGCCGCATCCCAACTGTCTGATAGATGGGGAGTGACTGGACAAACACCATATAAAACGCGCTGCCGGCAGCAATGAAAAGAGCAAAGGCGACGCCGATATTGACGAGAAGGCGGGGCAGCTGCCTTTTGCCAAACGTTACCAGAGAGAGCGTCTGTATGCCGCGTACGGTGTAATACATGACCGGGACGAGCGCCGGCAGCAGATAGCGCCCCTGATGCTGATAATTCATGGTATAGGCATAGCGGATCAAAATGATGAGCGGAAGCACCATGCAGAACACCATATTCAGGTGGAAAAACAGCGTCCTGCCGTTTGCCTTCCGTTCTTTTTTTCTTATAAAACCTATGAAATACATAAGCCCGCCGGCGATCCCGGCTCCGAACAGAAGCTTATAGGAAAAATAAGTCCAGTAGCTGCCGCGGATGGACAGTGAGCCGTATGCGGCAATAAAACTGTCATACAGGCATTGGAAGAACTTGTTTTCTGACAGCATTTGAAACAGACTGATGCCGCGCGCCTGATAGGTAAACAACGGGCTTGTTTCGGGCAGGGAATACAGCAGGGCAAGCTGTTCCTTTGTTTTAAGTCCCAGGATATCTCCGTCCAAAACAAAGTAGGCGCGCACAAACCACCAGCCGGCGCCGATGAGAACAAGAATGCTGATGAACGCGCCGTAAGAAAACATGGTCTTGTAACGACAGTGCCATCTGCCGTTTTCTTTGGTGATATAATATGCGATAAAGAGCAGTATGGCGGACAGGATATATCCGTAAGCATTATAATAGGAAAGCGCGCACAGAATAATCCCAATTGCGAGGCAGATACAGTTTTTGATCTGAAAGCCTTCCTGATACCCCCAGACTAATGCAAAAAGAATCATCCCGGCCGCAAGCATGCAGCAGGAGTCCGTGTTGATATAGGTGTGGACGAACAGGTTTTCGGGCAGATAGGTAACGGCCACGCAGAAAAGCCATCGGAAACGGTGATCCGTAAAAAGGCGCTTTCCGAGCAGATAGACAAAAACGGCCATGATGCAGCCAAAAACGATATTGACGGAGCGTCCCGCGTATAACAGGGCAAGCTCTGAGTCCGTGAACAGGCTGACAAAGCGCATAAGATAACCTTGAATGATATAGGGCAGCGTGTTATAGAGCCCATAGGAAAAACCGCATCCGGTAATTCTCACTTCTTCTTCCAGACCGGTTGGAAGCGTTCCGTGCTGACAGATATACTGTGGGATCAGCATACGGAAATATTCATCCGGCGGGCTTACCGGGACCGCGGAGGTGATGTCCACATGCGGCTGATAAACGGCCATTGGAACTGCCAGAATTAAAAATCCTGCAAGGTACAGGATAAAAAGAAAGCGTTCGGTTCGTTTTTTCACTTGGTGTTACCTTTCTTTCCAAATATTGTCTGCTGCGGCAAACAAGGTGATTATAGCAAGCTTCCGTTCCTATTGCAAGTATTGTAATATAGTGAAGCCGGACTGATACCAAGTATTGTCAATGCAGCGAAAAAGATACTGACAAAGGGATTTCCGGCATGGTATGATGTCGATAGACATCATACCATGCCGGAGCGAAGCGATCAGGTATGACAGAGCGGGATAAAGGGAGTACAGGAGGGAACAGTACGTGGAGAATGGAATGACGAAGAAGCAGTCCGCAATTCTGCAGGGCGTAGCAATCTGGATGATGCTGTACCACCATCTGTATTCTGAGGCGGCGGAATATGCGCCGCTGTTTCCTTGCCTTCAGGCGGATATTGTCAGGCGGATTGCATGGTTCTGCAAAATCTGTGTGGGTATATTTGCGTTTGTCAGCGGGTACGGCATGTATTATGGTATGGAACGACAGCCGAGGGAGACTTTTTTTGGAAGGATGAAGGCGGAATATTGCTATGTACTGCCGCGGATTCTGAAATTATACGGACGGCTCTGGCTGGTGCTTCTGATTTTTATGGCGTGCTTTTTTGGAATCCTGCGCAGGCCCTTTGATGCGGGGCAGGTCTGGGGAAATCTGACGGCGTTTGAGCCGACTTATAACAGGGCATGGTGGTATGTGGAGCAGTATGCCAAGATGCTGTTATTGCTGCCGTTTCTGGATTTGCTTCTGACAAGCTTTAGCGATCCGTCGGAAACAAAAAAGAAACGGGTGTTTTATGCCGCGGGCGCCGTGGTCTGCGTTGGAGCCGTGGCGGCAGGTCTGCTGTGGAAGCCCTTATGGGATCTGCTTTCGGACGTAAGACGCGGGCTGAGGGTTTCTTTTCTGCTGGTTTTTGCGGCCGGATATCTGGCGGCACGCTGCCGTGTGTATCAGAAGGTTGACCGTCTGCTGAAAAAGAAGGGAGAATGGGCTGCGGTTTGTTTTGCAGCGGTGCTGACCGCCGTCGTTATCGCGCTGCGGGTTATGCTGGCGACGGGGCCTGCGTACGGGAGGGCAGATTTTCTGCTGACACCGCTGCTGGTTTACGGATTACTAAAAATTTTTTCCTGTCTGAAACCGCTTGAGACCTTTTTTGCATGGTGGGGCGGGCAGTCCACTTATATGTGGCTTGTGCATGGATTCCTATATGAAAAAACCTTCCGGTATGTCAAATCGTTGACGACGCTGGATTTTCCGGGCTATCTTGCGGCGCTTGCGGTTTCCGCTTTCGCGGCGGTCCTGCTAAAGGCGCTGGAAGGTCTGCCGCGCAGACTGCTTCAGCGCAGGCGAATGTAAACTCTGCCATCTCTTGCGGTATTTTAACGGCGTTATGCCCTCGGCACGTTTGAACACATGGATGAAATAGGCGCTGTCAGGGAAGCCGCATTCCTCTGCGATGGATTCAATCGGATAGTCGGAAAAACGCAGAGCCGATTTTGCGTGGGCGATGCGCCGCTGCGTGATGTCGCTGACAAGCGTGATGCCGTATACCTGGCGGTATTCGCGTGACATATGGTATTTACTGATAAAAAATAAGTCTGAAAGTTCGTCTAAGGTGAGCTTTTCCGCATAATGGACGCGGATGTACTCGTGAATCTGCTTTAGCTTGGCGGGCACAGTATCGCAGGTCTCTTCCTGCTGCGTATAGATTTTGGCAATCAGATCAGTCAGGAGACGGTGCGCCTGCAGTTCGTTCAAAAATGTGCGGTCGCGGCTGACCTCGTATAATTGGCTGATAGTTTCTACAAATGGGAGTATACTAACAGGGCGGAAAAAAAATGAATGTCCCTGTTCCAGATACGATTCATAAAAATGCGCGGCGTCCGCACCGTTGAAATGCACCCATGTCAGCCGCCACGGCTCTTTCTGCGAACTTTCATGCGCGTAAGGTTTGCGGCAGTCCAAAAATGCGCAGTCGCCGCACTGTAATTCTTTTGCCTGATTTTCGTAAGTCAGCGTGCCGCGCCCGCTTAAAACCACAAAAAACAGGTAGGAATTTAAGTTTCTGCGGCTGCTGATGTGAGGTTCAAGACTTTGCAGTGAGCCGGCTTCCTGCACATAGAGATAGTGACTTTTTGCATAGGGCGAGGGCGTCACAAGGACACGTTCCGATTGCGATTTTGCCATGAGAATCACCTTTCTTTCGTACATGATAGCAATAAAAAACAATTTTTACGCAATAATAGAGGTTGATACCTTAATTATACAATAGTATACTCGGAAAAGAAATCGCAAAATACTATAATTTTTGCATAGAATGGTCTGTTTCCAAGAAAGTGTAAGATGCAGACGCAGAGTATGCTTGATCATTACAAGGAGGACGCATATTATGAGCAATGTTGCACTAATCACTGGCATTACAGGGCAGGACGGTTCCTATCTCGCGGAGTTCCTGCTGGCGAAGGGATACGAGGTTCACGGACTGATCCGGAGACTCAGTATCTCAAATACAGCGCGAATTGATCATCTGATTCATTCGAAATACAATAAAGTCAAATTTTTTCTGCATTTTGCCGATACAACTGATTCGAGCAATCTGATGCGGCTGATCGGGGAAATCCGTCCGACTGAGGTGTATAATCTTGCGGCGCAGTCCCATGTGGGCGTTTCCTTTGAAGTGCCGGAGTATACGGCGGACGCGACAGGGACAAGCACCTTAAAGCTGCTTGAGGCAATCCGGGTGAACGGCGGGAACTGCCGTTACTATCAGGCGTCCACATCGGAGCTGTTCGGCGGTATTCCGGAGACGGCGCCCCAGAGTGAGGAGACACCGTTTTACCCGAAGAGCCCTTACGGTGTTGCGAAGCTGTATTCTTACTGGATTACAGTGAATTACAGGGAATCCTACAACATGTTTACCTGTAACGGCATCCTGTTTAACCATGAATCTCCGCGCCGTGGAGAAAATTTCGTGACGAGAAAGATCACGCTTGCACTGTCGAATATCGTGGCGGGCAATCAGGAAAAGCTGTCTCTGGGCAATATGAATGCGAAGCGCGACTGGGGATATGCGGGGGACTATGTCGAAGGCATGTGGCTGATGCTTCAGCAGCACAAATGCGGGGACTATGTACTTGCGACGAATGAAACGCATACAGTGCGGGAGTTTGTGGAGGAGGCGTTTCATAATCTCGGCATCACGATCCGCTGGGAAGGTGAAGGCGTGAACGAAAAGGGTTATGACGCAAAAACCGGAAGACTTTATGTGGATGTGAATCCGGAATTTTACCGTCCGGCGGAAGTGGAGTTCCTCTGGGGAAATTGTGCAAAAGCAGAGAAGGAACTCGGATGGAAGCGTAAAGTGGACTTCAAAAGGCTTGTGAAGATGATGATGGATTCGGATATGGAGAAGATCGCGGGTATGAGCTGTGAGGAGTACCGTGCGCGGGCTGAGAAGGAAAGCGCGGAGGGATGAACCGGCGAATGATAAATAAATGCGGCGGATTTTGATCAGTCTGGGAAGGAGCAGATTACGGCAATGGAAAAAACAGATAAAATCTATGTGGCGGGACACCGCGGATTGGTAGGCAGTGCAATTGTCCGAAACTTAAAGGAGAAGGGATATACAAATGTGATCGGAAGGACGCACAGGGAACTTGACCTTTGCGACCAGAAGGCAGTGCGTGATTTTTTTGAGAAAGAGCGCCCCGATGTCGTGGTACTGGCGGCGGCAAAGGTCGGCGGCATTAATGCCAATAACACGAAGCCGGCGGAGTTTGCCTACAGCAATCTGCAGATTCAGTGCAATATCATACAGAGCAGCCATGAATTTCATGTAAAAAAGCTGCTGTTTCTTGGGAGTACCTGTATTTATCCGAAAATGGCGCCGCAGCCGATCCCGGAGGATGCGCTGCTTACCGGACCGCTCGAGGAGACGAACGAGGCGTATGCGGTCGCCAAAATTGCGGGACTTGAAATGTGTAAGTTTTATAAGCGTCAGTACGGGGATGATTTTATTTCCTGTATGCCGACGAACCTGTACGGTCCGTATGACAATTATGACCTCACAGGTTCTCATGTCATGCCGGCAATGATCCGCAAATTCCATGAGGCAAAGACGGCGGGGAAACCGAGCGTGGAGCTGTGGGGAACAGGGACTCCGCTTAGAGAGTTCTTATATGTAGACGATATGGCGGATGCCTGCGTTTTTTTACTGGAAAACTACAGCGGCGAGCAGCATGTCAACATCGGCACCGGTAAAGAACTGACGATCAGAGAGCTTGCTGAGCTTGTCAAAAGGACGGTGGGCTTTGAAGGTGAGATTGTATGGAATTCTGAGATGCCGGACGGAACACCGAGAAAGCTGACCGATGTTACAAAGCTGCACGGACTTGGCTGGACACATAAGGTGGAGCTTGAGGAAGGCGTTGCAAAGGCGTATGCCTGGTTCTGCGAGAACGTGGAGCAGGCAAGACTATAAAAAATGAAGATTTTCTAAGCAGGCAGGATACGCCTGCAAAGAAAATCTAGATCATTTTTTGAAGAATGCCCGAAATGCGGCATTCTTCACATGGAATCATGTAGGTTCGTGTGAAAAAAATGAAGATTTTCTAAGCAGGCAGGATACGCCTGCAAAGAAAATCTAAATCATTTTATGAATTGTTGGCGTGTGAAGGGAAAAGTGACATAAAAGGGAGCGGCATTGCATGAATACATTTGGAGTCATTCTTGCAGGCGGCGGCGGGACCCGGTTCTGGCCGCTTTCAAGACAGGATCTGCCGAAACAGTTCTTGAATCTGACGGGTTCGGATCTGCTGGTGAATGAGACGGTGGACCGGCTTGCGGAATTTGTGAAAAAGCAGAATATTTTTGTCGTGACGAATGCGCATCAGACGCCTAAAATGATGGAAGCGACTGCGGGCCGTATTGACGGGACGCAGATATTGTCTGAGCCTGCCGCGCGCAACACGTCCGCCTGTATCGGTTATGCGGCAATGGAGATCATGAAAAAGCATGGGGACGGCGTGATGTGTATTCTTCCGTCCGATCATTATATCAAGGAGCCAAAGGCTTATACGAAGCTGATGAAGCAGGCGGTGGCAGTGGCGGAGAAGACGGGAAGACTTGTGACGATCGGCGTGAAGCCGACCTTTGCATCGACCGGATACGGTTATATCCAGTACAGAGCGGTCAAACACAAGGAGTATTATGATGTGGTTGATTTCGTGGAAAAGCCGGATATCCGTACGGCAAAAGCGTATGTAAAGAGCGGGAGCTTTTTGTGGAACAGCGGGATGTTTGTGTGGAAGGCATCGACGATCCTTTCCTATTTTAAGAAACTGCTGCCGGATATTTACGAAAAACTGGATGAGATCGGCAGGGCGATGAATACGCCGCGGGAGCAGGAGGTATTAAATGAGGTCTACCCGACGATCCCTAAAATCTCCATTGATTACGGGATCATGGAGCGCGCTGATAAGGTGCTTGTGCTGATCGGCGAGTTCGGATGGAACGACGTCGGGAGCTGGGACGCACTGCAGGCACTTTATGAGCCCGATGAGGATGGGAATATCATTTATGGCGAGCAGGTACATCTGGATACGAAGAACTGTATTTCTTATGCGAAGAGCAAGCTGATTGCGGCGCTCGGCGTGGAGGATCTGATCATTGTCGAGGCGGACGACGCAATTTTAGTCTGTCATAAAGACAAGGCACAGGAAGTAAAAAATATCGTGGAGCAGCTGAAAGCGGAAGGAAAAGAGCAGTACCTTTAGGGGTACTGCTCTTTTTATGTATTTTTTGAGTTTTTTGGGGTGGGGGTATGGTATAATAAAATCAGGCATTTTGCAGACGCATGTATCATGAGAGGGGGAAAGGTCAATGGGGATAGAGCAGGGAATAGTAAGAGCAATTGTGATTCTGGCAGGAGCGTTGACGCTGCAGGGAGGATGGCAGCTTCCGACGGAAAATCCGGTTTCCGGTTCTTTAAGTGAAAGTGAAAATGAAGCGGAAACGGATGCTGCTGCGGAAGTAATTGACCTATATGAAGAGACAGGTCTCCCGCCCGATCAGGAACGGGAAATGGAATGGAATCTGCTGGAGGCAACTTACCGCGCAAACCGTATGGGAAGCTGGAAAAACTATGAGATATACTGGGGTTCGGAGATGTGTGAGAGAGGAGATTTATACGGGGCATATCTTTACGTCACACTGCCGCTCGCGGAAGGAGGGTATTTCGTGGCTATGGATGAGGATGGCAGAGGCTATACGCCTTATTTTAAGCCGGAAGGGAATTATGAGCCGTATTTAGAGGTACCGGACAGCCTTTGGGAGGATGCGGGGGAGGAAATCCAGGATACGGACACGCTCTTACGTGACCTGAACAAATATTTACTGGATCGGCTTTTTGTCGAATTGAATAATTGCAGAGAGATCGGAAATTATGATGAGCTGGGGGCATACCGGATTCTGGATTACAGTGTTACGAACCGTTACTGGACGGACGAAGTGGTTGGAACGGATATCGTGTTTCATGTTACACCGCAGGCAGAGCGGGCGGAAGATCTGGAATATTTTCAAGGCGTTCTTGCAAGAGCAGGGCTTACGGATATGGAAAGCATCAAAGAACTGATGGCCGACCTTCAGGTGCCGGGTGAGGATGAATGGAGATCGGTTCCGCATCCGGAGGATGCTATCGCAGAGGGAATCATACCCTCTACATATGAATCGAGTCCCCGCATGGAAGAAGTGATAGGAAAATTGGCGGAGATGCTTTTGGAGGCCGGGTATTCGTCCGAAGAGGCGGATGCTATCGCCCATACGATCATGAGCCGTTATTACAACGCCTGCGCAAAATGGCTGACGCAGGAGAAAGAATATTCATTCTGCTTCCGGACACAGCTGAATGAGGATGGCGTGCCTGTTAACATTATGCTGGACAGAACCGGCGGGGCGCGCTGGACGGATTATACGCCGCACCTGAAAACAAAGGCGGAGCAGCGGGAGGCATATTTTCAGGCAGGATATGATGAGATGGACGGTATGATAAAGGTGATGTTTTGGTGATGTTTTGACGCGGGATTCGCAGGGCGCATTGCCGCTTGACGGAAACAAAAAAAATTCCGTTTAGTTTCTTTTCATGCTTCCCGGAGAACGTTATGATAAAGGATGCAGGAGGAAACGATTCGGCAGATAGAGCCGGAAAGTTTCTTAAAGTAAAACGGGACGAATGAAGGGAGAAAAACGAATGAAAAAAAAGAATCTGAAAAGAACAAGTACCACGATCATTGCGGCTTTGATCCTCGCCGCACAGTTGTTTTCCGCGCTGTCGGTATTTGGCCCGCGGACAGGAGGAGCTCAGACGTTTGGGGTAATCGAAGAAGATATTTATTGCGCTCACAGATTTTAGTAAGCGCCAGCTGAAGCGTATTGGTATGCCTCAGGAGACAGTGAAAAGCTGTTTCTGATAACATACCAATACACACAAGCTGCGATTTAATAAAAAAGTTCCAGATGAAAGTCCTCCTTCAGGTATTTCTTTAGAGAAGACTCCGGTTGATAGTGCTCATTAATATGGGCTGTATTACACGCAAAAACCGCGTGCAATGCGCACGAGTCATTCTCATGGCATTCGCCCAAAGCCTGACAATAATAGAAAAGAAACAGCATATCGGCGGTCAAATTATAGCGCATAACGAAACGATCAAGCGAAGCCTGCAGGGAGCAGATTTCGTGAAAAAGCTTCGCTCTATATAGGCTGTCACAATACATATAGGCAGTTGCCGGAAAAATGTTGGCGCGCATCTGAATATCCAGAGGTGTTTTCTTTTGATATTCCAAAAGCTGTAGAAAGTACAGAATGCCCTTGCATAACTCGTCGGAGGTTCCGTATAAATATGCCATATTATTCAGAATGCTCAACTCCTGCCATGACAGGCGATAGTTTAGAATCTGATGAATATCGAAATCCGGCAGGGTTAAACGCAGTGCTTCATCAAGAAGCGGCAGCGATTCCGGTGAGGGTGTCAGCATTGCTTTTGCCACAAGGCATTCCTGCTTCCAAAGAACATCTTTTTCCATTGCCAGACGTTCCATGCGTTCTATATTTTTTTGAATCAATTCCTGCTGCTTTGCGGAACGCACATGCATGGTTTCAAACTTCAATTCGTAAAACTGCACTTCCCGCTTATTTCCCCAAAAGGAAAAGATCCGTTCGGAGATGCCGAGACGCTGGAGCAGAGCCTCAGCGAGCGCAATATCGGGCTGCAGCGTTCTGCCTTCAATCTTGGAGAGCTTGGATTTCGAACACAGTCCATGGCAGAGCGTCTGTTGGGATACGCCCTGTTCCATGCGGAAATCGCGGATAATGTCGCCGATTGTATAGTCGTAGACCTTTGCCGGGACAGCTGCCGGATTCAAAAACGATAAAGATAAGTCAAAAGGCTCCTCAGGATATTTCCGAAGAGGGATTCTGGGAAGCGCAAGCATCTGCTCCGTGATGGGGAAAGCGGTTTCTTTCTGCAGATAGTCGAGGCAGGCAGAAGCATAGCAGCTTTCCGCATGCTGTGCCGTGTAATAGGCAGCTTTGATAAGAGAATCCGCTTTTTTACGGAAGCCGGACCGGAAAGCGCTAAGACCGGCAAGAAAAGTGAGCTCAAAAAGCGGTGCGGATTCCATATCCACAACCATCTGATGCCGGTGTTTTTCGGCGAGCCTAAAAGCGTTCTGACAGTCGGATAAAGAAAGAAGATGCTTTACGCGGACGATGGCGGCTTCCGCCCGAAGACGCGTCTTTTCCAAGGATGAAAAGACGCCGTTGTCAAGGCTGTTGTCGATGTGGCATATCAGGCGGGTGCAGGTTTCCGTGTCACCGAGATAAAGAGCTTCCTGCGCGAGGGCAATGAGCAGTTCCAGCTCATTTCTGGTCAGCAGATCGTTTGTGGGATTGTCGGCGGTGAAAGAGGAGCGGGTGAGCTTAAGCGCGGCAAGCAGAGCGGTATAAAGCAGCTCGTGGTTACAGCAGTAAGAGTAAAATTGAAGACGGCAGTACAGAAGAATCCATTCCTGATAGTAAAAACGGTTGTCAGCCCAGTGGAATGTCTTTAATGTCTGCAGTTCCTGAAACGCGGGCGCAAGCTGCCATGCATCCAAATGGAGGCGCGCATATTTCAGGGCACGGTAGCATTCGAAGTCGCTGCGGTTTTGAAAAAACGGAAACCGCGTATGAGGAAATCCGGCACGGTACATCAGCGCTTCAAAGGTATCCGGACTGGCGTTTGCGGTTCCGCATTCGATGCGGGAAAGCATTTGCGGGGAGCAGATGCCGTAAGCCATCTCTGACTGGGTCATGCCGCTTTGAATCCGCGCGCTGCGTATAAGGTCTTTGGCACTGCGTATCATTTGAATCTCCATTCCGGAGCGTCTGCGCGGCGGGACTGACATCAAGACAAATTTGTGACGCTCCAGCACAAATCTGTGTATGAAAAATTGTTATATCAGCACGATTTTTGAATGAAACGCTTTTTTATAAGGATTTTTCTTTCGATTATACTATAATTGGCGGGATAATTCAACTGAAACGGAAACAAAAAGGTTTCGAACGGCGTGGCGGAGTGAGGCAGAAAAGCGCGATAAAATAGAAGCATGTAAAGAGGCAGCGGAGAAAGCGGATATTGCAGGAAAAGCGGCATATGCGCTGCTCTGCGCGCGATGAGTGACGGTTTACACGGCTGTGCAGAAAATGCTAAGATATCGGTTGTAGAAAAAACAGAGAAACCGCGGTTTACAAGGATGCATGGGAAATACAGACCGCGGCGTACGTACTGCTGAAAGGAGTCGAATATGGCGACACTACAGATGCTGGTGGATGACGAACAGACGAAGATACGTTTAGAGCGCAGGGTAACACAAATGATGCTCGATATTGGCGTGCCGGCGCATTTGAACGGATTCCGGTACTTACGCGAGGCAGTCATGATGTGCCTTGAGGATATGGAGGTTGTCAGCAGTGTCACGAAGCTTTTATATCCTGAGCTGGCAAAGAAATTCAGGACAACGGATCAAAAGGTCGAGCGCGCGGTCCGCAATGCGATTGAGGTGTCATGGGAACGCGGAAATGAGGAAACGTTTGAGGAGCTGTTTGGCTATACCTGTGCCGACGGCAAGAACAGACCGACCAACAGTGAATATATCGCGCAGATTGCGGATGCAATTCAGTTAGAGCTCCGCGAGGAGCAATGATATTCTGCAGCGGTCCGGTTTCATATAACTGGTGCACCACATTGTCTGCTTAAAGTTGCACTTGCACCAAAGATGGGATATACTGGAAGCAGAATGATTTCCGAAGAAATGGAGAAGATGTCTGTGTTTTCCGGTATTCTTGTATTATTACTATTTTCTGCCGTATGCTATGCGGCGGGACGTTTGTTACAAGGTTTATTCAATCAGCAGGGAAAGGGAGCGGCACATGCATTTTTGGCCGGTTCCTTTTCTATGCTGATTTTGTTTTATCTGCTGCAGATTGCGGTAGTAGGCTTATCGCTTTCGTTTTCCGTGCTGCAATGGGGATATGTGGGAATCTGTGCATTGGTGCTCTTAAATGCCCTTCTGTTTCTAAAGGGAGAACTGTGGTCAGTTCCGGTGCAAAGCATCAGGCTTGAAGCCGCAGTGCATGAGCGGCGTCCGGTGTGGCTTTTTATTGGCATATTGACGGTATTAAATATTCTTTTGATTGAAATAGACATGCCGTATTTTGGCAATGATATGACTGTGGAGCAGGCGGCGACGACGCTTGCGACACGCACTCTTTATCGTTATAACCCGGCTACGGGGCTGGAGTTTGTTTATGGTATGGCTCCGATTGCAAAATGCAATGCGCTGCCGCAGCTCTATGCAGTATTATGTGCATGCTCGGGAGCGGATGCCTATCCGTTTATCTGCAGTCTGATTCCGGTCTGGGGACTGATCTTAAATGTGTCGGCATGCAGCGTGCTTGCAGGCGCGTGGGGTCTGACAAAAAGCGCGCAGTGCCGCATGCTGCTATTCTATCTGTTACTTTTACTGTTTGGCGGTTATTACGACGGAGCTTATGCGTTCCGACTGCTGCATCAGGGGTTTGCGGCGCAGACGATTTTTCTTGCGACGGGTGGTATGGCGCTCCTTGCATTTGTGGTTTCACTTGTCAGAAAACGACGGTCCCGCGTGAAAGGGGGAGAGGCAGATGAGTGAATGGGTCATGGTCCAGCTCTGCATGGCAGGCAGGCTGGAGAGGGCGCGTATACTGCTGGGTGAATGGTGGGAGAATCTGAACGCTTTCTTCCGGATTGAAGCGCGAAGCGGCGCATACTGGGCGCTTGCGTTCGCGGCGCTGATCTATCTGTCGGGAGTACAGATTGCGGAGCGGAGTGCGGGCATGAATGGGGGCTTGAGCGCGGGCGCAATAAAGAAGCCGGCGGGGGAAAGCGCAGACCGGACATGGCGTGTTCTGCTTGTACTGCCGGTGTGGTTCTTCCTCTTTATGAATCCGGCGGCTGTGTGGCTGTTTCGGAAAGTGACGGGAGTCTCTTACCGTTACGTGTATGCGGCTCTGGCGCTGCCAGTTCTTCCGGTCATTGCCTGTGCGGCGGCGGATGTATATGGGCGCTGCAAAAGCAGGAGGGGGTTGGCAATGCTGTTTCTTACCGCGGCGCTCGCGGTTTCGGGGACGCTGTATCCGTTTGATGAAAAGGGCGGGACATCCAGACGAAGCGCACAGTGGAGTGAAGCGGAATCGGGGGCGATGGAGGTCATTCTGTCTGAGGCGCGCAGTATCAGTGAAAGCGGGGAGGAAACATTTCTCGCTGCACCAAAACGCATTATGGATGCAGTCAGACGTTATGATGCGGATATTCTGCTTGCATATGGAAGGGACCTGTGGCAGACGGATGCGCTTGCCTATGTGAATGACGGGTACAGTGAGGAACAGATTGTACTCTGCCAGGCAATGGAGGCGGAGCCGTTTCAGGCGGATGAGACGGCGGAGCTTGCGCTTTTGTATGGCTGTAACCTGATTGCGCTGAAGGAACCGGTCAGCACAAAAATTTTAGACAATTGGGGGCTCTCCTGCGTCTATGAATCAGAGGATGTTTATGTTTACAGGCGTTAAATTGCTTCGCAATGAGCCGGAACGTTCCCAACCAGTTTACGGTATTGGAAAAATATGGTATCATGTCGTTAGACATGATACCG
>DLAJ01000007.1:0-129935 GCA_002493905.1 Lachnospiraceae bacterium UBA7050 | reverse complement strand
AGCAATCAGGATCATGTCGTTAGATCATGTAACGATACCAGATACGATTCAAAGCTGCTGTCATTACATGCTGCAGCGTTTAAGCCGGTTATACTGCGGGCAGGAGGCAGGCCATGAAGTTATTAAGTGTGATTGTTCCTTGCTACAACGAGGAAGAAAATGTTCCTTATTTTTATGAAGAGCTCATGAAGCAGGAATCTTTTTTTCGTGAAAAGGGTGTGGGGCTGGAGATCATTTATGTGGACGACGGTTCTAAGGACCGTACTGTACCGGAGGTGCGCAGGCTGCACGACAGGGATGAACGTGTGCATCTGGTTTCTTTTTCGCGCAATTTTGGAAAAGAAGCGGGTATTTATGCGGGATTGTCCAAGGCAAAGGGAGATTTTGCCGTTTTGATGGACGCCGATTTACAGGACCCGCCGTCTTTGCTGCCGGAAATGTACTCTTATATTGAGCAGGGGTATGACTCGGTAGCGACAAGAAGAGTCAGCAGAAAGGGAGAGCCGCCGATCCGATCATTTTTTGCAAAACGGTTCTACCGGCTGATGCGCAGGATCAGCAAGACGGAGATTGTGGACGGAGCAAGGGATTACCGGCTCATGACAAGACAGGTGGTGGATGCCATTCTGTCCATGCAGGAATACAACCGCTTTACCAAGGGAATTTTTGGCTGGGTCGGTTTTCAGACCAAATGGCTTGAATATGAGAATATTGAGCGTGCCAAAGGCGAGACAAAATGGTCGTTCTGGAAGCTGTTTGCATATTCGCTGGAAGGGATCATGGCATTTTCTACGGCGCCGCTTGCCATCGCTTCTGTATTGGGTGTGTTGTTTTGCTTTCTGGCGGTAATACTGATCATTGTGATCGTGGTGCGGACGCTGATCTTTGGGGATCCCACTTCAGGCTGGCCGTCGATGGTCTGCATCATGTCCATGCTTGGCGGTGTGCAGCTTTTATGCATCGGCATTGTGGGGCAATACTTAAGTAAGACCTATATGGAGGTCAAAAGACGGCCGCTCTATCTTGTGAAAGAAGAACTCTGAACAAATACTGTGGGAATTTTTGGGGCTGCGGCTGGGAAGGCGCAGGAGCGGGCGGCATGAAAGGCAGCTGCGGAGGGTTTTGTCAATGGAAAGTGCGGCACGACAGAAAAGCGGATTGATCAGCATTGTTGTTCCCATGTATCATGCAGCGGATTATATTGCGCATACGCTGGATATGGTCCGGGCGCAGACCTATGAAAACTGGGAGTTGATTTTGGTTGAGGACGGACCGGGGGATGGGAGCGCTGAGGCAGTCGGAGCATATCTGCGCGCACATGAAGATCCGCGTATCCGCCTTCTCAGACAAAAGCGGAACGCCGGAGCCGCGCGGGCAAGGAATCTTGGCGTGGATGCAGCCGGGGGAAGATATCTCGCTTATTTAGATGCAGATGACGTGTGGCTGCCGGACAAGCTGATGAAAGAGCTTGCATTCCTAAAAGAAAAGCAGGCAGGATTTGTATTTACTGCTTATGAATTTGGGGATGCGGATGCAAGGGGCACGGGTAAGATCGTGCATGTGCCTGAGACGCTGAGTTACCGGGAGGCCTTGTCGCGCACGGTCATTTTCACATCAACGGTATTGTTTGATCTGAAGCAGATTCCGAAAGAGCTGGTCCGAATGCCGGAAGTGAAAAGCGAAGATACGGCAGCGTGGTGGAGAATCCTGAGAAACGGGTACCTTGCATATGGTCTGGATGAGGTGACGGCTGTTTACAGAAGGCCGGCGAATTCGCTGTCGTCGAATAAGCTGGAAGCAATAAGACGCGTCTGGGCGCTGTATCGGAAGCAGGAAGGGCTTTCTGTTTTTGAAAGCATGCGTTATTTCTGCGGCTGGGCGCTTCGCGCAACATTACGGCGCATTTAGAGAAAAATGACGATCTAAAGATGAATATCGGTAAAACGGAAAGGTTCGGAGAACAAGTGAAAAAGTTTGAGTCGGCAAAACGATTAATCATTATGGGACTGTCCGTGATCGGGCTTCTATTGATGACGGCGGTTTATGCGTATGCGTGGTTTCATGTCTATTATACACCGGTGCGCCTGCGCCTGAAGTTCTATTTTAACGGGCATGTGCTTGTGCTGTTGATCTATTTTGTGCTCCTCTCGTTTTTCAGTTCGACCTATGGAGGCACAAAGGTCGGATATCTGAAGGCATCTGATGTGTTTTTTTCACAGACCTTTTCACTGCTGGCTGTCAATGTGATCTCCTATTTTCAGATTTCTCTGATGGCAAACTGGCTTGTCGCCGTTCCTCCCATGATCGAAATGACGCTATTACAGCTCGCAATTGCGGGGGTTTGGACCTACTTAAGCAATCGTCTGTATTACCGGCTGTACCCGCCGAGGAAGCTGCTGCTTGTTCATGGCGAGCGCGATGTGGCGGACATCATGACAAAATTTGAGTCGCGCAAAGATAAATACGTGGTCAAAGAAACAATCAGCATAGCGGAGGGTATGGAGACCATTTCGCAAAAAGCGGTTTCGGGTGCGTATGATGCGGTTGTCTTGTGGGACATTCCTGCCAAGGACCGCAACGGACTGATGAAATATTGTTATGCACATTCCGTCCGGATTTATTTCATGCCGAAGATTACGGATGTGCTCGTGAAGGGGGCGGAGCAGCTCAATCTGTTTGACACGCCGATTTTTCTGATCAGGGAGTATGAGCTGACTGTGGAACAGCGGTTTGTGAAGCGCTGCATTGATCTGGTCTGCTCTCTGCTGCTTCTTGTGATCGCTTCGCCGTTTATGCTGTTGACCGCGCTTGCAGTGAAGCTGTATGACGGGGGACCTGTTTTGTATAAGCAGATACGGTGCACACGCGGGGAACGGCAGTTCTATATCCTGAAATTCCGGAGCATGCGTGTGGATGCCGAAAAAGACGGGGTGGCGCGCCTTTCTTCTAAAAATGATGACAGGATCACGCCGGTCGGGAGGATGATACGCAAAATCCGTCTGGACGAGCTTCCGCAGTTAATGAATATTCTGAAGGGGGACATGTCCTTTATCGGACCGCGTCCCGAACGTCCGGAGATTATTGAACAGTATAAGGAAGAGATGCCGGAGTTTGTTTATCGCATGAAGGTTAAGGCCGGGCTTGCGGGGTATGCGCAGGTTTACGGAAAGTATAATACGACTCCGTATGATAAATTGAAGTTGGATTTAACTTATATAGAGAACTATACGGTATGGCTGGATATCAAGCTGATGCTCCTCACATTAAAGATTTTGTTTGTGCCGGAAAGTACGGAGGGAATTGACGAGGGGCAGACAACGGCCATGAAAGATTCTACAAAGAAGAAATAAGCGGTCCAAAGTCCGCAGGCTGTGAGAAAGGCATGGTTATCTGAATGAATCAGCGGGAACTGGAATGGGAGGGCATTGATCTGAAACTTGTGCTGCTCTTGCTGTTCAAAAAAATATCGGTGGTTATCGCAGCTGCATTCGCGGGAGCGCTTTTGTGCGGCGCGATATACGGAGTATGGCATTCCCGGGCTGCCGGGCACCGTCTTTATGAGGCGAGGAGCCAGTATTACATTACATTTGAAGAAATAGAGGATAAAACGTTTTTTGATTATTACTATAACGGCTATACATGGAACGATCTGCTTTCTTCTGATCTGATTCTCGGTTATGCGATGGAACTGCTTCCGGAAGGATATGACAGGAATTATGTGGACGATTGTGTGGAGGCGGATATCCTCTCCGATGTTCGTGTTCTTACGACGACGGTAATGGCGAAGGACGAAGCGGAAACAAGACTGCTTCAGCAGGTACTTGAGCAGGCGGTCGTGCACTATGCGGAGGACGGGGAGAAGCTTGCAGGCATAGAGGTCATTCGCTCGGAAGCGCCTGTTTTGGAGAAAATTTCGAATCATATGCTGCGGGCGGCCTTAACGGGGGCGGCGGGAGCCGCTTTGGCTGCAGTGCTTGTGATTTTACTTTTGATCGCGGCTGAGGATGCGGTGTATCTGCCGGAAGAGATGGAGAAACGGTTTGGAATCCGCTGTGCGGGTATCGAATGCGGGGAGCGGGAGCTGCAGCGCCGGCTTGCACAGAATGAAGAATGGCTCTGCGGGGGCGCCGTGTATCCGGTGCTGACAATGCAGGAGGTTCTGGATGCCGGTCCTGAAGTCTTTGCACGCATCCGGGACGCAGGGAGCGGCAGTTCCTGCAAGGATGAGGACGGCGCCATCTGCGGGCGGGGCGGCGTAATTCTTGCGGTTCCCCAGGGAAAGCCGAACAGCAAACGTCTGTCAGAGGCGCTTCACCAGCTTGAAATTCAGGATTGCAGGCTTGTTTATGCGAAGATTACGGATGCGGACGAACGGCTGTTAAGATGGTATTACGGACGCAGCAGGAGAAATGGAAAGCATACTGCTTAGACGGAAAGCGAAACGCATAGCGCTGCTTTGGCAATTGCACAATGGCAAAGCGCATAGCACACTGCTTGTGGAAAGGAGAACTGGCATGACCTTACAGCTTCTTGTATCGGCTGTTCAAAAAGAACCGCGCGAACTGGTGCGCCGGATGCAGATCGAATCAGACGCGATCCTGATCATTCAATGCGGTGAAAACAGCTATGAGGAGTGGGAAGAGAACGGTCATACCATTTATGCCTATCGCTTCCGGGAGAGAGGCGTGGGCTTAAGCCGCAATAACGCGCTGATGCGTGCGGACCGGGATATCAGTGTTTTTTCGGATGAGGATATTGTATACACGGAAGGCTATGAGCAGAAAATTCTCGCGGAATTTGAAAAATATCCTGCGGCGGATATGCTGTTGTTTAATGTGGATGTCTGTGAGGAACGCCGCACCTACCATAATGACAGTTTTGGAAGGGTCAGACAGTATAACTGCGGGCGCTATCCGGCATACAGTTTTGCAGTGCGCACGAAGAAGCTGCATCAGAAAAATATTGCGTTTTCCCTGTTGTTTGGCGGAGGCGCAAAGTATAGCAATGGGGAGGACAGTCTCTTTATCAGGGATTGTATCCGGAAAGGATTAAAGGTTTATAAGGTGCCGGTGACGATCGGGCAGGAAGTCCCGCGTCCTTCCACATGGTTTCATGGCTATGATGAAAAATTTTTCTTTGACCGCGGGGTCCTGTACTACCATTTGTACGGTTCCCTTAAAAAGCCGCTTGCGCTGCGCTTCCTTCTGAAAAATAAATCGCAGATGTGCGGAGAGATTTCATTGAAAAGGGCATATGCACTGATGAAGCAGGGAATGCGGGAGGCGGCGGAGTGATCGTATACATTGTGTTATTACTTGTCACGACGGCGGCAGCAGCGCTTGTTGTAAAGCCGGAAATACTGCCGGTAAGGGGAATGAACAGGCAGATGTTCCAAAACAGGCTCAGTCTCTGCGCGATTTTTCTGCTTTTGTCTGCCGTATCTGCGGCGCGCTACTATGTCGGCAATGATTATGGGCGTTATGAAGATCATTTTTATAATATCTGGAATGGGTATGTCGTGCCGACCGAGCGCGGCTTTAATGTGCTCGTCAAATGCTTACAGACATTGTTTGGCGAAGAAAACTATCTGTTCCTGTTTGCGTTCTTTGCGTTTGTGACGGTGTTTTTTACCCTGAAGGCGCTCTATACCTTAAGTACAAGTTTTGTATTCAGCTTTTACCTGTTTATGGCATTCGGGTATTATTACCAGTCATTAAATACGGTGCGTTATTATGTGGCGGCAGCATTTGCGCTCTGTGCAATACCGCATCTGTTCCGCAAAAACTACGGAAAATTTGTGCTGACGGTTCTGCTTGGCGCATTGATTCACAAATCAGCGCTGGTTGTGCTGCCGGTTTATTTTTTGGCGAACTGCCGGTGGAAGCGCTGGCAGACGGCGCTGCTGTCGGTGCTTGCTGTAAGCGGACTGGTGTTCGGCGATTTTTATCTAAAGGTGATTTTATATCTGTATCCTACCTACCGTGATACGATCTATCTGGAGGGCGGTACTTCCTATGCCAATATTGCGCGGTGTATTTTGGTGCTTTTGTTCTGCCTGTCCATTTACCGGGACACAATACAGGATAATAAACAACTGCTATTTTATTTCCGGCTGAATGTCGCGGCACTTATGCTGTATTTGTGCGGTTCCTTTATTCCGGAAGTTTCGCGGATCGGAACGTATCTGACGGTTACGCAGGTATTTCTTCTGCCGGGGGCGGCGCTGCGCATACCGGATAAGCGGAAGCGGACGGCGGCCGTGATCGGGATTACGGTGTTCGGAGCCGTCTATTTTGCGGCGTTTTTGTATAAGGCGTACGGTGAGCTGGTAAAGCTCTTACCGTACCGGACATGGCTGTTTTGAAACGGCCTATAGGAGTGCGGCATGGAACCATTTTTTTCAATCATCATTGTCTGTTTTCAGGCGGGCATAGAATTGGAGAAGACCGTAGAAAGCGTTCTTTCGCAGACGGAAACGGATTTTGAGATCATTGTGAAGGACGGCGGCTCCACGGACGGGGCGCCCGGGCGCCTGCCCAAAGATGCACGCATCCGGCTGTTCTGTGGAAAAGACGGCGGTATTTATGACGCCATGAATCAGGCGGCGGACAAGGTACGGGGACGCTTTGTGCTGTTTCTAAACTGCGGGGATTATCTTTACGATAACGCGGTGCTTGCGGGAGTGCGGAAGGCGGCAGAATCGGAGAACGGCGGAAAACCGTGTGCCGGAGCCGCAGGAGAAGGGGAAGCGGAGCGTCATCGCCGCCCGGTCATTTTTTATGGCAATACTTATGAGAGAAAGACGCAGAATCTGGTCATGAGCAATCCGAAGCTCGATGCGTTTGGCTGTTACCGTAATATTCCGTGCCATCAGAGCTGCTTTTATCCGGCGGAGCTTGTCATTCCGCGGCTGCTTTGCCCGCAGGGCCGGGAGAGAACCTATGAGCCGAGGTACCGTGTGCGCGCGGACTATGAGCATTTCCTCTGGTGCTTTTTTAAGGCGGGAGCAGGAACGGTCTATCTGCCGATTACCGTCTGTTCTTATGAGGGCGGCGGATTTTCGGAGTCGGCGGCGAACCGCGCGGCGGCTAAAAAGGAACACCGTGAGGTCACGGCGCTTTATATGACAAAAGGCGAATGCGCCCGTTACCGGGCAGTCCTGATATTGACGCTTGCACCGTTTCGGACGTATCTGTCGCGCAGCCGCTGGTTTTCCGGGATGTATCAGGGGGTAAAACGGATGCTGTACAGAGGGAAAAGAAAGTAGAAGCCTGTAAAGCTCTTTTGTCGGAAATGGGGATTGGATATGCGTGTTTTATGGGTTTGTAATATTATACTGCCGGTCATCGCAGAAGAGCTTGGCATGCCGGTCAGCAATAAAGAAGGCTGGCTTTCGGGCTTGAGCAGCAGGATTTTATGCGGAACGGAACCGGTAAAGAGCGGGAGCACGGCCGGCGGCACGGCAGCAAAAGACGATACGCGGGATACCGGTATGCGGGAGAGCAGTACGCGGGATGCCGGCGCGAGGGACAGCAGCATGCGGGATGCCGGTGAAAAAATGGTGCTAGGCGTCTGCTTTCCCATAAGCGGGGGAATGGAAGAAACTAAGCGCGTCAGAGGCAGGCTGTCCGGAGAGCGGCTGTATTATTACGGGTTTTCGGAGGATACCGTTCATGAGGAGCGCTACGATGCGGCGCTGGAACGGCAGATGAAGGAGATTATTTCCGACTTTCAGCCGGATATTCTGCATTGCTTTGGAACGGAGTTCGGGCATACCTATGCTGCAGTGAGAGCGTTTGCCGCGCCTAAGCGCACGCTGATCGGTATCCAGGGTATCTGCGCAGCATGCGCTGAGCATTATCTGGACGGCGTGCCGGAAAAGCTTTGGCGCCGTTATACGTTCCGCGATTTTGTAAAGCGGGACAATCTGATGCAGCAGCGCGAAAAAATGAGGAAGCGCGGCGAGCGGGAGGCGCAGGCACTCGCGCTTACCGGACATGTGACCGGGCGCACGCAGTTTGACCGGTATGAGACGCAGCGGGCGGCGCCGCAGGCGCTTTATCATTCAATGAATGAGACGATGCGTGCAGGTTTTTACGATGGGGCATGGTCCTATGAAGGATGTGAAAAGCACCGTGTGTTTGTCAGTCAGGGAAATTACCCGGTGAAGGGGCTGCATTACGTCCTACGCGCGCTTCCCATCTTAAAAAAACAATATCCTGATATCCGGCTGTATGTGGCGGGGGACTGTATTGTACGCCGCGGCGGTGCGCCTTTAATGGACAGACTGAAAATTTCCTCATATGGAGCGTATCTGAAATCGCTGATCAGAGAGGGAGGCCTGGAAGACAATGTATTCTTTCTCGGTCAGACAGATGCGGCGGGAATGAAGGAACAGTATTTGAAAGCACATGTTTTTTTATCGGCCTCCACGATTGAAAACTCGCCCAATTCTGTGGGCGAGGCAATGCTGCTCGGCGTACCGGTCGTAAGCTCGAAGGTCGGAGGGGTGACAGATATGCTGACCGATGGACGGGAAGGGCTTCTCTACCATGCGGATCATGTGAATGCTCTGGCGATGTCGGTAACAAGAATTTTTGAGGACCGGGAGCTTGCGGAACGTCTTTCCGCGGCTGCAGTGGAGCGGGCGCGCAAAACGCATGACGCTGAAGAAAACTGCCGCAGGCTGCTTGAGATATACCGGGAGATTTTATATGAAAATAACCTTTGTGAGTAATTATATTAATCATCATCAGATACCCCTGTCGGAATATTTATACGGACAGCTTGGGGAGGATTATCGGTTCGTTCAGACAGAGCCGATGGACGAAGAGCGCCGCACGATGGGATGGGGGGAAGGGTCTGGCACGCTGCCATGGCTGATCTGTTCTTATGAACAGCCCGAGGCAGTAAAGCAGCTGATAGACGGAAGCGATATCGTGATTTTTGGCGGCTGTGAGCAGGAGGAGCTGATCCATCAGAGACTGTGTGAGAAAAAGCCGGTCCTGCGCTACAGCGAGCGGATCTATAAGGAGGGGCAGTGGCGGTTTATCACGCCGCGCGGGCTGATCCGCAAATATCATGATCATATCCGTTTCCGGAGAGGACCGGCATATCTTTTGTGCGCGGGAGCGTATGTTGCGTCCGACTATCATCTGATCCATGCCTATCAGGGAAAGATGCTGCGCTTCGGATACTTTACGAGGCTCATCCGCTATGAGGACTGTCATGCAAAGCGGGCGGACCATAAAGTGCCGATGATCATGTGGGCGGGCAGGTTTATGGACTTAAAACATCCGGCGGACGCGCTCAATGCTGCGGCGGACTTAAAAAGCGAAGGCTTCTCGTTTACGTTGTTGATGGCGGGTGGAGGAGAAAGGGAGCAGGAGCTGAAAAATCTGGCGCATGAAAGAGGACTTGACGATATCGTGCAGTTTACCGGGTTTATGAAGCCGGAACAGGTGCGGGAGCATATGGAGCGGGCGGATATTTTTCTCTTTACGAGTGATCACAGGGAAGGCTGGGGCGCGGTTTTGAATGAGGCGATGAACAGCGGCTGTGCGGTCGCAGCCAATGAGGCGGCGGGTGCGTCTCCTTACCTGATCAACGATGGTGAAAACGGATATCTTTATCCGAACGGGAATGTTGCATATCTGAAAGAGTGTGTCCGGAAGCTGCTTGAAGATCCGGCGCTCAGAAGACGGATGGGAAGCCGCGCCTATGAAACGATTCATGATGTGTGGAATCCGCAGAGAGCGGCGGTCGGGCTTCTTTCCTTATGCCGGCAGATCATAGAACGGACGGCGGACGGCGGACAGGCGCCTGATGTGAGAGAACTGATGCTGCCCGCGGAGGGACCCTGCTCTCCGGCACCGCTGATTCATCCGGGACTTTGGAACGAACGACATCTGAAACAAAAAGGCTGAGGGGGCATGGATGAAGAAACAAAAACAAAAAAAACGCATTTATGTATGCCATACGATGTACCATGTCTATGTGTCGCTGTTGAAGGAGATGGCGCTTCAAAGGGATGCGGCAAAAAAGGGCATACGTTCCGGCGCGGCATATGGGAGCGAAGGCATGGCGGACGGCGGGCAGGGAGCGCTGGCAAAAACAGGTGTGGACATCGCGTTAAGCCGTGTGTTTATGGATTTTGGAGATCTGGGTGACAGACTTCAGGCGGAGGGCATTTTTGACAGCGTGCTTGTGCTGGATGAGCGCCGGGATACGGATTTCCCGGAACTGATGAAGTACAAGAAAAACAGCCATAACATCGTGCGCCATATGTTGAACCGCATGATCTATACAAAAAAATACGCCAGAATACAGGAGGTATATATTGACATTGATTTTTCGCAGTATGAGGATATTTATGTGTTCTGCGACTCCGACCCGATCGGTTATTACTTAAGCTGGAAGCATATCTATTACCATGCCGTTGAGGACGGGCTGGACTGCCTGCAGAATTTTGACGCGGCGCATGTGGACAATGCGGGGCATTTTAAGCTGAAAGCGTTCCTCGCGGCGCATAATCTGATCTTCATTCAGAACGGCTACGGAAAATACTGTCTGGATTTTGAGATGAACGACTTATCTGTCGTGCCGTACCGGTTTGAAAAATATAAGGAAGTGCCGCGAAAACCCTTAGAACAGGCGCTCACTGCACGGCAGAAGGACAGCATGCTGCGCATTTTCCTGCCGGATGCGGAAGAGATTGCTGCGCAGCTTGCGGGCTGCGGTGACTGCGCGCTGTTTCTGACCGAGGCATTTCCTCCGGAGGAAGATGTGCGGATTGCGGTGTGCGGGCAGGTCTTAAAAGAGCACTGTGCCGGCATGCGCGTTGTGATCAAGCCGCACCCGCGTGATGACATTGACTATGCTGCATACTATCCACAGTGTGTTGTGATCCGCGGAAAATTTCCGATTGAAGTCTTAAATCTGATTGAGGGGATTCATTTTGCAAAGGCGGTGTCGATCATTACGTCGGCACTGGATGCGATCACGTTTGCGGATGAAAAATACAATATCGGTCCTCAGATATGGGATGACTATGAGCCGAAGGAACGTCATGCGTTTATGGTCGAGGGCTTTATGAGGCGTCAGCGCGGGAAGAAAACCTAACGCTCACAGCAAAGGCTGTTTCGCGAAGGTTTTCTACGGTCTCGCTGAAGCGAAACCTTTCTCGCGCCGAAGAATCGCTGAAGCGATTCTTCACTGTGAATCAATCAGGATACAGGGAAATGAAACATAAAACAGAGGGAACGGACATGTTACGGGATATTAAAAAATTGCGTTTATTGATGGATAAAAAGCAAAAGCGCCAGATGGCGTGGCTGGTCGTCATGATGATCATTGCCGGTTTTTTGGAGACAGTCAGCATTTCGCTCGTCATTCCGGTCGTGACAGCGGTCATGCAGCCGGACGTCCTTGAGACGAACGCGTTTGTGCGCAGTGTGTGCAGCGTACTGCATATCGGCAGCAGGATCCAGTTTACGGTCATTTCCATGATCGCGCTGATCGTGATGTTCGTGGCAAAGGATGCGTTTTTATTCTGGGAATATAAACAGATTTACCATTTTGTCTATACAAATCAGTTTCAGACCGCAGAGCGCCTGCTTAAAAGTTATGTAAACCGAAACTATGAATACTTCTTAAATGCGGAGACTTCGGTCATCCAGCGCAGTATCACGGCGGACATCAATAATATGTATGCCCTGATCCTCGCGCTTCTGCAGATGGCGTCCGAGTTTATTGTCTTTGCGTTTTTGGGCGTGACGCTGCTTGTTACGGATGCGGGCATGGCGGTAACGCTCTGCGTGCTGCTCGTTGTGACGCTCGTTGTCATAAAGCAGATCATCAAGCCGATCATGAACCGTACCGGTAAGGCGAATCAGGATTACGGCGCTGCAATGTATGAGTGGATCACACAGACTGTGACCGGCATCAAAGAGGTCAAGGTCAATGCGAAGGAGCAGTATTTTATCGGGGAATACTTAAAACAGGGTAAGGGCTATATCCGCGCGATGGAGACGTACAGCATGTTTTCCAATACGCCGAAGCTTTTGATCGAGGCGGTCTGCATGGCGGGGATCATCGGCTATATGCTTGTGCTTGTCGTAAGCGGAAGGGATGTTTCCAGCATGATTCCGACGATTTCTGCGTTTGCGGTGGCGGCCATGCGCCTAATGCCCTCCGCAAGCCGGATCAACAACCAGATGACGCAGATTTCATTCTGCGAGCCGTTCTTCTTAAACGTCAGCGATAACCTGCTCGACGACATCAGCGACGAGCGGATTGACTTATCGTATGCGGTGGAGGCGAAGGAAAAACTGCCTGTTACGAAGGAGATATGCTTAAAGGGTATTACCTACAAATATCCAAATACGGAAAAATATATTTTTGACCATGCGGATCTGACGATTCCTGTCGGCGCGGCAGTCGGTATCGTCGGGGGCTCGGGTGCAGGGAAAACAACGATCGTCGATATTATTTTGGGACTTCTGAAGCTTGAGGAGGGTACCATCGAGGCGGACGGCGTTCCTGTGACAGAGCATGAGCGGGAGTGGCTGAAAAATATCGGCTATATTCCTCAGATGATCGCACTGTTAAATGCGGACATCCGTCGGAACGTGGCGTATGGCATCCCGGAAGAGAAGATTGATGAGGAAAAGCTGCGTCATGCGCTCTCGGAGGCACAGTTAGACGGGTTTATCGCCTCGCTGCCGGACGGGGACAAAACCGGGATCGGCGAGCGCGGCATCCGTATTTCGGGCGGACAGCGCCAGCGTATCGGAATTGCGCGCGCACTATACGAAGACCCCGAAGTGCTGATCTTAGATGAGGCAACGTCGGCGCTTGACAACGATACGGAAGCGGCGATCATGGAATCGATCAACCGCCTGCATGGAAAGAAGACGCTGCTCATCATCGCGCACCGGCTGCAGACCATTGAGAAATGCGATATGGTATTCCGGGTGGAAGACGGGAAAATCGTAAGGGAGCGGTAACTGCGGACAGGAATCCGGCAGCGGGTAAAGCGCGGATGGAAACGATGAGGTGGTAAACGCTGTGGTACTAAGTATTATCGTGCCCGTCTATCAAATGGCGGGAGATGGGAAATTACAATACTGTATGGATTCTCTTCTGGCGCAGACGATTTCTGATTATGAGATCATTGCGGTGGATGATGCGTCACCGGACAATTCCTTTGAAATTTTGGAACAGTATGAGAAGAATTATCCCGGTAAAGTGCGGGCAGTCCGCTCTCGTGAAAATAAAAGGCAGGGCGGCGCGCGCAATATCGGGATTGAGCTTGCGCGCGGAGAGTGGGTTGGCTTTATTGATTCGGATGACTGGATTTCCCCGGATATGTATGAGAAACTGCTCCGGCGTGCACAGGAGACCGGGGCTGATACGGTCGGCTGCCAGTATCAGCTGACGTCTGAGCACAGCATGAAGCCGGGGAAGCTCATTGTGAACCATACGCCGGAGCATACGGGAGTTCTCGGTGAAAAGCAGTACCGCAAATGGATGCTGATGCCGGGCAGCATGGTGATCAAGATTTACAAAAAGAGTGTGATCGACCGGTATCATCTCCGGTTCCCTGAACATATTTTTTATGAGGATAATTGTGCGGGACCGCTCTGGATGCTGCATTTCACTCATTTTGAACTGGTGGACGAGCCGCTGTATTATTACTATCAGCATGAAGCGTCCACCGTGCACTGCATCACAAAAGAACGGTGTTATGAGCGTATGAAGACGGCTGTTATGCTTGTGGACGGCTGTAAAAAGGAAGGATTTTATGAGCCGTACCACGCGGAGCTGGAGGCGCGGTTTACGCAGCTTTATTATGTGAATACGCTGTTTTCTTATATGGCGGGAATCCGCGTTCCGTCCGTCCGTTTCCTCAAAGAACTGAGGGACGGCATGAACGCATATTTCCCGCATTTCAGGGAGAATCCGTATTATGAGGAAATGTATGATGCAGAGCAGAAAAAAATGATCGGTCTGCATATGAAACATCCTGTATGGTATGCGCTCTATGACAAGGCGCTGCGCACTTACCGGCACTGCAGGAGCCGCTTGAAAGGAAAAGGGGCCGCCTGAAAGGGCAGGGAGTCCCTGAAAGGAAGAGGGAGCGCCTGAAAGGGCAGGGAGCCCCTGAAAGGAAGAGGGAGCCGCATAAAAGGGAAGCGGTTCAAAAGGCGGATGAAGCAGGCAGGAAGCGCGTTGTGGAAACGTGCGGAAAATGACGGAAGAATGACGAGGGAATGCGGATGCAGACTCATATGGAAACAGAAAAAAAAGAACGGAATATGGGTGTGGAGCTTCTTCGTATGATCTCCATGCTGATGGTTATTGTGCTGCATATTCTGGGGCAGGGGGGGATACTGGGAGAAGCAGCCAGAGAGCCGCGCCAGGCGGGATATGCGGCGGCGTATCTGCTTGAGACCTGCGCATACATGGCGACCAACTGTTACGCATTGATTTCCGGTTATGCCGGGGCGGACGGACATTTCCGTTATGCACGTATGCTGGAAACGCAGGCGCGCGTGTGGTTTTATACAATACTGATCACGGCTGGATTTTGTATTGCGGTGCCGGGAATTTTCAGTGTCTCTCTTGTCAAAAATGCATTGTTTCCGGCCATGACGGGGCAGTATTGGTATTATACGGCATATTTCGGACTGATGCTGTTTATGCCCGCCCTGCAGTGTCTGACTGCACATTTGACAAAAGAACAGTTCCGCAATCTGATCGTGAGTATCATTCTTTTGTTCTCGGTGCTTCCGGCGTTGTTTGTGAGCGATATTTTTCAGATGTCGAACGGCTACAGCCTGTGGTGGCTGACGGCACTGTACCTGATCGGCGCGTACATGAAGAAATACGGCATTCCGTTTCTGAAGAAAACCGGATATGCGTTTTCTCTTTACATCCTGTGTGTGCTGATCACATGGGGAATCTGGGAGGCGGAAGCCTGCGGAGCAGGGATACCGCTGCCGAATCTGCTTCAATATACCTCGCCGACAATGCTGCTTGCAGGGATGTCGCTTTTATCTGTATTTGCGGGAATGCGGGTGCCGAAGAGGCTTCAGAAGGCGGCAGGTGTCTGTGCGCCGCTTTCCTTCAGCGTGTATCTGATTCATGCCCATCCGCTTGTGTGGACATATTTATTGGAAGGACGCTTTGCTTCATTGGCGGACGAGCCGATATATATTCTGCTGCCTGCCGTTATTGGCGCCGCTGCTGCTGTCTATGCTGCCTGTACAATCATTGACGCCGCGCGTGCATGGTTTTTCCGGTTGTGCGGAGTGCGTAAAGGCTGCGAAAAACTGGAAGATTGTCTGACTGGCGCACTCTCCAAAAAGTAAGGCGCGCAGGTTGTATTTTTTTCCAAATCATGATAAAATCTGACTGGTATATTTTGGCAGGCATTGGTAATACTGTAGAAGACTTCATTCAGAGTGTCAGGCTGGGTGGAACGGAGTTCCATGGAGCTTAGGAAAGCACAATAAAATTTGGAGGCGGTCCGCCGGGGATGGCGGGATGAGAGGGAAATATGGCGAACAATATCATTGATGGCAAGACAATTTTGATCACGGGAGGAACGGGTTCTTTCGGTAAATGTTTTACAAAGTATGTACTCACGCATTATCAGCCGAAAAAAATCATTATTTATTCGCGTGATGAGTTCAAACAATGGGTGATGGATCAGGAGTTTGCGCAGTATCGCGAAAAAATACGTTATTTTATTGGCGATGTCAGGGATCTGCAGCGAATGGAACGTGCGTTTCAGGGCGTGGATTATGTCATTCACGCAGCGGCGTTAAAACAGGTGCCGGCATGTGAATATAACCCGAACGAAGCGATCAAGACCAATATCAACGGTGCGATGAACGTGATTGAGGCGGCTTTGAATACGAATGTGAGCAGAGTCATTGCACTTTCAACGGATAAGGCTGTGAATCCGGTCAACCTCTACGGCGGGACAAAGCTCGTTTCGGACAAGCTCTTTATTGCGGCGAATGCTTATGCGGGAACAAGAGACATCGCCTTTTCCATTGTGCGTTATGGAAATGTGGCGGGCAGCCGCGGCTCTGTGATCCCGAAATTTTATGAGATGATCAAAAAGGGGATTACCGAGCTGACGATCACCGATTACCGGATGACCCGCTTCTGGATCAGCCTGACGGAAGGCGTTGAGCTTGTGATCAAGGCGCTTGCGGAGGCGAGAGGCGGCGAAACGTTTATCAGCAAGATTCCGTCGTTCAAGATTACGGACTTGGCGGAGGCAATGCTGCCGGGCTCTAAAACGAAGGAGATCGGTATCTATCCGGGTGAAAAGCTCCATGAAATTATGGTAACGGTCGAGGATTCGGCGACCACTTATGAGTATGACAAGCATTTTATCGTATATCCGCAGACAAAATTCAATTCAAGACAGCAGGTGGAACCGACGGGGAAAAAGGTGGAAGAAGGCTTTTCCTACACTTCGGGCAATAACAGCGAATGGCTTTCGGTAGAACAGATCAGAGAGCGCCTGAAGGATGTGGAGTTGGAAAAATAAAGTATGGTTTTTATTCAATTTGACGAAGGCATTCCTGCTTGGAATGTCTTTGTGGCTTTATCAGGCATTTTGTGCATATGAGGCCGGTTGAATAAAACAAAACATAGGAAACGGGAGGATGCGGTTATGGAGAAGCTGGCAGCCGACGGCGGAACGCCGGTCAGAGAAACAAAACTTTATTATGGACATCAGTATATTGATGAGGCGGACGTGGAGGCAGTTGCACAGGTGCTTCGGTATCAGGATCTAACATGCGGCCCGAAGATCGTGGAATTGGAGCAGCGCCTCTGTGCACTTACGGGTGCGCAGTACGCAGTAGCGTGCAGCAGCGGGACAGCCGCGCTCCATCTTGCGTGCATGGCGGCGGGCGTGCACAAGGGGGATGAGGTCATCACAACGCCGATTACATTTGCAGCATCTGCAAACTGCGCGCTTTACTGCGGCGCAAGGCCGGTGTTTGCAGATATTAATCCCGAAACCTATAATATTTCGCCGAAAAGCGTGGAGATGCATATGTCAGGCGATACAAGAGCAGTTGTCGCGGTGGATTATACGGGGCAGGCAGTCGAGCTGGATGAACTGCTGGAAATCTGTGAGAGTTTTGGCGCGCGCAGCGGAAAAAGGGTTTATCTGATCGAGGATGGCGCGCATTCGATCGGAACGCGCTATAAAGGGCGCAGCGTCGGCAGTATCGCCGATATGACAACCTTTAGTTTTCATCCGGTTAAGACAGTGACGGGCGGAGAGGGCGGTGCCGTTTTAACGAATTCCGGGGAGCTGTATGAGCAGCTGGTTCTGCTGCGTGCGCATGGCATTACGAGACAGCCGGACCTTTTGGAGCGTGAGCCTCACGGAGCATGGTATTATGAGCAGATCGGGCTTGGATTTAACTACCGTATGACAGATATTCAGGCAGCGCTGATTATCAGCCAGCTTGACAAGCTTCCGGTATTTCAAAAAAGAAGGAAAGAAATTGTAGCACGCTATAACGAAGCGTTTTTGGCAATGCCGGAATTGTTTGTGCAGAAAGAAATCCCGGAATCTGATACAACGAGGCATCTGTATATCCTGCGCATCCGGCCTGAGTGCCTGAGTGCGGACAGAAAGCAGATTTTTGATGCGCTTGCGGCGGAGAATATCTGCTGTAATGTGCATTATATTCCCGTATATTATCATCCTTATTATGAAAAACTAGGGTACCATAAGGGTCTCTGCCCGAATGCGGAAAAGCTGTATGAGGAGATTCTCAGTCTGCCGCTTTATTATGCGATGACGGACGGAGACGTGGAGGATGTCATCCATGCGGTCAGAAAAGTTGTGGAGCATTACAGAATATAGCAGGCATCCGTTCACAGGAGGAAATCAAATGTCATCCATTGCAATCATTACCGCGCGCGGCGGCAGTAAAAGGATCCCGCGTAAAAACATCAAACCGTTTTTGGGAAAACCGATCATGACGTATTCCATAGAGGCTGCTCTATCCAGCGGCTTATTTGACTCCGTTATGGTGTCTACAGATGATGAGGAGATCGCGCAGATTGCCAAAGAGTACGGCGCGCAGGTGCCGTTTTACCGCAGCGAGCGGACATCGAATGATTATGCGGCGACAGCGGATGTCGTGTCGGAGGTATTGGATGAATATGCGAAGTGCGGTATCTATTATGAAACAGCATGTGTGATCTATCCGACGGCGCCTTTTTTGACCGTGGACGCATTAAAGGGAGCGATGGAAATTCTTCTTAGCGGGGATGCCGACGGCGTGATGCCGGTTGTGAAGTTTTCGTTTCCGCCGCAGCGGAGCGTCGTGATGAGAAACGGTTTTCTTGTTCCGTCCGATCCTGAAAGCATGAAGATGCGTTCTCAGGATTTAGAACCGCAATATCATGACTGCGGACAGTTTTATTGTATTCGTGTGGCTTCGTTCTTAAAGCAGCGGACGATGGTGATGACGCATACAATGCCTTATCTTCAGGATGAGCTTACCGTGCAGGATATTGATACGGAAGAGGATTGGAAGATCGCGGAATTGAAATACCGGCTGCTTCATGAGAACCTTTAAGGGCAGTCAGGCTGAAAAGCGTTCAGGACTGGCGGCAGAGCGTTTTGAAGGAAAGGATGCAGACAGGCGCAGGGCAGCGCGCAAAGGAGGAAACTATGACAGCACAAGAGCGGACTTCGACAATAACTGTGCAAAACCGCGTGATCGGTGAAGGATATCCTGCATATATCATTGCGGAGATGTCGGCAAACCATGCGGGAAGCTTAGAGCGCGCGAAGGAGATCATTCATGCAGCGAAGGAAGCAGGCGCGGACTGCATTAAGATTCAGACTTATACGCCGGATACGCTGACGATTGACTGTGACAAGCCTTATTTTCAGATCGGGGACGGCACATGGTCCGGAGAAAATCTGTACGGATTATATGGAAAGGCATATACACCATGGGAATGGCAGCCTCTCTTAAAAGAGGAAGCGGAGAAGACGGGCATCCATTTCCTTTCTACGCCGTTTGATAAAACGTCGGTTGATTTTCTAGAGGAAATGGGAATCACATTCTATAAGATTGCTTCCTTTGAGATGATTGACCTGCCGCTGCTTGCTTATATTGCTTCCAGACAGAAACCAATTATTATGTCAACTGGCATGGGGAAAATCAAAGAAATAGAAGAAGCAGTGCAAACCATATATGAGACTGGAAACCATCAGCTCGCACTCTTAAAATGTTCAAGCGCATATCCGGCGAACCCGGAGCAGATGAATCTTAAAACGATCGCGGATATGAAAGAGCGCTTTCATACCGTAGTCGGGCTCTCAGACCATTCGATGGGGTCTTTAAGCGCGGCGACGTCGGTCGCACTTGGCGGGAGTATCATTGAAAAGCATTTCTGCCTTGGCCGGGAAATAAAAAATCCGGACGCTTCCTTTTCCATGACGCCGGAGGAGTTCGCGCAGATGGTGCGCGATGTGCGCGCGGCACAGGCGGCGGTCGGGAATGTATTTTATGGTCCTGCGGAACAGGAAAAGGGAAACCTGAAATTCCGGCGGAGTATTTTTGTTGTTGAGGATATTCATGAAGGTGAAGTGTTCACGGAGCAGAATATCCGCAGCATCCGCCCGTCGGATGGTCTGGAACCTAAATATTACAATTGTGTGCTCGGCAGGCGCGCGGCGTGTGACATCAGCCGCGGTGAGCCTCTTGCATGGAAGCATATTGAAGGCGGCAGGGAGGCGGCAAAAATCTGATGAGCGGCAGATACTACCTGAGGGCTGTGGAGGAAGCGGACAGAGAATTGCTGTTTGAGTGGGCGAATGATGAGGAGACGCGCAGGGAGTCGTTCTCTCAGGCGCCGATTACATGGGAAGAGCACGCGGCATGGTTTGCACGTACGCAGGCTGATGAGACGTGCCGCCACTGGGTTCTGATGGTATCCGACGGGAGACAGGAAAGAATGGCGGGGGAGCGCGGGGCAGGCACGCAAACTGTGGCAGCAGCGGAAAATGCGGAGTGTACGGATTACGGGCAGACGCTGACTGCGGCATATCCGGCAGGTGTCCTGCGGCTCAAAAGGGATGAGGAAAGCGGGGCATACCGGATCAGCTATAGCATTGCGCCTGCATACCGCGGGCACGGATACGGAACGATTCTCCTTGGGCTTGCGAAAACATGGATGATAGCGGAATGTCCGGACTGTGTGAAAATATACGGGGAAGTGAAGGCGGAGAACACTGCATCGGTGCGCTGCTTTGAGCGGGCGGGATATGAGCGGGCGGAGGATGAGACTGCTGCAGGTCAGCCTGTTTGTCGTTTTTACGCAGATCTGACACGGGAGAACATTCTGTACTTTAGGGCTGACGGCGGCGGGGAGACGGGTATCGGACATTTGATGCGCTGTTTTACGATTGCAGATGCCTGCAGGGAGAAGGGACTGCAGGCGGTGTTTGTGGCGGCGGATGAGGGTGCTGAAGCCATGGCGCTTGAGCGGGGATATCCGTGCAGAGTCTTGAATACGGATTATCGGGACATGAACTCAGAGCTTCCAAAGCTGCTACCGGTCTTAAGGGGGTGTGCGCCGGTCGTGATGGACAGCTATTTTCTGACAGAGCCGTATGTGAATGCGCTGAGGGGAAGCGGACATCCGGTTGTGTGGATGGATGATCTCGCAGAACACGAATTTTCTGTAGATGTCCGGATCAATTATAATCTTTATGCAGAGCAGCCGGAAGATGGAGAAGAGTCGGAACATAGCAGCAAAACGGATGGCAGTTTTGATCTGCTCGGTCCTTCCTATGCACCGGTGAGACCGTCTTTTTTAAGAACCGGGGCTTTTGTGAGGGAGCGCATCGGGAAGGTGCTCGTGCTGACGGGAGGCTCAGATCCACTCGGCGCCGGCCTGTTTTTTGCACGTCTGCTTACGAAGCAGCTGCCGGATGCAGAGATTTTGGTGGTCGTAGGACCGTATGCAGAAGAAAAAGAGGTGCTGCGTGCATACGCAGAGCGGGAAAAAAGGGTTGAATTAATGGAAGGCTGCAGCGACTTATCGGATGTCATGCGGCGCTGTGATCTTGCGGTTACGGCGGCGGGCAGCACACTCTATGAACTTTGCGCGTCAGGACTGCCGGGGATTGTATATTACATTGCGGATAATCAGCGCATGGGCGCGGAAGCGTTTGCGCGCAGGACGGGGGCTGTGAACCTTGGGGACTTCCGGTCGGACAGTTTTCGCGCGGAGGCGGAAAAGAAGCTGGAAGCGGCATTAAGAGGTTTGTATACGGAATCCGGACGGCAAAACCTTGCAAAACGAATGAAAGAGCTTGTGGACGGGCATGGCGCAGTGCGGATCGCGGAAAAGCTAAAAGAACTGGCAGAAAGATACGAAACATGATATAATAGCATGAATTTCTATTTTCTGGAAAAAGGAGGATATCCGGCATGGCAGACATCAGGATTCCGTTTAATAAGCCCCCTTACACGGGGAAAGAGATCGAATATATTACCGAGGCCGTGGTAAAGAACCGTAAAATCTGCGGCGATGGCCCGTTTACAAAGATGTGCGATGCGTGGATCGAGAAGCGTACAGGTACGGCGAAAAGCCTGCTGACAACATCCTGTACGCATGCGACTGAGCTTGCCGCCCTGCTCTGCGGTATTGGACCGGGAGATGAAGTCATCATGCCGTCGTATACTTTTGTTTCAACTGCGAACGCGTTCGTGCTGCGCGGCGCGAAGCCGGTTTTTGTTGATATCCGCCCCGATACGATGAATATGGATGAAAAATTGATCGAGGCTGCCGTGACAGAAAAAACAAAGGCGGTTGTTCCGGTACATTATGCCGGCGTTGCCTGCGAGATGGATACGATCATGGACATCGCCGCGCGCCATAAGCTGTATGTGATCGAGGATGCGGCGCAGGGGATGCTGTCAACGTATAAAGGCCGTGCGTTGGGGGCGATTGGTGATTTTGGCTGTTTTAGTTTTCATGAAACAAAAAATTACAGCATGGGTGAGGGAGGCGCGCTTCTTATGAAGGACGGCGCATTCGCCGAGGAGGCGGAGATACTGCGTGAGAAGGGGACAAACCGTGCGAAATATTACCGCGGACAGATTGATAAATATACATGGGTGAATCTCGGTTCCTCCTATCTGCCGGGGGAGATGAATGCGGCGTATCTGTGGGCGCAGCTTGAAATGGCGGATGAAATCAACCAAAAACGACTCCGATTGTACCGGATGTATGACGAACTGCTGAAGCCGCTTGCAGAGAGGGGACTCATTGAACTTCCTTTTATTCCGGAGGGCTGTGCGGGCAACGGGCATATGTATTATATCAAAGTGAAGGATATCGGGGAGCGTACGGAGCTGATCCAGTTTCTTGCGGAAAATGGGATTATGGCGGTATTCCACTATATCCCGCTGCACTCCGCGCCTGCGGGGAAGCGTTTCGGTACCTTCTTTGGGGAGGACCGCTATACGACAAGGGAAAGCGAACGTCTGCTGCGTCTGCCGATGTATTATGAGCTTGAGCCGGATGATGTTTCGGAGATTACCGGTAAGGTGAAGGAGTTCTACCGCGTATGAAAGAGGAGCAGAGACTAAGAACAATCCGCGATATGCTCTTTGCACTTGCGGCGGCGTTAGTCTGCGCCATTGCTGTAGGTTATTTTTATGACTGCTATTATGATTTGAACGATGATGTGCTGATAAAAGATATTCTCGCGGGAGCATATACGGGAACGCCTGAGGGAAGAAATATTCAAATGCTGTACCCGGTGGGTTTTTTGATCAGCGTTCTATACCGGCTCTCACCGACGCTGCCGTGGTACGGTATTTTTTTGTGTACCTGCCATGCGCTCTGTTTCCTGTTGATCGGAAAGCGTGCGATCTCATTTGCCGGCGGTTTCGTTAAAAAGAGCATACTTCTTTTATTTCAGACGCTTATGTTTGCGGGTACGCTGTTGTGGGAGCTTGTCTATGTGCAGTATTCCGTCACCTGTGCGCTGCTTACGGCGACGGGTGTGTTTTTGTTTTATACGACAGATGACGAGCTTTCCACCGGGCGGTTTATCCGCAAAAATATAATAAGCATCATACTTGTAGTTCTGGGATTTTATGTGAGAACGGAAATGATGCTGTTACTCTGCCCGCTTATAGCGGGTGCAGGGATTGCAAAGTGGTCGCGCGGGGCGAAACACACGCATACCGCAATGTTCGGAATCGGAAATCTGGTCAAATACTTAGCAACTCCTGTCATGGTTGCGGCAGGGATGGGAATCGGTCTTTTATGGAATGCTGCGGCATACAGCGGCAGTGAATGGAACGAGTTCAACCGTTTTTTTGAATATCGGACGGAATTGTATGATTTTCAGACTGCGCCGCCCGACTATGCGCAAAACCGGGCATACTATAGGCAGCTTGGCTTGGACGAGGCCGAGGTCACGCTGCTGTTAAATTATAATTTCTCCATTGATGAGGCAATTGACGCAGATGTGTTGGAAAGCATCGTAGATTATAACCGTACGGAAGTTGGCAGACCGTATTTTAAGTATGGTCTTTATGAGGGAATCCGGGAATATCTGTACCGTTTGCTGCATGCCGAAGACGGCGTATGGGCGTATGTGGTTATGGCCCTGTATGTGCTTATTTTTTTAACCGGTATGATGCAGTGGGATTATTCCGTGCCATGGAAGCTTGCGCTGCTTATGTTTATGCGTACGGTCAGCTGGATGTACCTGATCATGCGGGGGCGTACGCCTGAACGGATCACGGTTTCACTCTATCTGTGTGAGGTGCTGATTCTGTCCGCCATGCTGCTTTGCCAGATGCATGCGTTTTATGCGGAGTATAGAAAACTTCTCCAAAAGGAAAGACTTTCCCGAAAGAACTTCCGTCAGGAGGAAATTACCGGGAACAGGTTTTCCGTGAAAAAAGCGGAGCAGAGTGGAAAACGGGACAGGCTGCGGATGGAGGGACCGCCGCAGGAAAAGAAACGGGCCCCCTATCTTCCGCTGTACCGCAAATGCTGGAGGCCGACAGTTCTGCTTATATTAACGGCGCTTGTGCTGAAGCCGGCAATGCAGGGCATCAAAGAAGTGGAAGCGGAACAGGAGCGCAGGGAGAGCGTCAATGTGGAGTGGGATGCGCTGCGTGCCTATTTTTCGCAGCATGAGGAGAATTTTTATCTTTTGGACGTGTATTCTACCGTGGCATATTCTGAGCGGATGTTTCCGGCGGACAACCGCTACCGCAATTATGAAATCTGCGGCGGCTGGGCGTCGAAAAGTCCGATTTATGCCGAAAAACTGAGTCGATACGGAATCGGTAATATCGAATCGGATCTGCTGAATATGAATAATCTTTATTTTGTGACGCGTGCGGACCGCGGGACGGACTGGCTGAAAGCTTATTACCGCTGCAAAGGCTGTCAGGTCAGGGCTGCGCGTGAGGATGTGCTTGCGTTTGACGGCGGGCAAAGCTTTATCATCTGCAAGCTGTACTTTGACTATGAAGCCGGACAGGGGAATGCTTCAGCCTCACAGATGGCGCATAGCGCAGCATTTGACGGTTGAGTGCTTATATAGTGAGAGAACGTATGAAACGGCGTTTTGGAGGCTGAAAATGGAGGAGCAGTGGGTTCGAAGGTCGGATCTGGTCTGTCTGAGAATGATGACAAAAGAAGATACGGACAGGATTGTTGCATGGCGGAATCAGGATTTTGTGAGAGAACGTTTTATTTATCAGAAGCCCTTTACACGTGAGGGGCATCTGAAATGGATGGAGACGCAGGTAGAAACCGGGCGGGTTGTCCAGATGATCATCTGTCTTGCGCGAACCGGACAGGCGGTCGGGAGTGTTTATTTCAGGGATATTGACAGAGAACACCGCAAGGCGGAATACGGAATTTTTATTGGCGAGGAGGACGCGCTCGGAAAGGGAATCGGTACACAGACGGCGTATCTTGCACTTGATTATGCATTTCATGAGCTTAAGCTGCACCGCGTGATGCTTCGTGTGCTTGCCGATAATGTCAGGGCGCGGAAGAGCTATGAACACGCCGGATTTACAGAAGAAGCATATCTGCGCGACGATGTGTTTCTGGACGGAAAGTTTCATGACGTTGTGCTGATGGCGGTACTCAATCCGGGGGAAGCCGCGTCCTCAGCATAAATGCTTCGGGATGGAGGAAAAAATGGAAAATGAGAAAAAACCAATTGTGAGTTTTGTGATCCCGTGCTATCGTTCAGCGCTGACGCTGCCGGGCGTTGTGGCAGAAATCCGCAGCACCATGGCGGAGATCTCCCGATATGATTATGAGATTGTGCTTGTCAACGACGCGTCACCGGACGATACGATGGACGTGATCAGACAGATCGTGAAAGAGGTACCAAATGTGACCGGAATCGGACTCGCTAAAAATTTTGGACAGCATGCGGCGCTGATGGCGGGATTTCGGGAAACACGCGGAGACATTGTTATCTGTCTCGATGACGACGGGCAGACACCGGCAAACGAGGCCGGCAAGCTGTTAAAACAGATTGAAGCCGGAAGCGACGTTGTGTACGCGCGCTATCCGTCCAAGAAGCATTCGGCGTTCCGCAACTTTGGAAGCAAGATCAATGAGCGGATGACGCGGATCATGCTTGGAAAGCCCAAAGAGCTCTATCTATCCAGTTATTTTGCGGCAAGGCGCTTTGTGGTGCAGGACATGCTTCATTATGAGAACTGCTATCCCTATGTGATCGGTCTTGTTCTGCGTGCGACAAAAAATATTTCTAATGTAGACGTGACGCACAGAGAGCGCGAGGTGGGGACATCCGGTTATACGATGAAAAAACTGCTCGCGCTCTGGTTCAACGGATTTACGGCATTTTCCATCAAGCCTCTGCGTATTGCAACCGTGGTCGGGGTACTGACCGCTGCTGCCGGATTCTTTTATGGTATCTATACGGTCATTAAAAAATTTGTCAACCCGGCCGTTCCGGTCGGTTTTAGTTCCATAATGTCGGCGCTTGTGTTTATTGGCGGTATGATTATGCTCATGCTTGGCTTGATCGGAGAATATATCGGAAGAATGTATATCAGCATGAACCGTTCGCCGCAGTATGTTGTCAGGGAGAAAGTGACTGGTGGAGAAAATAAAGACCATTTACAGTAAACGGAATGTCCTGTATGCGATGCTGTTTGCAGCGCCGTTTTCCCTGTCCATGGTCTTCGGCGCACAGTTGGAAGGGCAGGAAAACGTCCGTTTTACGTCAGTGTGGACGTGGGGAAGCGCAGCGCTTTTGTTTTTGTGCGCTGTTCCTGCCGTATGCGGCATGTTCTATCTGATGCGGCTTTATGATGAAAAAAGCACTGCACAGGGAAGGCAGCAGGGGAAAAAGACGCCGGGGAGGGAATTTTGGATTTTTGCGGCGGGAATGCTGCTGTGCTGGCTTCCGTATTTCTTGTCTTCCTATCCGGGCTATTTCCTATATGACGCACAGGAAGAACTGAACATGGTATTAACGGCGGATTATACAACGCACCATCCGCTGATGCATGTTCTGCTGCTTGGGTGGGTGATCAAGGTTGTTCATAAGATCACAGGGAGCTATAATGCAGGAATTGCTGTTTATGTGATCTGTCAGGCAGTTTTTGCTGCCATGTGTTTCAGCTATATTCTCTGTAGAATGAAGGCGTGGGGCGTTCCGCGCTGGCTCCGGATGATCGGCGGCGTCTATTTGTGCATATTTCCGGTCATTCCGATGTATGTGTTCTGTACAACGAAGGATGTGCTGTTCACGCTGTTTCTGCTGCTGTTCCTTGTGAATCTTGTTGATGCCCTGGAATTTGGAAAAGAAAATGGTGCTGCGCTGATTGTAAATGGAGCGCTGATGCTTTTCATGCGGAAGAACGGCGTTTATGCATTGGTGCCGTCCATCCCGTTTTTGATCGCGGCGGCGCGCGGCGGGCGGGGAAAAATGGCGGCCCGGCTGTTTGCGGTGCTGGCGGTTTATCTGGCAGGTTCTTTAGGCCTGCAGGGGCTGACGAATGCCGATCATCAGGAAAAGCAGGAAATCTTAACGATCCCGATCCAGCAGCTTGCGAGAGTCTATCATTTTGAACGGGAAGCATTTACCGAAGAGCAGACAGAGGTCCTTTACCGTTTTCTGCCTGAAGAAGCTCTGCTCAGATACCGGGCGGTATTATCTGATCCGGTAAAGGTGGATTTTAACAGCCAGGCTTATGCGGAGGAGAGCGGAGCATTTTGGAAACTGTGGGTACAGACAGGCATGAAGAAGCCGGCATCGTACCTGAATGCATTTCTGGTAAATAATTATGGGTTCTGGTATCCTTATGCGTCTCTGAACTGCTATAAGGGGAATCAGGTATATTCATTTGTTTATGAAGACAGTTCCTATTTTGGGTATGAGACGGAGCCGCCGGGGAAGCGTGTCAGCCTGTTTCCGGCATTGGATCGTTTTGTCCGGAGGCTCTCTTTGGAAATTTCGTGGCAGAAGATTCCGGGAATCCGCATGCTGTTTCATCCGGCATGGTATTTTTGGATTTTCTTTTTTGGCGTCTGTGAGCATTTGTCACAGAAGCACTATCGAAGAATAGCATATGCTGTGCCGGTGATGCTGTTGTTTCTGACGGTACTTTTGGGACCGGCGGTTTTAGTCAGATATGTGCTGCAGTTTTACTTTGGATTTCCGCTGCTGCTTGCGTTTTTGTTTAGAAAGGATAATTGCTAAAACGTGATGAGACTGATTGATCAGAAAACGCTTCTTCCATATGTGAGGCTCCGGGTGGTCATAGTAATCATAACGGTCATATTATGTCTGATGATATGGCCGTTTCAGTACCTTTATCATTCGTCCTATTCTGTATATGGGGAAACGGAACCGGCTTATACGGGAAATGTAACGATGGAGGAAATTGTCCTTCAGGAGTTTTCGCCGGCAAAAGATCATATCCGAGACCTGAGCGTCTCCTGCAGAGTGAATGATGTCCATTATATGGACAGGGTATTCGTGACTCTGTATGATGCGGGATACAATATTCTATATCAGGAGGTTCTGCAGTTTCCCGATATTGAACTGCGCGGCGGAATCAATATTACGCCGGAACTGGATGTGATACCGGGAGAGACTTATTATCTGGGTTTTAACGTTCACTTTGACAGCATCGGCACATTACAGATCGCATGTGCGGATCAGAGTGTTTTGCAGATAGAGGAATGCGGTGCTCTTGCGTATGCCGGTATCCCTTTTGAAAATCAGGCAATTCTGATTCAGTTCCACTATACGGCTCCGTATTCTGCGGGACTGCGCATTTTATGTATTGTCTGCATACTGGCCTGCGGAGCCCTGCTCTATTTTGGAATTGTGTGGCTGTGTGAATTTTTCAAAAAGAAACAATGGATGCCGCAGTTCCTGAGGGGATGTCTGGCGGGAATGACGGCGGCGGGAGCGCTTTTTACCGGGTTCTGTTTTTATCAATTATGTATCGCAAAGTTTTTCGGAGGAGAAATCTGGGACTGGATTGTCTATGCCGCGGCCTGTCTGATTGTGCTGGGGCTTTTGTGGTATGCTTTTTATAAGGGGATGCGATGGATTGGACACATGCCGAAGAAAATGAAGCTGCCGCGCAGAAAGATAGTAAGCAGAAACCGTGAGGTCTGGGTTAATGATCTGCAGATTTTGTGTCTGGTGGGTTTGTTTTACGAGGGAGTTGCGTATGTGAACGCATCCGTTCAGTGGAAGCAGGATTTTGCCAGAAACATGGTATTTATGCTGTTTGGGCTTTTTGTGCTTCTGACATTAAAGCTGCGCGAGGTTGTAAATGTCTTTTCGGCGGTCTGGGTGGTCGTTCTGATCCCGGCAGGGGTCCTGTACTGCCATTGGAAGAGCAGTGATATGCATGAGCTGCAGATTGCAGGAGTATTGACCGCAGCGGCAGGACTTTGGGGGATTGTTCTGATTCATACGCTGCGGGATCTGAAAAAGCTGCGCGGACAAAAGTGGAATATCCCGCTCTGCGCATGCTTTGCACTTATGTGTGTGTTCATGATGTTGAATAGTTTCGGAAAAGCATGGCCGTTTTATATGACGGTTACGTTTACTTTATTTTATCTGCAGAGTTATACGGAAAAAGAAAAGGACCGGATCGTGCATAATATGGTGAGCGCCTTACTGGCTCATTTCGGGCTGATGATTTTGATGTGCTGTCTGCACAGACCGTATCACTATTACCGGTTCAACCGTTATCCGATGTGGTTTCATACGGTAGCCAGTACGGGTATTTACCTTTCCGCGGTGGCAGCTGCATCGCTTCTGCGCCTGTTTTTGGCAATCAGGGACAGCGGGCATGTTTTTAAGAAAGCATGGAAAGAATGGATAGGGAACGCTGTGGTGCTGGTCTATATTTTGTTTGCAATGCCGAGAACGGCCGTCATGGCAGTTTTGGGGATGGGGATCATTCTGACGACCGGGGCGGTGATCGTATACCGTCCCAAAGTCCGGTATGTGCTGCAGATCGGGGGAATCCTGATTCTGTCCGTTGTCATCAGCATGCCGGTGGTCTATACAGTAACCAGATGCGTTCCGGCGATTGTAAATAAGCCGGTTTATCTAAATGATGCGGAGGACTTTGACGAAGCGGTCAGGGAGGGGGAAGCACCCGATTCCGCAAGATATATGTACGTCAGGGCACTTGTGAGATTATGGGCAAACCGGCTCTGGGTCCCGCAGGATTTTATTGAAAGGTATCTGGAGGACCGCGTGTCGGCCGGACAGCCGTTTGTGGTACTGGCGGAAGTGGCGTCGGAGGAGATGGCGGGACTGCCCGGACAGATATCTTCCGTGGATGGCAGTTCTGCGCTGAACGATATGTCAAACGGAAGGATTGCCATATTCCGGGATTATCTGGAGCACCTGAAATGGTCGGGGCATCCGCAGATGGGATATGACGAGGAGCATGAAATGCTGTCGGGACATGCGCATAACTCGTTCATACAGAATGCGTTTGACTTTGGCATACCGGCAGGAATCTTATTTTTAGTTCTGATTCTGCTGATGATCCTGAATGCAGTTTACCGGATTTGGACCGGCAAAGAAAGAAGTGAAAAACAGTTCATGCTGCTTTTGACCGGCAGTGCGTTTTTGCTGGTAAGCCTGACGGAATACGTATCGAATCCCTGTATGCCGTTATGTTTTTCAACACTGTTTATGCTCATTACTATGCGGACAGGGAAAAATGTGGTAAAATAAACTGTTACTATTATCGGGTGAAGAAGGTGTGATCATGGGACAGATGCAGCAGATCGGGAAGCAGATATTGAATACAAAGCTGCTGGTGCGGCGTATTTTTCTTATCATATATGATGTGATTGCGGTCGTGTTATCCAGTTATATCCCGCTTGTGATGCGTTATGAGTTTCATATTTCGGAAATTCCGCAGCATTTTATCGACAATGTGGAGTGGTTTCTGCCGTTTGGTATTATTACGACCATTCTGGCATTTTATCTGATGCGTCTTTATCACAGCCTCTGGGCATATGCTGGTGTAACCGAGATGCAGAACATGGCCGCTGCGTGCGCTTTAAGCGCGCTCTGTCAGTGTGTCGGACTGCATTTTACCAAACATTATGTACCGCGGACGTATTATTTTATCTATCTGTTGGTGTTGTTTGCTTTTACACTTTTAAGCCGTTTTTCCTATCGCTTTCTGCGGGAGGCCAAGCACCGGATGAGCAACAGCAAAAACGGAACGGCGGTTATGGTCATTGGCGCGGGCGATGCCGGAAATGTCATTATGAAAGAAATCATCGGCAGCCATTATTCCACGATGACGATCAAATGTGTGATTGATGATGATAAAAATAAATGGGGCCGGTATGTGCAGGGGATCAAAGTCATCGGGGGAAGAGATGAGATCACCAGAGCGGCAAAGGAGTATGGGATTGATGAAATTATCATTGCGCTGCCTTCCGTGCCGAAGCATATCATCCGCGATATCATTGATATCTGTAAAGAGACGGACTGCAAACTCCGCACGCTTCCGGGGATGTACCAGCTTGTAAACGGAGAAGTGAATGTCAGCAAGATCCGGGATGTAGATGTAGAAGATCTGCTTGGCAGAGAGCCGATTAAAGTAGACATGAATTCTATTCTGGAGTATGTGAAGGATAAAGTAGTGCTTGTGACGGGAGGAGGCGGGTCCATCGGCAGCGAGCTGTGCCGTCAGATTGCAACGCATCAGCCGAAACAGCTGATTATCGTGGACATTTATGAGAACAGTGCTTATGACATTCAGCAGGAGCTTCTTCATACGCATCCGCGCATGAATCTGGTTGTGCTGATCGCTTCGGTGAGGAATACTGCCCGCATGAGCAGTATTTTTGAGACGTACCAGCCGGATATCGTCTATCATGCGGCAGCGCATAAGCATGTGCCGCTGATGGAGGTGAGCCCCAATGAAGCGGTCAAGAATAATGTGTTCGGTACATGGAAGACCGCGCAGGCGGCGGCGATGAACGGGGTAAAGAAATTTGTCATGATCTCGACGGATAAGGCAGTGAATCCGACCAATGTGATGGGAGCAACCAAGCGGATCTGCGAGATGATCATCCAGACGTTTAACCGGCATTACGATACGGAGTTTGTGGCGGTACGGTTCGGGAATGTGCTCGGAAGCAATGGCAGCGTCATTCCGCTGTTTCGAAAACAAATTGAATCCGGCGGACCGGTGACGGTGACACATCCTGATATTATCCGCTATTTTATGACCATTCCGGAAGCCGTGTCGCTTGTCCTGCAGGCGGGAGTCTATGCAAAGGGCGGAGAAATCTTTATCCTTGATATGGGTGAGCCGGTCAAAATTCTGGATCTGGCAAAAAATCTGATCCGGCTGTCGGGGTATAAAGTGGATGAAGATATTAAGATCAAGTTTACGGGCTTGCGTCCGGGAGAAAAGTTATACGAGGAGCTTCTGATGAACGAGGAGGGCATGACGGATACGGAGAACAAGCTGATTCATATCGGGAAACCGATTGAGTTTGACGAGATGGTCTTTTTTGGACAGCTCAAGCGTCTAAAGGATGCGGCGAATGAAGAGTCCGGGGACATCAGAGAACTTGTGAGAGAGATCGTGCCGACTTACACGCCGAAAGAGGAACACGAGCATGAGCCTGAGATTCTGTAAACAGGGACAGCGCCTGCTTTTGAATTTGTATCATCCGCACAGTCATAAACAGGCTCAAAGGTGTCTTGTGATTATCAAATATGGATGTATGTGGAAAGGAAGATGACGGGAGTATGGAAAACAGGGAGCAGAATAAACGAATATATCTGTCGAGCCCGACGATACATGGGGAGGAACAGCGTTTTGTAAAAGAAGCGTTTGATACAAACTGGGTCGCGCCGCTCGGACCGAACGTGGATGCGTTCGAACGGGAGATCTGTGAGTATACGGGCGCCGGATATGCTGCAGCGCTGGATTCCGGAACGGCGGCGATCCATCTGGCGGTAAAACTGGCGGGCGTGAAGGAAGGAGACATTGTTTTTGCGCCTTCGCTGACGTTTTCTGCGACCTGTAATCCGATCGTATATGAGAAGGCGGTTCCGGTGTTTATCGACTGTGAACCGGATACATGGAATATGTCGCCGCAGGCATTGGAGCGGGCGTTTCAGAAATATCCTCAGGCGAAGGCTGTCATTGCCGTTTATCTGTACGGAACGCCTGCGAGGATTGATGAATTGATGGAAATCTGCGCAAAGCATCAGGTGCCTTATATTGAAGATGCGGCGGAATCGCTCGGTTCACGTTATAAGGGAAAGCAGACCGGGACACTTGGGAAGTTTGGTATCTATTCGTTTAACGGCAATAAGATCATTACGACTTCCGGCGGAGGCATGCTTGTTTCCAGCGATGGAGAAGCGATTGAGCGCGCGCGCTTTTTTGCAACGCAGGCACGCGATAAAGCAAGGCATTACCAGCATTCTCAGATCGGTTATAATTATCGCATGAGCAATGTGACGGCAGGGATCGGAAGAGGGCAGCTTCTGCATCTGGATGAACATATTGCATTAAAAAGGGCAATTTATGACCGTTACAAAGAGGCATTTGCAGATATAGAGGAAATCACAATGAATCCCCTCAATCCGGACGGGGAGGCAAACTGCTGGCTTTCGTGCATGACCATTCGTGAGGGCAGCAGTGTTACGCCGGATATGGTGATGGATAGGCTGGCGGAACATAATATGGAATCGCGTCCGATCTGGAAACCAATGCACTTACAGCCCGTATTTGAGAAGAATGATTTCTTCACTCATGACGGCGGAAAGGACAGTGTTTCCGGACGCGTTTTCGAGAGCGGGCTCTGTCTGCCGAGCGATATCAAAAATACGCAGGAGGACATGGATCAGATCATTTCTCTTGTACGGGGCGTGTTCGGGAAATAGCCGGGAAGGCTAAAGGCCGCCTGTGACTTTGCATCAGGAAAGGAGCGCCTGGATTTCGTGTATCAAAAAGTTGTCAAACGTTTATTTGATATCCTTTTGTCGGGAGCAGGGCTTTTCATATTAAGCCCGGTCTATCTGATTGTCGCAGTATTGGTGCGTATAAAGCTTGGTTCTCCCGTTATTTTTCATCAGGAGCGGCCGGGATACCATGAAAAGATTTTTACGCTTTGTAAATTCCGCACAATGACGGATGAGAGGGACGAGAGAGGGGAACTGCTTCCCGACTCCGTGCGCCTGACAAAATTCGGCATGCTGCTGCGCAGAACCAGCCTTGACGAGCTGCCGGAGCTGTGGAATATTTTTAAGGGTGATATGAGCCTGATCGGTCCGCGTCCGCTGCTTGTCTCTTATCTTCCGTGGTATACGGAGCGGGAGAGAAAGCGTCACAGTGTACGTCCGGGACTGACGGGTCTAGCCCAGGTGAGCGGCCGGAATTTTATCGAATGGGATAAACGGCTTGAAAAAGACGTGGAGTATGTGGAACATATCAGCTTTCTTATGGACCTCCGTATTCTGGGACGCACCGTGGCGGTCGTATTCGGGAAGAAGGAGGAGGTCGCCGAAGTGACGGACGACGTGGAAGGAAACTTAGCTGAGATCCGCGCAGCAAGGGCGGAAAAAGAAGCAGGCTGTGAAGCGGGAAAATGAGACGGTGCATCGGGGTGCTGCGCAGATGCGGGGATTGAATGCATGGGAAATACACAGCAATGCGCGGGCAGTCAAAGGAGATGGGAGCAGGATGGCGGGAATCAGGGTCATAGGTCTTGAGCAGGAAGAGGAATGGCTGCGGATCATCGCGCAGTTTGAGCAGCATGATGTCTATTATACGCCTGGCTATGTGAGGGCATTTGAGAGAAACGGCGACGGGGAGCCGCTGCTGCTTTTTTATAACGGAAAAAGGATGCAGGCGGTGAATGTCGTGATGCGCCGGCCGGTTCCGGTTCTGCGGACGCTTACACCTGATGATGAAGCATTAAAAGCGTACTTTGATCTGGTAACGCCGTATGGCTACGGGGGTTTCCTTTTGAAGGGAGATACGTCCGCGGAGGAAAAGCAGACGCTTGCACATGCATATCGCGATTTTTGCCGCGATCATCATATCGCAGCAGAGTTTAACCGTTATCATCCGGTTATCGGCAATGCGCATGAGATGGAGTGCCTGTATGAGGTTGTGGACTTAGGACATACGGTATGCATGGACATTTCTTCAAAGGAAATGATATGGAACGGGCTGACGAGTAAAAACCGTAATCTGATCCGCAAGGCTGTAAAAAGCGGCGTACGTATTTATTGGGGCAGGGACGAGCGCCTGTTTGAGGAGTTTGAGAAGCTTTATAACCGGACGATGGATAAGGTCGGTGCGGACGGTTACTATTATTTTCAAAAAGAATTTTACAGCAGTATCTTATATGACATGAAAGATCAGGCGCTTGTATTTTCTGCGAAGCTTGGGGATGAGACGGCTGCCATGTCGATCATCCTGTATGGGAACGGACAGCTTCATTATCATTTATCCGCTTCTGATCAGAAATATCAGACCTATGCGCCGACGAATCTGCTGCTCTATGAGGCGGCATGCTTCGGGTGCAGCATTGGAATGAAAACGTTTCACTTAGGCGGGGGTCTTGGCAGCAGGGAGGACTCACTCTACCATTTCAAGAAGCAGTTTAACCGCCGTGAGGATACGCAGTTTTCCATCGGCAGGGCGGTGTTTGACAGGGATGTATACGAGCGTCTGCGCCTGCTTGATAATGATGCAAGGGAGACAGGCTTTTTCCCGGCATACCGTGATCATTAGCTGGCTGCATGGTAGGAGCGGATATGAAGAAAATACTGATTTTGACAAATCTGGATGTCGGTCTGTATAATTTCAGAAGGGAGCTTTTAGAAGCGCTGCTTGCGGTACCCTATGAGGTGCACATTGCGCTTCCGGAAGGAGAACTGATCCCGAAGCTTGTGAAAATGGGCTGCATCTTTCATGAAACGAAAATGGAGCGGCGCGGGATGAACCCGCTTCATGAAATAAAGCTGATCCGGCGTTACCGTGAGGTGATTGACGAGGTAAAGCCGGATGCGGCGCTGACTTATACGATTAAACCGAATATTTACGGAGGGTCCGCACTTGCCGCTGCGGGGATTCCGTATATCACAAATATTACGGGTCTTGGCACAGCGGTGGAGGGCGACGGACTTCTGCAGAAAGTGACGATCCGTATGTACAAACATGCGATGCGCGGCGTCCGGTGTCTGTTTTTTCAAAACCAGAAGAACGAGCAGTATTTCACGAAACGCGGCATTGCACCCGGAAAGCACAGGCAGCTTCCCGGTTCGGGCGTGAATCTTACGCACTTTTCCTATCTTCCCTATCCGGAGGAGGACGAGCCGGTTTCGATGCTTTTTATTTCCCGTGTCTTAAAAGAAAAAGGGATTGACCAGTTCATGGAAATGGCGCAGGTCATTCGTGCGGAGTACCCGCAGACGCGGTTTCATATTCTGGGATTCTGTGAGGATGATGACAACGCCCCTGATTCCTACCGGAAGCGGATCGCGGACTTAGAGGCGCAGGGCGTGTTGAAATTTGAGGGAATGCAGGAGGATGTACGGCCGTTTCTTGCAAAAAGCCAGTGTACGGTTCATCCGTCCTTTTACCCGGAGGGAATGTCCAATGTCTGCCTAGAGAGCGCGGCGAGCGGCAGACCGGTCATTACGACCGACCGGGCGGGATGCAGGGATACGGTCGAGGACGGAAAAACGGGGCTTCTTGTAAAAGAACGTGACACGGAGGATCTGGTCCGCGCCGTGCGGCAGTTTCTTGAGATGCCTTATGAGCGGCGCAAAGAGATGGGGATCAAAGCGAGACAGAAAATGGAACGCGAGTTTGACCGGAAGTTCGTTGTGGAAAGCTATCTGAGAGAATTAAAGCGGATTTTGGAATAGGACCGGAACGCTTGTATATTCCAATGCACTTCTAATTAGAGTGATTGATAAAAGGAGGAAATAAAAATGGGCTTGTATGAAAAGATCGTCAAAGGTGAGGAGAAGATTGCGCTGGTAGGTCTCGGCTATGTCGGCATGCCGATTGCGGTTGCATTCTCGAAGAAAGTGCCGGTGATCGGTTTTGACTTAAACAAAGAGAAGATTGAGAAATATGTAAATGGTATTGATCCGACCTGTGAGGTCGGCGATGAAGCGATTAAAGCGTGCAGCGTGGAGTTCACTTCCGATGAGACGAAGCTGCGTGAGGCAAAGTTTCACATTGTGGCGGTGCCGACGCCTGTCAATGCCGATCATACACCCGATCTTACGCCGATTGAGGGCGCAAGCCGCATCCTCGGAAGAAATCTTACCAAAGGCTCCATTGTAGTTTATGAATCTACGGTTTACCCGGGTGTGACCGAAGAAGTGGCGGTGCCGATCCTGGAGAAGGAGTCCGGTCTTACTTGCGGCGTGGATTTTAAGGTCGGTTACTCTCCGGAGCGCATCAACCCCGGAGATAAGGTTCACCGTTTAGAGACGATCACGAAGATTGTTTCCGGCATGGATGAGGAGACACTCGATACGGTTGCGCATGTGTATGAGCTTGTGGTAGATGCGGGCGTGCACCGCGCGGAATCGATCAAAGTCGCGGAGGCGGCGAAAGTGATTGAGAACAGCCAGCGCGATATCAATATTGCGTTTATGAACGAGCTTTCGATCATTTTTAATAAAATGGGCATTGATACAAAGGCGGTTCTGACCGCGGCGGGTACGAAGTGGAATTTCTTAAACTTTGCGCCGGGACTTGTCGGCGGACATTGTATCGGTGTCGATCCGTATTATCTGACTTATAAGGCGGAACAGCTCGGCTACCATTCACAGATCATCCTGTCTGGCAGAAGGATCAATGACGATATGGGAAAATACGTTGCGGAGAGCCTCGTCAAAAACCTGATTAAAGCGGACATCGCCGTGAAGGGTGCGCGTGTGGCGATCCTTGGGTTTACATTTAAGGAAAACTGTCCGGATACGCGCAACAGCAAAGTGATTGACATTGTGCGGGAATTGCAGGAATACGGAATTGAGCCGCTCATCACCGATCCGGTTGCGGACCGGAAGGAGGCGGAGCGTGAATACGGTGTTACGATGGCGGACCTGTCGGAGATCAGGGACATGGATGCGGTCATTCTTGCCGTCGCACATACGCAGTACCGGAGCCTGACGATGGAAGAGATCGGCGCGATGTACGCGGGAAAGCATGACAGAAAAGTATTTTCCGATATTAAGGGCCTGTTCGACAGAAAAGAGTATGAGAATGCAGGGTATTTGTATTGGAGACTATAAAACGTATCCATATAGAAAGTATGATCTGGTACATTGTGGTATCATGTCATAAGGTAAATGCCGTATACTAAGAACATATGAATTGACTCTGATCACAGGAACAAGGATGACAAAAGGAACAGAGAATGGCAGAGTTCGAAAATAGAAATAAGAAAAATAAAAGAACGGCTGTTTCGGACGTGGCGGCACCTTGTATCATTGGTGCCTTTTTCTGCTTTTTATTCTTATATTTCGGGGTGGGGCAGTACCCCGATTCGTCAACCTATATCGGATACAATACTACCAGAGAACCGCTCTATCCGCTGTTTCTTAAGGCATGCCGGCTGATCGCGGGCGAAGGACATTTTTTGTGGGCAGCGGCGCTTTTGCAGAATGTGATCGCGTTTTTCTCGTACTGGTATCTGTATCGTTTTGTGGTAAGACAATTTGACTTAAGTCTGCTGTTCCGCAGCGCGGCACTTTTGGTGATCTTGGCGCCGCACCTGTTTACGAGCGTGTTTACGCCGTCCGGAATCGTACTGACAAATGCGATCTTAAGCGAGGGGCTGACGATATCGCTGTATCCGCTGTTTGCAACGCTTTTACTGGAAGCGTTTTACCGGGAGAAAAAAGGACGTTACCTTGCGGCGTCCTATCTGACCGCGTTTACGCTCTCACTCGCGAGGGGGCAGCTTATGCCGTTGTTTCTTGTGTGGTTTCTTGTTGCGGCGGCGGCTTTCATACGCAGTGCTGCTGGCGGGGGAAGGCAGGATAAAACCCGGCGGCTGACGTATCGCCCCTTCGGTTTCGTGCGCAGCGCCGTCGGCAGGGGAGGGCAGGAACCGGAAAGGCATGCAAAACGTGTCTGCGGAGTCCTTCTTGCACTGCTGATTGCGACGGCGTTTGGGTTCGTGCTGCGCCAGGCAGCGATGAGGTGCTATCACGGATCCATGACGGACGGCATTGTGCGGTCCAATACAGGGGGAAATGTTACCCTGCTGACAAACGTCCTGTATTCTGCCGGGGAGCAGGCAGTGACGGCTGCGGGGGAGGACCTTTCTGAGCGGGACGCATTCTATCTTCATGAAATCTATGCCAAGATGCAGGAGCGGGGGCTTTGTGCATCGGATGCCGGAAGCGGGTTTCATGCGCGGATTCTGCATCACGAGGACAGCCATGACAAGATTAAATTTGAGATTGTGGGCAGTCTGCTTGGTCAGGGAGTACAGGAAGAGTGGGGTGCGTTACCGCAGGGGACAAAAGACGGACTGGAAATGCCCGTGGATGAGGATAACATGGCGGGGCGGCTTATGAAGGCGGTACTGCCGCACAGTATGGGCAGTTTTTTTTGGACGTACCTCTATGTCGCGGCGGGAGGCTTTGTGCGCACGGTGTCGCTGCTGTCTCCGGTATTCAGTGTGTATGCGCTGCTGATCTATGCTGCGGCGCTGGCGCTGATGGGTTATCTTTTTCGGAAGCCGCAGGGAAGAGCCGCCGCGTGGTTCATGGGGATTGTCCTGCTGATGACTGCGGCGAATGTATGCGCTACCGCGCTGACGATCATGTGCCTGTCGCGCTATATGATCTACAATATGACGCTGTTTTATCTGGCAGGACTTGTATGCGTCTTTGAAGTTGTGAGAGGCAGAAAAAAGCCTGATGAAATCAGGCAGTGAAAACGCCGGGTTCCATATTGAAATATGTAAAAAAGGAGCAAAGTGCGATGCTCCGGAATGGAGATTTGTATGGGTTATCGGGATTTGAAGTTTGAGAAAGACAGTGTGTTTCTGGTTACGGGCGGAGCAGGATTCATCGGTTCGAATCTCTGCGAGGCACTGACGGATATGGGATATACGGTGAGGTGCTTAGACGATCTGTCCACCGGAAAACAGGAGAATGTCGATTTTCTTCTGGACAGAGATCATTATACCTTTATCAAAGGAGATATCCGGGATCTTACCACCTGCATGAAAGCGTGTGAGGGCGTCACTTATGTGCTGCATCAGGCGGCGTGGGGCAGTGTGCCGCGCAGCATCGAGATGCCGCTTTTATATGAGGAGATCAATATCCGGGGGACCCTAAATATGATGGAGGCGGCAAGGCAGAACGGCGTAAAGAAATTTGTGTATGCGTCAAGCTCCTCCGTGTACGGCGATCATCCGGTACTGCCGAAGGTCGAGGGACAGGAAGGAAATCTGCTGTCTCCCTATGCGTTGACGAAGCGGACCGATGAAGAATACGGAAAGCTCTATCATAAGCTGTACGGTCTTGATACCTACGGGATGCGCTATTTTAATGTGTTCGGGCGCAGACAGGACCCGGACGGCGCCTATGCGGCAGTGATCCCGAAATTTATCCGCCAGCTCCTTCATGACGAAGCTCCGACGATCAATGGGGACGGAAAACAGTCCCGTGATTTTACCTATATTGATAATGTCATTGAAGCGAACTTAAAGGCGTGCCTTGCGCCCGGTGAGGCGGCGGGCAATGCGTTCAATATTGCGTACGGCGGCAGGGAATATCTGATCGATATTTATTACGATCTCTGTAAGGCGCTCGGAAAGGCGATCGAGCCGAAGTTTGGTCCCGACCGTGCTGGAGATATCAAGCATTCGAATGCGGACATCAGTAAGGCGCGGAAGCTGCTTGGCTACGATCCAGAGTTTGACTTTGAGCACGGGATTGCGCTTGCGATTGACTGGTATAAAGAAAATCTGTGATTGATGCGGGGAACGTAAAAATGAACAGGGAACAGGCGCCGGTCCGGGTGCTTCATATTGTCGGCTCAATGCATCCGGGAGGCATGGAAAACTTCATTATGAATCTGTACCGGGCAATTGACCGGAATCACGTTCAGTTTGATTTTATTGTGCATCAGAGCGGTGATGCCGATTACGAGCGGGAAATCCGGGAAATGGGAGGGAAGCTCTATACCCTGCCGCGCCTGACGGCACATCCTGTCTCTAATCTGCGGCAGGTGTACCGGATCGTGAAAGACGGGCAGTATGGAGTTGTCGTGCGGCATACGCCGAATGCGCTGGCTGCGCCGCAGATTTTTGCGGCTTTATGGGCGGGAGCGTACGCAGTCTGCCATTCCCACAATACGACCGATCCAAAAAAACTGCTGCATGCATTAGGAAAGGCAATGATGAAGCACGCGAGGATCGGCAGGTTCGCCTGCTCGAAAGACGCCGGGCTCTGGATGTTTGGGAACAGAAAATTTCAGGTTATTCATAATGCGGTTGATATGGAACGATTTTGCTTTTCAGACCAAAAGCGCAGCCTGATCCGTACGGAATTTTCGCTCGGCAGCAGGCATGTTTACGGACATATCGCCAATTTTACCGGGTCAAAAAATCATGTGTTTCTGATGAAGGTTTATGCGGAGATTGCAAAGCTGGATGAAAAAGCCGCGTTTTTCTGTATTGGAGACGGGGAACTAAAAGAAAGCATCAGGCAGGAGGCGGAGAAGCTTGGCATCGGGGACAAGGTGCTGTTTACCGGAGTCCGGCATGATACCGATGCATTTTTGTCTGCGATGGATGTGCTGATTTTTCCCTCATTGTTTGAAGGACTGCCGCTGACGCTGATCGAAGCGCAGGCGGCGGGACTGCCGATCCTGCTGTCAGAAAACGTCACGCGGGACGTGGAAGTCACGGAGGGGCTGATCGACTGGGAGCCGATAGATGAGGAACCGGAGCGCTGGGCGCATAAAGCGGTGAAACTGGCGGCGCGTCAATGGGACAGGACCTGCCAGAGGGACAGGATCGCGGCGGCAGGATATGATATTGAGTCACTGGCCAAATGGTATGAGAACTATTTTATCAGAGAGGCGTCCAAGAGAGAGAATGAAAAGCACGATGGGAAAAGAAAACGGTAAAAAAATCATATTTCATATTCACAATCTCTCCAGGGGCGGCGCTGAACGTGTTGTTGTCAATTTGTCGGAGAATTTTGTGCATGACGGGTACCGGGTAAAGATCGTCACCGAAGAAACGGCGGAGACTGAGTATGAGCTGCCGGATGGCGTGGAGCGCATAGATGCCGGAATCCATGCGGACGGCGGACGGCTTTCGGGCATATTGGGCGTGTTTTTGAGGTTTCACAGGATCCGGCAGCGGAGAGTGCGCTTAAGACGCGTGCTGGAGCGGGAGGCTCCCGGTCTTGTGATCGCGTTTGGAAAGAGCGCGAACTACCGTGCGGTTCCAGCCGCGAAGGGAATCTGTCCCGTGCTTGTGTCGGTGAGGAATGACCCAGACAAAGATTATGCGGGCAGGCTGAATGCCCTGTTTAACCGGAAATATCTTTACAGGGCAGATGGGTGCGTATTTCAGACGAAAGAGGCACAGGCGTTTTTCCCTGTCCCGTTTCAGAAAAAATCAAGGATCATATTAAATCCGATCAATGAAAAATATCTGCATGTCAATGTGCCGGAAGTAAGAAAAAAAGTCATTGTCAATGTGGGACGGATTGCGGCACAGAAAAATCAGGCGCTTTTGATAAGGGCGTTTGCAAGACTGAATCAGAGGCTGCCGGGATATGAGCTGCACATTTATGGCAGCGACAGCGGAGACGGAACGAAGGAACACCTTTGTGAACTTGCGCAGGAGAGCGGCGTTGAAAATCTGGTCGTCTTTTGCGGAAGCAGCGACAGCCTTGAAAAAGAGGTGCCGCTCTGCGCGTTGTTTGTTCTATCCTCGGATTATGAGGGACTTCCGAACGCGTTAATGGAGGCGATGGCAATGCGCATGCCTGTAATTGCGACAAACTGCCCATGCGGCGGCGCTGCGATGATCATAAAGGACGGCGTAAACGGACGTCTTGTCCCGGTGGGGGACTGTGATGCGATGACAGAGGCGATGGAAATGCTGCTGCGCGACCCGGAATATGCAGAAAAGCTCGGCAGGGAGGCCGGAAAGATCGGGGAGCTTGCCAGCAGTGAAAGAGTTTACGGACAGTGGAAAGAGTATGTGGAAGAACTGAGAATGCGAGGCATTTAATACAAAATGGAACAGTTACTATTTTTGACGCTCTCTCTCACAAAGGGCGGAGCGGAGCGCGTGATCTGCAATATGTGCAATGAGCATTTTGTGCATCGTTACCGCGTGACGGTCATCAGCCTGATGGCGGCAGAGCCGGAGTATGACATGGACCCGGGCGTGACGGTGCTGTATGTTGATCAGCGTCCGGAACAGTACAGACAAAATATGCCTGTCCGTTTTGCAAGGCGCAGGAGGGGGCTTATATCCCTGCTGCGTAAACTGGAGCAAAAAGAAGAGAGGATTGGCGCACTGATCAGTTTTCTTCCGGAACCTAATTTTCTGATCACCTCTCTTTCGAAACGGCGCAGTTACCCGGTAATTATCAGCGTACGGAATGATCCCGCAAAGGAGTATGCTTCGAAGCTGCGCCGTCTGCTTATGAAAACCTGCTATCCGCGTGCCGACGGATACGTTTTTCAGACCGGGGAGGCGCGGGATTATTTCTCGTTTTCCGAACATATGATGAAGAACAGCGCAGTGATACCGAATCCGCTTGGGAAGGAATTTTTAGATGTAGCCTCCTCTGCAATGACTAAAAAGGAAATTGTTTCGGTCGGGAGGCTGGAGGCGCAGAAGGCGCCGCTGCTGCTGATCAGGGCGTTTGCCAGGATCCATGAGGCGTATCCCGAATACCGCCTGCTGTTTTATGGGGAGGGAAGCCTGAGGGAAGAGATGCAGGAGGAGATTAAAAAAGCCGGGCTGGAACAGAGGATCCTGATAAAAGGAAATACCGATCATATCCGGGATGCCGTCGGAAAAGCTTCTCTGTTTGTTCTGCCGTCAGTCTATGAAGGAATGCCGAATGCCCTGATGGAGGCGATGGCAATGGGCGTTCCGTGCATCGCGTCGGACTGCCCGTGCGGAGCACCGCGCGCGCTGATACAATCCGGTGAAAACGGACTTTTGGTTCCGGTTGGCGGGGAAGCGGAACTGGCAAAAGCGATGGCGTTTATGCTGGATGACATAGAGAGGGCTGCGCGTATGGGCAGACGTGCGCAGGAGATCACAAAGAAGCTTGCACCGGAGCAGATTTATCATGAGTGGGACAGGCTGATCGATGCAAAAAAGGAACAGAAAACCGACAGCAGGAAATGAGAGGTATGACTGGGTATGTGCGGGATAGCAGGATTTATCAATCCAGGATTTATCAATCAAAGAGCGGATGCGCGCGGGATTATCGAAAAAATGCTTGACCGCATGATTTCCAGAGGTCCCGATGCGAAGGGATATTGGCAGGATGAGCGGACGGGGGTGATGCTTGGCCATCGCAGGCTTTCTATTGTAGACCTGTCAGAAAACGGCGCGCAGCCGATGGTTTCCGCGGACGGACGGTATGTAGTCTCCTATAACGGAGAAATCTATAATGCGCCTGAAATCCGTGAAGAATTGTTAGAAAAGCATCCAGCGCTGCGCTTTCGGGGAACTTCGGATACGGAAGTAATGCTGGAAGCGTTTGCGGAATACGGCGTTGATCAGGCGCTTCAAAAGATGAAAGGGATGTTTGCCATTGCGCTTTATGACAGGCAGGAGCGTACGCTCATGCTGATGCGGGACAGGGTAGGAGAAAAGCCGCTGTATTATGGGTTTGCCGGCGGTGAATTTGTCTTTTTTTCTGATCCGGAAGCGCTCAGAGCATATCCCGGTTTCCATCCCGCAGTCAACAGGGAAGCGCTTTCACTTTATATGCGCTATGGCTTTATTCCTGCACCGTTTTCCGTGTATGAAGGAATTTTCAAGCTGGAGGCGGGATGTATCCTGACGATTGCCCCGCCTTTCGGAACAGGGAATATAAAGCAGGAGCGTTACTGGTCGATGGAGGAGGCGGCGCGCTATGGGGCGGAGCATCCGTTTGAAGGCGCAGAGAGCGAGGCGGCAGACCGGCTGGAGACATTGCTGACGGACGCCGTGCGCGGACAGTTGATGTCTGACGTTCCTGTGGGCGCGTTTCTGTCAGGGGGAATTGATTCCCCGCTGATTGTTTCTTTGATGCAGAAAGTCAGCAAAGTGCCTGTAAAGACGTTTACGATCGGCTTTGACGATCCAAAATATAATGAGGCACAGTTTGCAAAGGAGATAGCGGAGCATCTCGGAACGGAGCATACCGAGCTCTATGTCACAGAAAACGACCTGCTTGAGGTGATCCCGCGTCTTTCGGAAATTTTTACCGAACCGTTTGCGGATCCTTCACAGATTCCGACCTATCTGGTCAGCAGGCTTGCAAAAACTAAGGTTACGGTAGCGCTTTCGGGGGATGCAGGAGATGAATTGTTCTGTGGATACAATACGTACCCGAAAATATCGGCGCTTTATAAGAAAACACAGGGTCTTCCCGCATGGCTGAGGCATGCGGGGGCAGCGGTCATGGGGATGCCCGGAATCCGTACCGCAGACGACGCATATCGGATTGCCTGCTGCTTAAAGGCCGGATCGCCCGAGGAACTGCACGAAGCGGTCTGTTATCATACCGATCATGACGCAGAACGGCTTGTAACAGATGGCGGTAAGCGTTCGGACGGCTTTCTGACTGAGCGGGCAGGTCTCCGGACACAGGGCTGCGTGAATGGGACAAAGAACGGGGAAAAACAGTCCTGCCAAAAAGACGGCGGAGCTTTCGCAGCCGGCATAGCGGACAGTATGGGAAGGATGATGTACAAAGATATGTGTACGTATCATCCTGATGATATTTTAGTGAAAGTGGACCGGGCGGGCATGGCGGTCTCTCTGGAGAACCGTGTGCCGATGCTCGACCGCGACGTGGTGGAGTTTGCGTACCGGATACCGATCAATTATAAATATGATGCTCAGGGGATATCAAAAAAAATTCTAAAGACGATTCTGTATCGTTATGTACCAAAGCAAATGTTAGACAGGCCTAAAAAAGGGTTTTCCGTACCGCTCAAAAAATGGCTGACGACCGGGGATACCGCCCGGTGGGCGGCGGAGAGTATCTTACAGAGCAGGCTGGCGCAGGACGGCTATTTTGACCGGAACGTGCTTGCACGGATATGGAAACGATTCCAAAAGGATCAAAAAAACGTGCAGATTGTATGGGAAATCTTGATGGCAGAACAGTGGTATCAAAGGATAAAAGGGGCAGGAGTATGAGCGCAGGGATCGAACGGATCGCTTTTTATATATCGACACTGCAGGTGGGCGGAGCGGAGCGCGCAATCTGCAATCTTGCAAATGGGTTTTGTGAAAAAGGCAGCAAAGTCTATATGATCACTGAAAATCCGGATGGGAAAGAGAGCTATCCGCTTCATCCCGATGTGGAACGTGTAATGCTCGAGGCACCAAAGAGGGGGAGCAGGCTTCATAAGGCGGCGGCCCGGATTACAATCCTGCGCAGGTGTGTGAAGGAGCTGGGTGTGCAGATACTGGTCTCTTTTATCGGGAAAGCGAATATCAGGGCGGTTCTCGCAACCCGGTTTACGTCCACAAAGGTTATTGTGTCGGTACGCAGTGCGCCTGCCCGGGAATATGGCACAAAAGTGCGGCGTGTGCTTGCGAAAGTTTTGTTCCGCTTTGCCGAGGGAGCCGTATTTCAGACGGAGGAAGCAAGAGATTTTTTTGCACCTTCCGTCAGGAAAAAGGCCGTGGTTTTGATGAGCCCGCTTCATTCCGATTTTATCAGGCCCCGTTATGACGGGGAACGAAAGCACGAGGTTGTGACAGTGGGCAGGCTTCATAAAGTAAAAAATCATGAAATGCTCATACGTTCGTTTGCCGCTGTCTGGCCGGATTATCCCGATTATGTTCTCAAATTATATGGGGACGGGGAAATGAAGGAAAAGCTTACCGCATTGATCGCGGAACTGAATATGGGGCAGAGTGTGGTATTGATGGGAAATTGCAGTCATGTGGCGGATGCGATCAGGGAGGCGGATATTTTTGTTCTTTCCTCCGACGTCGAAGGAATGCCGAACGCGCTGTTAGAGGCAATGGCGCTTGGGCTTGCCTGTATTTCCACGGACTGTCCGTGCGGCGGTCCACGCACGGTCATCAGGGACGGAGAAAACGGGCTGCTGATTCCGGTCGGTGATACGGATGCACTGGAGCGGGCTCTCCGGAAGGTTTTAAGCGATGCGGAATTAAAAGAACGGCTTGGCATAAATGCGGCGCAGATTCAAAAAGAGCTGGACCCGCAGAGAGTCGATCAAATGTGGATGGATTATATCGCAGCACGCATGAAATAAAATGGGTAAAAGACGCAGGGAAATATTCTGCAGAGGAGGCGGATAGCATGCTGATTGTATCGAAGAAGAACAAAAATATTCCGATCATAGACTGCTGGTATGCGCAGCATGCGCTCGGCATGGACGGTGTGATCCGCTATCAGGAGGCCGAAAAGCCGATTGGGGCGCAGCCACAGAGGTTTGATACGCTGCTCAGCGATCTTACGGAAGATGAGGAAACGATTTTGTCCCACTATACCAAAAACTGCCGCTATGAGGTACGGCGCGCGCCGAAAGAGGGCGTTTCCTGCAGTATGAAATGCGGAAAAGAGATCACAGAGCAGGATATTTTGGTATTTACGGATTTTTTTGAACAGTTTTGGGCAAGTAAGGGAATTTCTTATCATGAAAAAGAAAAGTGCCGCGCGATGATGCGGCAGTACGCGGGAGCGGGAGCCATGGCGCTTACAATGGCTTTCATTGGGGATAAGCTTCTTGTTTATCACACCTATATTCTCGATGAAAAGAGGGTGCGCCTCTATCAGTCGGCATCCCAGTTCCGGACGGATGAGAGCATCACGACGAAAGTGATCGGGTTTGCCAACCGCTATTTGCATTATGAAGATATGCTTTTCTTTAAGAGAATTGGAAAAGAGCAGTATGACTGGGGCGGCGCAGGCAGGACGGAAGATGTGGAAAGCATCACGAAGTTTAAGGAGTCGTTCGGCGGAACGCCCTGCGTGTTTTATAACGGAACACAAGTGCGGGGGGCGATGCCCAGACTGTACCATGCGGTGACCGGACTGATCGGCAGGCTGACGGATGGCAGGGGCTGATATGGCAGAGGTTGATATGGCAGGAGCTGATATGGCTGGGCAGGGCTGAATGCGTTTCAGGAAGCAGCAGGAGGAAAACGCGGCTTCAAAGAGCGGCGGGCGGAAGGTGCGGCTAAAGAAGAGGCGGCGGGAGGAACAGGGTATGTGCGGGATAGCAGGCATCATCGGTTACCGGGGAGACGGGGCCGGTGCGGTACGGAAAATGAATCAGCGGATGATTCACAGGGGGCCGGATGCGGGGGATATCTGGACTGATGAACAGAGGCATATTGCGCTCGGACACCGCAGGCTTGCCATTGTGGACTTAAGTGAAAACGGCGCCCAGCCGATGCACTCCCCGGATGGACGGTATGTGCTTGTATACAATGGAGAGGTTTATAATTTCCGTGAACTGAAGAGCCGGCTGAAACAGGACGGAGAGACAGGCTGCTGGCGCGGCGGCTCCGATACGGAAGTCATTTTGAGGGCGTTTTCCTTTTACGGCGTTGAGCGGACGCTTCGCGCCATGAAGGGCATGTTTGCACTTGCGCTCTATGACAGGAAAGAGGGAACTGTGTATCTTGCGCGCGACCGTATGGGGGAAAAACCGCTGTACTACGGTTTCGTAAACGGCAGCTTTGTTTTTGCTTCTGATATTGCGGCGCTAAAGGAGCTGCCGGATTTTCATAACGGGATGGAAGAGCGGGTGCTGCCTCTGTATTTCCAGTATGGTTATATTCCGGCGCCCTATTCCATTTATCAGGACATTTATAAGCTGACGCCGGGCACCTTTCTGAAAGTGGATGCCGGATCGCTTGAGACAAAAAAGCAGGGGTACTGGGACTTAAAACAGGCGGCGAAAAACGGGGAAGCACATCCGTTTACGGGAACGCAAAAGGAGGCGGCGGATGAACTGGAGCGGCTGCTCAGGGAGGCTGTCAAGGGACAGATGATCTCTGATGTTCCGCTTGGCGCCTTTTTGTCCGGGGGAATTGACTCGGCGCTCGTTGTCAGTATCATGCAGGCGGTGAGCGATATTCCGGTGCGCACGTTTACGATCGGCTTTGAGGTGGAAAACTATAATGAGGCGCAGTATGCAAAAGAGATTGCCGGACATCTGAATACGGCGCATACGGAATTGTATGTTGGAAAACGGGAGGCATTTGAGGTAATCCCCCATATGGCTGAATGCTTTGGAGAGCCGTTTGCGGATTCGTCGCAGATTCCGACGATGCTTGTGAGCCGGATGACGAGGCAGCATGTAACCGTTTCTCTTTCAGGAGATGCAGGGGACGAGCTTTTCTGCGGCTATAATTCTTATCTGACAGCGGAAGAGGAATTGAGAAAGCTAAAAAAGAAATACCACCGTCTGCCGAAGGGGCTGCGTCATGCCGCTGGAGCCCTGTGCGGGTCTCTTGCGGGCAGAAGCGAACTTCTTTACAAGGCAGGCGCCTATCTTACCATGGAGACTCTGGAAGGAGCGCACTGTTTTAATGGCAGGGAGGAGGCGCGGTCCGGGTATTTGCCGAAAAACCGTACGCGTCTGCCGGATGCATATAAAGAGTACCCGGCAGGCTTTCTCGGGGAAGGCGTTGCAAACCTGATGTTGATGGATGCGCTCCAGTACCTTCCTGACGATATTTTAGTTAAAGTGGATAGGTCTGGAATGCAGTATTCACTCGAAACAAGAATGCCACTTTTGGACCGGGATATTGTAGAGTTTGCATGGACGCTGCCGATGGAGTATAAATTCAGGGACGGCGTCACGAAACGCGTGATGCGCGACGTGCTCTACCGTCATGTGCCGAAGGAACTGATGGAACGCCCGAAAAAAGGATTCAGCATTCCGCTTCATGAGTGGCTGAAAACCGGGGAGCTGCGTGACTGGGCGGAGAGTCTGTTAGATGACGGCAGGAAGCGGTGTGCAGATGTGATTGATATAAAGACTGCGGATTCTTATTGGAGTGATTATACGGAAAAGGGTATTTTTAGCGAGAAGCTTTGGTATATCCTGATGCTGGAGCAATGGATGTTGAAAAACGAATAGCAGGGGAGGGCAGGTGCATCGGATAAGGTTATTTGAAAACGGACAGGAGGAAGCGGGCATGCAGCAGTTACTCATTCGCTTAGATGATATTACTCCTGATATGGATTGGGAGAAATTTGAACGTCTGGCGGCATTGTTTGAACAATATCAGATTCATCCGGTCATTGGTGTTGTACCGGATAATCGTGATGAGACACTTCATATACAGGAGCCGAGAGCGGATTTCTGGGAGCGGATACTCGCCCTGAAGGACAAAGGATGGGTGATCGCACAGCATGGTTTCCAGCATGTTTATGTGAACAGAAAATCAGGATTGCTGGGTGTGAATCCGTTTAGCGAGTTCGCGGGACTGTCTTATCAGGAACAGTATCAAAAACTCCGGAATGGGCAGGAAATATTGAGACAAAAGGGGATATCTTCGACGATGTTCATGGCGCCGGGGCACACGTTTGACAGAAAGACACTGAAAGCGTTAAGAAAACTTGGATTTATGTCAGTTACGGATGGTTATTGCAGCAGGCCGTATCGCAGGGCGGGGCTGCTTTTTCTGCCCTGCACGCTTTCTGAGCCGCGTCTGCCGAAGCGGTTTGATACGCTCTGCCTGCATGCAAATGGAATGGAACAGGCTCAGTTTGATGCATTGGCAGAGTTCATTGGCCGGCATCGGAAGCGGATCGAAAATGCGGACGTATATCTGGCGGAAAGCGAACACAGTGCATGCGCATATCTGCCAATTGGATTGGTGGAAGAGAGAAAAAATCTGCTTTTACGAAAAGCCAAACGCTTTGCGGCACAGAATGAGACTGTACAGGCGTACTTTCACAGGACGGATTCGGAAAATCCGGCTGAGAAAAGAAAAATGCGGGTATGCGGACTGCCGGGGCTTGCTTTCCGGCTTTTGTTCCGCCGCCCCTACCGCTAAAGCGTTCCGCCGCCTTTGCATTCAGGGGAAATATATGGTAAAATGTCGGAAGATGTGCAAAGACATTTTATGATGCCTAAATGGGCATGCGCGAAGCGTGATCCGCGCAGAAATGGAACAGGACATGAAAGAAATCATAACCAAATTTCAAAAGGTATTAAATAAAAAGCAGAAGCGGCGTGTGGCGCTGCTCATCATCATGATTATTATCGGCGCGCTTTTAGAGACACTGGGCGTTTCCATGATTCTGCCGCTTGCACAGCTGATCGTCAGTGAAGACGCGCTTCAAAGCACCTGGTATATGCGTATGATCTGTCAGGTGCTGAATATTCAGACGACGAGGCAGTTTCTGGTGATTGTCTTAGCCGCGCTGATCATCATTTTTGTCGGAAAAAATCTGTATATGCTGCTGCTGTATTATGTGCAGCATACCTTTATTGCAAACTGTCAGTACCGCATTTCCAGGGACTTACTGCAGATTTATCTGCATAAGCCGTACGAATATTATCTGAATGTGAACAGCGGCGATATTTTAAGAACGGTTTACAGTGATACTACCGGCGTATTCAGTCTGCTGCTCCAGTGTATGCAGCTCTTGACGGAGCTGGTAGTAGCAATGTTTTTGGGCGTGACCGTATTCGTGACGGACTTTAAGATGTCGCTCGTGATCGGCCTGCTGCTCGTTGTTACGATGCTTCTGGTAAACCGGTTCTTAAAACCGCGCGCCGGCTCGATCGGGCAGGAGTCCCGGGTGAAGCAGGGGCTGATGTATAAAAGCATTATCCAGTCCATCAACAGCATTAAGGATGTGAAAGTCTACGATAAAGAGCAGTCGTTTCTCCACTCTTATATGAAATACGGGAAACGTTATTATCAGCTTGTCCGTGATAATAATCTGATCGGTTCGGTGCCGAAGCTGCTGATCGAGACGGTCTGCATCTGCGGTGTGCTGATCTATATGCTGGCGGCGGTTCTTACAGGCGGCAGTGTGACGGATATTGCGCCGCAGCTCATGGCGTTTGCAGTTGCAGCGATGCGTCTGATGCCCTGTGCGAGCCGGATGAGTACCTATCTTGCCAATATTGCCTACTATAAGCCCACGCTTGATTTTGTCTATGACAATGTGGAAATGCCGGATGAGGACGGCTATCGGATAAGTGTGGAACAGAATGTGCGCAATACGGATATGGCGCACAAACTGCCGTTAGCCGGCAGCATTGTCTGTGAGGGGATTACCTACCGTTACCCAAACTCGGAGACTTATATTTTTAAGAATGCGGATATGACGATTCCGCTTGGAAAATCCGTCGGCATCATGGGGGCGTCCGGCGCAGGAAAATCCACGATCGTGGATGTGATGCTGGGGCTCTTAAAACCGGAGGCGGGAAAGATCACCTGCGGCGGTACGGACGTGTTTTCCGATTACGGCGGCTGGCTGCATGATATCGGATATATCCCGCAGTTTATCGGACTGGTGGACGATACAATTTCGGCGAATGTCGCGTTCGGTATTGACGTCGAAGAGATTGACGAAAGACGTGTGTGGGAAGTCCTGGAGGAAGCGCAGTTAAAAGAGTTTGTCGAAGGGCTTCCCGAAGGGCTGGACACGAAGATCGGGGAGCGCGGCGTGCGTATTTCCGGCGGGCAGCGCCAGCGGATCGGAATCGCAAGGGCACTTTACCACAATCCTGACATTCTCGTACTGGATGAGGCGACTTCCGCCCTTGACAATGACACGGAGGCGGCAATTATGGACGCGATTAATCATTTCCATGGCAAAAAGACGATGCTGATCATCGCGCACCGGTTAAAGACGATAGAGAACTGCGACCTTGTGTATCGTGTGGAAAACGGAAAGATCATTCTGAACGAACACGGTGTAGAAGGCTGAGGCGCAGCGGAGGTATGGCGAGATGGAGTTGAATCTGTTTTTTGAGGGCGTGGATTCCTGTCATGGATTTCAATCCGAAATGCTCCGCAGAGTGGATCAGATCATGTCCTTTAAGAGCTGTGTGATCACGACAAAATGCAGTGACGGGAAGGATGTGTATGAGGACAAGTATACCTGTGTGAATTATGACGTCTGTGAGCATAACCGTTACAGAGAATTTTATGACATGAATGCGCTGCTGCCTCTTTCAAGGGAGCTGTTAGAGGCGATGGTTCCGTTCGAGTCCACAGCGATGCAGATGTTAGTGCGCAATTTTGAGCGGCATCTTTATACAATGGATGAGAGCAAGAAGTTTTATCTGGATCATCTGCGCTTCTGGAATCATATGATCGTCACGAAGCGGATTAATTATATCTGCTTTTCCAATATTCCGCACCACTGCCATGATTATGTGATCTACGCGCTCGGCAGGGTGTACGGCATTCCGATGAGTTTTTGTTCGGATACGAGTATTCCGCCCCGTCTTGCATACTGCACGGATATGGAGAATATGTGGGAGAACACGTACCAGAAATATCTTTCTTACCGGGAGGAAAAAGAGATTGTGCTTCCTGAGGATTTAGAGCATTATTACCAGGCGCTCCTGCATGAGAATCAGGGACTGGATGATAAGGCGGTTCACCGGGGGATGACAAAGAAAGACCATATCGCGGTGCGCCGGGCATTTTTTATGTCCTATTTTCAGCTAAAAAACGTGTGGCACAGACATTTTTCATGGCTGAAGCACGGGCTGAAGGTGTCGCTTTCCGAAAAGAGCATGGAAGGCATTCGGGACGGCTTTGGCAAGGTGCGTCAGGATAAGGAGTATCTGAAACGCGGGCGCATCAAGCTGAAAAGCATGCGGGACGTGCATTATTATGATAACCTGGCGGACAGACCATCATCGGATGAGACGGAGCCGTTCGTGGTCTTTTTCCTGCATTTACAGCCGGAGGCAACGACGCTTCCCAAAGGCGGCGTCTTTGTCGAGCAGGAGCTGATGATAGAAATTCTGGCGGCGGCGCTTGCAAAATTTGGGATCAGGCTTTATGTGAAAGAGCATTTTGTGCAGCCTTACCGGAATAAGGATTTTTATGACAGGCTGGCGCAGATACCTAATGTCCGTCTGATCAGAAGCGATGTGGATTCCAAAGAGCTTGTGAAACGCTGCATTGCGACGGCGTCCTGCAATGGTACGGTGCTGTTGGAGTCCATGTTTAACGGTATTCCGACTTTTATTTTCGGGGATACGCCGTTTCGGAATGGACCGGGGGTATTCTATGTCGGTTCGGTGGAAGAATGTGAAACGGTCATGCGGGATATTCTGGATGGAAAGGTATCCATATCCGCGCATGATGCGAGGGCGGAGCTGAAAGCGTTCGGCGACAGCTCATTTCTTGGATATTTTGATGTATCGAATTATGAAAAAAAGGGCGTGCTCACTGAGGAGGAAGGGCTTGCCGGCTATGTGGATTATGTTGTGCTAAGCATCCGGGGACAGCTTGAAAAAGTACAGCGCTGTTCATGGAAGATAGGAAACGGGGCTTCATAATACGGAAAGGTTTGGGTGGAATTATGACGGAATATCTAAAACCGCGGATGATCGCGGAGATCGGATGTAACCATAAGGGCGAGATGGAGATTGCCAAAGAAATGATTAAGATGGCGGCAATTTATTGTAAGGCGGATATTGTAAAATTCCAAAAGCGGTGTGTGAAAGAACTGCTGACCCCTGAACAGTATAACGCGCCGCATCCGAATCCCATGTTCGCCTATGGAAAAACCTATGGAGAGCATAGGGAGTATCTGGAATTTAATTTAGAGCAGCATACACAGCTCAAAGCATGGTGTGAGGAATTTGGCATTACTTACAGCACGTCGGTGTGGGACCTTACAAGCGCAAAGGAGATCGCTTCCTTAAAGCCGGAGCTGATTAAGATTCCTTCTGCCTGCAATAATCATGTGGAAATGCTGACATGGCTCTGTGAGCATTATGAGGGAGAAATTCATGTATCCCTCGGCATGACGACGCATGAGGAGGAGGAAGCCCTGATTACGCTGTTTGAGCAAAAAGGACGGGCAAAGGATGTGGTGCTCTATGTCTGCACGTCAGGTTACCCCGTGCCGTTTGAGGATGTCTGCCTCTTAGAAATTAACCGTGTGCGCGAAAAATATGGGAACAGGGTAAAAGAGATCGGGTTTTCCGGACACCATCTGGGAATTGCGGTTGATATTGCCGCGTATACACTCGGTGCATCGACGATTGAGCGTCATTATACGCTGGACCGCACATGGAAGGGAACCGATCATGCCGCATCCTTAGAGCCGGAGGGTGTCAGAAAGCTGAAACGTGATCTGGAAGCGGCATACAAGGCGCTTCATGCAAAGCCGCAGGAAATTCTTCCGATTGAGGCGGTGCAGAGGGAAAAGCTGAAATACCGGAAGCATTAATTGGATTGAAAGAGCAGTACATTTCAGAAGGCGTAGAAAACGGGACTGCGGTAAAAGAGCGGAGGAAACAGCGCTATGGCAGCGGCGGATTGTATCCAACAATTTATAAGAAAACATAAAGAACAGGTCTGGGTGTTCGCATCGACGTTCATGGTCGGATTTTTGATTCATTTTTATATGTTTTCCAATAAAATGATCAACTATTTTGAAATGAACAATATCCTGACACCGATGTCTATTGATAAAGGGGATACGCTGGCAATGGGGCGATGGTTTCTGCCGGCTGTCAGCAGATTAAGCTCTGTTTACAGTATGCCTGCGGTCAACGGTATGATCTGTCTTGTCTGCCTGTCCTTTTGCGCGTGTATGCTTGTTGACGTGTTCGGGTTAAAGAGCCGTGTGCTTATCCTGCTTTGTGAGGGCTTGATCGTCTCGTTTCCGGGAGTTGCAAGTTATCTGTCTTATGGCGTGAATTCGGATGTGTTCTGTGTGGCATTGCTTTTGTCCGTGCTGTCCGGATGGGTGCTGCACAGAAGTGCCTGCAGTGTGAAGGGAATGATTCTTTCCGCTGTTGCCTTATGCTTCTGCATCGGTGTATATCAGCCGTTCATGTCGGTGACGATCGCGGTCATCTTCTGTATGCTGTATCTGCAGGTATGGCGTGAGGGAAGGGGTTTTGTATCCATCTTAAAGCAGGTTCTCAGATATGTTCTCACGCTGGCGGCAGGATTTATCCTGTACTATCTTGTGCTGCAGATCGTCACTGCCGCGACCGGAATTTCGGTAGGCGATTACCACGGGATCAACGATATGGCTTCGTTTACCTTAAAGGGGATTGCGAAGGGCGGCGTTTACACGTATTTTTATTTTTTATACTATTTGTTCAGCATGGAATATGCAAACTTTCCGCTTGTGATCGTCTTTGACGGCTTGGCGGCGGTACTATTTCTGCTTTATACGATCGCAGGGTACCGGAAATTTCAAAAAGGGGCGCGTGAAAAAGGAAGTCTGGTCTGTCAGCTTCTTCTGGTAGTCTTTCTGCCGATTGGCGTGAACGCGTCGCCTTTTTTGATGGCGGACCGTGTCGGGAACGGTGTGGACCGCTATATGATGTTTTCGATGATGCTGTTGTTTATTCTGTTGATAAAAATGATGGATGCGATGGCGGGACAGAGCGGCAGCATCGAAGAAATACTTAAGCCGGGCAATAGCGGACAGGCAGGGCGGCTGGGCTTACTGCCGCAGTGGCTGACGATGATCGCGCTGCTCGCTGTGATCTGGGGGAACTACTATCAGTGCAACCAGGGCTATTACCGTGCGGAGGCGATGACGAAGAGCACGGATTCCCTGCTCACCCGGCTTGCATACCGGATCGAGAGCGTGGAAGACTGGAGTCCGGAACTGCCGGTCTATCTGGCGAACTGCGAGGCGCTGTTTAACGAAAACTGCGAAACGGAGATTGCGGCGTTTACCGGGCTTCAAAGAGTGGATGGAACGGAAATCAAGCCTTGGTATAACGAGGGCGCTGTGGTAAAATATATGCAGGTTTATCTGAATTTTCCAATGAACACGGTGTCTAATGAGCAGAAAGAAAACATTCTTGCCTCTGCGGAGTTTGCGCAGATGGGAATTTATCCGCAGAGGGATTCCATGCGGATGATTGACGGCGTATTAGTTGTGAAATTCGGAGAGACAGAATTTGTGGAGTGATTGTAAGCGGAAGGGATCAGTGCGTCAGTGAATGACATGGCTGCCTGCCGGGGAGGCGCTTGCAGAAGAGACATTTTCAGGGGAAGGACATCTGCAGGAAAGACATTTGCAGGGAAAGGAGAAGACAGATGGGCAGAAAAGAACGTCAGACCGATGTGTTTGAGATGTATGTGCTGCTGCTTGCGGACATACTCTGTCTGTTTCTATCTTATTTGATCAGTCTGTATCTCCGTTTCCACGCGGTCATGAGCATTGATGAACCGAACCTTCACTGGACAATATTCTGGGGTATCCTCGTCTATTCGATTCTCTATGATTCGTTTGTGGACTATAATAGGAACTTCACAAAACGGGGATATTATGTGGAGGCGAAAGCGATCATCAAGCGCAATGTGATCATGGCGGCGGGCATCGGCGTGGTTTTGTTTTCCTTTAAGCAGGCAGAAAATTATTCCCGTCTTGTGTATGGCTACTTTATGGTGGCGGATACGCTTTTGACTTATGCGGCGCATGTTGGTCTGAAAAAATATCTGCGCGCCCGCATGCAAAACGAACGCCATAAAGTAAAAATCATGGTTGTCACGGACAATGCCAATGTGGAAGAATTGATGGACAAACTCTTAAAGAAAGCGGAGCTTTACTGGGATATCACATCGATTGCAGTGATGGACGATTTTTGCGGTGAGGAGATCAAAGGGATTCCTGTTGTCGCGGATCGGCGGAATCTGATGGACGTGGCAAAGCAGATGCCGATTGACGAGGTGTTTTTGTATCTGCCCGAGGAGGGCCGTAAGCAGGTGGATACGATCATCATGGATTTTGAGACGATGGGCGTTGTCTGTCATTATAATATTGATGTGGCGGGCTTAAGTACGAAGAACAGCACGGTTGAGGAATTTGGCGGGTTTACGGTCATCACCTATGCCGAGAACCGGATTGATTATAAACGGCGCATGATCAAGCGGCTGATCGATATTGCGGGCAGTCTTATCGGACTTCTGATTACGGCGGTGTTATTTCCGTTTGTTGCAATTGCGATCAAACTGGATTCGAAGGGGCCTATCTTTTTTGCACAGACGCGGATCGGCAAGAACGGCAGGCGCTTCAAAATTTATAAGTTCCGTTCGATGTATGTGGATGCAGAGGAGCGGAAAAAGGACTTGGAAGCGCAGAATGAAGTGCAGGGGCTGATGTTTAAGATGGAGAATGATCCGCGTGTGACAAAGGTCGGCCGTTTCTTAAGGAAAACAAGCATTGACGAGCTGCCGCAGTTTTATAATATTCTGATCGGAGACATGAGCCTTGTCGGGACGAGACCGCCGACCGTGGATGAATTTGAAAAATATACTCCTTACTATCGCAGGCGTCTATGCATGACGCCGGGCTTAACCGGTCTGTGGCAGGTCAGCGGGCGCAGCGATATACAGAATTTTGATGATGTGGTAAAATATGATCTGCATTACATTGATTACTGGTCGCTGAGCTTAGATTTCAAAATACTGGTGCAGACGGTCGGCGTCGTACTGTTTGGCAGAGGCGCAAAGTGAGTCCGGGAAGCGTTTTTTTAGTCTGCTTCAACGGGTCCGGCTGTAACGCCGGCGGGGATAGAAAGAGGAATGACATGACATCGGTTACGATTATTTTTACCTGTTACAACAGAAAAGAGAAGACGGCGGCGTTTGTCAGATCCATACAGGACGACAGACTGCAGATTCGTTATGTCGTAACGGATGACGGCAGTACGGATGGAACGGCGGCGGGCTTAAGCCGGCTGGCGGAACGCGGCTTTGACATTACGACCGTGCACGGAGATGGAGAACTGTACTGGTGCGGCGGGATGCGTAAGGCAGTCGGTCACGTTTTGGAGAGTGAAAGAAAGACGGACTATTATGTGTTTGCCAATGACGATGTTGTTGTGTTTGACAACGCATTATATGAGATGATCGTACAGAGCAGAAAGCATGAGGATGCCGTGGTGGTCGGAACAACCTGTGATCATGACGGCAATCTGACCTATGGGGGCATCCGCTATCATAAGCATGGGATCAAATATGATATGGTGGATGTGACGGATGAGAACTTAGACTGCGATTCGTTTAACTGTAATCTCGTATTGCTTCCCGCTGTGATATTTGAAAAAATGGGAAATTTTGACGCGCATTTTACGCATGCAATGGGGGATTTTGATTATGGGCTGCGGATTAAGCGCGCAGGCTGTCCAATCGAATCCACGAGGCGCTATGTCGGCATTTGTGAGCGGAACCCGCTCAAAAAGACATGGGCGGATACCAATCTCTCCCGGAGAGAGCGTTTTCGCTTAAAGGAATCACCGAAGGGACTGCCGTTTAAGGAATGGTTCTATTTTCTGCATAAAAATTTTGGATTAGGGACAGCGCTCGTGCGTTCGGTGACGCCGTATGTGAAGATATTACTGGGAAAGTAGAAGAGCCAAAAGGTGATTGCGTCTGGAGCGTGTAGGAAATGAATGTGTTAAAAAAAGCAGTCATTCAACGAAAAAAGGGAATATGGATACCCTTGGCAGCCATTCTATATTTATTGATTTTTTCTGCGTATTCAAGTCCGCTTTTTCCCAAATTTATGGACTGGGATTCGGCTATTTTTATGATGGTGGGAAAGGGAATCAATGAGGGAAAGCGGCTGTATCTGGATATCTTTGATCACAAGGGTCCGATACTGTTCTGGATTGAAGCGCTTGGAATGAGGTTTGGGCGGAACGGTATTTTTTTGCTTCAATGTATTTTTATGACGGTTGATATCTGGCTTATGGTGAAAATAGCCCGGTATTTTTGCCGCGGAAAAAAAGTGTATGCGGCAGTTGCAGCGGCAATGGTCTGGCTTGCCTATCCCTTAGCGAACGGAAATTTATCAGAGGAATACAGCCTTCCGTTTATTCTGGGTAGTTTCTGCCTGTTTTTGAAAGATTGGACGGAAAGCCGCGAACCGAAGGTGCTGCATTCTTATTTATACGGAGTGAATTTCTGTGTTTTGTTTTTTATCCGCGCCAATAATGCCGTAACAATCTGCGCGATTATATTAGGCTGGATGTGTATTCTGATAAAAAGGAAACAGATCAAAGAGCTTTTTAAGCATCTGCTTGCCGGAGCGGCGGGTATTGCGACGATTGCGGTTCCAATCTGTATTTATTTTTGGGCGCAGGGATCATTATGGGAAATGTTCTATGCAACGTTTTTGTTTAATCTGCGGTATAGTGGGAATGTCAGCCTGCTGACCCAATTAACAAATCCGGTGACCCTGTTTCGGATGGGAATCCTGTTTTCGCCGCTCATTGCCGCAGCGATCGTTTTCTTCATTGAAATTAAGGATTCGGAGTTAAGGGTCTTATTGGAGATCGTTGTCGGTCTGAACTTTTTCTCATTATTTTTAGGACACGGGTACAATCATTATTTTATGATCATTCTTCCGGTCGTCTTAGTATTGTTCTCCCTTCTGCCCCTTGAAAAGAACGGGGAGAAGCATGAGAGGAATCTGCGGCGTGATTTGGAAAAAGTGCTGGCGGGAGTTGTTTTTGCGGGATATTGTGTGTTAGCGCTTCGAATCATTGGAAATAATTTTTATGACTACTATATAGATCATGCCGTGCTGAACGAATATGATACGGTTCGTGAGAAATTTTTGCAAATACCTGCTGAAGAGCGGGATTGTGTGTTGGGTTATGAGATACCGGCAAAGTACTATCTGATGGGAGATGTGCTGCCCTGTTATAAATATGGGATATTGCAATTTCACTGGGAACAAAATGATGCGCAGATCATGGAAGATTTTTTGGAGTATGTAAGGGATGAGCAGCCCTTGTGGCTGGTCAGTGAGAAGGATACCAATAATACGGAGTTGAAGAACATCTTTGCGGAAAGCTATGAGCTTATCTGGAAAGACGATTATGCGGAGTATTATTATCTGATTCACTGATCAATGATCTGTTCATTATTTTCAGAAATACGAAATGTACTGTCCGGGCGCGGTGCGAGATTGAAGCAATGACAGGATTCATGAGGCGTGCCTGAGTTATGAATCGGAGGATCGTAAGCGATGCCAAAAGGAAAATGCAGATGGCTGTACCGGTTTATCATATCAAGCTTTCAGTGTAAAGTACTGAGAAGGATTCTGCCCTTTGAGACATTCCGCAACGGAAGAATCAGGTATTACCGGCGTCTGATTGGAAGGTTTACGGAGCCGGAGGCAGTCAATGAGCAATTGAAGGAATGGATCGAAAAGGGAAAGCCGTTTGCCGTGACGAGAAACGGGATGAGTGAAACGTCGCTGTTTACGCTGCTGGAAAGAGACGCCATATGGGGGAGCAGTTCGTTTCATAAGAATGATACGTCGCTGAATTTTGACGGAGACAGGCAGAAGCTTATGAAGTACCGCGAAGTCCTGAAACAAATGTATCGCGAATCGGATGTGGTCTGTGCCTGGTACATTGTCAATATGGAAGAGGATCTTTTGTCCAAGTATCTCGGGAATGCCCTGCTCACGAAAACGCATTTAGTTGACCTGTATGATTATGAGGGCTGCTGGATCCGGGCGTTAAAAGGGAAAAAGGTTTTGGTCGTCAGTCCTTTTGTGGAGACGATCGAAAGTCAGTATCCGAAGCGGGAGCTTCTTCACAGGAATAAAGATACCCTGCCGGAATTTACATTATTCACGGTGAAATCCGTGTGGTGGTATTCGGCGGGGAGGGATTCCCGGTTTCAAAGCTGGTTTGAGGTGCTTGATCATCTTTATCAAGAGTGCATGGCTGTGGACTTTGACATTGCCCTGCTAAGCTGCGCTACGTTCAGCTCCCCGCTGGCCGTCAGATTAAAGCAGGCGGGAAAGCAGGCCGTTCATATGGGCGGCATGCTTCAGCTCCTTTTTGGCATCAAAGGGAAACGATGGGATACTATGCAGCTTTATAATGAACATTGGGTGCGTCTTCCGGATGAGACGAAAGTTGGAAACGTCAATGTACTTGATCAGACGCAGGGCGGGATTTACTGGTGATATGGGAAATCGGATGAGAGAAAAGTGTGTGGTATTTTTCGATAAAGTATATAGGAAGCTGCATCCGTTTTTTTACCACAGATCGGATTCGGAATGGTATCGATATTGTATGTATGGCTCCTATCGGCATTACCGGAAATATGGGGCGAAGAGAGAGGGCAGCAGAAAAGAACTGTTTCTGACGGCAGTTCCAAACAGAGGCGCGGGAATCGGGCATCAGATGGACGGCTGGATGGCGGGCGTGTTTTTTGCGCGCAGCTGGGGGATCGGATATGCCTATTCTCCCTTTACCAACAGAAAATGGGACGAATATCTGGGATTTGGGGAGGGACAGGTGACGGCGCGGAAGCTGCTGAGAGAAGAGAAATACCGCAAAGTAAAACTGCCGTATTTTGATGAACAGAATCCGTCGGAAGTAGAAGAAATTTGTGATATCGTAAAGTCGTATGCTGGTGAGAAGGCTGTATTTTTTTTGGAACTCGACCAGTTCAGCGGCAGGCAGCACGAGCTTGGAGACTATCTGAAGGAACGGTTTATGAGCGCTTCCGCCAGAAAATCGGATAAGGTGCTTTATGATCCGGCCTTTTTTAATATCGCGGTACATGTGAGGCGGGGAGATATTGTAGGCTCCGACGGAAAGATACTAAAGGAGTACCGGCAGCGATGGCTGAGTACCGACTATTATCTGGCGGTTCTTGATACGCTGACAGAACTCTTAGAGAGAAAAAAAGTAAGAATCTACATTTTTTCACAGGGAAACAGAGAAAATTTCAAAGAATTTGACAAATATGAGAATGTGAGCTATTGTTTGGATGAGTCGGAACAGGAAACTTTTGGAAATCTGGTAAAATCCGATCTGCTGATTATGGGTAAGAGTTCTTTCTCTTATGATGCGGCATTGATCCATCAGGGGATACGGATTTATCCGGACAGCTTTTGGGGGACATGCCCGGCATCGGATCTGTGGATCAGACTGGATGATTCCGGCCGTATGAATGAGGTGCAGAAAAACAGAATAGCAGAATTTGTTACAGGAAATCGGGAATGATAAACACATAGACCCGGATCTGTGGTATGATATTTTGGAAAGTGTGAAATTATGAATGGGGGGAAAGGCGTGAATCTGTTCATTACTTCTGCAGGAAGAAGAGGGTATATTGTAAAGTATTTCAAAGAAGTGATTGGAAATGAGGGGAAAGTATATGCAGGAAACAGCTCTTCCCTTTCGCCGGCATTTTCCTGTGCTGACGGACAGATCGTGACGCCGTTGATCTATGATGACGCCTACATCCCTTTTTTGCTTGACTTCTGCAAAACGAAGCAGATCGACTTTTTGATCTCATTGTTTGATATTGATCTGTTTGTTCTTGCACAGAATAAAGAGAAGTTTCGGGAAATCGGTACAGAGGTCATTGTATCGGAGCCCCAGGTAGTGGACAGGTGTAATGACAAGTGGAAGACATATCTGTTTTGTAAAGAAAACGGAATAAGCACAGCGGAAACATATTTGAATCCGGAGGATGCTTATTCGTCTCTGCAGAAGAACACACTGCATTTCCCGCTGATGGTCAAACCGAGATGGGGAATGGGATCGATCGCTGTGTGCGAGGCGGAGAACCATAGAGAATTGGAAGTGTTGTATGAGAAATGTAAGAGGGACATCCAAAGGTCTTATTTGAAGTATGAAGCCGCCTTTGACCTTGATCATTGCGTGATCATTCAGCAGAAACTGGCCGGCGCGGAATTCGGGGTTGATATTATCAATGATCTTGCTGGAAATTATTGCAGTCATGTCGTGCGAAAAAAGTATGCAATGCGATCAGGAGAGACCGATTGTGCAGCAGTAGTACGTGAGAAAGCGGTTTCGGAATTTGCGGAAAGGCTTGGAAAGTGTTCGAAGCATATCGGGAATATGGATGTTGACGTATTTGTCGATCAGGGAGAAGTATATTTACTGGAGATGAACGCCAGATTTGGGGGAGGCTACCCGTTCAGCCATTTAGCGGGTGTGAATCTTCCGAAAGCGATTGTCAAGTGGTTAAGAGGGGAAATCATTACGGATGAACTAACGGTTAAAAGATATAACAGGATCATTCAGAAAGATATTTGTTTTCTTGATCTAACGGAATATCAGGCGGATTTGGAAACATGCTGACAGCAGCGATGGAACCGGAAGCCTTTTATGGAACATAGGGGTGTAAAGTATGATATACGTAACGAAATCGAGCCTGCCGGAATTTGATGAATATGCAGCGGAAATCAGGGATATATGGGAAAGCCACCGCTTGACCAATATGGGACCAAAATATGAACTCTTAAGAGAAAAGCTCGGAGCGCTGTTGTCGGCGGAACAGTTCGAGCTTGTGAGCAATGGGCACATGGCGATAGAACTTGCACTGCAGGCTCTTGAACTGGAAGGGGAAGTGATCACTACGCCGTTTACGTTCGCTTCAACTACGCATGCCATCGTTCATTGCGGACTGACGCCTGTATTTTGCGATATTGATCCGGCTGACTGTACGATGGATGCCGATAAGATCGAACAGCTCATCACACCGGAAACGGCTGCCATCCTGCCCGTTCACGTTTACGGAAGAATCTGCAATATCGAACGGATCGCGCAGATCGCAGAAAAACATCATCTGAAAGTGATTTATGATGCGGCGCATGCCGTTGGAGAGACTTATAAAGGAAAAGGACCGGGCGCTTACGGTGATCTGTCTACATTCAGCTTTCATGCAACAAAAGTGTTTAGCACTTGTGAGGGCGGAGGAGTCAGCTGCAGCAGCGCTAAAATAAAAGAGCGGCTGTATACATTGCAAAATTTCGGAATCAATATGAATGCCGAAGTAGTAGACATTGGTCTGAATTCCAAGATGAGCGAGCTTCATGCCGCCATGGGACTGTGCAATCTCCGCCATTTAGGGGAGATGATAGAAGCGCGGAAAAAACGTGTGGAACTGTATCAAGAAAACTTAAAGGACTGTCCGGGAATCGAAATGCTTCAGGAACAGGAGCATGTTGTCAGCAATTATGCGTATTTCCCGATTTTTGTCCACAAAGAAGAAATCGGCATGGATCGGGATCAGGTATGTGCGCTGTTGTATGAAAAGGGCTTTTTTGCCAGAAAATATTTTTACCCTTTGACAAGTGAGTTCCCGTGCTATCAGGGGAAATTTCCGATACAGGAGACGCCGGTTGCGCACGAGAGGTCCGTACAGGTGATGACGCTGCCGCTCTACCCCGACTTGGAGGAAGAGAACATCATGGAAATATGCCGGATCCTGCGTTCCTTAGGAAAGTAAAACATTTGACTCGTTTCAATGTTTATCATGAAAGCAGCACGGGGAATATGGACGGGCTTTCCGTGCACGGGGTATCGTTATGGGAAAGACAGACGGGGATGAAAACGGGTTCTGGGTGGAGCCGTTAGCAGGGCTTGGCAACCGGATGCAGGTGCTGGCGTCTGCATATCATTTGGCGCAGAAGTATCAGAAAAAGCTCATTATACTCTGGAACAATAACAGCGATCTGGCAGCGGATTTCGAAGATATTTTTGAACCGGTTCCGGGTGCAAAAGTCATACCGGTCACAACGGACGGATACCGCACGAAGCCGTTTTTAAGAATGAAAAGTGAACTGCTGAGAAAAAAGCTTTCCTCGAAATGCAGCTTTGTGACAGAGGTTGACAGATGGGATGATATGAGCTGTGAGGAAATCTGCAGAATGATTGATGAGGGATGCAGAAATGCGGGGGACATTTACCTGAAATCATGGAAGCCCTTCACGCCGGTATATGAGGATAGCAAAATTACGTTGGATTTCCTCAAACCTTCCGAAAAAGTGTGCCAAAGAGGAAAGGAACTGTTTGACAGGATCGGAGCTGATACCGTTGGAGTTCATATCAGGCGGACGGACCACGCGGAAGCGATCGCAGAAAGCCCGATCGCCGCATTTTTTGAGGAATTGCAGAAAGAATCGGAACGGGATCGCACCTTAAGCTTTTTTGTGGCAACAGACGACAGCAAAGTGGAGCGGGAGATCGTTCAAAGATTTGGAGACCGTGTTTTCTTCAAAGATCATAAGAGCTGGGGAAGAGATCAAGCGGATGGCATTCTGGATGCCTGCGTGGATCTCTGGGCATTGTCTAAATGCAGAAAAATCCTTGGCAGCAAGGGCAGCACGTTTGGAATGATAGCGGCAAAGCTAGGTTCCAAGGAACTGAAGATTGTAACAAAGCAATGATAGGGATGAAAAAATGGGTGTGATCAGGGAAAGACTGAGCTTGGAAAAAAGAAAATTATTATCTGCGATAGCTCCAACATATGAGACAAAGCGGATATATCGGTACAATTTTGGCAGGGAATGTAATCTTGAAAATCCGGTGACAATTAATGAGAAGCTGCAATATCTGAAGCTGCATGACTATTATAAAAATGATACAGTAACGATGTGTGTTGATAAATACCGGCTCAGGGAATATCTGGCAGGGAAAAAGTTAGAGCACTTGTGTCCCAAATTATACGGTGTGTATGACTCTACAGCGGAGATTGACTGGGATGTGCTGCCCGATTCCTTTGTGATCAAGTGCAATCATGGCTGCGGTTACAATATTTTGTGTCCTGATAAGAGCCGCCTGGATATCAAGGAGAGCGTGCGCTTACTAAAACAATGGATGAAAGAGGACTACTGGAAGGAATTTGCAGAAGTGCAATATCGATATGTAAAGAAGAAGATCATAGCGGAGGAATATTTGGGCGATGAACTTCGGACCTATAAATTTTATTGTTTTAACGGAGTACCCAAGGTTTTATACGTTTCTGAGAACGGTGAAAACGGGGAAAAGGATAAATATCTGAATTATTACAGCATGGATTGGGAGATGCTGCCCTATTGCCTTTCAGGTCATGTCAGGAAGACTTTGCCCCATCCGAAACCGGAGCATATGGATGAACTCGTTAGGTACGCAGAAATTTTGAGCAGAGATTTTCCGTTTGTCAGAGTGGATTTGTATGACGTGAACGGCAAAGTCTATATTTCGGAACTCACGTTTATTCCTACTGGCGGGTTTATGCATCTGATACCGGAGGGAACGGATATTGAATGGGGAAACTGGCTTGATCTGAAACAGAAAAAGGACCTTGCGCGTCAAAGAGAAAGGGAGTAATCATATGAATAAGATACCCGTATATCAGCCGAGTCTGATCGGAAAAGAAAAAGAATATGTCATGGATTGTCTGGATTCTTCTTGGATCTCTTCCAAGGGGGAGTACGTAGGAAAATTTGAGAAAGCATTTGCGAAATATATTGGTGTGGAGTATGCGACTTCCGTTACGAACGGCACGGTTGCGCTGCACTTGGCGCTCCTGGCGCTTGGAATCGGTCCGGGGGATGAAGTGATCGTGCCTGCCTTTACGTATGTTGCGTCCGTCAATGTCATCACCTTTGTAGGCGCGGTACCGGTTTTCGTGGATTCCGTGCATGACAGCTGGCAGATGGACCCGCAGGATGTAAAGAGAAAGATCACGGATAAGACGAAAGCGGTGATCGCGGTCCACCTATACGGGCATCCGTGTGAAATGGATGCAGTATGTGAGGCGTGCAGGGAACATAATCTGTTTTTGATCGAGGATTGTGCGGAGGCGATCGGTTCGGAATATCATGGGCGCAAGGTCGGAACCTTTGGCGACATGGCGTGCTTCAGCTTCTTTGGAAATAAGACGATGACGACCGGGGAGGGCGGCATGATCCTCACCGATGACAAAACGCTGATCGAGAGAGCGGCGCGCATCAAAGATCAGGGGCTTGCGCAGGACCGGGAATACTGGCATGATATTATCGGCTATAATTTCCGGATGACTAATATCCAGGCTGCGATCGGCTATGCGCAGCTTGATAATGTAGAGAACTTTATTGCAAGGAAAATCGAAATCGGTCACAGGTACAGGGATGGGCTGAAAGGACTTCCCCTGACCACGTTGGAACCGGTCGGGGATGTGCGCCACACTTATTGGATGTGTTCCATTCTTTTGGAAGATATTGAGGCACGTGATCCGCTTAGAAAATATATGGCGGAAAGGGGAATCGAGACAAGACCGACCTTTTATCCGATCCATACGATGCCCATGTATTCCGAGCGGTTTCAGCGTCATCCCGTAGCCGAGTTTATCGGCTGGCGGGGCATTAATCTTCCTAGTTATCCGGGGCTTACGGACGAGCAGGTGGAATATATCTGCAATACGATAAGGGAATATTTTGAGACGGCGGGCGCCTGATCCGGGTTTCTTTACTATGCGTATTGGGCTTAAAACCTGCGGCTGATAGGGTTAAACAGGGAAACAATGCTTTGAGGGAACAGTTATGATGACAATGAGGACGGTTGCCCTGCTGGGAGACGGCTTGTATACATGGGACGGCGGGGTGGATTATCTTTCCAATATTGCGGGAATTTTGGAGTATGTGAACAGCAGCCGGAAAGATTATGGGATGAAGCTGTATTTGGTTCTGCCCATGGAATATCCGATTGTCCGGCTTGCAAGAAAGCTGCTGTCGAAGGGAAAGCGGGATGATCTGGCGCGGTTTTCTTATATCATCCATGTATTCGAAAGCGTCTGCCGGGACGTTCAGGTTGTCTATTACAGAAAGCATATAAAAAAACTGCATGATGATAAAGGCAGAAGCCTGCAGAAAACGCTAAAAAAAATCGGGGCGGACATCTGCTTCCCGGTTTTGAGAGATTACTATCCGCAGCTGGAAGTCCCATGGATCGGATATATCGCCGATTTTCAGGAAAAGTATCTTCCGGAGCTTTTTGATGAGCAGACGCTTGCCTACCGGGAAAATAACAGCATCAGACAGGCGAGGAATACGCAGTATTTTATTGCAACCTCGGAATCGGTCAAAAATGATCTGGAAACCTTTTATCCGGGCGGATACCGGGTGTTTGCGCAGCCCTTTGCACCCATGGCAGCGGACAGCTTTCTTGATACGTCCGGCGTGGAGCTTACAAAGTACAGGCTTCCGGAGACTTATTTTCTGATCTCTAATCAGTTTTGGACGCATAAATCCCATGGCACGGCGTTCCGCGCGCTGAAGAAGCTCCATGAACAGGGGTTTAAGGACGTGCATATTGTCTGCACCGGAAAGATGGACGACGATTTCAGAAACGCTTCTTATTGCGATGGACTTAAGGAAAGCATTCGGGAAATGGGAATGGAGGATTTTATTCACTTTCTCGGCTATATTCCCAAGCTGGATCAGATCGAAATCATGAAACGGGCGGTTTCTCTGCTGCAGCCCTCTTTGTTTGAGGGCGATCCGGGAGGCTGTTCGGCGTACAATGCCGCATCGCTGCTGATTCCGGTAATTATGTCGGATATCAGGGTGAACAGGGAAGCGGAGGGCGTAAATGGGATCACGCTGTTTGAGGCAGAAAATCCGGACAGCCTGGCGGCGTGCATGAAGGATGCGCTGGAAACAAAGCGCAGAACGGTATCGGTTGAGGAGATCAGGGAGCATAACCGGCAGAATGCGGATAAGCTGGCAGCGTTTTATGTGGATATGATGGAGGAAGTCATCAGAGATTATCTTCCGAAAAAACAAAGCTGATATTCTGGAAGGCTGAAAATACGAAAGAGGGGAACCGGTTTTATGAGGGAGAGTCTGAAGCAAAATAAACTGGCGCAGTACATGATCCGCAGGGGGTGGAGTTTTTCTGCGTTTCGTGGAAAACGGGAACAGAATAAAAGAATAAAGGAACAGAGCAGAAAATATGGTCTGAACCCGAAAGACTGTATTTTTAAGGGAGTGGAGGGAGTTAAGTTTTATCTGCCGGAATATAGAAAGGATGTCGTGCAGAAAGACATTGTTATGAATGCTGATTATTATGAGGCAGACGGTCTGAAAAGGGCAAAAGAGTATGTCATGAAAAAGGGCGAGCCGGTCAATGCACTTGATATAGGTGCTAATATCGGGTCACATACGCTGTATTTTATTAAAAAATGGGGAGTAAAGAAAGTCTGGTCGTTTGAACCCGTGCCGTCCACGTTTGCTATTTTGAAGAAAAATGTGGAGATCAATGGTCTGAGCGATAGGGTGGCTGTTGAAAATGTGGGGGTCGGAGAAAAAGAATACCGGGCATCTGTCAAGGAAGAGATCAAGAATAACCGTGGAGGAACGTCGATCAAGGAGGACAGTGAGGGCACGTTTACAGTTAAGACAATTGATAGTTATAATCTGACAGATGTTTCTCTGATGAAAATTGATACAGAGGGTTACGAGGTACGGGTATTGCAGGGGGCGAAAAATACGATTGTCAGGAACAGACCGGTTATTCTGGTAGAAATTGCAGACGATAATATAGCCAGAGTAAGGGAAATGATGAAAGAGTGGGACTATAAAGAAGCGTTTCATAACGGTGAGAATTATGTATTGATACCGAAAGAGCTATAAGACGCAGAAACAAACAGATCAGTATTGGGAAAAAGAGAATCTATGAAGGCACCGGTAATCGTATTTACGTATAACAGACTGGATCATCTGAAAAAAACATTATATGCATTAGAACGTGCAAAAGGCGCAGACGAAAGCGAGCTGTATCTGTTTGCCGACGGATATAAAGGGGATAAAGACAGAACGCAGGTTCAGGCAGTGCATGCATATTTACGGGAATACGAAAAGCAGAGTCTGTTTGCCGGGGTCCATGCTGTTTATCGGGATGGGAACAAAGGGCTTGCCGAATCCGTGATCACCGGAGTCGGCAGCGTGATAGAGAAATATGGCAGAGTCATTGTCGTGGAGGACGATCTTCTGGTGTCGGAGGATTTTTTGGATTATATGAACGCCGCGCTCGATCATTACGAGAGTCATCCGGACGCATGGGCGGTCAGCGGCTGGAGTCCGGATGTGCCGGAGCTCGGAATGCTTTCTGCCGATACGTTTCTATGGTATCGCAGCAGCAGCTGGGGATGGGCGACATGGCTTGACAGATGGCGGATGATCGACTGGTCGATGAAGGAATACCCGAAGTTCCGTTTTTCCGTAAAAAAAAGGCGGAAGATGAACCGGGGCGGGGCGGATATGGCGGATATGCTGGATATGCAGATGCAGGGAAAGATCCATTCCTGGGCGATCCGTTTTGCGTATGCCGAGAGCATGAATGATAAACTGACAGTCTTTCCGAAGATTTCCATGGTCATAAACTGCGGGCGGGACGGAAGCGGCACGAACTGCCATGACGAGCGGACGGAAGCGGGAGAACATGGGAGCCGCCCGGACGGGAGGAACGGACGGGAAAGCTATCACTGGGGAGACACACTTCCCGGACGGGCGCTTGACAGGAAGATCTACAGATTCTACTCAGGTTCCAGGCTGCATTGCCTGAAATGGAGGATTAAGAGTATCTTAAACAGGATGGGGATTAAAAAGTTTTAAGATCATACGGAAAGAGACAGGGCAGGGTATGACGGATAAAAAAGAAAATGCAGGACTGAATATACTTCGGGCGTTTGCCTGCCTGTGGGTAGTTGCGGTCCATTTGGAACAGAATATTGCAATGCCGGGCTTTTTGCAGCAATTTTGCAGGGCGGGGTCTACCGGGGTGGAATTCTTTTTTATCCTGAGCGGGTATCTTGCGTATCAGTCGCTTGACAGAATTTCCGGTCAGGGCGGGAAGCATGGTCTGTTCGGTTGGTGGAAGAAGCGTGCCGTGCGGATTCTTCCGCTTTATTATATTGTGATTCTTTTTTATGCGGTGTACTTTTCCTTCGCGGGCGGTGTGCCGGCGGATGAGACGGGAATCGGATGGTTCCGGTATGTATTTTTGCTGAACCAGTGGGTTCCCGCAGAGGAAAACTTCTGGATGAATTTAGGGGCGGTGTGGACGATCAGCGTGTTTGTGCTTTTTTATCTGATCGTGCCTGCATATCACCGGTTTGTTAAAAGCTATCATGCATCTTTAGCGGGCATTGTGATATTATATGCCTTAGCGCGGCTTGTGGAGCGCTATACGGAGGGCTTAAGACCGCTGCAGTTTTTATATCTGTTTGCCATAGGCATTGCCGTTTATCTTGCGGTTAAAGAAAAGAAGGAATGGAATTTTACGGCGCTTGTCTGCCCGGTCGTGCTCCTGCTTATTGTAAAAGGTTCGGATTCCGGTCTGACCGCTGCTTTTTTGGCGGCAGTTTTTATTGCCGCTTCCTCTGCGGTCCGCATGGAATGGCCGTTTTTTACGAAAGCGGCGAATGTGGTCAGTACCTACTCCTATTCTGCGTATCTGGTTCATGCGGCAGTGGTGGAGGTGATGCGGACGCACAGACCAGGTTCTGATGTGCTGTATGTCCTGTTGTTTGCCGTGGTTACCCTGATCCTTACATGGCTTGCGTACCAGCTGGTGGAGAAGCGGATGGGAAGGATGTTGTCAGGACTTGGGAAGAAGAGCGCCTAAACGTGAACACTTTTGGGAAAAGTATCGTTCAGAAGGTCGTTATGTAGGAGAGAAAAATGTCCTTATTAAAAAAGATCGCATACATTTTTGACAGAAATGTAAAACTGCAGATGTTCGGCCTGATGATCATGAGTGTGATCGGGGCGCTGCTGGAATTGATCGGTGTTTCCATATTGCTGCCGATCATCGATCTGGCAGTTTCACCGGATAACATCATGGACAACATCTACTGCAGACTCATATCGCGCGTATTCCATGTGACAGGGTATCGGGATATCCTTCTGATCCTGATATGCACCATGTTAGCGGTATATCTGTTCAAAAATGCATTTTTGGCGGTTATGTACAATTTAATCTATCGCTTTTCGGGAGAAGTGCATAATAAAATTGCAGGCAGGCTGATTCACACCTATCTGGTGCAGCCCTATGCGTTTTTTCTAAGGAAAAATACGTCCGAGCTGATCAGAAGCGTAAAAACTGATACGATCGGATTTTATCAGGCGGTATATAATTTTATGATGATCATTTCCAGCGGGTTGATCTCATTGTGCCTGACTGCCTATCTTGCGGTTACGAATCTGGTGATCACGGTTGTTGTGGTCTTAGTCGTGGCCGTGTGCGCGCTGACGCTGTTAAGATCCTTTCAGAAAAAGTCCAAGGTTTTGGGAAAGGAAACGCAGACTGCAGATGCGAAGATCATTCAGAGCCTGCAGCAATCCTTTGACGGGATCAAAGAAATCAAAATTTATCATAAGGAAGACTATTTTCTGGAGGATTTCCGGCATATTTATCAATACTCCGTGGATGTGTCGAGGAAAGCGAATTTGTTATCGGGGCTGCCAAAATATCTGCTGGAGACGCTGACGGTCGGTGCGATTTTAGGCGTGCTGGCGTTTTCGCTGATGAGCGGAGGCGATCTCGGGAAGCTGGTGGCGCAGCTGGCGGTGTTTGCGGCGGCGTTCTTTAAGCTGCTGCCGAATGTCAATGCAATGTATGCCTATTCCAACACGATGATGTATAATAAAGCGTCGGTAGATCTGGTCTTTCATGACTTGAAAGAGGCGGAGGAGCTGCTGCAGCATGTGGAAGTGGAACAGAAACAGGAAGTACCGGTACATTTTCGCGACAGAATTGAGCTGCGCGGAATATTCTTCCGCTATGAGAATACGGATACGGACGTGATCCAAAACGGCAGTGTGACCATCCGAAAAGGGGAATCCACGGCGTTTATCGGACATTCCGGCGGAGGAAAGACGACGACCGTGGATGTCATGCTGGGACTGCTAAAGCCGCAGAGGGGGGAAATCCTTCTGGATGACAGGCCGATTGAGGATAATTATTTCGGATGGCTGGGACTCTTCGGCTATATTCCGCAGTTTATTTATCTTTATGATGACAGCATCCGCAAGAATGTGGCGTTCGGGGTGCCTGAGAAGGAGATTGACGATCAGAAGGTGTGGGATGCGCTTACCAAGGCGCAGATGAAGGAATTTGTAGAGAGTCTGCCGGATGGTCTTGATACGGAGGTCGGAGAGCGCGGCGCCAGATTGTCCGGCGGACAGAGACAGCGTATCGGGATTGCCAGAGCGTTATATAACGACCCTGAGATACTGGTATTTGATGAAGCAACCTCAGCGTTAGACACGGAGACGGAAAAAGAGGTTATGAGCGCGATCGACAGTCTGCATGGAACAAAAACGATGATCATGATCGCACACCGGCTGTCCACGATAGAGAACTGCGATCATGTATATAAAGTGGAAAATCAGCGGATTGAGCAGGTGCGGTAAGAAAGAGAAAACGGATGGAGACAGCAAAGAAAAGAACAGGAAAAGAAAAACAACAGGTTTTATTTGCGGCGGCCGTGGCAGTTTTGTTTGCGGTTTTGCTTGCGCGGGCATTTTTCAGCATGCCGCTCGATGATGAGCTATGCTATATTGCTTCCTTAAAACGATATCTTCAGGGTGATCGTTTTCTGCTGGATGACTGGCATCCGCCAACTCAGTTGAATACATGGCCGCTTTTTCAGCTTGTGCGCTGGATCCCGGGGTTTCAGATCAACATTCTGCAGGCGAGGATCGTCTATCTTGGTGTTCACTTTGCATCCGGAATTATCATCTGGAGGCTGCTAAAGGACAGGAAGGGCATCCTGTGGATGGTATTTGTTTACTTGTGCTTTGCACCTTATAATATTACGGCATTAAGTTATAATACCATGTCGATCGCCAGCTTTTTCATTCTGACTGCTTACTGCTTAAGCAGGAGACAGTGGAGACGGAGAGATTACATGCTCAGCGGATTTCTGCTGTGCCTGTCCATGTTCAGCAATCCGTATCTGTTTCTTGTTTATTTGGTCTATCTGGCAGTATGTGCGGTCATGCGGTGTAGAAAAAAGGAGCAGGAGGGACTTTTTTCCTGCGGGGGGATCGTATGGGTAACCTTAGGTGCGCTGGTGCTTGGGGGGATTTTCCTGATTTCTCTGATCGGAAAGGGGAGCATCGACGAATATCTGTACAATGTGAAAATGATATTCAGCGACGCGGAACATCAGGCAAATCCTTTTGTAAAACTGGTGCGGAGTCAGTGGCAGGTATTCAGGGTGTACTGGCGCTGTTCTGTCGCGCTGATCTGTGTGTATGCCGTTACGATTCTGAAGCGGAAGACGCTGAATGAAAAATGGAAAACCTGTCTGTTTGGCATTTCCGTGATCTTTACGGTATATGCGGTTCTTCGCTTTGCATTTATCTATGGCAGTATCGCGAATAACCTGACGATGGTCCCGTTCTTTTACCTGGGCGTTGCGGTTTTCCTGCTGGCGGTATGCGGAAAAACGGACGGTGCACATAGGATCAAAACCTATTTTTGGGCGCTGGCATTCGGTTATCTGTTTGCAGTGTGCAATTTTCTCGGAACCAACACGGAGATACTGTCCATGTCCGCCATGTTTGTGATCCCGTCCGGTATCACGATCCTGATGCTGTGTGAATACCGCAGCCTGAGCGGGAAGGAAGAAAAGCCGTACATCCAAAGCATTTTTACGTATGGTGCGATTGCGGCGTTTGCGTTCTGCGTCTTCTGGCTGCGGCTGTTCTTTACATGGTTTGACGCGCCATTGGGAGAACTGGACACGAGGATGACACAGGGACCCTGTAAGGGCATTTATACGACTGCGGAACATGCCGGGGAGTATCAGGAGCTGTTATCCGCCATTGACCTGTGCGGGATCACATCGCAGGATAAGGTATTGTTTCTTCCGATTTCCGCGCTGCCGCTTGTATATTCCGACGGGGAGATTGCGGTTCCCTATGTGACCCGGTTCGAGGTAAACAGTGCAGAGCTGATCGGGTATTATGAGTCCCATCCGGATAAAGTGCCGACAAAGATTGTTATTACTGATTGCGAAAACGGCGAATATTTCGGCGAGGAAGAAAAGACAGCGGCGTACTTTTTGGAACGGGGATATGCGGAGCAGGCAGTGACGGATGAAGTGGTCATGCTGGTACGGTAAGAACGCTTTACCTTTGGTCCTGCGGCATGGCCTGCGTGCATGAGATACGGGAGAGATGGTGTGAGTCCGGTGGCCGGGCAATGAAAATATTAAGGAAGGGGACTGCCTATGACATATCAAGTGATCATCCCGGTTTATTGGGGAACGTATCCTTTGATCGAATATAATATGCCTTATATCAAAAAGTATCTGGGCGGAAAGAAGATTGTGCTGATCGGCCCGGCATCCATGCGTGAAAAACTGCCGGTGATGGAGGGTGTTGAGTTTCTGGATGGAAATACCCTGCTGCAGGGCATGAGCAGGGAAACGGTGTCAGACATTATTAAGGATGTCTGCAGAGAGAATGGAGTTCCTTTTGTTGACAGAGCGGGATGGTATTTCCAGCAGTTTATCAAAATGAGTTATGCGTTACGCTGTGAAGAAGAGTATTATGTATCGTGGGATATGGATACGGTGCCGATCCGGAACATTCCTTTTTTTTCGGAAGAAGACGGGAAGCCGCAGTTTTTTGAGCGGCCTGAAGACCATGAGGAATATTTTGCTACATTGGATACGCTCTGTCCGGGCAAAATAAAGAAGTGCCGACAGGTAAAATCATTTGTAAATCAGTTTATGGTCTTCAAGACAGATGTGATGAAGGAACTGGTTGGGATCATGCAAAAATCCACGGTAAAGGGAACTGTCTGGTGGGAAAAAATCTTATATGCCGTCAATCCGAAATATATTACGCAGGCAGGGTTTTCGGAGTTTGAGACTTATGGGAATTATACGATGCAGTATTACCCGCAGCTCTATCATGTTACGAAAATGGATCAGTGCCGGACAGCGGCTTCCTTTCTTACGATGAGACCGGATAAAAAAATGATGGAGTGGGCGGGAAAGTCTTATTATTGTGTAACACTGGAAGAATGGAGCATGGATGCGAAATGGCAGAAGCGGAGCCGCAGACTGTGCAAATTCCTGCCGATGAGCGTACTGGTAAACTTATCCGAGCAGATTTACACGTTCAAGCGGAGGGCCAAGAAGGCGGTGTCACTGATCATGCCGAAAGGGCGGAAACGGAGCGGCTGAAAGACGTAATACCGCTGGTGAAAAGAAATAAAGTGTGGTACAATGTCGAAAGACATTGTACCGTGCCGAAGCGAAGGCATAAAGGTTAGCGTAAAGAATGGAGAAAACAGGATGTTTGAAAATCAATCGGAATCACAGGCAAGAGAGCAGATATTAAAATCGGTGGAAGAATATTGCAATCGGTTTCATAATCAGAGGAAGCCCTTTGAGGAGGGTGACCGGATCCCTTATGCTTCCAGAGTGTATGACAGTGCGGAAATGGTGAATCTGGTGGACAGTTCCCTGGAATTCTGGCTGACTTCCGGGCGTTATACCAGACGTTTTGAGGAGCAGATGGCAAAGTATCTGGGCGTGCGCTTCTGTAATCTCGTCAATTCCGGTTCTTCTGCAAATCTATGCGCGTTTATGGCGCTGACATCCCCGCTTTTAGGGGAGCGCGCGATCAGAAGAGGGGATGAAGTCATAACGGTGGCAGCAGGATTTCCCACTACGGTGGCCCCGATCATTCAATATGGCGCGGTTCCTGTTTTTATTGATGTGGAGATACCACAGTATAATATGGACGTTACGCTATTGGAAAAGGCGCTTTCTGATAAAACAAAGGCAGTCATGGCAGCGCATACGCTGGGAAATCCGTTTGACTTAAGGGCAGTGCGCCGGTTCTGTGATGAGCATCAGTTGTGGCTGATCGAAGATAATTGCGACGCGCTGGGATCGGAATATACGATGGAAGACGGCAAAACCTATCTGACAGGTACGATCGGAGACATCGGGACGTCCAGCTTTTATCCGCCGCACCATATGACGATGGGAGAAGGCGGTGCTGTTTATACAAACCAGCCCCTCTTAAATAGATGTATCCGTTCCATGAGGGATTGGGGGCGGGATTGTGTCTGCGCTTCCGGGCAGGACAATTTCTGCGGACACCGCTTCGACAGGCAGTATGGAGAATTGCCGCTGGGATATGATCATAAATATGTCTATTCGCATTTCGGATATAACCTGAAAGCAACAGATATGCAGGCGGCGGTCGGGTGTGCGCAGCTTGAGAAGTTCCCGGAATTTGTAAAGAAAAGACGGAAGAACTGGCAGCGTCTGTATGAGATCCTAAACGTTGGGGGAGGCAGCCGGAGCTTTATCCTGCCGGAACCGTGTGAGCATTCCGTGCCAAGCTGGTTCGGATTTATGCTTACCTGTAAGGAGGGGACGGACCGGAACCATGTGGTGGAGGCGCTGGAGCAAAAGGGTATTCAGACAAGAATGTTGTTTGCGGGAAATCTGACGAAGCATCCGTGTTTTGATGAAATGCGAAAGTCGGGAGAGGGATACCGCATAGCGGGCAGCCTTAGAAATACGGACAGGATCATGCGTGATACCTTCTGGGTCGGCGTATATCCGGGAATGACAGATGAGATGATCGATCATATGGGGCGCACATTATTGACAATGGGAGAATAGAGATGGCGGTCAGAACAAAAGTCGTGGTCGCTGCAGCCTATGTCTATTTGATCTTACCGTTTCTGATTTTTGCGGGAGGGTATCTGAAGATCGGTTATGCAGTTCCTGTCGTGCTGATCGTGGGATTCTGCATGATCAAGGCGGTCAGGGAGGAGCATATCTCTGATCTGCCGGCGCTTGGCAAAAAAGAGATCGGAAAGCTTTTGGCGGCAGGGCTCATTATTTTGGCATGGGTGGTCCTGTCCGGCATTGGAGGCGTATTCTATCAGAATACGGATCATCAGCACAGGAATGCAGTTTTTAACGCTATGGTCAATCTAAAGTGGCCTGTGGCGCATGGCATGACGCACGGGGGCGGCGCGCTCATGAGAGCGCTGATCTACTATATTGGATTTTGGTTTCCGAGTGCGCTTGTGGGAAAACTTCTGTCGCTTCAGGCCGGGTATATCTTTCAGATCATATGGGCATGGACCGGGCTCATGCTGACCTATTGTCTGTTATGTACGCACAGGAAAAAAGTGGAGATCTGGCCATTTCTTATTTTGATCTTTTTCAGCGGTCTGGACGTGATACGGCAGGAGCTGTTCATGCATACGCCCTTGTTTTCAACCGGATATCTGGATTACAGCATGCATGATTTTAATTATGCATCGTTTATTACGGATCTGAATGGTCCGTATAACACAACGGTTCCGTGTTTTTTGACGATGATGCTCATGATGAACCGTCCCAAAAGAAGCAATATCATATTGGTGTGGTCCACTCTGTTTTTAGCCGCTGTATTTCCGTTTGTCGGGATCATACCTTATGTTTTGTATCTCATCTTCCGGAAAGAAGAGGGGAAAAGTGTGGCGGACAGGATCAGGGAGACCTGCAGCCTGCAGAATATAGCCGGAGCAGGGCTGATCGGGATCATCAGCTTTCTGTTCATCGTATCCGGAACGGCAGCTTCGGATCAGCTGAAAGGAAGTCATCAGTTAGCGATGGATACGCCCATGCTGCTTTCGGCGGCGGTAGAGTCCGTTCCGATCCTGCTTTCACAGGCGGCGGGTGCGTTGGGTGAATTTTGGAATCACGTGATCCGGAATCGGTTAGGGTACTATATCATCTTTATTTTTTTTGAGGTCGGGATTTATTTTGGACTGCTGTTCAAAACGTATCGGAGGAGTGCATTTTTCTGGATCACGGCAGGCAGCCTGCTGATCATTCCGTGGATTCAGGTGGGCGGAGGATTTGATTTCTGCGTAAAGGCGTCTGTTCCGGCGCTGCTTGCACTTGCAGTCATGATCATCGATCAGCTGGGAGAATGGGGAAAGCACAAGATCGCGAATGCAGCGCTCGTAGTCTGTCTGTGTATCGGCAGTGTGACCGGGATTCACCATCTGGGGGATTCGATCAAGATGGAACTGCAGGGAGAGGAAAAGCCGACGCTTCCCGCAAACATGATATTCGGCGGATATAACTTCTCAGGAGATATCGATAATTTTTTCTTCCGGCATCTTGCAAAAGAGAGAGAGCCGGAAGTCCTGTCGGAGCTGACTGTGATCGAGGCAGTGGATCCCAGTGATATGTATCTGGTGGAAGATTATTATTTGGGAGGAATTACATTTTCTCTTGAACTGAATTCTCTGGCAACGGAGCAGTTTTTTATTCAGTTTGACACGACGGTAGAACAGGACGTTTATTTTGAAGATGTGGGAATCCTGATGGATGCTTCCGTCAATTATCAATTGATCGTAAACGGATATGACATGGGAGTGATGGATTATCAGCGTACCAATTGCTGGATTCCCAAGGAATACTTTAATGAAGAGGCACAGTTTATCATGATCATTCCCAATAAAGAGATCAAGATTTATGAGGGCGATTATATCTATCTGCGATTTTAAGGATCAATGGGATATACTAACAATAGTGTGACAGAGGGATAAAATGGACAAACATGTAATCAGGCTGCTTGACTGTACCCTGCGGGACGGTGGGTATGTAAACGACTGGCGGTTCGGCGCCAGCAATATTGTAAATATATTCGAACGTCTGGTCAGTGCCGGAATGGATATCATAGAGGTTGGTTTTTTGGACGAGCGGAGGGCTTTTGATCCGGACTGTTCCATTATGCCGGATACCGATGCCGTACAAAAGATTTATGGCAGTCTGGATAAAGGGACTTCCATGGCGGTAGGAATGATCGATTATGGTACCTGCGGGATCGATCATATCGCATCTGCGTCGCAGTGCTGTCTGGATGGAATCAGGGTTATTTTCAAAAAGCAGAAGATGCATGGAGCAATCGAATTCTGCCACCGGATCAAGGAACTGGGGTATAAAGTATTCGCGCAGGCGGTATCGATCACAAGTTATAACGACGGGGAATTTGAAGAACTGCTTGGTCTCGTCAACGGGCTGAATCCCTATGCGTTTTCCCTTGTAGATACCTACGGTCTTCTGCACAAAAAAAGACTGATGCATTATTATACTGTGGCGGACCGCATGCTGAATCCGGATATCGGGCTTGGCTATCATGCGCATAATAATTTTCAGCTTGCGTATGCGAATTGTGTGGAGCTTATGGAAAATCCGCCAAAGGGAAGAATGCTTCTTGTGGACGGCAGTCTGTACGGTATGGGAAAAAGCGCGGGGAACGCGCCTACGGAACTGCTTGCCATGTATATGAATGAGTATGGAGACAAGCATTATGACAGCAGCCAGCTGTTAGAGGCGATCGATGTTACGATTCTGGATATTTACCGCCAGATTCCGTGGGGGTATAACTTTAAGTTTTTTCTTTCGGCGTCGCATGACTGCCATCCAAACTATGTGAGTTATCTGATGGACAAGCAGAAGCTCTCCGTGAAGTCCGTCCATGAAATTTTGGATATGATAGAGGAGGAGCGGAAGCTGCTGTATGACGAGACATACATCGAGGAATTGTATGTCGCCTATCAGAAGAGGTTTACATTGTCTGACGAGAATGCTGAAGAGCGGCTGAAAGAGCGGCTGAGCGGAAAGCGGATTCTTTTGCTTGGTCCCGGCGGACATATCCTGGATGAAAAGGAAAAGGTATATGAATATATCGGGCGTAACCGTCCTGTTACGATTGCGATCAATTTCATGCCGAAGGATTATCCGGTGGACTATCTTTTTATCAGTAATGCCAAGAAATATGTGCAGCTTTCCTCTGCAATTGCCGGAATGCGTGATGGGACACAGATCATAGCAACGACAAACGTAACAAAGACAAACGGTTCGTTTGATTTCTGCCTTGGGTATAGCAGCTTATTGGATGAGCAGGCGCTGATCGTGGATAATCCGATGATCATGATGATACGGCTGCTCAGCGGATTTGGTATCGGGGAAATTGCGCTGGCAGGATTTGACGGTTATGTCACCTCTAAAACCTTTGATTACACGAATCCGAACAGAGACCATTCTTTTGACCCTAAAAAGGCACGTGAGCTGAATGCGGATGTGGAGAGAAGCCTCCTGCGGATTAAGAACCTGGCGAAGCTTTCCTTTATCACGACGACCTGCTATCGTCTGCCTGAGAACGGGGAATATAAGGAGATAAGATGAAGCGTGCAGTGATTTTTGATGTAGACGGAACCCTGTTAGACACGACGGAGGGGGTTCTTTCCTCTGTAAAATATACAATAGCAGCGCATCGGCTGCCCGCAGTCGCTAAGGAAGAGCTTCTTTCTTTTATCGGACCTCCGATCCAGGACTCTTTTGCAAGACAGTATGGACTGGAGGGGGCAGTCTTGCAGGAGCTTGCATCCACGTTCAGAGAACGCTATAAAGAGGGGGATGTGTTAAAGGCGCTGCCTTATGAAGGAATCTATGAAGTATGTGATGAACTGATGCGGCGTGGAATTGCTATTGCCATTGCTACATATAAGCGTCAGGATTATGCAGAAAAGATCATGAGGCATTTTCATTTTGACAGATATACGGACATCATATATGGTGCAGATCATGAAAATAAGTTAAAAAAAGCGGACATTATCAGAATGTGTCTGGAAGCTGCGGGAGTGGAGCCCGCAGAGGCGGTCATGGTGGGAGACACGGAGCATGACGCGCTTGGGGCAGCGGCGGCGGGAATGGATTTTATTGCTGTGACATACGGTTTCGGATTTCGGAAAAAAGAAGATGCCATGCGGTTTGAACGTACGCTGGGTGCTGCCGAAAGACCGCGGGAGATTTTGGATTATATCGGATAAAACGGGTCTGAAAGGCTGGAGTAAAGTTTGAAAGTAAGCTTTCAAACCTGGTATGCGCAACAAAGCTGCGCAGAAATGAGGAGAATCATGAAAATAAAAACAGCCAAATACATTTCACAGTTTTTAAGAGATCGGGGAGTTACGCATGTTTTTACCGTAACCGGAGGGGGCGCGATGCACTTGAATGACGCCTTCGGTCATCAGGAGGGGCTTTCCTGTATTTATAACCATCATGAGCAGGCATGTGCCATTGCTGCGGAAGGGTATGCGAGGTATACCGGAAACGTGGCGGGAGTCTGCGTTACAAGCGGTCCGGGGGGAACGAATGCCATAACCGGGGTACTTGGAGGATGGCAGGATTCGATTCCCATGTTCATTGTGTCAGGTCAGGTAAAAAGGGAAACGACGACTTTCTGTACGGGTGCGCCGGTCAGACAGCTGGGAGATCAGGAATTTCAGATTGTTGAGTGCGTAAAAACGATGACGAAGTATGCTGTCATGGTGACAGAGCCGGAGAAAATCCGCTATCACTTGGAAAAGGCATGGTATCTGTGCCGGCATGGAAGGAAGGGCCCGGTGTGGCTCGATATTCCTGTAGATGTTCAGGGAGCGGTCGTGGAGACGGAGGAGCTTATTGGATTTGATACGGCGGATGAAGAGTATGCGGCTGCTGTCCGGAAGGAAAATCCGGTATATGATGAAAATGTGGCCTGCCAAATTATTGAAAAAATCAGAGAAGCGAAAAGACCAGTGATTTTTGCGGGAACCGGAATACGGCTGGGAAATGCTTATCATGAATTTTTGGACTGCATCGAGGCACTGCAGATTCCGGTCGTGACGGCATGGAATGCGCATGACCTTCTTTGCGACGGGCACCCGCTTTACTGTGGGAGACCCGGAACTGTGGGAACAAGGGGCGGTAACTTTGTCGTGCAGAACTGCGATCTCCTTTTTGTGCTTGGCTCGCGCCTGAATATCCGGCTGATCAGCTATAATTACAAAAATTTTGCGAAAGACGCGTACAAGATCATCGTCGATATTGATGAAAACGAGCTGCATAAACCTACCGTCAAGGCGGATATGCCGGTCCATGCGGATGTGAAGGATGTGATGAGATCGATCGCAGAGGCGCTCAGGACGGGGAAGGCAGTGGAGGATGGGAATTCCTTTCATGGCGGTCCGTTGGAAGGCAGAAGGTGCGCAGACGGTGAAAGCGGGGTCAAAGATGTGGGAGATCATGCCGGGTGGCTGTCCCTGTGCAGGGAAATCAACCGGGAGTATCCCGCTGTGCTGCCGCAGTATTATAAGAGCAGAAAGCTCAATCCCTATGTGTTCCTGAAAGAGTTTACGGACATGCTGTCTGAGGGAGACGCTGTGATATGCGGGAATGGAAGCGCTTGCGTGATGACATTTCAGGCGGCGGTTGTCAAAGAGGATCAGAGATTATTCACGAATTCAGGCTGCGCCGCCATGGGTTACGGTTTTCCGGCAGCGGTGGGGGTATGCTTCGCCAGAGGGGGAAAACGTGTGATCTGTATTGACGGGGATGGAAGCTTTCAGATGAACCTGCAGGAGCTTCAGACCGTGGTATATCATCACTTAAACCTGATCATTGTCATTCTGAATAACAATGGGTATCATTCCATCAGACAGACCCAGAGCAATTTGTTTGAGCCGCCGCTCGTAGGCGTGTGTGCAGATAATGGCATCAGTTTCCCAGATATGGAAAAGCTTGCGTATGCATATGGGATTGCTTACAGAAGGATTGATGCTGTGGACGGACTGACGGGAAAACTGGAGGAGATTCTGACACAGGAGGGACCGCTGATCGTGGAGGCGGTCGTAGATCCGGAGCAGAATTTTGAGCCCAAGCTTGCATCCAAAGCGCTGCCGGACGGGACGATGGTATCGCCGGAGCCGGATGATATGTATCCGTTCCTTCCCAAGGAGGAGTATGAGAGCGTGAAAAAGCGGATGAAGGCATCATGGGAAAGGGCTGACGGATGAAACGTATTTTGATTGACGGACCGACAGGCGTGATCGGCATGTCGTTGATCCAAAAATGTATAGAGAACGGTACGCAGGTGACGGCGCTTTGTCATAAAAATTCCAAGAGAACGGCGCTGCTGCCAAAACATCCGCTTGTGTCGGTCGTGGAGGCAGATTTATCCGACTATCGTGACATGGCGGAGCGGTCCAGATGTCGGGGAAGCGGGGAGCCGGACCAAGGCAGTGAAGTAGAGGGACATTGTGAGTGTTCGGATGTCATGGCAGGGGAAGGATTGGAGCCGGGCTATGACGCGTTCTATCATTTTGCATGGAACGGGACGTTCGGCGATACGCGGAATGACATGGCACTGCAGACGCAGAATATTCAATACAGCTTGGATGCCGTAGAACTGGCGGAGGCATTGGAATGCAAAGCATTTATCGGCGCCGGTTCGCAGGCGGAATATGGACGTGTGGAGGGAATTCTTATGCCGGATACGCCCACATTTCCGGAAAACGGCTATGGAATGGCAAAGCTCTGTGCGGGCGCGATGACGAGGCAGATGTGCGAAAGCCGGGGCATCCGCCATGTCTGGGTGCGCATTCTGTCAGTCTATGGGTGCTATGACGGGGCATATACGATGATCATGAGCGCACTCGACCGGATGCAGGCGGGGGAAGAGACGGCGTTCACATTAGGAGAACAGCAATGGGATTACTTAAACGGGCGTGATGCGGCGCGGGCGATGTATCTCATCGGAGAACGCGGCGTTTCAGGCAGGACCTATGTGCTCGGGAGCGGCAGGGCAAGACCGCTTCGAGAATATCTGGAGATTCTTGCCGGTATGACGCATTATGAACGGCCGCTCGGACTCGGAAAGCTGCCCTATGCACCCAAACAGGTCATGTATTTGTGCGCCGATATTTCAGAGCTTACCAAAGACACCGGATTTGTGCCGGAAGTGTCATTTGAGGAGGGAATCCGGGAGCTTGCCGCATGGAGGAAAGGGCAGAAGGGGCGTGCTTTCTGAAAGATGCAGTATGTCGGCGGAAGGCAAAATTTCTGAAAAAAGTAATGTAAAAAAGTAGTGTAAAAAAGTAGTGTAAAAAAGGAAAGTATCTGATATACTAATACTAACAACGGCAATTAACGGTAATTTTGTGCCGTAAGGTCATATAATGAAAGTAACAGAAGAAAAAGGCAAAAGAAATGGAGGGAGTCAATTCATGTGTTTTTATATTGGAATAGAAGATTTAGCGGCGAATGCGTTGATTGTGGCCATGACTAAGCTGGAACGAAACTATGTGACATATCGCGAATTGGAGGACTATGGGACAAGAGTTGTAAAACTGCTGAACAGCAAAGGCGAAAAAGCGGTCCTGCTTTTGTCAAGAGATAATACAAATGCGATGTTTCGAAACTATTCGGATTTTTTTGTAGAAACGGAGGATGGTCAGGCGGTTGCCTTGGCGGAGGAGAAGCAGGTTAAAGACTTAATATATCAATTTCGCGGCTATCTTGCCCTTGATGTCTTGAAAGCATTTGTTGATAATTCGGCAATCATGGCATTGGGAGGCTTGGCGGTTGGATAACAAAAGATTAAAAGATCCGATTTACGGATATATTGAAATACCAAAGAATTATATGGAAGAGATTGTGGATACTGCTGTGTTTCAAAGATTGAGAAGAGTCATCCAGACGAGCTATTCTCCGCTATATGCATCAGCGGTACATAATCGCTTTGTTCATTCTTTGGGTGTTTATCATTTGGGAGAAATTGCGGTTGAGTCATTATGCAGAGAAATCATCAAAAAAAATATCTATAAAGATTGCTTGGAAATACAGAAGATAAAAGAAATTTTTTTGGCTGCATGTCTGCTGCATGATGTTGGGCATGCGCCTTTTTCACATACTGGAGAAGAATTTTACAAGGATGAGAATCTTTCGGTTCAAAGGCTGCATGAGAGATTGATCGAAGTAATTGGACAGGATGGCATAGAAAAGGAGCAGCTTGAGAAAGATTTTTTGGAAAAGTTAAAAAAGGACGGTGCGGCACCGCATGAAATCATGAGTGCGATTGTCGGACTGAAAGAATTTTATGGATTAAAGTGCTTTGAAAATCCGGCAGACCGGGAATTTTTTGCGAGGTGTATAACAGGATATACATATTCTTATGCTGAAGGCCGGCGGAAAAAAGAAATTCAAAACTGCATTATCGGGATGCTGAATGGAAAGATCATAGATGTGGATAAATTGGATTATCTGAAACGCGATGCCTATATCACGGGATTTGATACGGTAAATATCGATTATGAACGCCTGCTCATGGCACTTACAATTGTAAAAGAAGAAGGAAAGTATGAGCTTGCTTACGGTAAGGGCGCCGTAAGCATCATAGAAAATGTTGCGTATGCGCACGATGCGGAAAGAAAGTGGATACAGAATCATCCCGTGGTGCTGTATGAAAGTTATCTGATTCATCATATGATCGCATGTCTGAACGAAAAGCTGGCTACGGATGGGCGCACATTGCTTTCTGAAGAATCATTAAGCGTGGAAGGACACAAATTAAAAAATATACGGATTTCACTGCTCAGTGACGATGATATTATTCATTTGTTTAAGAATGTTTATCATGATGAGCTGGGAATGGAATTTTTTGAGAGAAGGAAGCGCAGGCATCCTGTCTGGAAATCGGAAGCGGAATACGATGCGTATTTTAATGAATTGATTCCGGGAGGGAAAATTCGGGACGATTTTGACCAGATTATGAAGAATCTTGCGGGATATCTTACAAAATCAACGGATACATGTGTAGTAAACAACGCTCTTCTGCGGAAACTGAAAAAAGATGTGAAAGATGTGGATGCAATAGATGAGACGAAGGAAGAAGATGAAAATTATGCAGAATCTATCAGACTTCAGAAAAAGACAAAGAGCGGGATGCTTCAGATGGTAAAAAATCTGAAAAAATACGCGGATGAAAAGGGTTTGCTGTTTGATTTTGTTGTTGTAAAAGCCTCGCAGTTTGAGAGCAATTTTGGCAAGGATGATTTTGAAAAGATTAAAATTGTATTTCCATCCTTAAAAGAGGGAGATGATGATTATATTGTAAGGTTCGGAGATGTTGCCTCTCCGCTTCATGGGAATGAAAGGAAAAGAGACCATTTCTTTTATCTGTTTTATAATAAAAAATTAAAAAAAGGCGCGAAGGGCGATGCAGATATTGACCTTCGGGAGTTTAGCAGATATCTGATGCTCAATAGCTGACAGTAATCTTACAGCAGGCATAAAACGGTCTGTGCAGGAAGCGTCAGTGAAGAGAGGATTCGCATTGTTTCACATCTGTTTGACGGATACCACAAAATATCATATAATAGCACTATTGGCATATACTAACCATAGTGCTATTTTATATTGTCGGTCAATTTTTACGAAACGATTCAGCGGATGAAGGTGTCTCATGAAAAAAATAAGCATATTAATCCCGTGCTATAACGAAGTGGAAAATGTCGATCTCATGGCGATGGCGGTCACAAACGTCATGACGGAGGCACTGCCGCAATATGACTATGAGCTGCTGTTTATTGACAACTGCTCGACGGACGGTACAAGGGACAAGCTGGAGAAGCTGTGCGGGGATGACAAACGGATCAAGGCGATTTTTAATGTGACGAATTTCGGGCAGTTCAATTCGCCGTTCCATGGTATGTGCCAGACGACAGGGGACTGTACAATCAGTATGTGCTGTGATTTTCAGGACCCCGTGGAAATGATTCCCACCTTCGTTCATGAGTGGGAGCAGGGGCATAAGATCGTCAGCGGCATTAAATCCACCAGTAAGGAGAACGGGTTTATTTACTGGCTTCGTTCCTGCTACTATAAATTGATAAAGAATATGTCCGATGTCAAGATGATCGAGCATTTTACCGGGTTTGGACTGTATGACAAGTCTTTTATTGCTATTTTGAAGGAATTGAACGATCCGGTACCTTTTTTGCGCGGAATCGTAGCGGAATACGGTTCCGGATTTAACCGCAAGGAGATTTTCTATGAGCAGGCAAAGCGCCGTGCCGGCAAGACGCACAACAATTTTTTCAGCCTGTATGATGCGGCGATGCTGAGCATTACTTCTTATACCAAGGTTGGGCTGCGCATTGCGACGCTGCTTGGTTTTCTGTCCTCCGGGATCAGTATGCTCATTGCGTTAGTCTATTTGATCATGAAACTTTGCAATTGGGATAATTTTCAGGCGGGTAATGCACCGATGGTGCTCGGCGTTTATATTTTAGGTTCCATACAATTGTTTTTTATCGGACTGATCGGGGAATATATCTTAAATATCAATACACGTGTCATCCACCGCCCGCTTGTGGTAGAGGAAAAACGGTTGAATTTTGAAGATGTGGAGAAGGCACCGGAAGGGGCGTCCCAAAGTGCGGCGGAAGTGCCGGAAAGTGCGCCGCAGAGTGCTGTGGAAGAGACCGAAATGACCACCAAAGAAACCGGAGAAACCGTGGAAAGATGAAACAAACATGATGAAACCGATAACGATCAGCATCATCACGGTCTGCTATAACGCGGAGTGCGTCATTGAGCAGACCATCCGCTCGGTGACGGAGCAGACTTATCCCTATATTGAATATCTCATCATTGACGGCGCTTCCACGGACGATACGGAGGCGCTTGTGCGCCCTTATGCTGAATGCGGAAAACTAAAATGGTATTCCGAACCGGACAAGGGCATTTATGATGCGATGAATAAAGGGCTCAGAAGAGCATCGGGGGATTATCTTTATTTTCTGAACGCGGGAGATACGCTGTATGATGCGGGTGTGATCAAACGGATGGCGGCGCGCTGTCATCCGCCACGCGCGGAAGTGCTGTACGGCAGCATCACCTATGTCCATCCTGATGGGCATACTGAGCAGCGGATTTACGGAAAATCGTGCGGCAGTCTGCTCTATTACCTGACGGGGGACTGCATCAATCATCAGGCGGTTTTGGCGAACCGGGCATGTTTTGATATTGCACAGTTTGACGCAGAGCATTACCGTATCTGCGCGGACCGCGAATGGATGCTGCGGTTAAAAAAGAAAAAAGTGCCCTTTGTCTGTACCGGTGAGATGATGGCAGACTATTCACTGGATGAAAACAGCGCAAGCGTTAAGAATAAAATGGATTATCAGCGGGAGGCGAAGCGCTGTATCAAAGATCATCTGCCATGGGGGTATCCTGTTTTTGCGCTGTTTGAATTCTGTAGAAACAGCCGCGTGCTTTCGAAGCTGCTGCACGGGGTATACAGGGTTTTGTATATCCGGAAGTGAGAAGATACAAAGAAAGTATTATTTTTGGGGGCAATATGAAAGTAGTGCATTTGGCAACAACCGACCTGGGCGGTTCCTATAAAGCGGTGGAGCGGATTCACCGCGGACTTCAGATGAACGGCGTGGAGTCCGTGGTACTTTTGAGGACAAAATATCATTCGGACAGTGTCGGAACGCAGGTGATTGACACGCCGGTCAAAAGCCTGCTGTCCAAGGCGAAAAACGTCGGAAATCTGCTGCTTTCCAAAGGCGAAGTTATTTCTGATCATTTTGGAACCAATATGGCGAAGCATCCTGCAGTCAGGGAGGCGGATGTCATCATGCTGCACTGGGTTAATTCGTTTATCGGATACCGGAATGTGGAACAGCTTCTTGCACTTGGAAAGCCTGTGGTCTGGGTGGCGCATGATATGTGGAATTGTACCGGGGGCTGCCATTATGACCGTTACTGCGGCCGTTATGCGGAAGGCTGCGGGAAATGTCCGCTGATCGGTTCTAAAAAGGAAAACGATCTGTCACGCCGCAATTTTATCAGAAAGGCACGGGCGTTCTCCGGCTCCCTTACTTTAGCCGGACCGAGCAGATGGAGCGCGGAGTGTGCGGAAAAAAGCCGTATCTGGCAGGGACGGCGTATTACATGGATATGGAATCCGATTGATTACGAACAGTACCGCAGATTAGAAGACAAGGAAGCGCTGCGCGCGAAATACGGCGTAGTGACTCATAAGAAAATCATACTTTTTGGTGCCTGCCTTGCATTGTCGAACCGGACGAAAGGCGCGCAGAATCTAGTGGGAGCGCTGCGGAAGTTAGAGGCAGAAAAGTATCTGTTAGTGGTATTCGGCAATAAGGATGAAGAGCGGATCGAGGATTGTCCATTGGAAACAAGGTATCTTGGCTATATTCATTCCGAGGAGGAGATGACCGAGGTCTACAATCTTGCGGACGTATTTTTAGCGCCCTCCGAACAGGAGAGCTTCTGCTATACGGTTGGGGAGGCGCTTGCATGCGGGACGCCGGTGGCGGCATTTTGCATCGGCGGGATCGCCGAACAGGTAACGCATAAGGCGAACGGCTATTTAGGGGAGTACGGCAGTTATGAGCAGCTTGCGGAAGGTATCCGGTATTGTACGGAGCATCCGATGCAGTATATCAGGAATGCAAATTCCTTAAAAGAGATTGGCGGAAAGTATCGGAAGCTTTTTGAGGAACTGTTGTCATAAAACGGATTTGCATGTGATATGGAACAGAAGCAGGAAAAGGAGCATGGAGTGATATGGAACAATTGACAACGCCGGTTGCTTTTTTTACGTTTAACCGTTTATCGACCACAAAGCAGGTTTTTGAGGCCATCAGACAGGCAAAACCGACGAAATTATATCTTGTATCCGATGGCGCAAGAGCACATGTGCAGGGAGAGGAAGAGAAGGTTGCCGAGGTCCGCGCTTATATGGAATCGCATATTGACTGGGAGTGCGAAGTGCATAAAAATTATGCCGGAGAGAATATGGGGTGCGGCAGAAGGGTTTCGAGCGGCATTTCATGGGTGTTTGAGCAGGAGGAGGAAGCAATTATCTTAGAGGATGACTGCCTGCCTGACCCTACGTTTTTCCGGTATTGTCAGGAAATGCTCGAATATTACCGTGATGATGAAAGGATTATGGTGATTGGGGGCAGCAATCCGGCGGCGTATTATGAGACAGAACACGATTATCTGTTCACAAAGGTGCCGTTTATCTGGGGATGGGCGTCGTGGAGACGGGCATGGAAGCTTTACGATTTTGACTTAAAGACATGGGAGAAGGAAAAGAAAAATCCGGTCTTCCGCAAGGTGCTGCCGTTAAAGTCCTATTGGGTGTATACGGCAGAGTTTGACGCGCTGTATAAACATTCCTATGATACGTGGGATTATCAGCTGATGTATGCGACGATCTTACACGATAAGCTGAATATTGCGCCAAGACAGAGCTATACACGCAATATCGGCTTTCAGGAGGAATCCACGCACACAACAGGTGAACTGAAAAGTGTGGAGCTAAAAACCGGAGAGTGCAGATTCCCGATTCGTCACAGAAAGGAAGCTGCGTGGGATGAGGAATTTGACCGGACGTATTTTAAGAGAACGAACGGGCATGGTCTGATCGTGAAAATAAAGTCGGTTTTGGGAATGGATGTGAATCGGTCAATTTGGAAATGGAAACAATAAATACGTTAAGGAATTGATGCGGATAAGGCAGGTAGTGATGGATAATATTCTTGTTAGTATTATTACTGTTTGTTATAATAGTGAGAAGACGATTCGCCAGACAATGGATAGCGTGCTCAAACAGACCTACCCCAATATAGAATATATTGTTGTAGATGGGGGATCTACGGATGGTACCTTAGCTATTATCAGGGAATTCAAACAGCGTTTTGGCACGCGGATGCATTATGTATCGGAACCGGATCATGGTATTTATGATGCTATGAATAAAGGGATAAGAATGGCGCATGGGGACATCATCGGCATCATCAACAGTGATGATTACTATGAAGCAGATGCGGTTGAAAAAGTAGTCGGAGCATATGAAAAAGAGGAGTGTGCGGTTTTATATGGCGGAATGCGGACATGGGTGGATGAAAAGGAAGAATCTGTGTGGATTCGTTCTCCGGAATTCTTGGAACAAAGAATGATTGGACATCCGGCCTGTTTTGTGACGAAGGGTGCTTATGATAAATATGGTGTTTTTGACACACGTTATTGCAGCGTTGCAGATTATGATCTGATGTTAAGATATAAAAAGTGCAAAGGAGTCCGCTTTATACCGATTTACGAGGTGCTTGCAAATTTCAGAATCGGAGGGATGTGCAGCACGCAGAAAGCTTTTTTTGACTTACTTGATTTACAGGTTCATTATGGGATGATCAGCAAGCGTCAAAGAAGAATCCAGAGATGGAAAACAAAAATCACAGCGATATTTAATGGCAGGCAGTAACAATTATCTGTTTGAAGGTGACCTGGAATGGCAAGAGGCTTTGGTGTTAACGTTTCAGCTGTATATGGAAAAAGGTAACAGCGTTCGGGGAGATTAATATCAATGGTATTGGAGAGTCTTAAAAGATTTGCATCAAGTCCATTTTTTTATCTGAAGAATCCACGGGAAATGGTTGGAAGAGTCCGGGATGTGATAAACGGAAGCTGGATCTGTATGCATGAACGGAAACGAATTTTAGGGTTTCGCAATAAAAATATTGTGTTTTATATCATACGTCCCGAAGCCGCCGAGCCTGGGTTGATGTCTATTCACAATTATGTCCTGCACAAAATAAGTTATGCGGTCGAAAAAGGATATATTCCAATTGTGGATTATCAGAATTATAAAAATATGTACTTAGATAATAATTTATTAGGAAAGGTGAATTCATGGGAGTATTTTTTCCATCAGCCGACACAATGGTCGTTAAAAGATGTGCGGCATAGCAGGCATGTCATTATTGGTGACAGATACTTTTCTGCAGGTTATTATGGGGCGGAGGATGAGAAAGAAATTGTATATTTTCATGAAATGATTGAGAAGTACTGTGTTGTAAAGGAGCATTTGGCAAAGAAGATTCAGGAGGCGGGAGATATGCTTTTCCCGTTAAATGCAAAAGTTCTTGGTGTCGTAGGACGGGGAACGGATTATATGAGTCTGAAACCGTCTCATCATGAGATTGTACCGGATGTAGAGCTATTGCTGGAAACGGTAAAAGAAAAGAAGGAGCAATGGGGATACGAATATGTTTATCTGGCAACGGAAGACAGGATGATTTATGATAGGATGAAGGATGAGTTTGGAGATAAAATGCTTGCATATGATGTCCCCAGATTTGATCATACGGTCAAAACGGTATTAGCAGAAATAAATCTGCAGCGGGAAAATGATAAATATTTGCGTGGAGAAGACTATTTGATCACCGTTTATCTGCTTGCACAGTGTGATGGCATTGTCGCGCCCGCGGTTGGAGCAGCTTTGGCGGCAATTAGGATCAACGGCGGGAAATATAAGCATAAATATATTTTTCATCTTGGATTGTATGAGTAAGGAATAAACAGATAAAAGCAATGGAATGCCGATGAATGGTGAGGAGTGAAAATGAAGAGAGCAATCGTGACAGGCGGAACGAAAAGCGATGTGGCGGCCATGGCAGTTTTGGCTATTAATATCAAAGAGACGAATGCGGATTTGTTTGACACATTGATCATCTATCATGACGGGATTAAGAAAAAGGATCAGGAGCGGATTCAATCCATATTTCATACGGAATTTATACGGTATCAATATCCCTGTAAGTCGCGCAATGATGTGGTAATGAGTTATTTTTCTACGATGGTGTTCTGCAAATATGAATGTCTGAAACTGTTAGATGTGTATGACGTGGTTGTGTGGAGCGATTATGATGCTACACTTGAGGGAAGCCTGAACAGGGTCTGCGAATTTTCAGAAAGTGCTGTCAATGTTTTGGAGGATACAAAATCGATCCGGGAAATGTTTTATAAAAAGAAGGAAGAGCAAAAATATGCCGGGTATGATCTGGAACGCAGGGGAATTTCGATGAGCCTGTTTGCTCTCTCAAACAGACTTTCGAACTATAACAGGATTTATCAGTGGTGCTATGAAAAGACAATAGAGTATGACGCGGACATTTATTTGCCGGAGCAGTGTGTATTTTCACTTGCCATACAGGAATTTCATATAGATTATTCCTGCATGGAATGGAGTCAATATAGCTGCCATCCGAGAGATGCTGTCGGGGGTGAAATAGTGCTGCATGCTGCGGGACAGCCGAAGTTTTGGAACGGATTATATAGTGAGCATTGGGAGCGGATGTATCGGGAATGGATACACATGGGGGGAACGCCTTATTCTGATAAAAAGAAAAGAATTTATTTTCAATTAAGGCTGATAAAGAACAGATTGCTTGGAATCAGATCAAAGGAGACTGTCTGAAAACGTATGAGGATGAAAGGTCATTACGAGCATGTCCTCCTGTTTCATCTGGAGGCGTACGAATAAGGAGCATGATCGGATATCGGTAAGTGTTAAGAGGTGGATTAAGACGCTGCGTCATTCAAAGAGCAGTATGGATACTAAGAGAAAGATATAGCTATCGGATACCGGAAGAAGCGGAGATATGAAAAAATGGGATCATTTATACAGAATATAAAAACTTTAATAGAGATGTCAAAGCAGTTAATTTTTATTTTGAATAAGAAACAGCGACGGCAGGGGGGATTGCTTTTGCTGCTGTTTTGTATTAGTGCTTTGCTTGAGACATTGGGAGTCGGCGTCATCATTCCGTTTATTATGGCATTGATGTCGCCGGATGCGCTAATGGAAAATATGGTTATTGGGAAAATGGCAGGATGGCTGGGTATTACGAATGCACAAGAGCTATTGATCCCCGTTGCGGTAGGGATCGTTCTGGTTTATGTGATCAAGGATGGCATAACTTTGGCTGTTAATTACTACCAGATACGTTTTCGGAACAGAATAGAAAGAGATTTATCCGTAATTATGTTAAAGTCTTTCCTGAGCCGTGACTATATGTACTTTGTTGAAACGAACAGCAGCGACATCATGTGGGGAGTGACAGGGGATGTCGGGAATGTTGCACAGGTTATAGATGCTTTTTCAACATTATTTGCGGAAACGCTGACATGCTTCCTGCTGGGCGTGCTTCTGATCTATTTGGAACCCTTCCTTGCAATGGGGCTGATACTGCTTGCAGCTATAACAGCTTTATCCATTGTTCTTGCCTTTAAGAAGAAAAATGCGGAATGCGGAGAGCAATGCAGAGAGGCATTTGCCAAGAGGCATCAATACGTTTACCAGCCGGTTTGCGGTTACAAAGAGATTTGTGTCAATCAGAGGAAGCAGTATTTTATTGATCAATACAAAAAACAGGCGGAGAAGGCTTGTCATTTTAATTCGTTATATTTATTTCTCTGTACGGTGCCGGGAAAGCTGATCGAGACGGTGTTCATTGCAGGTCTTATCATTATGGTGTGTTTGGTGATGAAATTTGGTGATGGCGGTAACATAGGGGGAATTGCGTCGGTTATGGGAGCGGTTGCCCTGGCAGCGGCTAAAATGTTACCTGCTATTTCCAATATTACTGCGAGAATAAATGGATTAGTGTATAGTCGTACATTTTTAGAAAATGCATATCAAAATATTTCTTTTGCCCGCAGACAGGAGGACGAAATAAATAAAACCGAAAACGGTGGCCTGACATGCGGGGAGGATTCCGAAAAAGCAAGAACCTTTCAACATGAACTGATAGTTAAGAATTTATGCTGGAGATATCCTGAGGGAGAGAAAGATGTACTGGAGGATGTTTCCATGAAAATTGAGAAGGGTGATGCGATTGGCTTCGTGGGGGAGTCCGGAGCGGGAAAGACAACACTCGCTGATGTCATATTAGGATTGCTGCATCCGCAGAAGGGTGAAGTATTAATGGACGGCAGGGACATTTTTTCCATGCCAAGGCAATGGGCAAAGATTATTAGTTTTGTACCGCAGAATGTCTTTTTGATTGATGATACGGTGAGAAATAATGTTGCTTTTGGAATTTATGAAAATGAGATTGACGATGATAAGGTTAAAAAAGCTTTACAGGATGCACAAATCTATGATTATATAGAAAGTCTGCCTTGCGGAATGGAGACAATAGTTGGGGAAAAAGGCGTTAAGCTTTCCGGCGGACAGCGTCAAAGAATTGCCATTGCGAGGGCGTTGTATGATAATCCGGATATTTTGGTGCTTGACGAGGCAACATCGTCGTTGGATAATGAAACGGAGAGCGCCGTTATGCAGGCGATTGATACATTAAAGGGAACAAAGACGCTTATTATCATTGCGCATCGGCTTTCTACTATACGGAATTGCAATAAAGTGTATGAAATAAAGAACGGGCGGGCAATTCTAAAAGAGCAGGCCGATGAAGCGGATTGATTTATTGAATGGGGAGGAAGGCACAATGCGGGAAATAGGGGTTTTGACCGGCGGAAAAAGTCGTTATGGCGGTTCATATCAGTATTGGCTGTCGGTGATAAAGGCCTTATCGGAAATAACCCTGCCAGACTATCATATTACTGTTTTTTCAAAGGATGAAAACTGGATTCGGATAGCGAAGGAATATCATCTGGATGCGGTAAAGCTGAATGAAAAAAAAAGTTGGATGAACCGCCGGATTGAGAATAATTTCTGGGGGTTCCGGCATGTTCCGCTTGTTGGCAGGCTGCTCGGTTACTTGTATAAACATTTTGATTGTGATTTGAAAATTATAAGAAAAAGCAATTTAGGCCTGTATATAGCACAGGAGGTAAATGGGGCGGGTGATGTTCTTAAAATTCCGGCATTAATGCCTATTTTTGACTTGATGCACCGGTATGATCATAGATTTCCGGAACTGACCTCCGGATATGAATGGAGAGAGCAGTATTATGCTCATCAGTGCCAGATAGCAGAGATTATTCTGGCGGATTCTGAGGTGGGAAAGCAGCATATTGTTGAGTCATACGGAAGCCTTAGAAAGGATTTGGACAAGCATGTTAAGATATTGCCCTTTATACCGCCTGATTATATCTATACCGCAGTACCTAAGCCGCCCAAGGAGAAGCTTTTTGATAAGTTTATTTTCTATCCGGCACAGTTTTGGACCCATAAGAATCACAAAAACTTAATACTTGCTGCCGCTAGATTAAAAAAGAAAGGCATTCCTGTAAAACTGGTGTTTGTTGGATCAGAGCAAAACAACAAAGAGAATGTTTTGAAGTGGATCGAACAGGAGAATTTGGAAGAAGATATCCGAATCCTGGGCTACGTTACGAATGATGAAATGGTTTATTTGTATAAGAACGCAAGGGCGATGGTCATGCCGACTTGCTTAGGACCGACGAATATTCCTCAGCTGGAAGCATTTGAATTAGGGTGCCCGGTGGCAACATCGGGAATCTATGGCATTCCGGATCAGGTCGGGGATGCTGCGCTGCTGTTTAACCCCGATTCGGTCGAAGAAATTGCGGATTGTGTAGAGCGGCTGTGGACGGATGACGGGTTGTGTGAGACCTTAATTCAGAAGGGCAGGGAGAAGGCTGCTGCATGGGGACAGAAGCAGTTCGGTGAAGCGCTTTTCAAAATTATAAGGGACTATTTTGAAGAGGGCGCAACAGAAAAGCAGTAGGCTGTTTTTGAGATAGGAGGATAAAAATGAACGGATGTGCACCTGTTGTTATTTTTGCATACAAACGCTTACAGCATATTCAAAATTTGCTAAAATCATTGGAGGTCTGTCACGGGGCTGAAAGAACAACTGTTTTTATTTTTTGCGATGCTCCTGTACCGGATGAGCCTGCGCAAAAAGTAAATGAAGTTCGCGGGTTCCTTAGAAGATATGCAAATGAGCAGACAGCTTTTCAAAGGGTTGCTGTGTATGAAGCACAGGAGCATAAAGGCTTGGCAAAGTCTGTGATCGATGGGGTTACGCAGATTATTGAGAAATATAAGTGTGTGATTGTATTAGAAGATGATCTGATCGTATCGCCCGAGTTTCTTGTTTTTATGAATGAGGCGCTTAAGTATTATCAGAACGACAAGAGAATTTGGGAAGTGACGGGCTTTACAGAAAAGTATGATAGTCTTGAGAAGTATCCTTACGATGTGTATTTCAGCAAAAGGGCGGAAAGCTGGAGCTGGGGAACGTGGATTAATCGTTGGAAGGCAGCAGATTGGGAACTGCGGGACAGATTTTTCTTTAGAATCAATCCCTTCATTAAAAAGTCTTTTAATGAAGGAGGCAATTTCTTGTCAGATCTTCTGATCGACCAGATGAAAGGAAGGGTTGATTCATGGGCGGTTAGGTGGTGTTACGCTCAATTCAAATATCATGCGTATACGGTGCATCCCAAGAAATCGTATGTACTAAATAGTGGTTTTGGAGAGGGAGCAACGCATACAACAGGAACAGATTTTGGTGATCTTATTCAGGGTGAATTTACAACGACGCTGGCGGATCAGTTTACTGATCTTTATTTGGATCAGGATTTATTACGTGATATACGCGGGACCTATCAGCCAAAGAACTTTCATGACAGGATGCTGGAGATGAAATCTGATCTTTATGACAAGCTATTTTCACAAGATCGGAAAAATAGCGGAAGGATTAAAGCTGATCGGTGAAAAAGATTTGTGAACTGTTATGAGAGCGGTAAAGGCGGGGATTTCATGATTGTTTTTTTGAAGAAGCAAAAGGGAGGGAGTGGATTATTGAATGTTATAAAAAAATATACTGTATGGTTTTTTTATGAGATTAAAAATAAGTGTATCAGAAAATATGTTCAGCATAAAAACAAGAAAATAGATCCGGAAGAAAAATATGCCGTGTATAAAGCAAGGCCAACAAAAGTGAAAGGCAGGGTATTACTGCTCCCGCCGGAAGTCAATCAGATTATTACGCAGAAAATAAATGCCGGGGAGCCGTTTTGGGCGGGAAGAATGGGATACACGGAAATGGATTTCCTGCGTCAGGTTATTGAGCATCGATTCATTCCGCGCCTGGATTACCGTGAGGATGCGTTGAATAAACTGTGTCTGTTATCCGGCTTTTTCCCAAACAGTTTTGATTTGGGGGAGCGTTTTGCAGATCTGTATCTGCAGGATTGTCAGGGGATTGATATGCAGGGCTTCTGGGGACTGTATATGGAGGATTATCTTTTATCGCAGTATCAGAACACGAAATATTGGACCCAGCTTAACTGGCTGGAACCTTGGAATATGTATTTACATCCGGAAAGTGACCAAAAGCCGTGGACGGCCGCGCTGAAAGGGAAAAAGGTTCTTGTGGTACATCCCTTTGCCGATTCTATAGAAAAGCAGTATCGTGAAAATCGGGAGAAGATATTCGAAAAGGTGTTTGAGGCAGATGATATTTTACCGGAATTTGAACTGCTTACGATAAAAGCGGTGCAATCTTTGGGGGGAACCGGGAGTGATCATTATTCCGATTGGTTCGAAGCGTTGGAGTGGATGAAGCAGCAGTGCCGAAAAAAAGAGTTTGATGTTGCGATTATCGGGTGCGGTGCATATGGTTACCCGTTGGCGGCAGAAATAAAGCGTATGGGAAAAATCGCAGTTCATTTAGGGGGTGCGGTGCAGCTGCTGTTCGGAATTATTGGAAGCCGATGGGAGACGGAATATAAGGATTTTTATCAGGATGTCGTGAATGAGTATTGGGTAAGACCGGCAGCGCAGGAAAAGCCCCAATGTGCAGGACAGGTGGAAAACGAATGTTACTGGTAAGCAGTTTGCTTAGGATAAAATGACGGAAATCAAAATGCGTACATTGACAAACGAATAAAGTGTATAAAGTTATGGTGGAAAACCCGCAAATGTGGCAGATAATTTTTTTGCCTGTTAAATGTATTAATCATAAATATCGTGTAGTGGAGGTAAGCGTAGTGGACAGAGATATGTGTAAGTGGAAAATTTATATTGTTACTCATCAGAAAATATATCCGGCTTTATTTCAGGTAGATACAAAGTTTAATAATCAAAATTATTGTTTCTTAAATGTTGGATCTACGCCTAAACTTGAAAATTCGGAAGAGTTTAGTTGCATTGCACAAAGGGATCTCCCGAATTATGTTGCGCTAGGTAAATATTGGACGGAAAGCGAAGGAATCTATAATATATGGAGAAGTGGAATCTATAAAGAACTTGATTTTATTGGATTCTTGCATTATGACAAAGAATTGCGTTTGATCAAAGGATTTGGAAATAAAACTAACATCACGGAAAGAATTGAGAAATATTTATACAATAAGGATCGAGCACATATTAGTTTTGAATGCCATTCGACGAGATGGGATTATGCGCAGAATTTTATGGCAGATACTTCAAGACCAAATGAACCGCAGGGCGATGGGGTGAATTGTTATAGTTATATTTTGGCAGATTATAATGAATTTTTCCATACAAATTATACGGTAAAAGACCTTTTGAGACATAGATATATTAATTTGTGCTCTTGTTTTTTGATCGATATAAAGACATTTGATAAGATGATGCAATTTTTTGATTGGATCGTTCAAAGCCATAGATTAGAAGTATTTGATACAGAGCATAAACATAGGTTTCAGGGAATACTTGCCGAGAGGTATTTCGGTATTTTTTTGCTTTTGGAATATAAAGAATATAAAAATTTGTCAATTGTGCATCAATATGACAGAGGACTCAAATAAGTAAAGAAAGTGTTTCCGTTGGATAATGGGGGATGTGAAATATGGTGAGTGAAAAAAGAATTGTATGTGTAATGGCAATCGGGGGAGGGCAGAAGTATCTTGAGCAGTATTCTTTGGTAAAAGACAATATTATGGCATATGCCAAAAAGTGCCATGCTGATTTTGCCTTTATTCAAAAATGGATTGATCCTGCAAAGAAGAGGACGGTGTACGGGCAGAAATTATTGATTCCATATGCGTATAAGAATTATGATAAAGTATTATTCCTGGATTTGGATATATTGATTTCACCTAAATGTCCGGATTTGTTTAACCTGATGCAGGAAGGAATTGGACTGATGGCAAAGGTTTCACCGAGAGAAAGCGAAAAATTCCGCAAGGTATATTCTTGGAGTGATAGGATTTTGAATGAAACAACGGAAAGTTTTTTTACGTCACGTAACTTTGAATTGTGTGAGGGATTGGTGGGCTGTATAAACGGAGGAGTTTTATTATTCAGACCGGCTTTGATCGCGGATTTATTAAAAAGCTATTATGACTCGGATCATGATCCAGGTACGCTGAGCGCGGAGGATGAACCAGCAATGGCCTATTTATCTCAAAAAGCGGGAATTTTTCAAAAGCTGGATATGAAATTTAACTGCCAGCCCCATTATGAGATCGGAACGCCGGAGGCTAGTACTCTTTGGAATATTCATCATAATCAGGTTTATAGGCGGATAGAGAATCATGTACGTAAATGGACAGGAGAACCGGATTCTTTGCTGGTACATATGCATTACAAATTTGTAAAGAGACTGATAAACAATGGTGCATATATTATACATTTTGCGGGTGGGTGGTGGAATACTAGATTGTATAAAAAGTGTGTTAAGATATGGGGATGATTGGAGGAGCGGTTGATGAGTATTTTATTGGGCTTGAAAGGACTCTTCGCAAGATCGGCAAGAAGGATTTGCAACTTACCTAGACCTAAATCGGGCTCGACAATTGAGATGGCCGGGGACTATGCGTCTTTTGCAGAAGCGGAAAAATACTGTGAGGGTTATGACGGGAAGGCGATTATAGATAAAGTGTCTCAATCAACGATGGCAGTCTTAAACGGGAAAGCGGTATATGAGCGGGATGGTTTTCTGTTTTATGAAAAAGCGATCAACTATAATTTGTTGATGTATCTATATCAATGCTATATTGAAGACGGCTTTTTAAGTGTCTGTGACTGGGGGGGGCTCGTTGGGAAGCACCTATCTGCAGCACCGTGGTCTGCTTGACAGGTTGAACTGTCAATGGCATATCGTTGAGCAGAAACATTATGTGAAATTCGGAAGAGAACAGATACATTTGGAGCGGCTGCATTTTTATGAGTCCATATCGGACATTACAGAAGGGTACAATGTTGCGCTGTTTTCGTCCGTATTGCAATATTTGGAGCATGCGGCGGAAATTGTGGCGGATGTGATCAAACCAAAACCGGACTATGTCATAATCGAAAGAACACCCGTTGGCGCTGCCCATCATATTTGGATACAGACAGTACATGAACCGATTTATGAAGCTTCCTACGCGGCGTGCATCTATACGGAGGAAGAACTGCGGGCGATGGTTGAAGGAAGCGGATATGAGATGGTCGATAGCTGGCATTCACTTGTAGATGGTGATGACTGGATTGGCGATAAGCGGGTGAGTGAGTATAAATCGCTTGTATTTAAGAAACGATAGCAGTAAGCGGGTGCACGGCGGAAAAAGGAGGAGCGTACATTGCAGCCAATTTTAATTAAAAACGGGGATGAAACACTGGCAATCATCATTCGGGGGGACGAGCAGGATGACGGAATCCACTTTTTTACGCCGGATGATTATTCGCAGCAGCTCGCCTATATGCATCATCCGACAGGAAAACTGATAAAACCTCATGTGCATAATGTTGTTCATCGGGAGGTTCACTACACGCAGGAAGTTTTGGTGATGAAGCGCGGAAGGCTGCGGGTGGATTTTTTTGATCAGGAGCAGCGCTATCTGAAAAGCGATATATTGAACGCGGGAGATCTGATTCTGCTTTCATCAGGAGGTCACGGCTTTGAGGTGCTTGAGGAAGTGGAAATGTATGAGATCAAGCAGGGACCGTATGCAGGAGATGCGGACAAGACCCGGTTTGAGTATCGTGTGGAGCATCCGGTCTTTGAGGAGGAAGATGTATGAGCGGTTTTATCCCGGTCAATGAACCGTTGTTAAATGGAAATGAGAAAGCGTATTTATGTGAATGTATCGATACGGGCTGGATTTCGAGCGAGGGGCCGTTTGTAAAACGGTTTGAGCAGGAAATGGCGGCGTATGTCGGCAGAAAATACGGGATAGCGGTCTGTAACGGAACGGCTGCATTAGAGGCGGCGGTGCAGGCGCTCGACTTAGAGAAGGGAGCAGAAGTCATCCTTCCGTCGTTTACGATCATTTCCTGTGCGCAGGCGATCACGAAGGCGGGGCTTGTGCCGGTCGTTGTGGACTGTGAGCCGGATACCTGGAATATGGATGTGAGCCGGATTGAAGAAAAGATCACGGATAAAACCCGCGCGGTCATGGTTGTGCATATTTACGGGCTGCCTGTACAAATGGATGCTGTTTTGGCGCTTGCAAAGAAGTATGATCTGAAAGTGATCGAGGATGCGGCGGAAATGCACGGGCAGACCTATCGTGGAAAACAATGCGGCAGTTTTGGGGATGTCAGCATTTTCAGCTTTTATCCGAATAAGCATATTACCTGCGGCGAAGGCGGCATGATCCTGACGGACGACGAGCTGCTTGCAGAGCGATGCCGCGGAGCGAGAAATTTATTTTTTACTGCAAGGCGTTATGTGCATGAGGAGATTGGAAGCAACTTTCGCATGACGAACATGCAGGCGGCAGTCGGTGTTGCGCAGCTTGAAAAGATAGAGGAGCATATCCTGCGCAAGCGTGAGATCGGGCGGCGCTATAACGCGTTGTTTGCAGACTTGGAGGATGTGATGCTGCCAATCCCTGAAACGCAGTATGCGGAAAACATTTATTGGGTATATGGTATGGTGATCGGTGAGAGCTATGATTTTGATGCGGATGAGGCGATGAGAAGGCTTGGCGGGATGGGGATTGGGACAAGGTCATTTTTTTACCCGATACACAAACAGCCGGTCTACCTGAAACAGGGGATGTTTGAGGGGACATCCTGTCCTAACGCAGAGCATATCTCAGCCCGCGGATTTTATATTCCGAGCGGGCTCGGCATCACAGACGAACAGATCGAGACGGTTGCCGGGGCTGTCAAAAAAATGTTCCGGCGGTAACGTGATCCAGAGAAGTGTTTTTTAGGAGGGACAGCAGCAATATGGAAGAAAAGGCAGTGTCAAGAGTTTATGAAAAAGTATTTAGAAAGAGTAGTTTTGCTGTTTATACTTGTCTGTTTATGATCATTGTCTGTTCCGGATATGTTATGTTTTTTAGAAAACAACTTTCTTTAATCTGGAATGTAGATGGCGTTGGGCAATATTATCCGGTTTTTATTTATATTGGGCGTTATTTACAGAATTTTTTTGTAAACTTGTTTCACGGTAATTTCTCTTTGCCGTTATATGACTTGTCTATCGGAATGGGTGAGGATATTATTGGAGTCTTGAATTATTACGGTTTTGGAGATCCGCTCAATCTGCTTGCCGTGATGGTGACTAAATCTAACAGTGCATATCTTTTTACCTTCATGTTCTTTTTAAGGCTTTGGCTGGCTGGAGCTGCATTTCAATATTACTGCCGTTGTATGCGTTTTGACAGAATCCCAACAATATTGGGAGCATTATGCTATATTTTCTCAGGTTTTGCCATTTACGGTGGTGCCATGTATAGTGAATGGCTGTCAGTGCTAATCTATTTTCCGCTCATTCTGGCAGGGGTTGAAAAAATAATAAAAGATAAAGGGAAGCCTTACTTATTTATATTTTCAGTTGCTTACGGGGCATTATGTGGATTCTATTACCTGTATATGGTCAGTTTATTTCTGATGATATACTGTATTGTCCGTTTGGCTGCTATATTCAAGGACAATGGGGGAAAATTGATCAAAATTTTGAAAAAATGCTTTCGCTGCGTCATATGGTATCTGATAGGGATATGTCTTGCAGCCCCTATTCTGCTTCCTTCGCTGGCAGCGTACGGAAATAGCGAACGGCGGACCGGGGGGGGGTGGAATATTAGCCTGTCTTTTTAATTTCCGTTTGTACCTTCCGCATATAAATGTACATTTAAGAAACATCATTTTCAACTTTTTTTATAATCGTCGCTGCTATCTGGCTGGTATAACAGTTGTACAATTGATATGTGTTTTATTTCTGTTTATTCTTCCCAAAAGCAGAAGGACGTTACAGTTGAAAATTGGAGTGATAACGTTACTTATTGCATTACATCTGCCCATCATAAATTATCTGTTTAGTGCCTTTGGCGCTGATTATGACAGATGGGTATTCATTGTACATTTTGTGCTTGCTGTTGTTTTAGCCCATGTTCTCACGGAATTTTGTGGAATTGAGATTCGTATTAGTCCCTTAAAAATATTCAAGATCAAACGCTGCATTGCAATAAACGGAGCTGCTGTTTTTATTGTATTGAATATTATTTGTAACATATGGCTATTGTATTCAAAAACGGATGTGGGGGAGTACTGGCAGGAGGAATTTATCCGTTATGATCATATTGATGACTATACCGATTCGCCATTTAACTGTTTGGAGGCACCGAAGAAGGACGAGGGCGTATTTCGTATTTCTAATGATATACTGACCGATGTTAACGGCAGACCAGAAAATGTCGCCATGCTTAACAATTATTACAGCCTAAGCTACTGGTTTAGCATTGTAAATGGGGACACACAAAGCTTTGTTGATGAAATTGCGGGAGAAAACCAATTATGGCGTTCTTATGGGATGAACAATGATCCTATTTTAGAAACATTTGCCGGTGTAAAATATGCGTTTCGAAAAGACGGTGAAACCGTTCCGCAAGGGTATGTCCTACTGCAAGATATCATGTTTAACAACGAAAAATGGCAGGTATATTACAATCCGGATTATTTCGGCATGGCTTATGTGAGGAACTACGCAGAAAGTCAAAAGTTGTGGGAGGAAAAATCGTCTTATGAAGAATATTTCAGCTCCATATATGAAAAAATAAAGCAAAATCCAGAACAAGCGGCTGTGACATATGACAACCAGACCAATATCATGTCTATAACGGTGAATGCCAGGGAAAATTCGGAGGTTGTGATATTGCTTCCTTATACCAAAAACTGGCATGCGTTTTTAGATGGGGAAAAAACCAATCTTTACAAAACGGATGGGATGTATTGTTCTATTCCGCTGCAGGAACAGGGACATCATGAAATTATTTTGACATATTCAAGTACAGAATTTATCATCGGCATTTTCCTTATGGTAATGGCAATGATTGTTATAATAATGCTAATTGGTCACAGCATGCATATCCGGAAGCGCAGAGCCGATTTGACTAACTAAGTAATAATGAGACAGTATCCCCCCGCAGAGCTGGTGGGACTAACATATCTGGTAAACAGCCACTACAATTATCTTGACATTAACACATTATTTATTTAGAATGATGTTGTTATTAAAAGGTTTGTGCGAAAGCATCAGAAGAGATATCTGATGGATGTATGAAGGGAAATTGGGGTGTCATATCCGGACGGAAAGGGCAAGATGAAAACGATCGATATTGTGGTACCTTGTTATAATGAACAGCCATGTATAGCGTTACTTTATTCTGAAATAGAAAAAAGCCTTTCTGTGCTCGGAGAGGGGTATTGCTGGTGCATCATTTATGTTGACGACGGGAGCAAAGACCATACCTTAGATCAGATAAGGGAGCTTGCTCAGGAAAAGGGTTCTCATTCTGTAAAATATATTTCTTTTTCACGTAATTTTGGAAAAGAAGCTGCCATTTATGCGGGATTGGCTTACGCGAACGCGGACTATGTCGTATTGATGGATGCAGATCTGCAGCATCCGCCGTCTTTAATTCCCCAAATGCTTTCAAAAATAGAAGAAGGGTACGACTGCTGCGGCGCGAGAAGAGTCAGCAGAAAAGGCGAGCCGAAGGCTCGCAGCCTTTTCAGCAGGCTTTTTTATCGTGCGATGAAAAGACTGACAGGACTGGAAATGGTACAGGGCGGAAGCGATTTCCGGATGATGACAAGACAGGTTGCAAAAACGATCGTATCAATGAGAGAGAAGGAGCGTTTTACGAAAGGAATTTTCAGCTGGGTTGGTTTCTCTACTTACTGGATTGCGTATCAAAATGTGGAGCGGGCGGCAGGAAAGACAAAATGGTCTTTTTCTGGTCTGGTACGATACGCTGTCAATGGTTTTTTCGCATTTGCGACAACACCGTTAAGAGCCGCGGTATGGCTTGGATTCCTGATTGATATGATTACGGTTATCTATGCAATTTACTTTTTGATTAGTAGTATCAGAAGTACCGGACCGAGGACCGGATTTGCGACCATCGTGTTGCTGCTTATGTTCTTTGGGGGGACAGTCATTTTGCTATTGGGCTTGATTGGGGAATATTTAGCACGGATTTATATGGAATCGAAGAACAGACCGATTTTTGTGCTGAGAGAGACGAATATAGCACAAGAGCTGTCAGAAAAGAATACGGACAGGGAAAAGGGATAGTATCATGAAACGGAATGTGTATTTTTTTATAGGAACGGAAGCAGAGTTAATTAAAGTATTTCCTGTGATGCTGGAAAGTATGAAACGGGGGATGATATGTCATCTCATTGCATCGGGACAGAACGATCTGACAAAAAGTCGGATTATGAAGGAACTTCATCTGAACGGTAAATTTATTGAATTAAGTAAAGAGAGTCAGATTAAAAAGAGTGCAGGAGGACTGCTTAAGTGGTTTATACAGACTTATCGTATTGCAGGGAAAAAAATCGAAGAATATTTTGATCGTGCGGAGTTAGAGGGAGCACCAATGGTAGTACACGGCGATACGGTCTCTACGTTTATGGGAGCCCGTATTGGCAGGAAAATGAGATGCGTTGTATGTCATGTGGAGGCGGGATTGCGTTCTCATCATTTATTTGATCCGTTTCCGGAGGAGATAGACAGGCTGCTTACGAGCAGGATCGCGAGGGTTCATTTTGCGCCAAATGAAGGTGCAATTCAGAATTTATGTCATGCAAAAGGAGAAGTTATTAATACCAAATATAATACCATATTGGACAGTCTTGGATATTCAAAAAATATGAGGCTTGTAACTGATGGCTTAGAAGCCATTTTGGCACAGGACTATTTTGTGCTTGTGATGCACAGACAGGAAAATTTGGCCAATAAAGAATTTGTAAAGCGAGTAATCCAAAAGATAAAGGAGATTGCTGTGAGCAGAAGATGTGTTCTTATTTTGCATAAAATCACAGAATCTGTTCTTGAAAAACTAGGGCTTTTGTCAGAATTAAAGTCAAATGAGAATTTTGAGTTACTTCCTCGGGTGGACTATTTCGACTTTATGAAAATACTTAATGAGGCAAAGTTTGTTATTACGGATGGAGGAAGTAATCAGGAAGAACTTTATTACATGGGAAAACCGTGTTTAGTTATGCGGAAAACTACGGAGCGCTCTGAAGGAATTAGTAAGAATGCGGTATTGTATGATGGAGATATCAATTGTATTTCATCTTTTGCAAATGAGTATTCAAGATATGAGATACAGGGCGAAGAGCAAAAAGAATCACCATCAATGATCATATCAGACTATTTGCGTGAAATGACTGCAAAATAACTGCAAATGTAATTTATAAGGTAGATAGGAATATTAAATACTGCCTGATAGAAAGTTTGTATGAAAAGGAATCATATGATGAAAAAAAATATATTAGATTATTTGGAAGAAAAAGTGAAGGAAATTCCAAATAACGTTGTTTTTGAAGAGGATCATAGGGACATTACTTATCTCCGGTTTGAAGAAGAGGCAAAGCGAGTCGGAACAGGAATTCTGAAGCATAGTGTTATAAGAGGAAGGGTCGCGGTTTATCTGGATAAGGGGATTGATTGCCTTCTCGCAATGTTTGGAGCCTTATACAGTAATAGTTTGTATTGCGTTCTGGATACGAAATCTCCTGTGGAAAGAATTGACAGGATTTTAGATATTTTAGATCCGCAAATGATTATCACAGATGAAAAGAATGCTGAAAATATATATTGCGCATCCCGGCCGAAAGCTAAGATCGTACTCTTGGAAAATTTGAAAAGGCAGGATATGGACGAGGTTTTGATAGCCTCAGTATTGGAAAAGGCGATTGATACAGATCCGGCTTATATACTTTTTACCTCCGGTTCGACCGGGGTTCCTAAAGGTTCCGTCGTTTCGCATAGATCGGTCATCAATTATGCGGAATCCGTGACAGAGACATTCCATCTGGGTTCCGAGGTCATATTTGGAAGTCAGACGCCCTTTTATTTTAGCATGTCAGTTTTAGATATTTTTGTAACGCTGCGTACAGGCGGTAAGTTGGTGGTCATCCCTAAAATGCTTTTTTCGTTTCCTGTTAAATTGATAGAGTTCCTAAATGAACATCGGATAAATACGCTTTACTGGGTACCGACTGCGATGAATATTGTAGCGAATCGGAATACTTTCTCGGCGATTCTTCCTCAATATCTTACAAAGATTCTGTTCGCGGGGGAAGTGATGCCCGTAAAACAGCTGAATTATTGGATCGATCATTTGCCGGACTGCCTGTTTGCAAATTTATATGGTCCGACAGAGATTACGGATACAGGAACGTACTATATCGTGAATCGTCGTTTTGAGGACAATGAAACGTTGCCGATCGGCGTACCTTTTCGAAATAGTGATGTGATCATCTTAAATGATAAAAACGAGCTTGTAAAAGGAGAAGAGGAGGGAGAAATCTGCTTCCGTGGTTCTTTTTTGGGCTATGGTTATTTTGACGATTGGGAAAAAACTGCACAGGTTTTTTGTCAGAACCCGTTAAATACACATTATCCGGAATCTATTTATCGGACGGGGGATATCGGAAGATACAATGAATATGGAGAAATTCTGTATATTTCAAGAAAGGACTTTCAAATAAAAAGAAATGGCTGCCGGATCGAGCTTGGCGAAGTTGAAAGCAATGTGGCGGCGATTCCCCAAATTCAGAACTGTGTATGCATTTATGACCAGAATGCGATGAAAATCGTGCTATATTATGTTGGAAATATACAGGAAGAGGAACTATCAATTTTGCTGCAGGAGAAGCTTGTAAAGTACATGCAGCCGGATCATATTGTCAGAGAAAAAAGGCTTCCAGTCAATGCAAACGGAAAATATGACAGACAGGCGTTAATGAAAGAATATCAAGAAAGAAGGTAATTGATCATGTACGAGGAAAAGTTAAGGGAAATTCTAAATAGTGTAAAACCATCTATCAAAAGATACACGGGGGATCACTTGATCAGCGATGGAATGCTGGAGTCGATCGAGATCATGGAAATCGTTTCAGAAATAGAATCGACGTTCGATATTATGGTAGAGCCTCAGTATATCGTTCCCGAATACTTTGAGTCGATTAAAACACTGGAACAGTTGATTATGGATGTAAAGAAGGGTTAGTTATGGGAAAACTGATTCTTTTACTGTTAGAGCGATGCCCGTGGCTGGAAGTTGCAGTCAGAAGATTTCTGTGGAGATTTCCGGCAATAAAACAATTTATAGCAAATGCTCACTCTGAAAAGCGGCAAGTAAAAACGATAAAAACAGATCCGGCTATATGGGAGCGTGTCAAAGAGAAAATCAAAGGATATCCGATTGAAAAGGGAGATATTCTTCTTGTTCATTCCAGTATGGACGGACTGGCAAAGACCGGTGTCTCTGCAAAGGAAGTGATCGATTTTTTGCTTGAGTTATTAGGAGAAGAGGGAACGCTCGTATTTGCCGCATACCCAAAGTGTAAACCATATCGGGAAGAGAAAGAAGTATTGTATTACGATCCCAAAAGAACACTTTCCTGGACAGGAATGCTTCCAAATGTGTTTTGCAAATATGACGGTGTGGTCAGAAGTGAATTTCCATATAATACTTTGGCGGCAAAAGGGAAATACGCATCTGAAATGATGAAAGATAATTTATTGGATGATACTTCTCAGGCGGAGCATTCGTCATGGCAGTTTTGTGTAGAACATCATGCGAAAATCCTATATTTGGGTGTCTCAGCGGCGTTAAGCTGTACAATGATGAATTATCCGGAGGACGCGCTTGGTGAAGCGTGGTATGTGAAAGACTGGTACGGGACACAAAGATATGCAATCGAGAGTGGGGATGGGATCGTTTATAAGACAATCAAAGAACGTCATTCCGATTGGTATCGTTTTTATGCAATGTTTCATAGTGAACGCTGGATGATTCAAAATGATTTTTTGACAAGGAATGAAATAGAGGGTGTCTATGTTGGCTTTACAGAGAATATGCACGGATTAGCGCAGGAGCTTTTAAGGCTGGGGCGGCAGGGCAGATCTGTATATCGTATTCCTAAAAAGTATAGAAAGAGAATGGGGTAATGGCAAAGATTGTGTTTCGGTTTGATATCGACTCTCATAAATGTATTCGGGATGGCGTCCCAATTCTGTTAAGAGTAGCGGCTCATTATGGGATACGATTTACTTTCTATGTAAATGTCGGCAAGGCGATCAGCAGGCTTGATACCCTTTGTTCACTGTGTGCAAAAAGGAGAAGTGAAGAGGAAAATATTAAGATGCTTTCCGCAAAGCAGAAGCTTGGGATAAAAGATTATTTCTATGCTGCAATGGTCAATCCGTCACTGGATCGATATCGGGAAAATATTCGTGCGATTGCCCAGTCGGGGAGTGAACTTGGACTGCATGGCGGGATGAATCATTCTCATTGGTATACCCATGCGCTTCATTGGTCGTATGAGCAGGTGAAAAAAGATCTGAAGGGGGCGCTGGATAAGATGCAAAGGGTACTTCCCGATTATATACCGCAGGGATTTGCAGCTCCCGGTTTTGTAACGAATGATGTGATCGGGCAGGCATTACAGGATATGGGATTTCAATATCTCAGTAATTGGCATGAGAATCATGCGGCGGTCATCCGTAAAGAGTGTGGAGGGATTCCTGATGTGGGTGTTAATCTTTGTGGAGAACCGGGAGGAGTCGCTTTTTGGGAATATGCAGCAGCATCAGAGTGGACGGATCAACAGACATTGGAAGTGTTTATGGATATGGTGAATACGCATGATGAGGTGGTGGTTTTTGACCATCCTTATTTTGTGGCATTACAGAAAGTAAAATCATTGGAAATAATAATAGAGACATTACTGAAAGAGGGTCATCAGATCATTACGCTAAGAGAGCTTGCCTTAGAAAGATAATAACGGAACGGAAAGATAAAACAAGGTGTGTGGAAAGTAGTTGCGGAGGGATCGGAAGAGTGAAAGAGAGATACGATTTTAGCATCGTGATGGCGACGTATAATTCCGAAAATACAATCGACAAAGCGTTGCGCAGTATCAGAAATCAGAAGTTTGACCAAGAGAAAATAGAAATTTTGGTCGTGGATGGCGGATCGACCGATCGAACAATTGAAATTGCGAACCAATATGGAGCAACCGTACTGAAAAACCCGTACCGTTTGCCGGAACCGGCTAAAATGATAGGCTTGAAGTATGCAGCAGGAAGATATTTGTGCATTATGGATTCGGACGAAGAAGCGATGGATGATAGGATATTTGAAAAGCGCAGAAATCTTTTGGAGGCCCATAAAGAATTGAAGTGTCTGGCAGTCGGATTGGCGACCCCGAGGGATAGTGATGCCTGCTGTCATTATATTAATATGGTTGGAGACCCTTTTTCCTGTTTTGTTTATCGGACATGGAAGGATAGTATGGAGGGTCTTATTATTAGACGAGGGCGGTATTATCCTAATCTGGATAGTTATATTGCTGAATATGCCAAGGAGGACATAAAACCGATAGGAGACAGCGGTACGGTTATGGATTTAGATTATTTGAAGGCTCATTATTCGGCGGAATTCGACCAGTTGACAACATCTGTATTGTTTGATCGGATCATCACTGATACCGGCTTTGTGGGTTTTGTAAAGGGAGATCGGCATTATCACTATACAAGCGCATCTTTTAAGGCATTTTTTCGCAAACTAAAATTCCGCATTATTAACAATATTTTTGATGTGAGTGGCTCTGGTTATGCCAGAAAAGCAGAGCAGAATACGAAGTTATCAGGCAGGAAATATTTATTCCCGGTCTATGCGATATCGTTTTTGTTTCCGTTGATCGACGGGATAAGAATGACAGTAAATTATAAACATTGGATTTTTCTGATGCATCCTGTTTTTTCGATTTATGTGCTGATAGAAATTGCTTATCAGTATTTTTGTAAGATGATTGGAATAAAGAGAAAAAACAGTAGTTATGCTAAATGAAAGGATAAATTCGCATGAAGATTGCACTTTTATCGTTTGTAGAATGTTTGAATTATGGCGCTTCTTTGCAGGTTTATGCATTGGAAAAAGTGATAGAAGACCGATATGCTGATGTAGAATGCGAATATATCCGATATCATAAAAATCAATTAGCTGCAAGCGCTAAGTGGATGGCGAGGAAAATTGTTGCTAAGATTAGCAAAAAAGAGGACAAGCCCTCGTGGACCGTTCGGGAGTATGTGAAGATTATTCGACAGTCCTTTTGTGAGGGAGCCGGCAAGAACGGAAAGAATACAATCCGTTTGTTTCGTGAATTTTGGAAACTGTCAAACTATAGTGATCCTGTTTCCAGACGAGAGTTAAAAAAGCTGGATGATTATGATCTTTACATGATAGGGAGCGATCAGGTATGGAATTGCGGGAGATTAGATTTGGATACGACTTTTTTGTTGGATTTTGTGAAAGATGATACCAAAAAGGGAAGTTATGCGCCCAGCGTCGGATTAAAGAAAATCCCGGTAAAATATTATAAGAAGTATCAAAAATACTGGTCTCGCTTTCATTGGCTGTCATGCAGGGAAAAGTCAGGGGCGGATTTGGTCTCTGCCTGTACGGGAAGGAAAGTGGCGAATGTATTAGATCCCGTATTTCTTCTGACTAGGGAACAGTGGGAAGAGAGAGAAAAGAAACCGGATCGCATTTCCAACGATACCAAATTTGTCGTGCTCTATACGTTGATGGATGAAAGGGAGTATATTCCTTATATAGGACCATTTTTACGGAAAGAGCAGTTGCAGCTTGTTTCTTTAAGTGGAGATATTTCTAAAACGGCCGCAGTAGGACCAGCGGAATGGCTGTGGTATCTGCACCATGCAGAATATGTTGTGACAGACAGTTTTCATGGAACCGCATTTTCTGTCATATTTGAAAAGCAATTTAGCTCGATAATCCCGGAAGAGGATTTTTTTGAGAGCTCTTCGGACAGGATTGTAGGTTTACTGACGCTGCTTGGGTTGCAGGATAGGGTTGCGCGGGATAGGAAACAATTATTCACATTGCCGCAGATTGATTTTGCAGAAGTGCGGAGGTGTTTGGACGAGAAAAAGAAAGAGTCTTTTGATTATTTGGATGGGATGGTCTTATATGGATCGTGCAGTTCTACAAAAAGAGAGGAGATTCTATGAAAATTGCACTTTTGTCGTATTCGGAAAATGCGGGGTATGGCGGTTCGCTGCAGGCTTATGCATTGGAAAAGGCGATTGAGACTAGGTACACGGATGTAGAATGCGAATATATCCGATATCGTATTGTAAGCCACCAATTGATCGCAAGCATTAAGTGGATAACAAGGAAGATTGTTGCTAAAATCTGTAGGAAGGATGATACGCCGTCCTTAACGATAAGAGAGTATATGAAAATTGTTTGTGGCTTAATTCGCCAGAGATCAGGGAAGAATGGCAGAAATGCGATGCGCCTGTTTCGCGAGTTTTGGGAATTGTCAAACTACACCAACCCTGTTTCGCGGCGTGAGCTAAAAAAGATGTGTGACTATGATTTATATATTGCGGGGAGCGATCAGATATGGAATTGCGGGCGGCTGGATTTGGATACAACATTTTTACTGGATTTCGTAAATGATGATACCAAAAAAGGAAGTTATGCGCCCAGTATCGGATTAAAAAGGATTCCGCCAAAATACTTTAAAAAGTATCAAAAATACTTGTCGCGGTTTCGCTGGCTGTCGTGCAGGGAAAAGTCGGGAGCTGATTTGATTGCCGATTGCACAGGCAGGGAAGTGGAGAATGTACTGGACCCTGTATTTTTACTTTCAAAAGAACAATGGGGGGAGCGGGAAAGAAGGCCGGCAGATTTTTCTACGGATGTGAAGTTTATAGTACTCTATACATTGGCGGATGAAAGGGATTATATGCCGTATATGGAGGCATTTTTGCAGGGAAAAAATTTACAGCTCATTTTTATAAATGGGAAGGATATTTCTCAAAATAATGCAGTGGGACCTGCTGAGTGGCTGTGGTATTTACATCATGCAGAGTACGTTATAACAGACAGTTTTCACGCAACAGCATTTTCCGTTATTTTTGAAAGACAGTTTTATTCGAGAATTCCAGAGGATGATCATTTTGAGGAAATGTCTGTTAGAATCGTGGACTTATTAGAGATGTTAGGCCTGCAAGAAAGAGTAGTCAGGGATAGAGACCAGATGCTGAAACTATCACGGATTGATTTTTCGGAAGCGCGGAGGCGCTTGAATGAAAAGAGAAAAGAGTCATTTGATTATTTGGATGGGATGATATTAAATGGATAAAACGGTTATGGCGGTAAAGGATCGGGACTGTGTGGGATGCAAAGCATGTGGAATGCTTTGTCCGGTTGGGGCGATCACATATGAGCGTAATAGAGAGGGCTTTGAATATCCGATAATCGATGCTAATAAGTGCATACAGTGCGGTAAGTGTTTGGCAGGATGTATGGCTGATAAGAAGCCGGATAAAGGAAACAGCGGCAGCGGGCGTAAGTTATATGCGGCAAGGAATAAGGACAAGGTTATATTAAAAAGCAGTTCTTCCGGCGGCATATTCAGCGCGCTTGCAAATGACATCATTTTCGAGGGCGGATGCGTATATGGAGTATGTTTTGATAAAGAATTCCGCGTAGTGTATAAGCGCGGGACAAGTATAGAAGATATCGAGTCCATGAGAGGAAGTAAATATGTCGAAGCATATGTTAGTATGGATATACTGGAGGGCTTTGTGGAGGATGTAAAGGGGAAACGGAAAATTCTTTTTTCCGGAACGCCCTGCCAGATTCTTGGCATGAAGAAAATGTGTAGGCAGATGGGACTTTCTACAGAGAATGTGACATGGGTCGATTTTTTTGTGTGTTCAGGAAAAGTATCTTCGTATTTGTGGGAAGAGGAAAAACAGGGATATTTGAAAAAAGGCCAATTGGAGCAGGTTTCATTTCGAAGCAAGAGAAAAGGATGGAAAAATTACGAAATGCATTGGAAAGCAGGAGGAAAATCGTATGATTATGACTCCCTGACATATCGATGGAACAAGTTTTTTGGAAATTCTGTTGCACGAAGGAAAACATGTAAGGCATGTGAATATCAAGGTAGAGGCGGTGCGGATATTTCGTTGGGAGATTTTTGGTATTCAGCACCATTACCAAAGGAGTGGCGGGATAATCAGGGAATTTCGGTTGTAGGAGTTAATACGGATTCCGGCAGGAAGTATTTTGAACGCATACAGGGACAATTGGAGGTTCGGGAAGTAACGGATCTTATCAAAGAGCATTATAAATATTCGGACTACGATGAAGAGGAAGAGGATACAAAAAGAAAGACCTTTTGGGATATTTATGAGAAGCGGGGATATGATGCATTGTGTGAACAATATGCTAAGATCACATGGAAAGAGCGAATTTTGTATGGAATGATCAGACCGGTTTTGATCAAAACCGGTTTGCTTGACTTGATGAGAAAAAAGAAGTGATTGAGGCGATTTGTAGATAGCATCAGGGAGAACGAAATTGAGAACAGACAATGTGATCAGAAATATGATATTTGCACTGCTTCAGGCAATTGTCGGGATGTTTTTTCCGTTTGTGGTCAGAGCATGTACGATCAAATATCTTGGCAGCGAATATATGGGATTAAATAATCTTTGTACTTCTGTGCTGCATGTGCTCAGTGTAACAGATTTGGGGTTGGAGAATGCGTTTGCCTTTCAATTGTACAAACCGGTAGCTCAGAGAGATAAAGAGGAAGTTTGCAGGCTTCTAAATTGCTACAAAAAGATCTATTTTGTGATCGGCATGACTGTCCTTGGAATCGGAGTTATGATCTTGCCGTTTTTTCAGCACTTCATTTCGTCAGATGTGCCAGAGGGGGTCAATGTTTATCTGATATTCTTTGTATACCTGTTAAATACGGTTATCAGTTATATATTTTTTGCATATAAAAGTTTATTATTTATTGCGGATCAAAGAAAAGACTATGAATCAATCATTTTAACAGTATATTTTTGTGTATTGTACACAATTCAAATTCTGCTTTTGAGAGCACATCAATATTATCTCAGTGTTTTTGTTATGCCTGTTTGCACGCTGATTGCCAAGATAGTGCGAAATCAGATTGCGATCAGAAAATATCCGGACTATAACCCGCATGGCGTTGTGACTGAGAGTCAGAAAGCAGCCTTAAAAACGGATGCTTTTTCCATTGCAGTATATAAATTTCGGGATATCAGCAGGGATACTTTTGACAGCATTGCACTATCTACAATGAAGGGACTGGTGGTCCTTTCGAATTATCAGAATTATTATATGGTCATGAATGTTCCGCTATTGCTGCTGAATATGTTTTATGCCAATATACTCCCTTCTATAGGGAATTTTGCTATCTCAAACGACTCGAAAGAGATATTTGACGTTTATAAAAAGATGGCGTTTATCATGACACGGATGGCCGGATGGTTTGCGATCTGTTATTGTTTTCTGATTCAGGATTTTATCGTGATATGGCTTGGCACAGAGTATCAGATGTCATGGCGGATCGTGGTTTTGTTTTCCACTTATATTTATTTATATGGCGAGACAAAAATTGCGCAAATTATGCGAGAAGGTATCGGAATGTGGCAGCAGGGGCGAATCTGGGCGGCGGTTGAGATGGTCGTAAATCTTGGATTGAATGTTTTGCTGCTTGTGTGGATCGGGACAGAGGGCGTGATACTTGCCACGGTCATTTCGGTATTACTGATCAGTATTCCGGCGGAAAATAGGATCATATTCAGCAGATGCTTTGTGGGAAAAGGAAGAGATAAGCTGAAAAGTATGGGAATAAATGTCTTATGGCTGATGGGTACCGCTGGAATTGTGGGATTGCTCTGCAGGATTGCACCGCATGTTCAATATGTAAGTTTTATCTATAAAATGTGCGTGTGTGCACTGATCCCTCCGCTTACATGTACGATATGCTTTTATAGAACGGAAGAATTCCGATTTTTTCAAAATATTATGCGGAGAGTGATCAGGAAGTAGTGATCGGAAAGTACCACTGAGAATGTTGAAGTTGCAGAGAGATCATGGTAGAATATCATTCGAAGACTGTGATTATGGGCGTGATTCTGTCTGCTGTCTTTAGTGGGGATTATAAGTAGGAGGAATACGAGAATGAAAACAAGGTTTAAGCAATATCGGAAACTGCTCTTTTTCGCTGCATGCGCGGTTGCGGTGATTGCAGGAGGAATTTACTATTTTGGGATCCAGCTGGCGTTCGTACCGCAGCCGGAGGGCTTGGCGGGCACGCAGATGTGGTATCTGATATTGACACACCGAGAAAAGTATGTCCACTATAATATTATATACGATGCCATCATGTGCGTGTCGGGTTTACTGGGTGGGATGTCTTATTTTGCCCGTAGATTGGCGTCAACCTTGCTTTACGGGATCATATTGGCGCTCAGCTTATACCTTTCTTTGACGAAGAAGAAAGGGAAGGAACGTTGGTACTTGTTGCCGTTGTGGGCTTTTTTTATGATATTCATTCATACAATATCTTCGCCTTCTTCTTATGGCATAGTATATGATCCTTCGGGTCTGGTAATAGAACTCCCATATATCTATCATAATATGCCGCTTATTTTTGCGCTGATCAGCATGGCCATATTACAATGTTTTCAGCGTGCGGCTGAGAAGAAAAAGAGATTTGTTTTGGGTGGAATTGGGATCGTTGTGGTTATATATGCACTTTTGTATACGGATTTGATTTATTGTGCTATATTTGTGGCGCCATTGTTGATTGTGCTGATATTAAAGGGATTTTATAATGATAAGACTAGAAGGTATATGGCACCCTTGCTGGCACTGGGGGTCGGTCTAATGCTGTTGACACGGATATTGCCGGGAGATTTTTGCGCATGGCTGTGGAGCAAAACAACAGTAGCAGGTCCTTATGGAGGAACAATTTATGGGCAAAATAATTGGATGAATTTGGTTCATCTTCCTGAATATATCGCAGATTATTTTCAAACGATAGGGGAGCTTTTTAATATCGATTTTAGCGGACGTCCGATCATTAGTCTTTATTCGATTTTGTTTTTGATTCGAATTGTGTTTGTCGTCATTAGCTATATGATCATTTTGAAGATTATTAAAAACAGTGTAAAGGGAAAAGCCGGGCAGAAGGGGTATGATATGTTGGACGAGGTTTTGGCATGGGGATTTGTGGTATTATCCTGTGCATTTATGGGCGCATACGGAGGTCATGAGTCTAGTCCAAGATTCTTTACTGCGCTTGTTCCTATTTTGACCATTTTGTTGTGCAGAAATATAGGAAGTTTTATGAGAGAATTTTTGCCGGTTTTAGAATTGATAAAGTATAAGAAGTTGTTTTTTGGGGGGATTGTTGGAGCGCTGTGCATTTGTCAGATAGAGCCGGTATGGTCATATCAGATGGTAGATAATTATCGGGAGGATTGCGAAGCGGCAATCGAGTATTTAAGACAGTGGGGAGTGGAAGATGAGGGTTGGGCGCTTGCGCCTTATTGGCTGTTTCCAAGATTGTCAGCAATGACAAATGGGGAGATTATGTTTTATTATAATGAAGGACAAGCTAAGCGCATTTATGGAGAGGATGCAGAGATCCGTTATATGGTTGTTGGGTGGGAGAACAATTTGGTGAACCAGGGATTAGAGCGTTTTGCATACGGGAGTTATGAAGAAATGTGCGAAAAGTATAAAACGCCGATAAGGGCAGTGGATTTAGATTACGTGTATGTGTGTGATTTTGGAGAATGATCACTGAATCCGTGAACGTTACCTCAAATATATGCGGCATGCTATTTTGTCACTATCGCTAACTCCGTTTGTAAATGCTTTATCATGAGACCTGCCCTATGTGACTATGGCTTGAGATAATAGCATTAAATTTAATCGCATCCCAGTGCTGATTTAGCAGTGAGCCAAGCAGATTCATGACTGTTAGAACTGCCCGGCTGATATGCAGGCTGCTGGATGGTGTAAACGGATAAACGATAGCGAAAAAGAGGAGCGCTTTCAATGTGAAAGGTAATATTTTATAGAATGTTTTTGGAACAGGATATTGCCGTAATTTGAAACAGTGGTTGGAGACATAGTGTTATGGATGGTTTTAAGATACAAGAGCCAAAATCAAAACCAAAACCGAAACCGATTGAAAAAACAGAAGAAAGAACCGGCGAAAGGAAAAGCGGGCTGCAGAAGCGGGAAGATACTTTTTTCCCGCAGGAACCGTTCGGATATGCGGGGCAGCCGGCGGGAGGGATTCCGCAGGCTGAGACAGTTCGCCCGGAACGGTATTTGGATGATGCTCCGCCTGTGAAAAGGACGGAACCGGGAGGGGGCGTTTCCGGGGATTCACATGATGCGGCGGAGATGAAAGAGATGCCGGAGACGACTGAAACGGCAGGAATCACTGGGTCAAAAGCGGCGGCGCCGGCTTCGGAAACAGAAAGCGTCGGAATAACGGCATCCGGGAAGCCATTGAGGGAAATCGGAGAGTATTTAGAAGAAACAACTTCTGTCAGATTGGCAGATTATAAAGTGCCGGCAGATTTGAAGATGCCCCAAAAGAAAGCAGGCGCTGCTCAGAGGGCAGAACGTGCACATAAAGTCACGGCGTTTAACGCAATGCTGGAAAGGATTGCACAAAATAAGGTATGGAGCGGACCGTTTACCGTACATATTGTTGTGGGGGACCTGAAGGGGTTCGGGGATATCACAGCGGGAGCCAAGCTGGCGGCAGAGCTTTCCGCATTTTATAAGGAACATGAAGCGTGGAGAGACGCTTCTGTAAAGCTCATTCTGATGAAGCTTAATATGCTGAAAGGGGTAAAAGGAAAAGAAGCGGAAGCAGAAAGCATTCGGGGCATTACCAGGAGTATACTTGCAGATTCGGGCGCGGAGCTGCTGGAAGAGGGCAGTGGGGATGCTGAGCTGCCGGTGGTTAGTCTGGGATATCCGGCGCACAATGTCGCTCAAGTGGATATGATCATTCAGCAGTATGGATATGAACAGTATGGGGATGGGACCGAATATCCTATGTATGGGAGCGGTCCGGGATACGGTTCTTTGGGTACGCTCCTGCCGTCGGAGGCGCAGATAGCAAAAGCCGTTGCGATCGCTGAGGGGGCCGCAGAGGGAGGGGAAGGTCCTTATATGAAGGTGTTTCGCGACTTTTGTGGCTATGCGAGAATTCGGAAAATTCATTTTTCTTATTACTCTATTTATAAGCAGCACTATAAAGAATTTGTCAGGATGATGAGTAAAAGCGAAGGGGGAATATTGCCGGGGACGGCGTTTGTATTTGCGGGAGTACCGTATGATGAATTGAAAGCGTTGGCAGACTCTTTGGCGGCTTCCGTAAATGTGAAAGGCGGTTCCGAGGTCCGGATCATTGGGGTGACTCTTACAAGTGAGGGAATAGGCAGAACAGAAACATTGTATCCGAGGAAAGGAAAGGGAGGACCGGCTGTTTATCTGGTCTGCATGGATGGACGATTGTCGCAGCTGGAGATGATGGCAATGTATTATGCCAGTACGGGTGAGGTTGGAGCAACCGGGGATCAGAGTTTTATTGAGGCGTATACGATGCGCCGGGAAAAGATAAGAAGAGGGCACCCGGACGAAAGCAGGACGGTTTTGTACGGAGTCCCTGAGCAGCAGACAAAGCTTTATGGGCAGCTGCTGGAAATCAAGGACCGGCAGCACCGCTTTGCATTAGAAACGCAGGGAGTAAAGAGAATAGAGGGAGACCCCAGTCTGGATGCGATGCTCGATAACAAACCGCTTCTCATGCCGGTAGTCATGCTGATTAATGATATCCTGCTGAAAAAGTTTCCTATGGAGGATTAGGTCAAGGTACCCATGCAGTAATAATAGTTACTGTTCAGTGGCTGGCTTGTGATAAAACCGATGGTGTAGACTGATTTCGGTCAAAGCCATCGGTTTTTTATTCAACAGAAATTAAAATTATATTGCAAAATATATGTTAATAAAATAATTGACTAAAAGAGAGAGATGTTATATGATTTATACAATAGCAATATAATAGGAATATTACTTATAGATGAAAAAGTATTTGCTCAATATTCGAATGGAAAGTAAGGAATAGGTAATAGTGCTGCTAGCTAAAGTATAAAGTGGAAAGAAAGGAAACATGGCGTTTTAGGTTTCTACAAACACTATGTGGGGGAAGTGTGATGACAAGAAGAATTGTAGATGAAATAAAAGAAAATATAATCGATGCATTTCAGATTGGAAAAATTGATAATATGTTAATTAAGAAAATTATCAAGAGAGGGTTTTCAGGGGCAGAGGTGTATTCTATTGAGCTAAGTGGAGAGTCTGTTTATAGGGGAAACTATTTTTTGAAGATAGATACAAATGACGAAGAATTTCAAAATGCGAAAAAGGGTTATTGTTTTAGTAAAGTTGCTAAAATAGTTAAAATGCAAATAATTAATGGATTTTATGTGTTACTAATGGAAATAGCAGGTAAGAGCAGTATTGAGTATGACTCTTTCTATGATCTTGAAACTCAGATTCAACGTAGGAAAGCAGCAAAAAGTATTCTCCCCAATATTTTACGAGAGGAGACGCGAGGGAAAAACTATATAGGAAACAGTGTGTCAGTGTCAGAATTATTTAGCGGACAGCTAAAACGGAAGCTTGAAGAAGGGGGGGACATTGAGAAGTTATGTAGGTGGGATAACGGGAGAAAAGAATGCGGAAAGTGTAACGGGCTTTTTCTTCCATGGAAATGTTATTCTGCCCAATGCATTAGCGTATGTATTGGTTGATGAGTTATGGGCAGATAAAAAAATAACTAATACAAGATGTTGTGTACATGGAGATTTTCATGGAAACAATTTATTTTATAGTGAGAAAAATAAAGATTATGCACTAATAGATTTAGCATTATATCATGAGGACGGATATGTTTTTTATGATACTTCGTATTTTGAACTGAGTTTATTATTGAATGATTTTTTAAATATGGAACTGTTGGAATGGATACATTTCATTAGTCAGATGTCCAATCAAGAATGGGACAATATTGAATGTATGGATAAACAAGTGTATATAACGATTTATAAATGTGAGGACCAATGGATTAATGAGGAATGCGATTCAAAATATAACTATAAAGATAATTTAATAGAAGCAAGATATATTGCTAGAGTTATGGCGGGGCTTAATTATGCGGGTAAGCGGGAGGTCGATAATGAAATTAGGAAGAAGTCTTTTCTCTATGCATGTATTTATATGAAAAAGCTTTTAGAAATAAAAGGAGTTTGTAATTATGCATTAAATGCAATAGAATGGAGAGAAATACAACAGAAATCGGAGAATCAAAATGATGAAATAGCTAGTCTTTTAAATGATGTAGAGCGTTTTTGTGATAATCAGAAATATATTTTAGTGTTAGGAAATGAATATGATTATGATGAACAGGTATGTGAGGCATTAAGCAGAATAAAGTGGTCGGGAATAGTATCATTTAGAAGAACAGAAGGCATAGAAAAAAGTATAAAAAAGCATAACGTGTTAAATATACTTACAGTGGATGATGATTGTGAATTGCTGGGAGACGAAAATTGTTGGTGTGTATATGCAGATGGAATAGAATATAATCCTAATACAATAAAGGAGAATTTTTCCCAATGGCGAAATAAGTACAATGGCTTTCTAGGAGAAATATGTAAAGAAATCGACTTGGAATTAGCACCGGATGATTTACAATTTTTGATCGATTTGGAAAGCTTTTCTGACGATTATATAGAGCGTTTAAACAGGTTTTGTGAAAGCTTGGATTTGTTAGAAAATGTATCTGTAAATATGATATTCTTATCACATAATGGGAAAGAAATATGTCGTAAAGATGATTTTGAAAGAGTGTCTTATAAGTCATATGCAACAGATATTTTTGCTGTTGCAAATTTTTGCATGAACTATCTAAAAGGATATCAGGAAGAGGAAGTGTTGATTCCGGCCTTAAACGGTATACAAGTGGGAGTACCGGAGGATAAATATAAATCTATAAAGCCGTATGTTAGTTTGCTACATAATAGAGTTATTCAATATGAAGGGAAGGTCACAGAGAAAGAAAAAAGAGCATTTTATTATGGGAAAGAGATATTGTGGCAATCCATTGAAGAGAAATTATATGTTAATAGGGAGGAACTGGAAGAGTATAAAGAAAAAATAGATTTTGAAATTAAAAAAGATGAAAATCAATTTCTAATCCGAATACTATACAGTCCGGGAGCAGGAGCATCGGTATTGTGTAAGATATTGGCTTGGGAATATAGAAATAAGTATCCGGTTGTAATTGCCCAAAATATGAGCAAAAATATAAATGAAAGCATACAAACGTTATATTCCATTTCTGGAAAAAGAATTCTTCTATTTCTTGATGGTGATTTTAGTGAAAACGATGTAAGCTTATTATTAAAACGTGCACATGTTTTTGGGGTAAAAACAGGGATTATATTTTTGTGTAGAAATTATAATGATGCAAAGATGAAAGTATTATCTATGGATGACGGACTTAAATTTTCCTCTGTTTATTCACAGCAAATGGAACTGTTAATGCATTATTCTAAAGAAGTGATTGAAGAACGAAAAAAGAATATGGAAAAACTTGCAACCCTTAATTCATTAATCAATTACCGTATGCCATTTTTCTTTGGAATTAATGCATTTGAAAAGGATTTAGTAAGTATACAAGACTATTTTAGAAAAATATCAAGTTATATTGATAGAAGTGATGCTTATAAAAGAATAATAAACTATATTGCTCTAATTACATATTATACAGAAGGAGAAGGATTAAGTTTAAGTTATATTAGAAAGATATTACAACTTGATTCAAAAGTTTCTTCTAAGGAGATTTTAAAAGTATTAAATGGGGATGGGGGTAATTTTATATATTACTCGAATGGTTTGTTTAAAGTTTGTCATTCAGTAGTGGCGTTAGAAATCCTGAAGCACAATTATTCTATGAATTCTACGGAGTTTGAAAAGTTTCTTGAAGAGTTCGTAGAGGATGTGTGTTCCTGCGAAAAGAAAGGCGAAATTTCAAATAGGCTCAAGGAATTGTTTATGAACCTATTTGTGAAAAGAGATATTGAAGGGGATATAGCCGATAATATGCAAAGAAAGAATTTTTCTCCTCTTATATTAGAATTGAATAATTCTTATTTACAAGAGAAGTTTTTTTCTTTCCTTGTAGATATGATACCTAATGATGCACATTTCAGACAGCATTATGGAAGATTGATTATTTATAATAATCCAGGGAAATTGGTGGAGGCCAAGAAACAATTTGATAGAGCAATTAATCTTGATAAAGAAAATCCATTGCATTACCATGCGCGTGGCAATATGTACACTAAGTATATAATGAATTTGTGTAGAAATAAATACAAGGAAAGCAATGTTCAAGATTTATATGACAATATAGCACTTTTGACAAATGAAGCGATAAGCGATTATGAAAAAAGTATTCAACTAATAGTTGAAAATAAGGAGGCGGCAATAGATTTGTCATATCCTTATGCATCTATAGTGCAAACAATTACATATATTGTACATCAATTGTTTTTACGATATGACTCTCAAATAGAAGAAAAAGAATTTTTGGAGTTAAATAATATTCCTTCAAAATGGTGCCAGGAACTGGTTCAAAAGGCCAAAATGTATGATATGAGTACTGAAAATAGATATGATTCCGTACGCAATAGCGAATTCTATAATAAAATAAGATTACATTTGGTAAAATATAATAGTACTCATAAGGAAATAGGGATTCAATTACAAAAACATCCAAATGATATAGGAATTATGAAGGAGTTTTTATATACATTAGATACAAAGAAAGAAAAATGGAATGATAAATCCAAGGAAGAATTACAAAGAATAATAGAATGCTGTGATCGGCTGATGAGGAAGAAAGAAGATATTTCGGAAGGAGTTGTATGGAGATGGTTTAATGCATGTATTAACTATAGAGGTGTTAAAGTTACTGACATTTTAGCGAGACTTGAAACTCAAGAAGACGTGGATAAAAGTTTAACAAAACAGTTCATGCTTTATACCATTAAATTGGGCGTTTATTTTGAAAATCAAGATGATAAACTGGTTTTGGAAATAAGGAAACATATTGAAAACTGTAAAAATCTAAACATAAATTGTAATAGAACAAATACAAGGTATTATTATAACGGAGAAGAAGGTTTGGGTATTTGTTATGAACGAGAAGAGGGTATGTTTGTCAAGGGAACTGTTGTTAAGTGGGATAGTCCACAAAATGGTCATGTTTCGTTAGATGTTGATTCGAGGCTGCAAGCTTTTTTTGTTCCGTCAGTTATTGGAATGAAAGAAGAGGGAGCTATTGGAACGAGGGTAAAATTTAAAGTTGGGGTTAGTTTTGACGGATTACGCGCATGGGATGTAGAAATCATATATAGAGAAGCAAAAAGCTGATTGATCTATGCTAGTACCGCGTTCTTTAATTATTTGGACTTATAAAACGCTGTACTAGAAGGAAAAGAGAAAAAGATAGAAGTTTTAATGGAATGTATCCTGTTGCTGTTACATATGTCTGAAGGGACTTTTTTGAAATATTCCAATATTTGGATAATAATTTGTTGGAGTGGTGTAGGATAATATGAAAAGGAATCTCGAAGAATTAGCAAAGCAAGAGTTCAAGGAAATTATTACTACATATTTATTGCCATTACTCGATGTACGGGGAAAACTAAAGTTAAAAGAGATTACTAGTAGCAATTCGGAGTTGATATCTTATTCCTATGATAAAAATGGAAAAGGTGTATTGAAAATATATCCTTGTGTTAGTAATGAAAATTCACAATCGCCATTTTATTATGAAATTAGTACATATTCTTCTCCAACAATTAAAAAATGCTTAACACCAATCCTACGAGAAATTTTGAAAGTTTCAGAATATAATTGCTTTAATAATACAATACATAAGCAACGGCATTATGGAACAAAGAGATGTAGGCGCGATTCGTATAAACAACGAGTGTTCCAGTTGGCATTTGAAATGGGAATGTGTACAGGACTTACATGTACTTACGAAAAGGCAACGGTGCTGCATTCTATTTTGTGCAGAATGCAGGAATGGGCAGGAAGGACTTATGAAGGGAAAAATGTTCCATTTGGGCTTGTTGTCGATTTTGCAGCTAATGCTTCAGAAGAGGCTGTAAGCTATTTGCATTTTCTTGAGAATGACAGTAGTGCTGTATTTACTGATGGAATTTTTTCCGGGATATTACTTGATAAAAATGGCAAGTTACTTTCGTTTTTGACAAGAAATACACCGCCACCCACAAATGTTAAGAATCAAGATATGTTTGTTCCATATCAGTTTTTTGATATAGCTCAACATTGTGAGCAGGAAGCGATTGGAGTTATTGTTCTCACTAATGGTGAGATATTATTGATAAAGAATAGAGCAATATGTTTTGCCAGAAGAGGAAATAAGTGGATATTTTTTGATTGGGATAGAGTATATTCTAATCTCCGCCCATATTTTTTGCTGGATAAGAAAATAAAGGAGGAAAGCATTTATGATAAAATAAAAGCTATCTATTGTACATTATTAGATGTTTCATTCTCTCATACGGGAGGCTGTTTGGCCATTGTCGTTCCGGGTATAGAAACAGAAGAAATATCAAAGATAATAAAGGATAGATTTGACTTGAGCGTTACTGGGAATCCCCCGGAAGGAATAAGCGCAGAAAGTAAGGAAAAAATTGAGGTATTAAAATATCTTTTAGTAGATAATAATTCTATTCGTTCATTTTTTGATATTGAGAAGCCCTTACGAAAAGAAATTTTGAGCTTGGACGGAGCAACTGTAGTTTCATTGGATGGTTCATTTTATTGCGCTGGATCAATTGTGGCAGTAACAGGGGGGAGTTCAAGTGGTGGTCGTGCAGCAGCAGCTAAGCGTTTGGCTCAAATTGGTGTAGGAATAAAGGTTTCTGAAGATGGCTATATAGAAGCATTTGGTTTACCATTGAATGAGTGTAAAGATGAGAAGGAAGTCCAGAGAATGCGGCCATTGTTTAAAATTAAGTAGTTAAACCAGTTTTTGTAAAATTACATAAAAATCATACAAAAAGTTGAATTTTTGAAGGTTTGTCAAACATGTGTTACACCGAAGACAGATATTCCTTAAGTACCTGCTCAGGAGAACGCCATCCAAGAGGCCTCACGGGAAAGCGGTTATAGTCCCTGCGGTTATAAACCTTAAGCTGCTTCGCAAAGTCTTCAAAAGAATAGAAGGTATGAGTGGCATAGAAGCGCTCGTTATCCTTCCTGTGGCTCCGCTCCACCTTGCCGTTATGTCTTGGCGTATAAGGCCGGATCAGCTTGTGACGGATGCCGTGAAGTCCCAGATGCACCTGAAACAGAGTAGGTCTGTCCCTGCGTGAGGTAAAGCGGTTTGTGAATTCCGTACCGTTGTCAGTCTGAACACATTCAATAGGACATGGAAAAGCTTTCACAAGGTGCTCAAGAAACATGGCGGAGGAATACGTACTCTGCTCCTCAAAAGCCTCCACAAAGCGCCATCTGGAATACTCATCAATGGCGGTATACTGGAAGAAATGTTTACCGATGACCCTGCTGTTTACAAGGCAGGCGGAGGGAACAACCTTCACATCGATCTGGAAGCGCTGTCCTGGGTGGTCCATCTGCTCATAAGGCTTTGGAACATACTTAGGGTTGGGAGGATGGACGGCCATGATGCCCTGCTTTTTGAGGAAACGGTAAAGGCCGGGGATGGAGCGGGAGTAACCGCGCTGCATGAGCTTGACCCAGAAGACGACGAGTCCGGCATGGGGGTTGCGCCTGCGCATATCAGAGATGAGCCTGATCTCCTCTGGGGTATACTGGTTAGGGTGGTGGTGAGGCCTGCGAGAGCGGTCACGGAGGGACTCAATGGAGCCGTCAAAGCGGCGTTTCCAGCGGTAGATATACTGTCTGTTGGTCTTATATCTGATGGCAGCGTTGGAGACACCATATTTCTCAGCATAATTGATAAGTGATAGACTGAAGTGCTATAATAAAGTTGT
>DLAJ01000009.1:65894-110779 GCA_002493905.1 Lachnospiraceae bacterium UBA7050 | reverse complement strand
ATGTGTCTTTTGACACCCTAATCCGTATAGGAAATTTCTCGTTCCAAGAAGAATCGCAAAGCGATTCTTCGAAAGAGTTTCGCGCAAGCGGAACTCTTTTTTATATCTTTATTGGGTTTTCTATTCGGACCTCCTGCGCTCCCGTTTCGAACGATTACGAAACGCCATTGTAAACAATCCTTCCGCCGCAGACTGTGTAACGGACTCTGCCCGTCATCTGTTCGCCGAGAAACGGCGTATTCCGTGAACGCGAACAAAAATGCTCCGCAGTCCATATTTCCTCAGGAGAAAAAATCACGACATCCGCCGGTGCGCCCTCACGGATGTCCCCCGCTTCGAAACCATACAGCTTTGCCGGATGAGTGCTCATACGCCGCAGCAATTCCATCATTGTCATCCTGCCGCTTTTCACAAGCTGTTCATAGCAGACCGAAAGCGCTGTCTCCAAACCGATCAGCCCGCTCGGCGCCTGTGTGAGCGGCCGCGCTTTCTCTTCCGCGCTGTGAGGCGCATGATCGGTTGCAATCAGATCAATCGTTCCGTCGCAGAGCCCGTCTATAATTGCCTGCCGGTCCTCCTCTGTGCGCAGCGGCGGATTCATTTTCGCCATGCTTCCTTTTTGAATCAGCGCCTCTTCCGTCAGGGCGATATGGTGCGGCGTCGCCTCTGCATGAACCCGTACGGAATGTTTTTTCGCCTCACGCACAAGCGCGACTGCCTCCTTCGTGCTGATATGCTGGATATTCACAAAAGCCCCTGTCTCAAGCGCCAGTTTCAAATCGCGTTCCACCAATGAAATCTCCGCCTCACGCGGAGAACCACCAATCTTAAAATGCGCGGAAGCGGCGCCCTCATGAATCCCGTTATTGGTAATATAACGCTTGTCCTCCTCGTGAAAGCTGAGCGGAACGCCAAGCCGCGCCGTCCGCTCCATCGCCTCCCTCACAAGCAGCGCGTCCATCAGCGGGATTCCATCGTCAGTAAACCCCGCGGCTCCCGCCTTACGCAATGCTTCCATATCCGTCAGTTCTTTTCCCTGTAAGCCCTTTGTCACGCAGGCGCAGCTCTCCACATGGATGCCGGTCCGCGCCCCTTTTTCCAGCACATAGCGCAGTGTATCTTCATTGTCGATCACCGGGCTGGTGTTCGCCATCATCACGACCGTCGTATAACCGCCCGCCGCGGCCGCGGCCGCTCCGGTTTCAATATCTTCTTTATAAGTAAAACCAGGGTCCCGGAAATGGACATGCACATCCACAAGTCCGGGCGCTACGATGCAGCCGGATGCGTCGATAACGGTATATTCCTCCCCTGAAGCTTCCCTGAAGCTTCCCGCACGCGCAGACACGCTTCCGTCCACAGACGGATTCCTGCCCGCTGACTCAATCCTGTCCGTTGGCTGATTTCCCTCTGGCGGCTCATCTCTGTCCGCTGACCCACTTCCGCCCGCCGGCTGATTTTTCTCTGCCGGCTCGTCTCTGTCTTCTGACAGATTTCCATCCGCCGGTTCAATTCTGTCAATTTTCCCGTCCTGTATCCATACGTTATAATATCCTTCACAGGCATTTGCCGGGTTGCAATAATATCCGTTTTTGATCAGCAGCATCGCACGCTCCTCTGTATTTCAATATTATGAACATTATATCTTACCATAATCATTTTTTCCAGCCACAATTATGTTTCATGTATACCTCAATTAAAGATCACGCTCTTTCCGATGTCCGCCAGCTTGATCACAAGAAACGGATACGATACCGCCTCCGAAATCTGTTCTCCTTCTTTCGGACCGATCAGCGTCGTGTCAATGTAAATCCCGTTTGCCGTCTCATACAGCTCTTTTACGGTAATGGAATAGCCGCCCGTCTCCTGCTCCCCATAACCGACGCAGATATACAGATACCCTTCATCCGTATAAGTAATCCGAAACGCTTCCGTTTTTTTCTCATCAATCGTGGAAGTCAACTGCGGCGGAAATTCATCCGGAGACAGTACCGTATATTCCAGATCACCCATCTTTTCCGTATGATCGCGCACCATTCCGCAGCCTCCCGCTGCGAGCAGCACCGCCATAATGCCTGACAAAAATGTCAGTCTCCATCTGTTACGTTTCTTCTCCTCTCCCTTATGCATACCTCTTACACAGCCTATCTCTACTCTTATCTCCATTCTATGATGACCGTGCGGACGCTATGCTAACTTGCCGTCTTGCGGCAAAAATCCAGTCTTATAACACGTGTCAAGCCTTGTGTCCAAAATCCGGCTGTGCTAAAATCAGATCGATAACTCGTCATTAAAAGGAGATCAAAATGGTTCGATTAGTGATGTTGGGTACCGGACATGCAATGGTAACAAAATGTTATAATACCTGTTTTGTTTTAGATAGCGATAAGGGTTCTATTATGGTAGATGCCGGGGGCGGAAATGGCATTTTAACACAGATGGAAAAAGCCGGATTAGATTGGTCGAACATCAGGGCATTGTTCCTGACACATGCACACACGGACCATATCATGGGTGTGATCTGGGTCATCCGGCAGATCAATTCCTTAATCCAACATCAGAAGCACCCCGGACCTTTTCAGTTATACGGACATTCTAAAAATTTAGACTATATTAAATATAGCTGCCATTTTTTGTTATGCGACAGCCTGAGCGACCGCATTCAGTTTCTTCCCATATGCGGCGGAACTCAATTAACGGAATGCGGCATTGATCTTGAAGTAATCGATATCCATTCTACCAAGAAAGAACAATTGGGATTCCGGGCTGTTATCCATACCGATGATAAGGAATGTACCATGGTTTGTCTGGGCGATGAACCATGTCATGAGGCAAATGAAAAATATGTGAAAAATGCAGATTGGCTGTTATCGGAAGCCTTTTGCCTAAAAAGTGAGGAACAGATCTTTCATCCCTATACAAAGCATCATAGCACCGCCTATGATGCCGGAGAAATTGCACAACGATTGGGGGTAAAAAATTTAGTTTTGTATCATACCGAAGACTCTGATCTGGAACATCGCAAGAAAAAATATGCAGAAGAAGCCATGCAGAATTTCAAAGGAAATATCTTTGTGCCTGATGATTTAGAAGTGATTCAGATTTCCTGATTTTATACAGGCACAGACCAATCAGCAGAAACAGCAGAAACCATCCCGGATGAAACCGTAAATACGCACCGTATTCGATTCATGCCTGCGGACTTTTGTTCACCCACTCACCGCAGTCAGGGATTTCCCGCCAGCTGGCTGATCATCTGATCGACCCGCTCCCTGCTGCCGTCGATAAAATTCATCGCCACCGGTCGGTGCGCTGCCCCTGAGACCATGGACAAATGAAATTCATGTAACAGTGCATCAATTAAAAGAATTTTTCCCTGATACGTTTTCGCTGTCTCCCATTCCTTGAGAAAGGCGGCAAATGTTTTGGCAGCCGCACCGGCAGGCATATTATTTCTGTGGAAGCTTCTCCGGTATTCCCGAAAGGAATACTGCCTGCCGCAGCTGCATTGTCTTAAGTCCGCCTCCCCGCCAAGCTCGTTGCCGCATCCATGACACCGGATCCTGTTATGTTCCATCCGCTCGGCATCCTCTTTTCCATATTTACAGCGCAAATATAAGGTCAGCCCGATTTCATCCGCTAATACCTCGTCGCAGATTCCCATCGCGTCCAGCTGATACAAGCGGTTCAGCTTATGTATGTTCAGCTTCTCCGGCCAGCAAAAAACATTGTACTGATCCGGAACGATCTGCGGCTGTATCGACGCAAATTCATTCTTTTCTCTGGCAATTCTTGCCTTGTTTCTCTCTGCCTGTCTGTGATTTTTTCTAGAAATTCTCTCTAAAAAAGCATCCTGATTCTGCTGATAGATCTCTTCTATATATTCTAAAATCCGGGCATATGTTTCCTTGTCATGAACCTCAATGCCATCCACTATAAAACCGTCTTCTACAATCCGTATTCCTTTTACAAGAAATACACCCGACTTTCCGATGCGATATGTCCATCCATAGGTTTGCGTCCATACGGGGATCCCGAACCGTAGATCATATTTCTGTAAAATGAATTCTGAAAACTTGCGAAACAGTTGATAAATATCTTCCTTCCAGAACACCTCCAGATCCCTGATCTCCGGCCGGTGACTTTTCGGACATTGCTCCTTAAAACTTTTCTGCATCTATTCTTCTCCTGTCGTTCTATTGTTTTCTGACATCATTATAGCAAGAAGAAACTGTATTTTCTACCACCTTTCCGGTTCGTTTTTTACAACGGACGCACCTTCCGGCTGCTGCATGTGCTATTTAGAACAAAGGAAAAACCGAGCGCTTTCCTATCAATATAAAAGCGGCAAAACGCCTGCAGAAGCAAACATGCACACGCGGAAGCAGCAAAGGACAATACACGGTGAGAACATTGACTTTGTGCACATCCCTATGCTATGATGACGAAGAGATCGAATTCCTGATTGAAACAACACGGAGAGAAAAGAGGATTCCCATGCTGCGCTTTATCATCACCGTAATCTTTGTTGTTCTTTTTTTGATTCTGAGTATGCCGCTCATGCTCATTGAGTGGATCATCGGAAAATTCAATCCCGGACTGAAAGACCGCAGTTCTCTTGCCATCGTCAATTGGGCATTCCGCATGGTCGCCCGTCTAAGCGGTGTTAAACAGACGATTCTTGGTGAGGAACGTGTTCCAAAAGATGAGCCGGTGCTCTACATCGGCAATCATCAGAGTTATTTTGATATCGTACTGACTTATGTACGCGTACCGCGTCCGACCGGTTACGTCGCCAAAAAAGGCATGAGGCGCGTACCGCTTCTGAACGTCTGGATGATCTTCTTAAAATGTCAGTTTCTTGATCGTAATAATCTGAAAGAGGGCTTAAAAACGATCCTTACATGCATCGATCTTGTGAAATCCGGCACATCCATCTGCATTTTCCCGGAGGGAACAAGAAATCACACGCCCGACACCTTCATGGAATTTCATGAGGGCAGTTTTAAGATTGCTCAGAAATCCGGCTGTGCCATCGTTCCGATATGCCTGAATAATACCGCGGAGATTTTTGAAAATCATTTCCCGAAGTTGAAAAAAACACATGTCGTTATCGAGTACGGCGAACCGTTCTATATCAAGGACCTTCCAAAAGAACAGCAGCGCGCGGTCGGCGCCTATACGAGCGCCCTGGTTCATTCGATGTATGAAAAAAATAAGGAGCTCCTTTGAACAATTTCGATGGAGCTCCTAAAACGCCCTGCCTGATGAAAAGTCAATTCTGCTATTTTGTTCTACCCGGTGTAATATAAATATCATCTTCCTCCAGAACCTCTACCACGGCTCCGCTCCCATCATAGGTCGTCCGCCTTATTTCACGTCCTTCTTCGTTATATTCGCTAATCATATCTTCTTTGATTGTTCCATTGGAATGATACGTTGTACTCCTGATACGATTGCCCGCTGCGTCATATTCGCTAATATGATATGAACTTACCGTTCCGTCTGCGTTATACTGAACACTCCTGATTCCTTTTCCCTCAGAATCAAAATATCTTTGGTAAGCACTTCCGTCCTCGTTAAAAAACATATTCATTATTATATGTCCCGCTGTATCATATTCATCAACCTCAAGCGGTCTTCCTGTTTTCGCCTCAAACGTCGTCGTTCTTATCCAATTTCCCGTTTCGTCATATTCATAAAACCATAACGTGCCCATAAAATCAGGTATTCTCCCGTCAGGCTCATAGTTCACTTTCTCTTCCCAACGCCCTGCCGGATCATATTCGGTGGTGCGAATCTTGTATACAGTAGTTCCATCTGACTCCAAATACTCCGCCCGGATTTCATGACCTGCCGCGTCATATCCATACTTAAGATAACCACCCATCCACGGCTTTAACTCCCATGCGACAACCTTTTCCACATTATCAAATTCCGGCAGTGACGGCATAATTGGGAATACTACTGCGAAACCGCTCTCATTTTCACCCGACGCAGAACTGCTTTCTCCCACTGTCACGCACCTGCACAGCACATATGCGCCTTTTACAGTCCGATAAAACGTCTTGCCATCTCCTAATCCGCTCTGAATGACCTCAGGATACACCATGATCTGATACCCTTCGTTCACATATTTCATTCTGTTTTCCTCTGTGGTCGCAGGCATGCTCCAAATACTACACTGCTCCGTGGTCGTCACAACAAGCGGCTCCGCCTGCGCCGCTTCTGTCTGCATCGGCACCGCCATACACAGAGCTGCCGCCAGAATTAGTGCCATCCACTTTTTTATTTTCCATTTCCCGTTTTCCCTCATCACATTTTCTCCTTGTCGTTTTTACTAAACTGCTGCCATGCTTATAAACAGACATTTCATGATCTTTATTTTACCCCCCCCCTGTATGATTTCGTCAATCTCATTTTTATCTTTCGCAATAAGCAGTTTGAAGGTTCCTTTCAAACTTCAATTGCGCGATGAAGCTTTTTATACATCAAAAAAAGCTAATCATCCGTACAATGTCATTTAGTTAAGAGTTTTATGTGTTAAGTTAAGCCGTCCATTCCATGAATGGACGGCTGCTTTTTTGATACATATATGCTAATAACCGATAACTTAAATTAACAGCAAGAACATCATACCGGAAACTTATTGTTGGTGGTTTTCCCTAATGATTCTCTTATGTATTCTGTAGTAATGCTTCCTTTAACTTGCTTAAATGCTGTTTGCTTTTGGGTACTACAATGCAATTACTCTTTGCATGTTTCGTGGTCTTCAATAACTCTAGTCCCATTCCTCAATTAACACATAGATATACGCGCATATAATTACCTCCATCTTCACTATTTCTAATTAAAACATATTGATCTACAATATTATCTATTAACAAAATTGGGATTTTTCTCCCCATTCGTCAATTGGGGTTGGTAGTGTTAGATAAGTTTTTACAGTTTATTGGTTATCTCTTTAATCCGTATTTTTGCCATTTCTTTCAGAAACGATAAATCTTCACGCTTGGGATTATCAATTCTAAAGGTACACCCACAAACATCATCAAACACTTTTCCAAAAATAATTTTATGTCTTCCTCCACCGCAGGAACCACAACTACCACAATGGTCAACATACTTCCAAGCTGTTACTTTAATGTCGTCATCAACCACATCATTTTCAAGCCATTGGGAACCTATATCAGCAGACCATACAGTCCAATGATTGCTTTTTTCATCGGAGTCTTTTATTGCAATAAAACAGACGCATTCATTATCTAATTTCACCCAATAATATATTTTATATTGGTAAACTTTGTGCCTTCTCTACTAAAACCATAATAAATTCTACTAAAAATTCTCTCTGTTGCGTTTTCTCTGTTCTTTTTTCTCTGTTGCGCCTAAACGAAACCCTGCTCTTGTTTGTATTATACACCATTTTTGCCTTAATAGGACAATTATTATCTAAAAGTCTATAAATATTTTAACTAAACAGATTTTTTAAGTAAGTAAATTAAAGGGACAAATCTGAAGATTTACCCCTTAACTTAATGATTTTGAAATTAACTAAATGGCATTGTGAATCCGCATCGGTCTTTTTCTTCATTCGCATGTCCGCAATTCTTTTGGGAATAAGAATTTTCTTTTGGAATTTTTCCGACGTTGAGAATTTCTAATCCTGCCGCTAATTTGTGAATGCCTTTTGTACAAAATCCGCAGTGCTCTCCGCCCTTGCTGCCAGCTTCAGCCATGTGCGCAAAACGGCATCCTCTTTTTGGGCAAGGATTTTCTCACGTACCGCCGGTGATACCTCGCCCAGCTCGCACAGGAGGTCAAGAATGTCTTCTGCTTTTCCCTCCCGTCTTCCCTTTTGCAGTGTCCTCTCTTCCAATTCAAAAAACTTCATATACGCAAGCCCTACCTCTCCATCCGTTTTGACCGCCGTAACCATGTCATGCAGCTTCCGTAAGTCCTCCGTCCCGGCGTTTTCCCTCGTGGTGTGTTCCATGTAATTAAGAAGCTGCCGCAGGCTTTCCGGCGGATTCCCATTCTTCCCCCTTGTATAAAGAAAGATCGTCCTCGCACCATCCTCATATAGCAGCTCCGGCATCTCCACGCATCCGCTTTTCACCGTATAGACCATCCTCCCCGCATGAAACGGGTCGTACGTCATGATAAAAATTACATACACATTCCGAAGCTTCTCATACTTTTCACCACTCTTAAAGTTTTCCGCGTCCAATTTTGAGTGGTAAAAGCGCGCACGCTTCGGCAGTGATGCCATATCCTCTTTTCCGTCGTTGTTATCCGGCTCCAAATCAAAAAGCTCTCCCGCGCCGTCCTCCTCGTCAAGATACACATCCAGACGGACGCCGTGCCGGTCCATATTCTCACCCTGAATAAAATGCTGCGGCACCACCCGGAGCTTTCCGAGCTTCCTGCCCAAAATACATTCCAGAATGCAGCGTGCGGCGGGTTCCCCGTAACGCTTGTGGCTCGTCAGGCTGTTTGCCAGAAAGTTGTCCACCAGATTTAGTTCTGATAATTGTCTCATGTTTCCTCCTGTTCCCACAGCGCATGAAAACAGGATATGAAAAACAAAACACTTTCTTTCCCCTGTCATTCCATCCGCTATGCTTTGTTAGTTTGATTGGAATAAAGCATAGATAGAATCACAGGGAGAACTCCCTAAAGAAACGGCACGATGCCGTCCGATGAATTGGCTGTGAATGGAATGCATAGCCATAGATATACATTCCATAACATACACGCCAAAACAGATTCGTTAAAGAATATATGCTTTGAGGTAATTATAGCAAAGGATCTGTTTCATAGTCAAGACCCCTCCTCCAATTCAAAATTTGAACATTTTCATCTACCTTTGGGACAATCGGTGTTTGGAATTACTTCATCGGTCAGCCGCTTAACCTTCCCATCAATTCACCTAAATAAAAAACGCAGCAGCAAAATGTCAGGCAAACTTTGCTGCTACGTTTTCCTATTCCTTTATCCTATCATAAATAATATCCATTACGCCGCCATCCGTTAACAGATATTATATACACAGCGCGGGTTTTTCCGCCTATTTTAATACACATTCACGCTGGTGTAAATTTCTCCGTCAGCACAGTCAAAGGTAACGGCATCCGAATAGACGCTGCTGCCCGCAGCATCCCGCATTTCAAAGACCATTGCATATTGTCCGTCAGGCAGAGACGCCTCCCCAAAAGAAGTGTCCGCCGTCACGGTCAATTCCTCGGCAGCGTAAGCCTCAAAGTCATCATCTCCGCTGTAAGATGCGAGCTGCCAGATGGTAGTGATGACGTCGCCTTCCTCCAGCAGACGCAGTTCTTTGGCGGCCATGCCGGATTCATCTATCCCCGGCGCAGCTCCCAGAACAGACCATGTTTCACTGGTAAAATCATAAACCACCTGAAGGTTATATTCCTCGCCATTCAGCAGGATCGGTACGGAATACAGGTTGTAATCCTCCCCCTCGAAAGACAGCTCCATATACACCGTATGGCCGTCAATAGCTCCCCAGACGCCCCGGAAATTGTCATAAAACACACCGTTCTCCCAATCGGCATCAATATCGTTGTCGGTGCCAAGCAGCATCATCTGATCATTTTCCTCGTCCACATAGAACAGAGAAAAGCCGATGCCTGCCAGAATATTGTTGGCCTCCGGACCCAATGTCAGAACAGCGGCACCCTCGTCATTCACATCCAAAGGCGCACCGTCCCAGCCAACGCTTGCCAGCGTAACAACATCCGGCAGCTCCTGAATATCCAGAGACGCCAGATACTCCTCTCCGCCCTCGCCCAGTTCGCCGGTAAGGCCGTAAGCATACAGATATTTGAAAGCCATGCCCGTGCCGACAGCTGCATAACCGTTATAGTTGTCAACATCGCCGTTATAGGAATAGAAGCAGCTCAGCCCGGTAGCCTCTGCACGGTAGGGACCGCCCACCTGATAGATTACGCAGTCCTCCAGCGCATCACAAACCCCCTGCGCGGAGGGCAGCATCCACGCCGTCTGGCGTGCCAGATGACCCAGGTCCACCATGTTGGTGTAGCCCTGCTCCCGTGTGTTTCCACCGTAGTTCTCACTCTGAGCAGCCGCACGGCCAAGCTGTGCAAAGAAAGCCGGGTCCTCCGCTGCCGCTGCAAACGCCTCCTGGCCGAACGCTTCATACGCCTCCAGCAAAGGCGTTAATCTGGTCAGGTCCGTGACAGAAAGGGTCGTCTCTTCCTCCGTGCCTACCGCCTCGCATCCCTCGTAAAAGCTGTTACAGATAGCAATTCCCAGATCGTCCCCGTTCATCTCCGGATTCTGCGCCAATTCTGCCAGCCAGCCGGAATAGAGCCAGCCATTGCCCGGCTCCACCTCTTCAGAGGCCACCAGATACTTGGAAAAGTTTTGGAATACTGCTGCCACATCCACCGTGGCCATCAGACAGGTATCAAAACCTACCAGCTCCAGCGCCGGCGCTTCTGTATCCGCGGGCCAGACCTCATTGAACGCCTGATACATCTCAGTCAGATCCAGCGAATCCATGCCATACAACTCGTCAAAGGCCGCTCCATCGACCGAACCCCCGCCGTGATTCCAGAATGTGACCGCCACCTTGTCTGCGGGATAATTGGTACTGGCAAATTCCAAAAACTCATACAGTGTCTGAGCATCGCCCATACTGGCGGACTCACTCTCCGCTACCAGCGTCAGACCGTCGCTGTTGTAAACCCAGCGCTGAAGCCTGCCGGGGTCTGCATAATCATTCTGCCAGACAGACGCACCGCCGGTCTGAATGACTACCGTAACGTTTTCCGGGAGCTCCACTTCCATCATCTCGGACAGGTCCGTGCTGGCGCAGCCATGCTTACTCTCTAAGTCGCTGCCGCAAAGATACCAGTATACTGCCCAGCTTCCATCCTCAACGGACACCGGATCGTCGGGGACGGATGTATCAGGTTCGTCTGTAACAAAGGAATCATCCCCGTCATCAGTTGTAGAAGAACCCGGCGATTCATTTCCGCTGTCCGCGGCAGATGGTTCGGACGGCTCCTCCCCGCCGCAGGCGGCAAGGGACAGAACCATTACCATACACAAAAATATAGAAAATAATTTCTTTTTCATGAAAATCCTCCATCAAATGCCAAGGAGCTGTCGCTTCTTGGCGGCAAATTCTTCCTCCGTGATGGCGCCGCTGTCGAGCAGCCCTTTATACTTCTGTATTTCCGCCACCGCATCTGCCGGAGTATCAGAAATACCCGGAGACGTATCCGTGCCTGATACTGCCTGGGCGCTTACCTGGCGCCTAGGCGCGTCAGGATTTAACAGTGCCATAAGCTGATCCGCCAGCTCACGCAGTTTCTCCACCTTCTTTTCATACTCACTCAGATAGACTTTAATCGATGGATCGGAGGGATCAAAGCCGGGAGCGTTCTGGTCGAAATCTCTCCGGCCCCAATACGGGTGCTCCAGCTCAATCTTCAGGCGGAACTTCAAGAAAGGCTTCAGCCGGTCCGCATCCGGTGCAGAATAGTAATGTGTGGAATAGCTTTCACCTCTCTGCTTCGCCTCCCGCTCCAGCATTTTGTCCATGCGTTCCAACTGTTCGTACTGCCTCCGTTCAAGCTTAAAACGGTCAATGTCAGACTCCAGATTCCGGACCTGGTCAGGAATCATACTCTGGTGACAGAGCAGCGCGTCCTTTGTGCCCTCAAACAGGGGATTCTCATCCTCAGAAATACAAAAAGAACGAAGATTTGACGCCTCAAACACCATAGCGCTGTCTGCTGCATGGAATCTCATAAGCCCGTGCGGGACATCCAGAGAGACGGAACCGCCCAAAAAACCAAAATCATACCGGAAAGATTCCTGAAAGCTTCTGCGCAGCGTCTCATTCTCATCATAAAAAACAGTAAATTCCCGAAACGTATCTATGGTCATACTGTCCAGTCCCGAATCGCCTCCCTGCATTTCCTGCGCCTTACCGGCGCAGGAAATGCACAAAGGCTGCCCCTCCACTTTGGACGCTAACAGCCTGGGCGTCACTCCGCCGCAGATTGGGCAGAGCTTCTTTTTATTCGTGAATAATCCCACAGAACATTCCTCCTCTTATGTAAACTAGCTTTCGTAGCGGATCGGTTCTTTGCGGATGATATTCTTGATGATCTGGCAGACCTGCCGCATATCCTTAGCAAATCCACCGAGCCCGTGAAGCTGGGTGCTGGTGAAATCAATCTTGATATCCATCTCTTTCCAATAAGGATCAGTAGTGGTCAGCTTCAGTTGAAAGCTTTCAGCGCTTGCCGTCTTGTTGCCGGCAAACTGCGCGATTCCTCCGATCGCGCTTAGCTTGGTATCCAGCGTGATGGGTCCGGTATTCTCCATATCGTCCATTTTCTTCTTCCGGCGATACAGCTCATAGCCGGTAAGCTGGTCGAAGGAAAGAACCACGGGATTGTCCTCATTGTCATGAAGATCGTCATGGATCAGATAAATCGCCTTCCCCGCCTCGTCTAACCCAAACTGAAACCCAGGAATTGAGTGGATCTTAACACTCCAGTTATGGCTTGCATACTTCTCCGCGTTTTTCTTACGATAGTCCAAATGCTCCCTGATGAATTCCGGCGTAGCAGTTTCCAGCAGGCTCTTGTTCATCGAAATCTGTTTGGAACAATTCTTGCATAAAGTCTGTTTGTCGCCAATCTTAATAAGGAATAACCCCTTTACCTCTCCCCCGCAGACCGGGCATGCGTCTTTCTTGGAAAACAGTCCCATAATGTACCTCCTTTTTTACATATGATGTTTCATTGTTATGTGAAATCCTGATCTTGTTTGCGGGTTTCCCCGCCGCTCCATATCTATTTCTTTCTGCTCATTTCATACCGGGCATATTTGTTTTGTCTTCCGCTGCCTCCAGATAATCTCTGTACTGAAAGCCAAACCCTCTGGCCAGCAGTGAGGCGGGAAACATCCGCAGTTCCCGGTTCAGCTTAGTTACGCTGTCATTGTAAATCAGACGGCTGGTATGCACCATCTTCTCATAGCTGTCCACGGCATTCATACATTTATGATAGCTCTCGTTGGCCTTCAGCTCCGGATACCGTTTCTCCACCATGGAAATACGCCTCAAAGCTTCGGAAATGATGCCCTCCTGATTCAAAACGTCATCCGGCGTGGAAGCGGCTGTGATCATGCTCCGGCGGGATTTAATGGTCTCAATCAGCGTTTGGGATTCGTGGGCGGCGTATCCTTTGGTCAAATCCAGCAGAGCGGTCAGCGCGTCAAAACGTGAGGAAAGCTGTACGCCAATCTGGGTCATGGCGTTATTGACATTCTCATCCATAACCGCCAGCCTTCGCTGGCAGGACATGACCCAGAGTACCAAAAGAACAACGGCCACACCAGCAATGATAATTCCCATAATTCATTTCCTTTCTTCGCGTAACAGGGCAAAAGAAGGCGGATGCGGATCAATCCGCATCCGCCTCAGTCGTGCATATGCTTCCGTATGCGCCTGTTTTACTCCTCGTAAGGCACGGATACCCTCTGTACAAGCTCATCCATGGCAGGAAGCCATTCCTCAAGCAGCTTCGTAAATGCGTCGTAATCCTCGTCCGTCAGCTCAGAGCCACCTTCGGACAGCATCTCGCCGAGAGGATCAAGCACGGCAGACATTGTATTCAGTTCCGTCTGCGTCACTTCATCCGCCATCCAGCCGTTCTCCTGAGCCAGCGTAAGCGCTTCGTTGTAGGGCTCTACCACCTGATTGAAGAGATCCTTCAACTCTTTGAGCCGGTCGTCCCCGCCGCATGCAGCCAGTGAAAAGCACAACACCAGCGTCAGTAAAATGGAAAGCAACTTTTTCTTCATTATTTCATCCTCCTTATTTATGTATACAACTGATTAGTCGTATACAACTATTCAGTTGTATGTAGCTATTCAATTGTATGCAGTCCTTCAGCCTGCAGTATTATTATAAGCACTGCCGGTTCAAAAACGGAAAGGACGCACATGAATCATACTGGAAACGTCCCGAATCGACAGTGTGCTCTAAAGAAGCGCTGATGAGATCATCGCTTCTCCAGTGCCTCCGGCGGCTGCACACGAATTTCTCATGATATCACCCTCCGGTGAAAAAGCTGGTAATATGGAATCCCGCAGGCATTGGGATCGTAAGCATATAGACCGTAGCAAACAAAAATGCCACGAGGGAAACAGCCACGATAACGCACTTATTTTTGTAATTATTAAAGGTATTGACAATGCCCAGAAGAAACAGCACTACGCTGTAAATCACCGTGACGAGACCATAGGCATCGCCGTTCGCATTCGCTTCCTTTCCTTTTTCCAGTTCCTCCTGCGACTGGGCCAGCAGATCGTTTGCCGTTTCAATATATCCGGCAACATATTCCTCATCAAAAAATGGTGAAGTGTATGCCTCGTCACTCTCCATCCATGCCAGTACCGTGCCAGTCGGGTCGTTATACTCCTCCTCACCCATACTTCCCCAGCCGATAGCCTCCGCCATACGTTCCGACAGATTTTCCTCCAGCTTATAAAACAGCTGGTAGCAGGTTTTATCTGCCGTAACTTCGTCACCGCTGCCCTGTGCGAAAGAAATCTCCATCTGCATATCACTGATGTCATTCCACAACAGCATATCCTGATTCATCTGTTGAATGCCGGCGTTGTATTCCGAATTGCCTTCCGATGCAAGGTTGTTGCTGGTCGTATAGCTCGTGGCCTGATTCCCCCCATGCAGGCTGCCTATCCAGCTGCCCCATGCTGTCAGCAGTGCAGTGATGCCGAGCATGACAACCACGATCAATTCGATGATCTCATCCGGCGTTTTCTTCTTCTTAAGATTGGAAACATCTGTTTCTTCCATCCTTTTTCCCATCCTTTCTTATCCCATTTTGTGGATCATCCAATGTCCCGGACATTGAATCTAATGAAAGTATAGGGTTCTTTTATAAAAGAAAAGACCGCACGGTCTGAATCGTACCGGAAATGTCCCAAATCGACAACCCGTTCAAAGGAATATCCGCAGGATAAACTGTCCGTTCTCTGTCAGGAATGTACATCCGCCACTGTAACGTTCCACAAAAGCGCGGATGCTCTGCACGCCGATTCCATGCCCCGGCCGATTGGACACCGGGATTCCTTTTTCAAACCGGACGTTGTCCTGACAGGGATTGATAATCTGCAAAAAGAGTCTGCCGTTCTGTGCATGAAACCGGAACTGTACAAAAATGACGCAGTCCGATCCCGCTTCTGCCATCGGCAGGCATGCATGAAGAGCATTTTCGAGTGCATTGGAAAGAATGACACACAGGTCATTATCCGAGACAGGAAGCAGGTTGGGGAGCGCTCCCCGTACATCTAATCTGATTCCCGTTTTCTCCGCCCTCTTTGCAAACGCAGAAAGGATTAAGTTGATCGTCTCGTTTTCACAGTAACGCTGTACCTGCTGCGCCTCAATCTCTTCATAAATCCCATAAATATATTGCTTCGCCCGCCCTGTCTGTCCGTTTTCGATGCAGGACAGCAAATATTGCAGATGATGGCGAAGGTCATGACGATAACGGGCTGTCTGCGCCTGGGATTCCCGCAGCTCACTGATCTCCTGCTCCGCCTGAGACATCTGAAGCTTCAGATTGTTCTGCATCTGTTCAGACAGGCTGCGTCTGTGCTCCTCCGCAGTGTTATACAGCAGAAAGACCAGATACGCCGCGCAGCAGACAGTAGGCATAAATTCTACCACTACTGCGGAACCGCTGGATAAAAGATCCGTATAAATCCGCGTCACGTAATCAAAGGCGTAATACAATGCCGGAATCGAGCCAAACTGGCACTGTTCTTTCAGCGAATGCTCCATCATCTGCCGGACAGCAGGCGCGGCAAATTTTAGCAGAATCAGCAGCAGCGGCAGCGTAAATGCCAACTCTGCTATGCTCTGTGTCATTTTTTCCCCCGGCAGCACCGCAGCCGCTAAGAGCGCCATCCAGCGCCGCATCTGACAGAACAGATAGGCGGAGAGGATGGAGATCGCAGGCCACAGCCGTTTCCCGGTCAAGACATAGAGCAGAATCATAAGGGGGAGATGTAGTACAAGCGGATAGGCCTGTCTCCGTAATTCTGCATCCCAAAGAAAATACACCGCACCTTGGGGAATCAGCATCAGCGCCATGCCAAGCCAGAATATAAAGCGGTTCCGCCTGGTACGCAGGGCTCCGCAGAACGAGGCGGACAGTACCCCTCCGAAAATACTCACAGCGGCATCGTTCAGCAGAAAGATCGCGGTCGCCACGTTCATAACTTCACCTGCACATTTCCAAATGCGCGCGCCAAAAACGCGTCCTTCACTTCATTGTATCTGCCTCTTGGTATGGGAATCTCCGTCAGGCAGGTCATCGTAACAGCACGGTAGGAAATGTTCTGCACATAATCCAGATTAACAATATAAGAGCGGTGGATTCGGTGAAAGCAGCCGTAGGAAGCCAGCTGTCTGCTCAATTCGTCCAGACTGCCAATGCTCTCCAGCACTTTCCCGGAAACCAGATGGAACAGCAGGGTCCGGTGAATCACCTCACAAAATTCCAGCTTACCCGGCTCTATCCGGGTAATCATTCCCCTGCACCTCAGAATCAGGCTGTTTTCCTGCTCCTGTTCACACTTTTCAAGAACTGAATCCATCACCCTTGAGAAATCTTCCCACTGCAGCGGCTTGAGCTGGTAAAAATAAGCCTCTACCGTATAGGACTGTACGGCAAACTCCGCGGAAGATGTCAGAAAGATGATTTTGATATTGCTGTCATAACTGCGGATTTCTGCAGCAGTCTCTATCCCGTTTTGTCCGGGCATTAAAATATCCAAAAACAAGATGTCAAACCGGCTGCCCCGCTCGATTTCGGCCAGCAGCTCCAGCGGACTTAAAAAATTTGTATGTACGATTTCCCGGCCCTGTTCCTTACAGTATCGTCCAAGAAATCCCTGAATTTCATCCAGTATGGAAACGTCGTCATCACAAAGCGCTACTTTTATCATGGCAGCCTCTATCCTCCCTCTCAAAAATAAACGCTTAAATTATTTTATTATGACAGAAATTTTATTATGCGCACGTTTTTGACCCGAAATGACTCTTTTACGTCCCAAAATGCGGTCCAGATCTCAACTTTGGTGCTCTTAACAGTTGTGTTCCGTCTCTTGCTTTTGTTTCCTTGCTGTCCTATAATCCTTAGGAAAAGACGTTACAATAAATACGGTATCATGCCGATAACCATGATACCGATAAAACCGAGTGTACGTCGTTATATTCATTGGAACTGAAGGGAGGCAGCCGGCCAGCTACGCTCTCAAAAACTCCACCACATGCGCCAGCCCCATCCCGTGGGATGCCTTGACCAGGATTGTGTCCTCCGGTTTTAAGACCGCGGGAAGCTCATTTTCCAATTCCTCCAGCGTATTAAAATGTAAAATTCTGATTTCATGGTCGCTCGAATGCGGCACATCCTTCAAAGTTTCCTTCGCCGCATCACATAATTCCTCGGTCAGCGCCCCGACGCCGATCAGTACATCGCATTTTCCCTGCGCCGCATATACGCCGATTTCCCGATGCAGCTCGCGCTCATGTTCCCCCAGTTCAAACATATCACCGAGGATTGCCACGCGTCTTGTTGCTGCGCTTGAAAGCAGTTCCAGCGCGCCGCGCACCGATACAGGACTTGCATTATAGCAGTCATCAATAATCGTGCGGTCTTCCAGACGAATGATGTTGCTCCTTCCGCCGACCGGCTTCACCGAAACGATTCCCGCCTGAATCTGTTCCGTGCCGATCCCCATCGACATGCCGACCGCCGCCGCCGCGAGCGCATTATAGACCATGTGCGGTCCCGGAAGCGGTATCTGCGCCTCAAAATCTCCCTGCGGCGTATGAATGCGGCAGCGGGTTCCAAACAGTCCGCGGTTTTCGATCTCATCTGCATAATAAGCATTCTTCTTAGACAATCCAAAAAAAACAGGACGTATCCCTTTGACTTCCTGCACGGTACAAAGTTTATCGTCATCACCATTCAAAAAAATGTGCGCCTGCGGAGACATATAATCAAAAATCTCAGATTTCGCCTTTAAGATACCGTCACGCGTATGCAGATTTTCAAGATGGCACTGTCCGATATTGGTGATCACGCAGACGTCAGGTCTTGCGATCCTGCTTAACCGATGCATCTCCCCGAACTCGCTGATTCCCATTTCAAGCACAGCCGCCTCATGCTGCGGCCGGATTTTCATCACGGTCAGCGGCAGCCCGATCTCGTTATTATAGTTCCCGGCAGTCTTCAGCACACGAAACCTCTGTGACAGCACCGACGCGATAAACTCCTTTGTACTCGTCTTTCCGACACTCCCGGTAATGCCCACAAACGGTATCCGGAGCACGCGCCGATAGCACTCCGCTATATCTTTTAATGCCTGCAGACTGCTTTTTACCAAAATAAACGGGCCTGCGGCATTTTCCGGAACGCGCTCGCAGATGACGCCCAGAGCACCTTTTTCGAATACCTGCGCTATATAGCTGTGCCCGTCGCTTCTCTCCCCCTTAACCGCAATAAACACGCCGTCCTTTTCGATCTCACGGGAATCAATCACAACACTCCCCGCCCGTTTTTCTACCTGCTCCTCAAACCCGCGCGCATGAAGAATCCCATTACACGCTGCCGCCATTTCACGAAAGGTCATTTTTCAAAGACCCCTTTCTTTTTTTCTATTCGCTTAAGCGCCTGTACCGGCGTTCAGAAATTCTCCGGCTCTCCGTATTTTTCCAATGAAATGCGGATAATATACTCGCACAGCGCCTCAAAATCCATACCTTCTGCGGCCGCTTCCTGTGGAATCAGAGAAGTGGGAGTCATGCCCGGCAGCGTATTGCCCTCTAAACAATACAGCTGTTCTTTTTCATCCATCATAAAGTCGAAACGCGCATACGTCTGTATCCCGAGCGCGTGGTAAGCGCGGACTGCAAGCTCCTGAACCTCCTTCGTTTTTCCGGCGCTGATCGGCGCCGGACATGTTTCAACTGTGCTTCCCGCCTGATATTTGTTTTTATAATCATAAAAGCCCTGCTTCGGTTCAATTTCCACAACCGGAAGCGCCCTGCCGCACATCACGCAGACTGTCAGCTCCCTGCCCTTTATGTAGTCCTCAATCAGAAGGTCTCCCCCATAACGCGCCGCGTCCAACAGTGCCGCCTGATATTCCTCATCATTATTTACCATATAAACACCCACGCTCGAGCCGCTGCACGCAAGCTTGACGACACTGGGATAAGATATCTTGGGCGCCTTCTCCCCCGCCTGTACAAGAATTTCATCAGGCGTCGGAATCCCATGATAACGGAACATTTTTTTTGTCAGGGTCTTATCCATCGCCAGCGCACTGCTCACATAATTCGTTCCGGTATAACGGATATGAAACAGGTCAAACGCGGCCTGCAGCTTTCCGTTTTCGCCATTTTCACCATGCAGTGCCAGAAATACCATATCCGCCCGGCTGCAGATATCAATCACATGCGGTCCGAAGAACACTTCCGGATCTCCTTTTCGCATCTCCTTAACAGCCGATATGTCTGGATTCACCGTACCGATGGCATTGATCCCCTCCGACCAGTCACGGTCCATCTCAAACACCGCCTCATAATCCTCTTCCTCATAACCCAGATACACATCCAGAATTATTGCCTGATGACGTTTGCAGAGTGCCTGATAGATCATGCGTCCCGACATTAACGATACATCACGCTCCGTACTTGTTCCCCCTGCCAAAACAACAATTTTCAATTTTTCCTCCATTCCGAAGCGTTTACGCTGAGGACGCGGGCAGAATCTCAAATTCTGCTCTGCGATCATTAGAATTTGTGACGCTTCGGCACAAATTCTTGGTTGAATCAATTGCTCATCAGAGAATTTATTCAACCGTTTTCCTCCGTTTCCGTCTGCACAATCTCGCACATCAACAGGATCAGCGCCGACACCTGTTCCGGGTCATCCGTAATCAATTTCTCCGCCTGGAATGCACCGAACGGCAGATAACTCTCTCCCCGCGGATTGCGGCCTAACAGATAATGCAGCTGATTCTCCTGCACCGTTACATATTCATGGTTGGTAATAACATAATTGACGACAGCAAATTTTACCATGTCCCCGCATAATTCACCGGGATGTTCGGACGACGTCAGATATACTTCGCCATTATAGTCGGCAGCAAGCTTCTCAACTTCTCCCATGACGGCGCTGATCACCTCACTGCACAGGGCTGTGTCAACGCGGTATTTCGCTGACAGATAGGCAATCTTTCCATAAAAGTCCATACTATCCTCATGGCTGTCCGGTATATCCTGCGCAGTCCGTCCCAAATACTCTTTTACGGCAGTATGATACTGTGTATAGCCGGTTGCGCGAAACAGCTCCGCCGCCGCATAAAATGACAGGCTCTCTTCCTGTTTTGTTTTTATCAGGCCTGCATTCTTAAATTTCTCATTCATTGCGTCATATGCGTTCTGCGCGGCGCGCAGGCATTGTGCAGACACTTCCGCATCCACCGCCCGGTAATCTAAAGAAAATTTTGCCAGAATACCCGCATATGCGCTAAGCTCTCCGGCTGAAAGTCTTTCCATATCCAATGTCAGAATCTGCTGCACCCGCACTGCGATCAGTTCTATTAGATCTGGTATCGTGTTTCCACTGTACTGACAGCCCGTATCGTCACCGAAAATCCCTGTGTAATATTCATATGCGATCAACAGATTGGAAATCGTTCGCGCATCCGACATGAGTTCCTCTTCTGAATACGGACCGCCGCCCCACAGCTGCTCATATGAAGCTCCAAGCTGCCGGAACAATTCTCCATAGAGCACGTCCCCGATTACAAACGAATAAGATTCCCCCAGTTCTCCGGCGCGGATATAATAACTGCCCGCTTCCACCATTTCTGTGAATGTCCCGCGGCACACCGTGCATTGAAGGTTCTCATCCCTGCCTGCATACTCCATTTTCCCGCTGTATACAGTCTCTCCTGTTTCCGCGTTGATCACTTCATAAGCGTCTCCGCTCTGTCCTCCCACAAAAAAAGCCGTCTTGGTACTGGCGGTTTCATATCCGATCTGATCTGTCAGCACCGACGGTCTCATGCGCGATACCTGATACCGTATCTGCGCCCGGTCACCCGCCATACCGACGTAGCCTGTCTGTGTAGTCTCCCCGCTGACGCTGTCCGGCTCCTGAGTCTGAACCTGCTGCCCTGCGCAGCCGGACAAAATGGCGGCACTAAGCAACGCGCACAGCCCTCTTTTCCAGCGCCCGGTCCGTGTCCGGACTTTCTCCCTGTATTCCATACTTTCCAATAGGTCAGCCTCCGTTCCCATCACAGCCTGAGCATACGTCCGCCGTCAGCTTCCTCCCTGATGCCCGGTCTGCGGCTCCATACCCTGTTCATAAGAAAGCTCTGATAAAATCACCGTTTCCTTTGACATTATACTACCTTCCGCCTTTTTGGTAAAGTATAGAACGGGACCATTCATGGAATGGGACTGTTGTTAGAACGGGACCATTCATAGAATGGTCCTGTTGTATGTAAACGTACATCGAAGGATCCGGCTCATGAAACAGTTTTCGATGTACGTTTTTCTATGGTGAAGCAATCGATAAAACAGGTATTTTAACGAAAACAACAGCTCTGACCGGACTGTCGTTCGCGCGGGCGCATCCGCCCGCGGCAGGTGATACGGCGTAAGAGGATCGATCACGGGTTTTCGGTTCTTCTTTATCTTATTCACCAAACCCGTTTTTGCACCATGTCCCCGCACCTCTTTTATTGAAGCTGCGTCAGCGGATTAACCGGCTCTCCGTCCTTCGTCATCGCAAAATAAACGTTGCTTCCCTCCAGCGAATAATATTTTGTCGGCTGTGCTACCACGCCGATCAGATCTCCGGTGGAGACATAATCCCCGCGTTTTACCGCAATATTTTCAAGCTGTCCGTACGTCAGTTCATAACCGTTTCCCAATATGACGGTGACCGCGTTTCCAATCTCCTCGTCATAAAAAATATTGCTGACAATCCCGTCGGCCGCCGATGTGATATGCTCTCCCGGCGCAGCGGAGATTACAATCGCCGGGCTGTAACGATACTGTCCGAGTGTCGTAAAATACACATAACCATCCATACTGTAATTAATCAGCACATTGCCGACAACCGGCCATGCAAGCGTCTGTCCCGCGTCAAACTGCAGCGTTTCTGCAGCCGTATCAATCTTGCTCTGCAATACCGCCTCGCTGTCCATACCCGCAGAGGTCTCCCTGTCCGCCTGCTGCTGTTCTTCATCGCTTAAATAACTCATGGAATCTGAGGAATCCGCTGCTCCGTCATCCGGCAATGCTTCCGCCTGCGTACCGTTTTCTGCTTCCTGATCATTCCCGTCATCTCCGCCCTCTTCCGCATCATTCTGCGCGCTCTCAAGTCCGGGGTTTAAGATGTCCTCTGAATTTGCTTCCTTATACTGCGCATACAGATCAGGATCGACATCCATATCGTCATGCTCAACAAATCCATTGTTAAACGCGTTATTCTGCTGAGCCTGCTCCTGTCTTTCCTGCTGTCTTGCGGCATCCTCCAGTTCCGTAAAATCAATTCTCTGCTCACCGCTGTCTTCCTTGCCGCGCGTTCCCAGATACACACCCGTAAAAGTCAGCGCACCGAGCACCGCAACCGATGCGCCGAGCATCACAATCTTCTCCTTATTCATTTTCTTTTTTCCGATGTGCCGCCCGCGGATAGATTTTTTATCGCCATTATCAAGATCGAATCTGTTTCCCATGTTATAACCCCCTGTCAGTTTCTTTCTTTTTCACTGTTCATGGGGTTAGTTTTTCCCGTAATCGCTCTTTTATGCAATTCTCATAAATACTATTTCATCAAAAAAATATTTTAAGATTTCCATACAGTTTTTACCTTCTTCCGCAAGCGCACACGCCTGATAAATACTTAAACCGTATCCATGCCCGTTCCCAAAGCAGATAAAACGCACGCCGTCCTCCGCGCTTTCCATTGTAAAATGCGATGACGGCAGACCGAGCAGCGCCCTGAAACGCTCTCCGCCGATCCGAAATGCATCAAATTCCCCGCCGCTTATGGACAGCGACAATACATACCCAGCTTCATCCCTTTCTTCTATCACAATGTGCGCACCTGTGATCGACAGGCTCCCCGTCAGTTCTCTTAGACAGGCGTCCAGCTTTTCGGCGGGACAATCGATCACTGTGCGGTAATCCCGCGCCATGAGGTCCTGCCCGCATTCCGCCTCTTTCCAGTGATACGCGTGCCCGCTTCCCAAAAGCGCCGGGCTGCGCGTACGCCCTGCGCTGACCGCATGATAAGCCGTCTCAATCGGCTTTCCCTCATAGGTCATAATAATCCCCGTCGTTTCCGACACCGCCCCGGCAAAAACGGCATGATAGGACTCATAATTTTCCCCCCATCGTTCCCGAAGCTCCGCATCGCTGGCATATCCCTCTATTATGCAGCTCCCCGTCTGCTCAATGTCATAAACTGCCTGTGTCCGCAGTAAAATTGCCATCGCATAGAGCGCCTCTTCAGGAGCGTCCGCGTCCATAATACCGCCGAGTACGCTGACAAGTGCCGTCTCCAGAGGTACGCTGATACTGCCTGCATCCTGCTCGCACACAACATAGTAAGCCGCATCCGTATCCTGTTTCTCATATGACACGCGTTCCGCTGTCCCCTGCTCCGGACGGACAACAGTAAGAACCACCACGAACGGTATCAGCATCAAAACAAAAAAAACCACAAGGCAGATTCCCGCGCGGGTTCTCCATGTGGTTCTTTTTTTTCGAATTCTGTTCATGTCCGCACCCCCGCATTATTGTATGCGGAAATTCATTCGGACATACCTTGGGAACATTCAGAAATAACGTTATACGAATTATTTCCAGTCCGGCTGATTTCTATTTTGCCAGATCAATATGCTGGACAGTACCGACGTCCCCTCTTTCAAAAAGGAACATTCCCGTGCGCCGGATAACACCGTTCGTCTCATTCGTCTGCATATTATTCAATGCAAAATCCGTTGCCGCGGAAGCAAGGCAGATAGCTCCGACACCTTTGTCCTTCAGATGATACAGCTTATCATTCCCATGCTCATCCTTCGCCCAGACTAAAAGCTTGTCAAAAATTTCATCATCCTCATCAATCCAGCCGTTGCCATCCTCGTCATATGCTGCCAGGTCGGCAAATCCATTGCCCGATTTCGTGCCGAACAATTCGCTTCCGTCATTGATCTTTCCGTCCCCGTTCTTATCAAGCGCCAGAAATCCGCTTCCCGAAGAAAGCTTGGAAACTTCGTCCAGAATGCCGTCGCCGTCTATGTCAAACAGGAATTTCTGATCAGACAGTTCCGCAATATCCGTATCCAGATTGATGACAAGCGGATCACAGAGTTCCTTCGGCTTTGACGGTGCCTTTGCCTCATAATATTCGGCAAAGCTTCTTGACATTTTCATTTCAATGCCAAACTTAATTTCTCTCCCATCCTTTGTCACAACGGTTCCCTGCGTAGAGAAGGCAGTCTGCTCGCTCTCATATGAGCCTGCTGCCCCCATGAGCATATTCATAACCGGCTTCGACTTTGCAGGCGCATACTGAATTCTATCCTGAAACGTCTGCATGTTCATCATTTCCTGATATTCCATATCCTGCTGTCCGCTGCCCTGCGTGCGGTAAGACTGTGCGCCATAAACGGAACCATCCCTTGCAGTTCCCCCTTTTTTTCTAAAAAAAAGATTGAGCAGATGCATAATAGAAGATACCCGGATATCCTCATATGTCTGCGCCTGGCGCTCACTCTTAAGCGACTGCGCGGAATACACCTCCGAGCGGGTGTAACGCAGCTGCGTCATGCTATCTTTTCTGTTCCGCAGCTGCGTCATACTGCCGTAACTGCTCCTTGTCATACTGGAACCGGATGACCAGCTGTTTACAAAATTCCCAAAAGAACCGTTTTTTACTAAGACACCTCCCTGTGCCGTGGCGGATGCTCCCGCCCCTTTGACAGAAGAATACCTTCTGGCGGACTCCATTCCTATTTTGCTGGAATCAATTCGCAAATACCTGCCTCCTAACTTATTCTTTGATGTAAAGGAATTAACATCGAACGCAGTAAAATTTTCAGTCCGCGATTCTGAAAATTTCATAAAATGCGGTACACTTTATATATCGTCCCCATTTCGCAAAAAAAGATAAAGACAGCACAAAAATACCATCCCGCCGTCCGGCAGGATGGTATTTCGCTTTTTTCTCACCCCGGAAGAACGCTTCGCGTTCTTCGAAAGACTTTCGCTTACGCGAAAGTCTTTTTTATAGGCGGTTATAATTGATCAGACAGCCTTTTAAGATGATCTCACGCTCTTCATCCGTCAACTCTCCAAGCGTTAAGGTAAACTCATGCAGACCATCGTCTTTTACGGTATATGCCGTGATCTCTTCTTTCTTTTCCTCCACCGCTTTGCGGATATCGGGAATAAAAAGATAATCGAGATTGGCAAACGGAAGTGCACCCTCTTTTATGAGGAACGGCAGCATACCCCAGTTGATCAGATTGCTACGATAGCGCTTGGTCGCATATTCATTTGCGATATTTGCCCAGCCGCCTAAGACCTTCTGGCAGCTTGCCGCCTGTTCTCTTGCGGAACCGTCTCCCGGCTTGACCGCAAAAATAGTAGAGCCGATTCCGAAATTGGTGTGGTTGACTCCCGGAAAACGCTCCTTAATCTTTCCCATCACATCATGAAGTCCCGGAACCGTCTGGCACGGCTTTACGCCTTCTTCTCCTTCAAGCAGCGCCTCGCGCGCTTTTTCCGCTTTCTGTATTTCTTTTGCGCGTCCCACGTACTCCGGGTCCTTGCGCGACAAAGTAAACTCCGCTAAACCAAGCGGATTGGAACGGTACGACGAAGTTTCCCCGGAAGGAATCAGCTCGTCCGTCGTTGTGACCGGGTCGTGAATTTCGGATACGACACGCAGAACCAGATGTTCGGTCAGCGGAACCATCTTTGGCCAGTCTTTAATATTGGGTCCGAATACAACCTCCACGCTCTCATCCGCCACGCCGTGGGAATCAAATACACGGTTCGCATAGATATCCGCATCAAAATGATACCGGTACTTCCCGATTTCAGCAGGCACATCGGTCGCTGCCGTCAGCACGCCCTTGTTCGCAGCCGTCGCCGCAATCGAACGCGCATCCATGAGCGCAACGGAAGCAATCTGACCGTTCTGAAGCTTGCTTCCCTCCCTGTTCGGGAAATTTCTGGTCGAATGCCGGATGCTGAACGCATTGTTTGCGGGCGTATCGCCCGCGCCGAAGCAGGGACCGCAGAATGCCGTCTTAAGCACAGCCCCGGTCTCCATCAGTGCGGCCGCACAGCCATTTTTGATCAATTCCATGTAGACCGGCATGGAAGCGGGATAAACGCTTAACGTAAAAGCATCGCTTCCAATATTGCTGCCCTTCATAATATCCGCCGCCGCACAGATATTTTCAAAACCGCCACCTGCACAGCCGGCAATAATTCCCTGATCAACATAAAACTTACCGTTTTTCACTTTATTTTTCAATGTAAAATCAACGGCATTATCAAGACTGACCGCCGCGCGTCGCTCCACATCCTCTAAAATATCGGTCAGATTCGCGTTTAACTCCTCAATGGTATAAGTATTGCTCGGATGGAACGGCATCGCGATCATCGGCTTGATTTCACTTAAATCAATCTCTATCATACCGTCATAGTACGCCGCCTGTCCCGGATTCAGCTCGGCATAGTCGTCCGCGCGTCCGTGGATTTCAAGATACTCCTTTATCTGATCGTCGGTTCTCCAAATCGAAGAAAGACAGGTTGTCTCCGTCGTCATCACATCTATGCCGATCCGGAAATCCGGCGACAGTGAAGAAACTCCGGGACCAACAAATTCCATCACTTTATTTTTGACATAACCGTTTCCGAATACCTCACCAATGATGGCAAGCGCCACGTCCTGCGGTCCGACGCCGCGCGCTACTTCCCCTGTCAGATAGACGCCGACCACACCGGGCATATTAATATCGTATGTCTGCCCCAGAAGCTGTTTTACCAGTTCGGGACCGCCCTCTCCGACCGCCATGGTGCCAAGTGCGCCGTAACGGGTATGGGAATCCGAACCCAAAATCATCTTCCCACAGCCTGCAAGCATCTCCCGCGCAAACTGGTGAATGACCGCCTGATGAGGCGGAACATAAATACCGCCGTAGCGTTTTGCGCAGGATAAACCATACATATGGTCGTCCTCATTGATCGTACCTCCTACCGCACACAGAGAATTGTGGCAGTTCGTCAGCACATAGGGCACCGGAAACTTCGTAAGCCCCGATGCGCGCGCCGTCTGGATAATGCCGACAAACGTGATGTCATGGGATGTCAGTTTGTCAAACTTAATTTTAAGTTTATCCATATTGCCGGATGTATTATGCGACTTCAGAATCCCGTATGCGACCGTTGCCTCTTTCGCTTTCTCCTTTGTCAGCGCTTCCCCATCCGCAGTACCCGCACCAACCATATTTTTTACCACATCAAGTGCATCCACACGGTCGGGAATGAGCGTCGTCCCGTTTACCAGATATGCGCCGCCTTCAAACAGCTTCATGAATTTTTCCTCCGTTTTCTTCCGAATCTTTGCATCCATCTTATTTGAAGCATCGGTTTCACAACTGCTTCTTTGAGTATTATACGGGAAGTGTGCGCCTTGTGCAAGTATAGCTTCGCATGGAATTTTCATGGATGAGGCGGCTTTCGTCAGGCTTCCCATGGAATTTTCCGGCTTCGTATGAAATTTTCAGACGTCGTATAGAATTTTCCGAGTACTCCGGCGCGCCCACCGGCGGACTCTTAAACATATTCCTTCTAAAAGCGCCCGTTCACGCCACTTTCAGTTGCAGTCAATTCCAAAAATTGCACGTTGCGGTTGCTTCTCTTTTATAACCCGCTATGCTATAATATTTTTAGTTTATCGTCTTTTTATATTTTATTTATGTTTTGCACGCTACCACAGGAGGTATTTTGACATGAGTTTTTCGGAAAAACTATTTATCCTGCGCAGCCGGTCTAATTTGTCACAAGCAGCCCTGGCAGACGGACTTGACGTCAGCCGCCAGACCGTTTCCAAATGGGAACTCGGTGTTTCCTATCCCGAAATCGACAAACTTGTTGCCATCAGCGATTTTTTTCATGTTACAACGGATTATCTGCTCAAAGATGATGCTGCCGCCGGGACTCCCGCCGACCTTGACCGTCTCGTACTTGAATTTTTGGGTTCTGCACAGGATATGGAACAGATTTCCGATGACTTGGTCGAAATTATGCGCGACGGCATCATTGACGAAGCTGAAATGACGCGCATGCATTCAATCGTACATACTTTGGACAATATTTCCTGTATTATTGAAAATATCAAGAGAGGACTGTGCAGCGGCATACATCAGACCTGACAAAACCGTCATTCATTTGCACGGTCTGCAATACACTACTAACACTTAACAGGGGGAATTCCTAATGAAAGCAAAAGACATTTATTTTGGTACCATGAAGTTCGTCTGGCTCAAGCTCGGTCTCGGCGCTGCCGTTACCGTCGCCTCGATCATCCTGCTCGCGCTCTGCATGCTGCTTGGTTCCGCATTTGGCGGCGGCGGAATCTATGTTCTGTTTCTCATCTGGGTTATTTTGACCGACCTGATATACAAAGTGGTCATGCATTACTTCGGCTATATGATCAAAGCAGGGCATGTCGCCGTGATCGCATCGGCTGTCACAACCGGCACCCTGCCTGAAAATCAGTTTGAATACGGAAAACAGATGGTAAAGTCCCGTTTTGCTGCAAGCAACGTATACTTTGTTGTTGATAAGCTCGTCGGCGGTGCCGTCCGTCAGCTTCAAAAGGTTGTCGGCAAGGTCGGCGGTGCGCTTGACGCCGTTCCCGGCATGGCGCAGATTACGAATATTCTTCAGACATTTATTGGGATTGCGCTCGGTTATGTCGATGAGTGCTGCCTTGGCTACTGCTTCTTAAACAAGGAAAAGGGCGCATTTCAGGCGTCCTGCGACGGCGTTGTTATTTATTTCCAAAACGCAAAACGGCTCTTAAAGGACGCCGCTGTCACTACGCTGATCGTCGTTGTCGGCACATTTGCGGCATGGGTTATTCCGTTTGGACTCGTTGCCGTCATCTTCCGCGCTGCCGGATGGAACATGTTTGCAGGCGTGATTCTCGCGCTAATTATCGCCATCGTAATCAAGGCAGCTTTCATTGACAGCTGGATGCTTGTGAAAATGATGGTATCTTATATGGAAGTTGCTCCTTCCACGCAGATCACCTTTGATCTTTATGACAAGCTCTGTGGCCTCTCCTCCAAGTTTAAGGAGCTGTTCGGCAAAGCAAAAACAGAGGGACCAATTCAAGCCAGTCCGGCACCTGCAATGGCAGGTGCGGCACCTTATGCAAACACTGCAGGCGCACAGCCTCAGAATAATACCTATCATCAGCCTGCACAGGCCCAGAACAATGCGTCCTATAGCCAGCCTGCACAGGCCCAGAACAATGCGTCCTATAGCCAGCCTGCACAGCCTCAGAACAATGCTGTTGCGCAGACACAGAGCGGCATTCAGCGTTTCTGCCCGCAGTGCGGCCAAACGATTGCGCCGGGCGCTGCATTCTGTAATAAATGCGGCGCAAAGCTGTCATAATATTTTCCTTAAGGAGCGTTCATCATGAAAAAACAATACCGCTGTTTTTGCGCTGTCCTGCTTTGTATTCTCTGCCTTACAGGCTGCGGCAATGTTCATACTTCTATCACATACACCTTTTCCGTATCGACGGGAGATTCCGTAGACATCAAGTTCGATACCACGGGCGATTACCAGATCACTTCCGATCTGCCGTTTGAAATATCACAGGACGGTACGCTGCTCACCTCCGGAAGCTTTATCTCGGCAGACGGTTATCAGATGTATGTCGATGTAGTCAACGCCGATGACGATGCCGAAATTATAGAAAACAGCAGCACCGACACACTGGAATATATTATGTGGAATTACAGGAACTCCGAATTTAATTACGCGATTCTGATCAAAAATTCCGGGACTGGTATTCTTCTTGGGAACCAGACATCCGAAGAATCGGCAAGAGAAGTATTTCACCGTATGGAAATCAGCTTACACTAAAAAAGACTTTCGAAGAATCCGCAAAGTGGATTCTTCCATGGCTGAGGAATTTTAGATGTTTGCAAAAAACCGGATGCAGGGCATATACTCTCTGCATCCGGTTTTTCCGTTCTCTATTCTTTTCGATTATTTCTTGATCGTCACTTTGTCAAGCTTCCAAATATCATCCACATATTCCTGAATCGTTCTGTCGGATGTAAATTTACCCGTACATGCCACGTTTAAGATTGCGCTCTTTGCCCAAGCAGATTCGTTTCTGTACGCTTTCTCCACACGCTTCTGGGCATCTGCATAGGCTCTGAAATCCTTTAATATAAAATATGTGTCTGCCTTGGCAGTGCTCTGCGTATTGAGCAGAGAATTGTAAAGCGTGCGGAACATTTCCGTATCCTGCGCAAATGTCCCGTTGATCAGCTGCATCAGCACACGTCTGACATCGGGATCGTTATTAAAGATTTCCATCGGATCGTAGCCGCCCTGATTCTCATAGCGGATGACTTCGTCGGAGCTTAATCCGAAAATAAACGCGTTCTCCTCTCCGACTTCCTCAACAATCTCCACATTGGCGCCGTCCATTGTCCCAAGCGTCAGCGCGCCGTTTAACATAAACTTCATGTTGCCTGTTCCTGAAGCCTCCTTGCTTGCCGTAGAAATCTGCTCGGACACATCCGCCGCCGCAAAAATCAATTCCGCATTCGAAACACGATAATTCTCAATAAATACGACCTTAATTTTTCCGTTAATGGAAGTATCGTTGTTAATCACGTCAGCGACGGAATTGATCAGCTTAATCGTCAGCTTTGCATTCTGATACCCCGCGGCAGCTTTAGCCCCAAATATGAAGGTTCTCGGATAGAACTCCATCGACGGGTTGTCCTTTAAGCAATTATACAAATACATGACATGAAGGATATTCAAAAGCTGGCGCTTGTACTCATGCAGACGCTTCACCTGCACATCAAAGATGGAGCGCGGATCAACGGTAATACCGTTATGCTCCAAAATATACTGTGCAAGGCGCACCTTGTTCTGATACTTGATGTTCATGAACTCCTGCTGTGCCTTCTCATCATCTGCATAAACTTTTAACTTGTTAATCTTCGGCAGGTCGGTAATCCAGTCGTCGCCAACATGCGCAGTCACCCAGTCTGCAAGCAGCGGGTTGCCGTGCAGAAGGAAGCGCCTCTGTGTAATGCCATTTGTTTTATTGTTGAATTTTTGCGGCATCATTTCATAGAAATCTTTTAGTTCCTGCTTCTTTAAGATTTCTGTATGCAGTTTCGCCACACCGTTCACGCTGTAGCTGGCGCAGATCGCTAAGTGTGCCATCTTCACCTGCCCGTCGTAAATGATCGCCATCTTGCGGACTTTCTCATGATTGCCCGGATACATCTGTTCAATCTGAAGGATAAAGCGGCGGTTGATCTCTTCCACGATCTGGTACACGCGCGGAAGCAGGCGGGAGAACAGCTCGATCGGCCATTTCTCAAGCGCCTCCGACATGATCGTATGGTTTGTATAGGCGCAGGTCTTCGTTGTGACATTCCACGCCTCGTCCCACGTCAGATAATATTCATCCATCAAAATGCGCATCAGCTCCGCAACTGCAACCGTCGGATGTGTATCATTTAACTGAAACGTCACTTTTTCATAAAATTTGCGGACGTCGTCATGCGTCCTCATATACTTCGCAACCGCTTCCTGCACGGATGCCGAAATGAAAAAATACTGCTGCTTTAAGCGAAGCTCCTTGCCTGCGTAATGATTATCGTTCGGATAAAGCACTTCCACAATATTGCGCGCCAAGTTTTCCTGCTCTACTGCTTTCTGATAATCGCCTTTGTCAAACGAATCCAGACGGAAGCAGTCAACCGGCTCCGCATCCCAGATTCGTAACGTATTGACGATGCCGTTTCCATAGCCGACAATCGGAAGATCATAGGGAACCGCCTTTACAACCTGATAGTTTTCCTGATAATAATTATTTCTGCCATTCTCGTCCACACGGCAGGCTACATAACCGCCAAATTTTACCTCTTTGGCATATTCAGGTCTGCGCAGTTCAAACGGATTTCCGTCCACAAGCCAGTTGTCCGGTACCTCAATCTGATATCCGTCACGGATTTCCTGCTTAAACATGCCATAACGGTAACGGATTCCGCAGCCGTACGCCGCATAGCCGAGTGTTGCAAGCGAGTCAAGGAAGCAAGCTGCAAGGCGGCCGAGTCCGCCGTTCCCAAGCGCTGCGTCCGGCTCCTGATCCTCAATCACATTAATATCCACGCCCAGCTCCAAAAGCGCGTCCCGTGCGTCATTATATGCCTGCAGATTGATCATCATATTGCCAAGCGCACGGCCCATCAGAAACTCCATCGAAAGATAGTAGACAATCTTCGGGTCTTTCTTTTCATATTCTTCCTGCGTGTCCATCCAATTTGTAATAACCTGATCTTTTACCGCATAGGAAACTGCCTGAAAGATCTGCTGCGGAGTCGCCTCCTCCATATTTTTACGATACAGCGTTTTTACATTGTATACAACGCTGCGCTTAAATAGCTCTTTGTCAAATGCTCTGCTCTCTGCCACTGTTGTCGTCTTCTTTGGCATAACGCTATCCTCCTTCATGTGAATGATTCCTGTTTCTTCCTGTTCATTATAGCCCAAATGCCAAAGAATGAAAATAGATATGCGGGAAAATTGTTTGGTTATTCTACAAAAATTTTATTCCGCAATCCTTGTGCTATGCCATTCATAGAATACCTCTGTTACTTTTCCGTCTTCTGTCACCTGCCTTCTGGACAGCCAGTAAAGGTAGTCTCCTGCCAGATACAGATAGCGTTCCGGCGCCTGCCCCATAAGCTCCGACTCCTGCTCGTGCAGGTTCATGATTTCCTCATTCACACCATCCCGGAATCTGCCGAGCATTCCTCCCCTTGTGTAATAAACCGCATCCCCGTCACTCACAAAGCCGTCATAAGGCCATACGCCCAAATCCGTATCCGTTCCTGCTGCCATGTCCATGACATGCAGGCTTGCTTCTTTTACGCTTTCCCCTTTTATTGCAAGCAGATAGCTGCCGGCAAGCAGCGGGCGCATCATCCCTTGACCCAGATACAATACTTCCTCCCTGCTCTTGTCATAGCAGAGCAGATACCCCCGTAAATAATAGCCTGCATCCGTTCCCTGTACCGCATTAAAAAGAATTGTCCCGTCCGATGCGGTAAACAATGCCGGCTGCCAGTCCATGCCGGACATTGCCTCTATGATCCGCGCATCTCCTCCCTCATAGTCAAGAAGCAGCACACCACTCTCTGCATTGATCAGCAATCCTTCTTCCGTAAGAAGAAACTCCCCGTGCGGTGCATCCATAAGAACCGTCTTTTCTTTCGTGGCAATATTTAAGCGCATGATTGCACCGTCCTCATCCAAAGCGGTATAATACAGATTTCCATCCTTCTCCTGTAAATAGTTTCCCGCTCCATCTGCAAGCTTTGTCCGTCCGCTCCCATCCTCATTGCTCATATAGACTGCCCGTTCCGTCAGATCCGAATAATAAATTCTGCCTTCGCCGTCCGCGCAAAGATAGCCAAAATTTTGATAATTAGAATTCCGGATTGCCGTCTCCGTGTCCGTGTGTACGGAAAATCCATCCCACGACTCCTCCGGCAGCACAGCGATTTCTTCCGGTAGAGCTCCCACTGTTCTACTCTCATTTTGTGCACTCGCATAAGAAAACACCGCTTCTTCGCCATAATGATTCATATAGACTTCATATTGCACATTGTCCGCATCCTGCGGTACGGAGTCCGCCAGCGTTATATTTCTATCTTTCTTCTGTTCCTGCCGCGCCTGCATACCATAGATGCCTGCTGCCAGAAGCGCTGCCGCAGCGCAGATGCACCCTGACGCGAAGATCTTTTTTCTGCCTCCCCCGTAATACCAAAATGTCCGCTTCATTCTTCTATTCAGTCTCACTCCCGGCTCCTGCACGTCTTCTCCCCTCTCCCGATCAAGTGCCTCCGGTTCCCTCGCTACATATTCGCACAATACCTCTTTTAGCAATTTGTCATTCACCGCATTTTCCCCCTTCTCCATGCCTTTTTCATTTTTCCTCATATAACCGCCTCCTTTATCCGCTTTTCCAGCTCCCGCCTTGCCCGGTGCAGACGCATATCCGCTGCATGCCGGGATATGTGCAGTGCCGTTGCAATATCCTGATTACTCATTCCCGCATAATATTTCATCCATAGCAGCCTGCATTCCTCATCCGGCATACAATAAAGTGTCTCCCGCACCCGCTCCCGCAGCGCGTCCTCATTATTTCCCTGTACCCCCGTCATTCGCAAAGCAGCCTCTGCTCCCGCATTCTGCCGCCGCGATGATAGTTCTTCCGGAGTTTCACATAATAAGTGTTTTTTTTCTTCCCGCAGCATGTTGAATGCCACATGCCGGACGACGCAGACTGCCATATAACACAACTCGTCCGCAGTCAATGCGTCATAATGTCCTTTCATTCGCAGCAGCCGGACAAACGCAGTATGAACCGCATCCTCCGCTGCGCTCTGACGCTCCAGAATCCGATAAGCAGCGCCATACAAGCGGCTGTAGCGTTCCTGATACAATGCCGCCATTTTCTCATTCCACTCCTGAGCCAACGTTGTTCTCTCCTTTTACCGTTCTTCCATGAAAATTTTTTAATTCCCACCTCGTCCATTTGTCCCTTTACTATATAAACACATTCAGATGCCTATTTCTCACTTAAAAAAAAAATTTTTATATCCGACCCACAACAAAGCGGCAGGGACTCTCTCCCTGCCGTTGCAATAAATCTATGCATCACATTTTCTGCATGCCGTCTTCCATATATAAAATCCGGTCCGCCTGTCCGGCAAGTGCAAGATCATGCGTTACCATCACAATCGTCATGCCATCCCTGTGGAGCTGGTGAAGCAGGTCCATAATCTTCTGCCCGTTCTCCTGATCCAGATTTCCTGTCGGCTCATCCGCAAGCAGCACACCGGGATGATTGATGATTGCCCGCGCAATCGCCACCCTCTGCTGCTCCCCGCCTGAAAGCTGGGCGGGGTATGCGCGTAGCTTTCCGCCGAGTCCGACCGCGTTCAGTGCCTCTTCAGCGCGCCTTTTTCTTTCCCGATTCTTCACATGCGCATAACCTAGCGGCATCGCGGCATTATCCACTGCATTCAGCTCTTTGGCAAGATAAAACGCCTGAAACACAAACCCGATGCTTTGATTGCGAAAGCGCGCCAGCGCACGGGCATTCATACCGCCTACTTTCTTTCCAAAAAATAAATATTCACCCGAAGTCTGTCTGTCCATACCGCCCATAATATTAAGGAGCGTGCTTTTCCCGCAGCCGGAGCGTCCCGTAACTGCCACAAATTCCCCTTTTGAAATACAAAGGCTCACACCCCTTAACGCCTCTGTCACGTTCCGGTTTTTCCTATTTCCGCTTTCATAACGCTTGACAATCTTCTGCATCCGTATGCATTCTTCCATTTTATTCCTCTGCCCCCTTTCGTCCGGCAATCCGCTTTGGCTCTCCATCCCACATCATAACAGTCCGCCCTCTGCCTGCCCGCAAAGCTGTATGACTAAGCTCTGCATTTTAGCTTCCCTGCATTTTTTCCTAAGCTTCCTTCAGCACCTCTGCAAGCTGCCGTCTCCTGACAAGAATCGCAGCCGCGGCACAGATGACAAATGCCGAAAGCATACCGATTCCCAGACAGCCCCAAACGGCTTTTGCATGCATAATCCCATTCATGGAAAGAGCGCTGATGTGCACGTTCAAAACGGATGGAACAGAGGCAATCAGTCCGGCCAGCGTACCTGCCATAATCACGCTGCCAGCCTCAGCTAAGAGTTCCGCAAACAACCGCCCGTATGTTGCGCCGCATGCGACCGAAACCGCGTTGGTTTTTTCCCGTCGGTGAAGAATCAGAATAAAGGCGCCGATCATGCCGCTTGTCGTAATCGCAAGTACGGAAACGCCTACCCAGAGCGACTCCCGGTACGGTATCATGATATCCTCCGCACTGTTATGCAATTCCACAGACTGCTGTGTCAACGAAAAATGATAGTCTGTCCCTGCGGCGTTCAGTTCCCTGACAAAGTCCGCAAAAATTCTGAAATCCCCGTCCCAGCCTTCCGTAAAAAACTGCACGGACACCTTACCGTTTAGACCTTTTGCCTCTGCAAGCGCTCCCATCCGCTCAAGCGGAAGCACAATACAGTCCGTCAATAAAATCTGGTTGTCCGCGGAAACGTTGTCATAGGAACCGCTGACCACCCGCTCCTCCAGATCCGCTCTCATCGGCTGCAGGCAGTCAAGCGGGCAATTCCATTCCTCCTTATATACAATTTGATTTTCAAAAAACATCAGGGAAGAAAGCCCAAACGCGGTTTCTTCCTGCCGCACAGCAGATTGCTGCCCCTCTGTTTCCCACCTTCGCAGCACATCCGCCGCACGGCTCCCGATGCACCCCTGTTCCGGTATCCCGTCAAACCCAAGGAACGCGCCGCTCTCTTCATCCGCAAAAAGCAGGTAAATCGTCCTGCTTTCCCCTCCGCCGGCAAAGTCAGCCGTCCCCCGCACATAAGGCAGATATTGGACACCAAGCCCTTTTGTTCCCTCATTCTCCCGCAGACGCGCCATCTGCCCCGGCGTTACCGGGAATCCGTCAGGCTGAAAGTTCGTACCGGTCAGATAACAGGTAAGCTGGATCGCATCCGTCCCGATACCCTCATCGATTCTTCGCACGGTATCATCGCATGACATTGTCGTATTCAGACAATAGGAGAACAAATAAACTCCTGCCGCCGTCTGAATCAAAAGCAGCAGATAGAATCCTTTCTGCAGCCAGATCATTCTGCCTGTTTTTTTGAAAAAATAATCCATAACGCTATCCGATCCTCCCCCTTGAAACCCTCTGCACAAGCCGCAATTTTCCAACTGGCTGTTTTTATAAAATACGCAGATAAAAATCCTGCTTAATTTTCCTCTTTCAGCAGCGCCGCAGGCGCTTTTTTTCCCGCCGCCCGCAGATATACGATTCCCGACACCGCCGCCACAATGAAAAACAGCGCTCCCGCAATACCGGCAAGCATCCATGCGGACGGATACCCGTAGACCGTACGCATATGGCGTATGACAATCGGAAAAAGCATCAGATCGAGCAGCAGTGCAAAAGCCGTCAAAATCCCGTTCTCCATGAGAAGCTCCCCATAAATGCGTGTCCCCGTGGCCCCCATAGCGATGCGCAGTCCAATCAGATAACGCTCCTCGAAAGCCTTTCCGGTCAGGATAAAAACAATGCTGACCAGCGCCGCAGCCATGACAATACTTCCTTTTTTCAGCAAATCTGAAATCTGCCCGCGTATGGAATCTATATAGGGCGCATTGATTTCTTCCCCCCGCGCAAAATTCAGAATACTATCCGAAAAGCCAAGACTTGACATCTGAAAGCGGAGCGCTGATTCTTTATCTTTCATGCGAAAAGACAGCCGGAACTGCATAGCGTCCCCCATGGCAAGTTCTTCCATACAGCGGTACGGAACAGCAATCACACCGTACATTTTGGGCACATTGACCTGTCCGACCACCTCATACTCCTCTCCCATAAGTGAAACCGTCCCACCGACCGACACACCGAAATCATCCCTGATCAGACAGACATGCGCCCCCTGCGCATATTCCTCCAGCGTAATCATTCTCCCTTTTTCTAATTCAAACCCTTCCAGTTCAAAATATTCCGGCGTCACTCCCGCCGCACCAATCGTCCTTACCTCTTTGTCTGCCAGCCATAAAACGCCTTTATACGCAATATACCCATAATCGGCAGCATCACCCGTATCCAGCCATCCGTCCAGCTTCTCCGGTTCCTGATAAACGCTCCTGCAGTCAGCGACGATCCGGTTCTGCGGATCCTCATAACGACACAGCATCAGATTGTCAAGCATAAAGCTCGCCGTCGATAGAATTGCTAGCGGAAACATCAGGCCGATTGCAATTGTCACGATAACAACCACATTCAAAGCCCGATGGTGATACCATATATGCAAAATCCCTCTCATAGCCGCAATTCTCCTTTTCACATACTTTTCCGGCGTTCTGCTGCCGTTATTTCATCCAGAATACTATTCTCCATGCCGTTTTACTTCATAAGAATACGCTCCAATCCCTCTAAACTGACTTCTCCGACAAATTCACGCTCCGAACCACGCAGGATCTCAAAACCCAGATACCAGCGGGTCCCGTACATTTCTTCATTTCCTTATTTCTCTGCGCATACATCTACTTTTTCTCAAAGTAGTAGACCGTCTTCCACAGCGAATCGACTGCATAAATATGATCACCATCCACAACGTCAAGATACCATGGATATTCAAGCGGCTCGTTTAAGATATTAGAGCCATCCCTTTCCCCGGTCTCACAGATATAAACTGCAGAATCCAATTCTCCCTGCATGGACAGACGGTTAATCTGCACATCTGCACCTCCCCATTTCATGCGAACAGAAATCGCATAGATCATATCATTTACAATGCAAAAATCTGCCGGGTTATATCCATAAGGAAGCTCTGCAAGCTGTTCAAGTCCTTTTTTGCTGCATCCAATAAAAAAGCATGGACCTTCTCGCGTCGCTGTATAAACAGCTTCCGGACGATCATGACCGGGAAGTTTCACATAGTCCTGATAATACCAATATGCGTTCATTGCATACACTTCACCCTCATACTCCGCAAGCACTCCGCCGATCCGCGGCATGATCGGATTGGTATTCCCATCCTCAGAAATGTAATATACTGCGGTTCTGATGTCGCTGCTCTCCCAGACGCTCAGATAAATCGTGCCGTCCGCATCAATTGCCATATCCTGAAAATATACATTTTCACTGAAAGCCCTCCCGGCATATACAACCTGCCTTAAATAATTCATCTCTCCGTCAAAAACCTGTACCCGGTTATTACCCTGATCCAGCACATAGATCAAACCGTCATGCCTGATTATTGCAGTAGGATTTCGAAACTGCCCCTCTCCTTCTCCATACTCTCCGTATGACGCAGCGCGGTTTCCACTTTTATCCAGCTCCACCACACAGGACCTATCAAAATCACAGACATAGACTGCATCCCCCACCGCACAGACTCCATACGGTCTTTCAATTCCTGTCTGCTCCGCCTCCCAAATATTTACATGATAGACATCTTCAAATCCATCGCACAGCGGGTCGATAGGTGTGTTGTGAAATTCTTCTGCTTCACTCTCCGTATACATGATCGGAATCGTATCCGGAAGTGTTCTTCCTGTTCCGAAATCTTCTTTTGTATTTCCGCAGGCGGACAACAGCAATATGCCCCCTGCCATCGCAATGAAAATCCGAGTTCTCCGCATGATATCTGTACCTCTTATTTTCCTAAAAAATACTGCGTTATCCTTCTTTAGTCTATATCTTATAGACCTTTTTGTCAATACAACATCCTTGTAAAAAAATCCGACGTTCACAATTTTTATCATGTGTGCAAAACAAAGCGGCAGGGATTCTCTCCCTGCCGCTTATCTCATTTCATATATAGACTATACTATATCCCCTGTTCCAACACAGCATCCTATCCATGCACGTCCGTACATGGCAGGATATCGAAAATCACGACACCGAACGCGTTCAAAGCGCGCTTTTCTCCACGCCGAGCACCACATTCTCTCCGTTGATGTTCCACTCCTTTGCGCCCTCGCAGCTTTTACCCTCGACAAATGCCTCCGCAAGCACCTTTGTTCCGATCGACTGCTCATGTGCTGCGATCAACTTCGCAATTTTCTCGTTACCGCTCACATAAACCCGAATGTGATCCATGACCTCAAAGCCGCTGTCCTTGCGCATCGTCTGAATCTTGCTGATGATCTCATAAACAAAGCCTTCCTCGATCAGCTCCTCTGTCAGATTCGCATCCAGCACAACGGTTGTATCATGATCGGACTCCGCAACATAGCCTTCCCTCTGCGTCATCTCAATGAGCAGGTCTTCCTCAGTAAGCGAAACCTCCGTGCCGTCCACGGAAAAGATAAGAGCACCTTTCTCCTTCAGCTCCTTCATTGCCGCATTTCCGTCCAGCCCTGCCAGATGCTCCTTAATGCCGCCAAGCTGTTTTCCGTATTTCGGTCCAACCGTCTTTAACTGCGGTTTGAAGCTGTAGCTCGTAAATTCGCTGACCTCATCAGTAAATACAAGCTGCTTGACATTCAGTTCATCTCTGACAATATCCTGATAGAACGCGTCAAGTTCTCTGCCGGCCTTTACAAACATGGTTCCGATCGGCTGCCGGTTCTTGATATTGGCGGTATTGCGCGCCGCACGTCCCATGACGACAAGCTCCAATACCTCCTCCATATCCGCCTCTAACTTCGCGTCGATCATGGACTCATCCACCGTCGGGAAATCGCACAGATGAATGCTTTCCGGTGCCGACGCATCAATGCTGCACACCAGATTGCGGTAAATCTCCTCGGTCATGAAGGGCACCATCGGAGCCGCACATTTCGCAATCGTAACGAGCGCTGTATAAAGCGTCATATAGGCATTGATCTTATCCTGTTCCATGCCCTTTGCCCAGAAACGCTCACGGCTTCTTCTGACATACCAGTTGCTCATTTCATCCACAAAATTGTCAAGCACCTTGGCTGCCTCAGGTATCCGGTAATTGTCCAGATGGTCATCCACCGCGCGGACTGCCGTATTCAGCTTCGAAAGCAGCCATTTATCCATGACGGGAAGTTTATCATATTCCAGCTTAAATTTCGTTGCGTCAAACTGGTCAATATTCGCATACAGGACAAAAAATGCATACGTATTCCACAATGTTCCGAGGAATTTGCGCTGTCCCTCCTGTACCGCTTTTCCGTGAAAACGGTTCGGCAGCCATGGCGCAGAGTTGATATAAAAATACCAGCGGATCGCATCCGCTCCGTACGTCTCTAGCGCCTCAAATGGATCGATCGCATTTCCTTTGGACTTACTCATTTTCTGCCCGTTTTCATCCTGCACATGGCCGAGCACAATGACATTCTCATAGGGGGCTTTGTCAAACAATAACGTGGACTCCGCCATCAGCGAGTAAAACCAACCGCGCGTCTGGTCAACCGCCTCAGAAATGAACTGTGCCGGGAACTGGGACTCAAAGAGCTCCTTATTTTCAAACGGATAATGGTGCTGTGCAAACGGCATTGCACCGGAATCAAACCAGCAGTCAATCACTTCCGGCACACGTTTCATGGTACCGCCGCACTTCGGACATGTGCAGGTGATCTCATCCACATACGGCCTGTGCAGCTCGACGGTGCGTGCTGCCGGATTGCCGCTTAATGTTTCCAATTCTTCGCGGGAGCCCACCGATTCCTGATGCGCGCAGCTCTCACACTCCCACACATTGAGCGGCGTCCCCCAATAGCGGTTTCTCGAAACGCCCCAGTCCTGAATGTTTTCAAGCCAGTTCCCGAAACGCCCCTCGCCGATCGATGCCGGAATCCAGTTGACTGTTTTGTTATTGCGCACAAGCGCATCCCTGACCGCTGTCATTTTAATAAACCATGATTCGCGCGCATAATAAATAAGCGGCGTATCACAGCGCCAGCAGAACGGATAATCATGTTCAAACTTCGGCGCGTCAAACAGCTTTCCCTCTTTGTCAAGGTCTTTTAAGATTTCCGGGTCCGCCTTTTTTACAAACAGACCTGCATATGGCGTGTCCTGCGTCATATTTCCTTTTCCGTCTACAAACTGCACAAACGGCAGATCATATTTTCTTCCTACCTGTGCGTCGTCTTCACCGAATGCCGGCGCAATATGAACGATTCCCGTACCGTCCGTCATCGTGACATAGGAATCGCAGGTCACATAATGTCCCTTTTTATGCTGTTTCTCCGCGGCGGAGGCAGCACATTGAAACAACGGTTCATACTCTTTGTACTCTAATTCTTTCCCGCTGTAAGTTTCAAGCACCTCATATGCCGGGGTGTCCTCTGCGCCAAGTCTGCCAAGCACCTGATCGGCTAGTGCCTGCGCCATATAGTAGGTATAGCCGTCAGCCGCCTTTACTTTACAATAAACTTCTTCTGGATTCACGCAGAGCGCAACATTCGACGGCAGCGTCCACGGCGTCGTCGTCCATGCCAGAAAGTAAGCGTCTTCGCCTTTCACCTTAAAGCGCACGACTGCGGAACGTTCCTTTACCGCCTTATACCCCTGCGCCACCTCATGGGAGGAAAGCGGCGTTCCGCAGCGCGGGCAGTATGGCACGATCTTAAAGCCCTTATACAATAATCCTTTATCCCAGATCTTCTTTAACGCCCACCACTCGGACTCAATAAAATCATCATGATACGTCACATACGGATCATCCATATCCGCCCAGAAACCAACCGTCTGTGAGAAATCCTCCCACATGCCCTTATACTTCCAGACAGATTCCTTACACTTTGAGATAAACGGGTCCAGACCATATTCCTCAATCTGCTCTTTTCCATCCAAGCCGAGCTGCTTTTCCACTTCAAGTTCTACCGGAAGCCCGTGCGTGTCCCACCCGGCCTTCCGCGGAACCATATATCCCTTCATTGTACGGTAACGCGGAATCATGTCCTTGATCACACGCGTTAAGACATGCCCGATATGCGGCTTTCCGTTTGCCGTCGGCGGTCCGTCATAAAACGTATAGGTTTCTCCGTCCTTCCTCTGCTCCATGGATTTGCGGAAAATATCATGCTCTTTCCAAAACTCACTGACTTCTTTCTCACGCTCCACAAAATGTAAATCCGTTGATACTTTCTGATACATCTTTGCGCTCCTTTCCCTCAGACAGATTTTTTACAAATTCCCGAAAAAAAGACTCCGTCCCGCAACAGGACGAAGTCTTTGTTCGTTTACCACCTCTTACAACATACGGCCGCCCGCATCATACGGAATCGGTTTATATGGTCTCCCTTAACGCCGGAGCTGCGTCAGCATTTACTTACCATAAGGCTTTCAGGCTGCGACTCGAAAGTGATGTTCACCTCATCCGTACTCGTACCGGTCTTGCACCACCGCCGGCTCGCTGTAACTTTCCAGATCAGGCTACTGTCTTTGTCAACGTCTTTCTGATTTAGAAATATCTTGTTTCTTTTTTGACATTATAATGCGGAGATTTCTTTTTTGTCAAGACTTATGAAAAATCAAAGGTGTTGTAAATCTCACCCGTCTGATAATCCATAACCTCAACCTCATTATTGCCGCCGTACAGCTCAACATAAATGAGTCCATCCGTCACTTCAAAGTAATAGAAACTGTCATTGCAGATAATGCTGTCCGGAATGGTCTCTAAATCCGAAGTCAGATATTCTTCAATATCAAGCTTATGCACTTCCGTCCCGTTATTGGCGGAATAATAAATGGAGCCGTCCGCATAATAAATATCCTGATTCAGGTCAAAGTCCTGAAGATCCTCCGCAATCAGCTCGTACGCGCTTCCATCCTCCGTCGTTAAAAGCATATCCCCATCCGGCGTATTAAACGCAAAGAGAATTGCACCGCTGACATTAAACGCCGTCAGGCAGCTGACGCTGGTCAAATTATAATCGGAAAGTGCAAACAACGTCTCCTTGCCGCTGCCGTCAAGCTTCATCTTGCACATGGTCTGATCATCAAGGCGCTGGTAATAGATATATCCGTCTAAAATGTAATAATATCCAAGCGAATCCGTATCGATCTTTTCGTTGCTTCCCGTTACCGGATCGTAGCAGTACAGCTCATAATAATCGTCATAATTATCATAATAGATCAAACCTTCATAGTATGAGAAAGAACATACCTGTGTTCCGTTTAACAAAAGCTCCGGCTGTGCTCCCTCTTTCATGTCAATCTTGTAAAACGAATATTCCTCCGTATCAGAATTTCTCGACGTAAAATACACATCCCCGTCAATCACTGCAAAATATCTGACGTCATAATCCACAAGTGCATATGCTGTCTGTGTATCCGCATACACAAGATTGTAGCCATCCCACTGATTATTCTTGATTAAAATGTAGCTGTCACCATAGTAACCAGTGAAAGAAGCACGATAGTCCGTCACGGAACCCTGCGTTGCAAGACCTGGATCAATTTCCGGCACATCCGGTTCATCCGTCGGGTCCGGCTCATCGGTCGGTTCCGGTTCGTCGGTCGGCTCCGGTTCATCGGTCGGTTCCGGCTCATCCGTCGGCTCCGGTGTCGGCGTCACCTCTTCTCTCGGTGCCAATGTAGGCCCTCCTGCCAAAGAACCAACTCCGCCCTCCGGCTTGTCATCCTTTTTGTTCAGCACAACACCGACAATGATTCCCACAATCGCAAGGAAAATAACGACTATCACACCGACGACCACGCCGAGTTTCTTTTTATTCTGTTTTTGCTGCTGCTGATAGCCGGGACCGCCTCCCGTATTGTAACCATACGGCGATTGATTAAAACCGCCGCCTGGCTGGTTCATTCCATACCCCTGGTTCATGCCGTAGCCTTGATTCATATCCGGCTGGCCCGCG
>DLAJ01000009.1:0-65505 GCA_002493905.1 Lachnospiraceae bacterium UBA7050 | reverse complement strand
TCATGTCAACGCCGCTTCCCATGCTGTAGCCCTGATTCATATCCGGCTGGCCTGCGCCCGGCTGATTCATTCCGTAACCTTGGTTCATGTTCATCCCGACACCGCTTCCCATGCCATAGCCCTGATTCATATCCGGCTGGCCTGCACCCGGCTGATTCATTCCATAACCCTGATTCATATTCATGCCGTAGCCCTGACCCATATCCGGCTGGCCTGCGCCCGGCTGATTCATGCCGTAGCCCTGATTCACATCGGTTGCCTGAAACGGCTGTGTTACATCGCCATTCATACTGTACGGATTCTGCCCTTCCGGCTGTCCGTTCATCGGATTGTTGTTATCCTGCATAATTCCTCCCTGTTCCGGACGGCTTTTGCGTTTGTGCATACACGCACAGCCTATGTACGCTTCCTTTAGCTCCCGCCCTTTTCTTTTTCGATACCTTCACACAGTCTGATCAGTTTATTTTGTTATAAATACTGTAAAAACGTGTTACTTTAATAATAACATGTTTTTTTATAATTTCCATAACTTTTTTTACCAATTGCCAATCCCGCCTAAATTTTGTAAGACAGAATAGTATAAGGTGACCTTTTTTACAAATAATAGTATCAGCAAAAATGACTATTTGGGATAAATGGAGGTTTTATATTTATGAAGGCAACGGGGATAGTAAGAAGAATAGATGATCTTGGGCGTGTGGTCATTCCAAAAGAAATCCGGCGTACACTCCGCATTCGCGAAAGCGATCCGCTTGAAATATTTACCGATCATGAAGGAGAAATTATCTTAAAAAAATATTCCCCAATTGGGGAAATCGGCAATTTTGCCAAGCAATATGCGGATTCCCTGTCAGCAGTTTCGGGTCATACCGCATTTGTCACGGACCGGGATCAGTTCATTGCCAACGCAGGCGGCGGCAAGAATCTGCTCGGTAAGCCCATCAGTAGGCAGTTGGAAGAAAAAATGGATAATCGCGAAACAATGATTGCATCAAAGGGCGAGCGGGGTTATATTATAATAGGAGAGGGCGCAGAAGATTACCAGCATGTCGCACTAACTCCCATTATCTGCGAAGGAGACGTGATTGGTTCTGTCATTTTGGCGGACACGGACACAAAAGCAAAAATGGGGGAAGCAGAGCAGAAAATGATCCTCTCGGCAGCAGGTTTCCTCGGAAAACAGATGGAGCAGTAGGAGTCTTTTCTTTCAAAACATGAAAAAATGGTATCATACTGCAGCGGCTGCATTCGCTTTGCTAAGCGTAGCAGCGGGGCTGTATCTCGATTTGAATCCGTCGTTTACAATGGGTGGCAGGCAGAAACTTTTAATGTATGCCACCCCTATTTTTGTTTTATTTCTTGATATGGCATACCGCATGAGACACACGGAAGACCCTGCGGCGCGGAATGAAATCCGTTACCGCGCCTTTGTGCGGATGTTTCTCATTTATCTGATCGCCGCCGCAACGCTTCTCTTTCTGAAAAGCTCCTTCAGGAGAGCATTCACGGAGCGCAATATCTGGCAGACAGAACCCTTTACGCGCGAGCATTTCGAGATGTACTGTAACTTAAAGCCATTCCAGTCTATTAAAATGTACCTGCGCGCATCTTTAAGCCACAACATTTCATTCAGGCTGATCTGCGCAAATCTTTTGGGAAATCTCGTTGCAGGTATGCCCTGCGCATTATTTCTGCCCGTTTTATTCCCAAATAAACAGACAAAGTGGCGGTATTTTTTCCCGACGATGCTTTTGTCCGTCATTGTGGTTGAGGCAATTCAGTTTTTGACAATGGTCGGGCAGGCGGATATCGACGACGTCATCCTGAACGTGGCGGGTGCATGCCTGATCTTTGCATACCGTCCGCTGCTGCGGCACTCCAGACAGCTCAGCGAATGGTTTCTATAGCCTCTCCGGATTATTGCGCCGCCATCAGCCCCAATATCGTAAAGACATCTCCTGTGGAATCCGGTGATTTCCTGATTTCCACCGTATGCTGCCCGGCAGTATCCGACGAATAGACCTCACGCGCTTCCGCACAGTTTCCCCATCCGCCCGAAAAATCAGCATCCAGCGTTGCAGCCCGCTCCCCATCTACAAACACATCAAACTGACCGCTCTTTCCATCCACAGTCTTATAAAAAAGAACCCCAAGTCTCTGAAACTCTGCCTCAAACACAATACCGCCCTCTCCCGATTCGCATGTCCAGTCCATCGGAAACGGTTCAAACTTGCTGCTTTCTTCAAAGCTGCCATATTCCGCCGGAGTAATGGTTTCGCGGTCTAGGATCGACGCGTTCAGATATCGTTCGGAAGTCACGGGCGGCGCTGCAAATTCCTGCGGTTCCGGCAGTTCATTTCTCTGCGCATAAACTGCATTCAGATATTTCCATAAAATCTCTCCGGTTACTGCATGACCGAGCGCAGACGGATGCACCTCATCTCCGGAAAGCTGGTCCGCAGTATACACCTCCTGCGCCATCATATCCTGAATCAGACTCGCGTAACTGATCATCGGCAGCTTATAGTTAAACCCGACCAGCACATGTGAACCCTGCGCCGTCGCGCCGTTTGTCTGCCCCATAAAAAGAAGCATAACCGCCGGATGATTGTCTGCAAGCAGAATCCGGCGCACCAGATTGTCATATGTTGTTTTATAGGTGGGCGAATCCGCATCGTTTACAGAAAACTCCACAAGCACAAGATCAGGGTGAAAATCGAGCACATCCCTCTGCACCCTGTGCACACCGATATAGGAGTCCGTCGCACCGATGCCCGCGTTGATAAACGTAAATTCCGTGTCCGAAAATGTCTGCTCCCACCATGAAAAATAAAGGTCGGCATAGCACTTTTTATCTGTGACCATACGGTCATCGCTGCCATTTGAGATTGTCCCCTGCGTAATCGAACCGCCGATGCAGGCAATCGTCACCGGCTCGCCCGTCTCCGCTTTTCGCATAACTGCCGCAAGCGCCGCATCATCACAGCTGTCCCACTGGTCGGCAGACACATAGAGCTCCTCAGACACATAGTCCGTCGGCGGCGCCTGCATGCCATCCGATGCCGGTCCGCTTTCCCGCCCGTCCAATGCATTGGCGGTATCGTCCGCGTCCCCCTCACCGGCTCCTTCCGCATCTTCTGTGCCGGTTCCTCCCGTGTCAGCTGCGCCGTTTCCCGTTTCATCCGCTCCGGTACCGTCCACATCCGCTGTCTGTATATCATCCGGCTCCCGGTTCTTTGTACCGTCAGAGCCGCAGCCCACAAGCAGGCACACCGTCATCCATACCGCCAGTCCCGTACATCGCCAATTCTTCTTTCTCATTGCGTAATCCGCCCTCTTTCTGCAATCCTATATTTCATAAACATGATATCACATTATAACATGACAGGACCGTTTACCGCAAAATAATCAGGCAGAGTATTTACGGGAAATACTCTGCCCAAATATTTTGTGTTTTTATTCGTCTTTCTTAACATCCTGCTCCGCATCTTCCTCGCCGCCGACGGCTTTAATGAGGATACTCGCTATGGCGCATAGGATTCCTCCGACGGGAAATACGATCCATGAGATTCCCCAATGTCCGACATAATCTCTCCAATTTCCGGTATACATCCCGCCGGGCATTCCCCAAAAGCCCCATACCAAAAATACGCAGGTTGCGATCAGCATGATCACGCCGCACGCCGCGCCCACTTTTTTGTCCGTCTTCTGCGATGTAACGGCGCGTGCGTTTTCTTTATTATATTCCTCAACATGATACATTCCACGCCGGATGCCAAAAAAGATAAAGATGCCGACCGCCAGCGCAGTCATCGCAAGAAAAACCGCACCCGACATATTCGAGTAAATCACGCGGTCATACGTATCATCTAAATAGGAAGAAACGATGAAGCCAATTAAGATGAGTCCAACGCCAACCGCGGTCGCCCACGAAAATATGTGATCCGCCCGCTCTACTTCCTTTTCCGTATAAACCGGTTTCACTTTCGGATGCTTTTTTACAAACCGGGAATGCTCCATGCCCGATACGATCAATGTAATCACAGAGGCAGCAACGACTGCAAGGAAGAAAGCGCCCAGAAAATTTTCCCGCGCAATCCCGTCAAACAGCGATATGACCGCCAGCCCCATTATGATCGCCGATACGGAGAGCGCCATCTGAATACTGAACACCTTCGTATGCCGGATAAAAGCATCTGCCTCTTCCTCATTGCGCTCCTCCACGCTGCCCCGCATCAGCTCATCCAGTCCTGTGTGGTAGCGCTCACAGATTTTTAATAATGTCTCCATTTCGGGAAAGCTCTGCCCGCTCTCCCATTTTGACACGGACTGCCTCGTCACGTTTAATTCTTCTGCAAGCTGTTCCTGCGTCAGCCCATTTCTTGCTCGGATGCTTTGTAAATTTTGTGCAAAACTCATATTCATCATCCCTCCTTATGGGCATTATTTTAGGTTTTCAGCGATGTAAACACTACCAATTTGAAGTTGCATTTGAATATTTTCCTGTCAATTCCCAGTTGCATACCCCAATAATTCCGCTGTCCGTCCGTCAGGCTGGCCAAATCCGATGAAAAGCTTCGCCCCGCTCCCGTCCGCATGACGCACTCCCTGCCCGTCCACAGTCTCAAATGCCTCGGCGCGGATCATAAGCACCGCCTCCCTGCGTTCGCCGGGTTTTAAGGATATTCTCTTGAACGCACAAAGCCTGTGGTTTTTCACTTCGTTTGCGCTTCCTTCCACTCTCACATAAACCTGAAGCACCTCGGACAATTCCCGTCCGCTCTCATTATACACGCAGGCAGTTACTTCCATTCCCACTCCTGCTGCCTTTTCATACTCCGCCGCCTTCAGGCAGATGACCTGCAGCGCTTTAGTGCTCCCTTCCCTAAGCGGCGTGCCTTTGCAGGTCCATACGGTGTCCTTTTCATGTCCAACCGCATCGCTGTGCCCGCCTGCTTTTATCCACGCATCTGCATCGCTGTGCCCGCCTGCTTTTGCCCGCGCATCCGCATCGCCGTGCTCTCCTGCCTTTATCCACGCATCCGCGTCGCTGTGCCCGCCTGCCCTCAACCGTGCTTCACATTCTTCCAGCGTTACCTTTCCATAAGTCAGTCCATAGCCGAACGGATAAAGCGGTTCCTTTTCCAAATACCGGTAGGTTCTGCCCTTCATGGAATAATCCGTGAACTCCGGAAGCCCGCGAAGATCGCGGTACAGCGTGATCGGAAGCTTACCGGACGGTGAACAGCCCCCGAACAGCGCTTTTGCAACCGCACGGCCTCCAAGCGCGCCCGGATACCATACCTGCAGGATGGCGGATGCCTGTTCCGATGCCAGATTCAGGTCCATGGCACTGCCTGCAAGCATGCAGACAACAGTTGGTTTACCGACTGCAAGCACACTTTCAAGCAATTTTTTCTGGGACGCCGGAAGCTGTAAATCCGCTTTGTCCCCGGAGGCATCCGAATTTCCGGCATCTCCCGCTTCGCCTTCCAGCGTTTCGTCCAGTCCAAGGCACAGAATGACTGCGTCGGCATGCTCCGCAACGGTCTGCGCTTCTGAAATCAGATGATGCGGCTTTGCAAGCGAATCGCCTTTTTCCAAAAACAAATGGCTTCCCTCACTGTAGAGAATGCGTATCCCGTCTCCTGCCTCAGCGCGTATGCCTTCCAGTACAGTCACATACTCCGATGCAGTTCCGTGATAATTTCCGATCAGCGCCCTTCTGCTGTCCGCGTTCGGTCCAATGACCGCCAAGGTATGGATCTGTTCACGGGAAAGCGGCAGAATCCCGTCGTTCTTTAACAGGACAAGGCTTTCCTCTGCCGCCTGCACGGCGAGCGCATGATGCTCCGCACAATCCACTTTCTCATAGGGAATTGCATCATACGGTGTTTCGTCAAACATTCCGAGCAGATACCTTGTTGTGAACAGGCGGACTGCGGATTCCCTGATCGTTTCTTTTGATACCATGCCAAGCCCGTAAGCATTCAGCAGCTTTTGATAGGTGCAGCCGCAGTTTAAGTCACAGCCGCTCTCTAACGCAAGGGCGGCGGATTCTTCCGCGGAATCTGTCACATGGTGATTCGTATGAAAATCGTTCACTGCCCAGCAGTCGGAAACAAAATGCCCCTCAAACTGCCACTCTCCGCGCAGGACTTCCTGTATGAGATACTGATGCCCGCAGCAGGGAACCCCGTTCGTGCGGTTATACGCTCCCATCACTGCCTCCACATGCGCTTCCTTCACACAGTGTTCAAATGCCGGAAGATACGTCTCTCTCAAATCCTTTTCACTCACAACCGCATCAAAAGAATGGCGCTCCGCCTCAGGCCCGGAATGCACCGCAAAATGTTTCGCGCACGCGGCAAGCTTCAAATAAGGTACGCCGTCTCCCTCGCCCTGCAGTCCGCGGATAAAAGCACATCCCAGCTCTCCTGTCAGATAGGGGTCCTCCCCATATGTCTCATGTCCCCTGCCCCATCTTGGGTCACGAAATAAATTGATATTGGGAGACCAGAACGTCAGTCCCTTATAAATATCCCGGTCTCCATGCCGGATGCTCTCGTTATATTTTGCTCTGCCCTCCGTGGCGGTTACATCACCCACACGCTGCATCAATTCCTCATCAAACGTCGCGGCAAGCCCGATCGCCTGCGGAAACATCGTCGCGGTTCCGGCACGCGCCACGCCGTGAAGTCCCTCGTTCCACCAATTATATTCCGGTATGCCAAGCCGCTCAATCGCCGGTGCATCAAACCTTAGCTGTGACGCCATTTCCTCCACAGTCATCTGATCTACTAACTCTTCTGCTCTCCTTCTCGCTTCCGCTCTGTCCATATCTGCCCTCCTTTTTCAATCTCATACGTCTCTATCCGATTCGTGCAGTTCGTCTGATTCCTATGCTTCCTTCCGGTTCCTGCGGTTTTGTCTGATTCCTATGCTTCCTTCCGGTTCCTGCGGTTTTGTCTGATTCCTATGCTTCTATCCGGTTCCTGCGGTTTTATCCGATATACTCTGAATACAAAACCCGCCAGTCCTTCTCTGCCCAATATTCCGAACCATCCTTAAGTCTCCCCAGAAATTTGTATTGATACATTTCCCTGCGGATCAGCTCTATATCCTCAAATGCAATACAGCTCCTGATCATTTCATTGATCTCTTTCTCCGTATATTTCCTATTGGCATCTATCTGTTCTGCTATTTTGGTAAGAGCAAGGATTCTCATTGGTCTTTTAGACGGATACTGAACCAGTCTCCGGTTCACATCATAGTAATGATCCAATTTTTTCTGATACATCTGAATCTGTTTTTCCATTTTAATCCCCATGCATATCGCAAGCAAAGCTTGCGATACTGCTCAAATAGAAAATTGAAAAATCTTTGATTTTTTAATCTGATCTCCATAAATTACGGAAAAGAGCGCTGCTGACACAACGCTCTCCCCCTATCCCTTTTTGCGTTTTTCTTAGAACGGATTCTCCGTCGGATATTTTGCATGTGCCGGCTGATTGTAGCCGATCTCCTCAGGAAGAACGCCGATATACTTAAATACCTCATAAAGCGCCTTGCCGTGATGCCCGAACGCAACCGCTCCATGGTGCGGATAATTCTTTTCGATCAGAACATGGCGGTAGAATCTGCCCATTTCCTTGATCGCAAATACGCCGATGGAACCAAAGGACTTCGTCGCAACCGGAAGAACCTCTCCCTCTGCCACATACGCGCGCAGAATATTGTCTGCCGTTGACTGCAGACGGAAAAATGTAATCTTACCCGGCGCAATATCTCCCTCAAGCGTACCGTTCGTCACTTCTTCAGGAAGGCTTCTCGCCATGATCTTCTGGTTCTTCATCTCACATGCCGCAAGCTTGCTTGAGCAGGTATTTCCGCAATGGAAGCCCATGAACGTATCTTTATGCGTATATTCAAACTTGCCCTTGATCGCTTCGTCGTACATATCCGCTGGAACAGAATTGTTGATATCAAGCAGCGTTACCGCATCCTGACTGACGCAGGTTCCGATGAACTCGCTTAATACGCCGTAAATATCCACCTCGCACGATACCGGAATGCCGCGTCCGGTCAGACGGCTGTTGACATAGCATGGAACAAAGCCGAACTGTGTCTGGAATGCCGGCCAGCACTTTCCTGCAATCGCAACGTATTTCCGATAGCCTTTATGAGCTTCTACCCAGTCAAGCAGCGTCAGCTCATACTGCGCAAGCTTCGGAAGTACCTCGGATTTCTTATTTCCGGCGCCAAGCTCCTTCGCCATATCCTCCACAACCTCCGGGATACGCGGATCATTATCATGTTTGTGGAACGCCTCAAACAAATCCAATTCAGAATTTTCCTCGATCTCAACACCAAGATTATAAAGCTGCTTGATCGGCGCGTTGCATGCAAGGAAGTTTAACGGTCTCGGACCAAAGCTGATAATCTTTAAGTTCTTTAAGCCGTCCACTGCGCATGCGATCGGAACAAACTCATGAATCATATCCGCGCATTCCTCGGCGGTGCCAACCGGATACTCGGGAATATATGCCTTGATATTGCGGAGCTTTAAGTTATAGCTGGCGTTCAGCATGCCGCAGTATGCGTCGCCCCGTCCGTCCATTAAATCTGCCTGAGACTCCTCTGCAGCGGCGCAGAACATCACCGGACCGTCAAAATGTTTCGCAAGCAGCGTCTCGGAAATTTCGGGACCAAAATTGCCCAAATAAACACAGAGCGCATTACATCCGGCTTTTTTCACATCCTCAAGTGCCTGTACCATATGAATTTCGCTCTCGACAATACATACAGGACACTCATAAATGTCTGCGCTGCCGTACTTCTTTTCATAAGCGGCAACAAGTGCTTTTCTTCTGTTTACCGATAACGACTCCGGAAAACAGTCCCGGCTGACTGCGACAATACCGATCTTTACTGTTGGTGTGTTGTTCATCATTGTTTGGTTTCCTCCCTTTTTATTGTTATTTTGCTCCCTTTTTATTGCTTTACTTGTCTTTTTTATAGTATACCTCAAAAATTATGCCGCGTCCAGTATCTATTTTAGCATCTTCTGTATTATTTCACTTTTTGCTCAACTTTATTATTCATCAATATTAAGATTTTTGCCTTTAAGCCCAATATGTGCACCTTTTGGCAGACCGCCTTCCGCATGCCCGATCAGCCATTTATTAACCGCGGTGATCAGGTTATCCTCCCAGCCGCCATGCTCTTTTTGAAGCGGATAGTTTGTTCCCTTCGGCAGCACAATTCCTACCTTAAATCCTTTTCCGTTCTGACTGCACGGTGCGTAATGCAGTGTGGTCGCATAAATTTCGACTGCCGTTCCCGCCGGAACCAGAAACGCTTCCAGCTTTGCGGTGTCATACGTAAAATCCTCCGTAATATCCTGCTGTAAACCGACCATCAGAACCGCATCCGTTGCCGCAACGTTGATCTCCGAGCTTCTATGATATTCCAGCGCGTTCAGTATGGCGTTATGTCCGTTGCAATAACCGATTTCAATTGGCAGCTCTCCGTAAAGCTTTGCGCTGATCTGAGCTGCCACATCAAGCGCCTCCAGTTCCGGAATGGACGGCTCATACGCCACTCCGTCCGGCAGCGGCGTGACCTCGTTAATTTTGTCTACCAGCTTTGTAAAGTCGATTCCTTCTACCTTCCGTCCATACTTACGGAATGCGGGATCTGTAATCTGTAAAACCTTCATGGTTCTCTCCTTTCCTTTCTGTCCGTTACTTAGGCACCTGCGAAATGCCTTATTCCTTGTCTGACAGCGCCGCAAACAGTTTTCTGCATGCAGGATAAATCTGCTTAAATTTCTGATACCGCTCCTCATATTTGGCGGTCAGCGCCGGATCAGGCTCCACTGTATCCACCACTTTCACAAGCTTCTCCGCGATCTCCTCCACACTCCCATATTCGCCGCAGGCAACAGCGGCAAGCATCGCACCGCCCATCGCCGGACCTTCTTCACTTTCGATCACATCCACTTTGATGCCGAGCACATTCGCAATGATCGTTTTCCAAAGCGGGCTCTTCGCGCCGCCTCCGCATATCTTCGTGCGTTCAATGTTGACGCCGAGCGCTTTTGCTACCTCGAATGAATCCCGGAGCGCAAACGCAACGCCCTCCAAAACCGCCTGCGTCATATCCGCACGGGATGTATCCATCGTTAAGCCGATGAACGTTCCTCTTGCGTCGGGATCATTGTGCGGCGAGCGTTCCCCCATCAGATACGGCAGAAAATACACGTGATTTTCACCAAGCTTTTGAATCTGCTTCTGCTCCCCGGCATAGTCCTTCGTGCCAATAATATCGTCCATCCACCATTTATTACAGGAAGCCGCGCTCAGCATGCAGCCCATCAGATGATAATGTCCGTCAGCATGTCCGAACGCATGCAGCGCGTTGAATTTGTCAACGCCGAATTCTTTCATCGAAATAAAAATTGTGCCGCTCGTTCCAAGAGAAATATTGCATCTGCCGTCACCGACTGTCCCCGTTCCGACCGCGGCTGCCGCATTATCGCCCGCTCCGGCCGCCACTTTGACATTTGTGGAAAGTCCGAGCCTTTCTGCCACATCGGGCAGCAGCGTACCGACACACTCATAGCTCTCATAGACCTTTGCCATCTGGTCATAGTTCAGGCCGCAGATCTCCAGCATCTCTTTTGACCAACAGCGGTTTTTCACGTCAAAGAGCAGCATTCCCGACGCATCGGACACATCGGTGCAGTGCACCCCCGTCAAGCGGTATGCAAGATAATCCTTCGGCAGCATGATCTTTTTGATACGCGCAAAATTTTCCGGCTCTTTGTTCTTCACCCACAGCACCTTGGGCGCGGTAAAACCGGTAAACGAAATATTCGCCGTATAACGGGAAAGGGTTTCTTTTCCAATCGTCTGATTTAAGTAATCATTTTCCTCATAGGTCCTGCCGTCATTCCAGAGAATCGCCGGACGGATCACGCAGTCCTGCTCATCCAGAATAACAAGCCCGTGCATCTGACCGCCGAAGCTGATACCTGCAACCTGAGATTTATCGCAGCCGTCAAGCAGCTCCGTAAGCCCCTCCATGCTCTTCTCATACCAGTCCTCCGGATTCTGTTCCGACCAGCCCGGATGCGGAAAATAGAGCGGATACTCCTTGGAAACAATTTTTTTGATCCTGCCTTCCGCGTCCATCAGCAGCAGCTTAACCGCAGAAGTCCCAAGGTCAATACCGACATAGTACATGAATCTGCCTCCCCCTTTTTCATCATTCAGACTTGCGCCGGGCACAGCCGCCCGTCATCGTCTGTAAAAATTCTTCCAGATTTTGTCTGTTTTCATTCTACTAAAAAAGGCAGGATTTTTCAACGATTCTCCCGCCTTTCGTACTGTCTTTTTTGCACTTCTTTTACAACATTTTTTACCGTTATACGCCTTTTTGCGCTTCAACACGCATATTCGCCGATACTCCAGCCGCTGCCTAGAAGCTTATGCCTCATAAAGCATGTGCATCTTTGAAAGCACCTGCTCGCAGACATCCATTAAGCGGCTCTCATCCTTCTCCACAATCCCAATCTTTGGGTATGTATGCACAAACACTGGAACACCTTTCGTCTCAAACTTCAACGCTCCGTCAAAAGACGCGATAAAATCCGGCAGCTTCACAACGTTGACCGGTGCCTGCGGCAGCATTGTAATGCGCAGTTTCCCTGCTTCCCCCTTCAGTTCCGTGACATACAGCCTGTGCGCGGACGTGCGGATGAGCGAGATACGCATCAGGTTCTGCGCCGATTTCGGCACTTTTCCGAACCGGTCGCGCAGTTCATCCCGCATATCCTCCGCCTGTTCCTCGCTTTCAATCGCCGCAATCCGCTTATAGATATCGAGCTTCTGCACCTCGTTTACGATATAGGACGGCGGGATATAAGCGTCCGCCGCAAGATCGACCGTCGTCTGGAAATCCGCGCGCTCCCCCTGTCCTTTCAGCCGTTTTACTGCCTCGCTCAACATTTTACAATACAGATCATAGCCGACCGCTTCCATATGCCCATGCTGTTCAGCGCCGAGCAGATTCCCAGCGCCGCGAATCTCTAAATCGCGCATGGCGATCTTGATGCCGCTCCCCAGTTCGGTAAACTCACGGATTGCCTGAAGCCGCTTCTCCGCGACCTCTTTTAGCAGCTTATCCCGCCGGTACATCAAAAATGCGTACGCGGTACGGTTCGAGCGTCCGACACGCCCGCGGAGCTGATAGAGCTGCGCTAAGCCCATCGTGTCGGAATCATGAATAATCATCGTATTAACATTAGAAATATCCATCCCCGTCTCAATGATCGTTGTAGAAACAAGAACGTCGATCTCGCCGTTAATAAAATCAAACATGATGCGTTCCAGCTCCGTCTCCCGCATCTGTCCGTGTGCGAACGCAATATTGGCCTCCGGTATCAGCTGTTTTAACTGATCGGTAATATCGGCAATATTATGCACACGGTTATAGACATAATATACCTGACCGCCTCTTGACAATTCGCGGACAACCGCCTCGCGCACCATCTCCTCGTTATACTCCATCACATAGGTCTGAATCGGAAGCCGTTCGTTCGGCGCCTCCTCCAGCACGCTCATATCCCGGATGCCGATCAGACTCATATGCATCGTGCGCGGAATCGGCGTCGCGGTCAATGTCATCACGTCCACCGTGTTTCTCAGCTTCTTGATCTTTTCTTTATGCGTTACACCAAAGCGCTGCTCCTCATCCACAATCAGCAGTCCCAAATCCTTAAAGCGCACATCGGAGGAAAGCACTCTGTGCGTTCCGATCACAATATCCGCCATGCCGCTCTTTAACGCCTCGATTGTCTTTTTCTGTTGTGCCGGAGACCGGAACCGCGAAAGCAGTTCCACACGCACCGGAAACTCCTTCATGCGCTGTACAAATGTATTGTAATGCTGCTGCGCCAGAATTGTGGTCGGTACGAGAAACACGACCTGTTTATTTTCCTGCACTGCCTTAAATGCCGCGCGGATTGCAATTTCCGTTTTCCCATAGCCGACGTCCCCGCAGATCAGGCGGTCCATAATCTTGGGACTCTCCATATCCTTTTTAACCGCTTCAATCGCGTCCAGCTGGTCCTGGGTTTCCTCATAGGGAAACAGCTCCTCAAACTCTCTCTGCCAGACCGTATCCGTACCGTAGACATAACCTTCTTTCTGCTGGCGCTCTGCATACAGTTCCACCAGGTCCTGTGCAACCTGTGCGACCGCCCCCCGCACGCGGCTCTTCGTGCGCTCCCACTCAGTCGTGCCAAGTTTGTTGAGTTTTGGGGTTTTCGCCGCATCCGCCGACGCGTATTTCTGGATCGCATCCAGCCCGGTCGCCAAAACGTACAGGATTCCTCCTCCCCCATACTCAATCTTCATATAGTCTTTCGTGACCTTATCCATCTCAATCTTTTCAATGCCGCGGTAAACGCCGAGCCCATGATTTTCATGAACGACGTAATCACCCGCCTTCAAGTCCGAAAAACTGCGGATCTTCTGACCCTCATACGTTTTTTTGTACCGTTTTTTCTTTTTATGTGCCGTAAAAATGTCATTCTCCGAAAGAACGACAAACTGAATCTCCGGATATTCAAACCCCCTGCGCACCGTACCGCTGACGCTCGCAATCTCACCCCTCTTTAATTCCTTCTCCGGATCGTCCGTATACCACGCGTTTAAGTCCCGCTCCCGCAAGTCTTCTGCCAGCCGCTTCGCCCTCGTCTTTGACGTTGAAAAAAGCATGACGCGGAATCCTTTCTTATGATACTGCTCTAGATCATTGACCAGCGCCTCGAAACTATTATTATAAGAAGCGACACTCCTCACGGTAACGGAAAATTTGTGCTGAAATTTCATCGGCACATTCTTAAAATCCATCGTGGAAAGCGCCATCACACCGTAACGCATGACTCTTGCAAACGTCTCCTCCACAGAAGACAGCAGATTCATCTGCTGTGGAAGAAGATACCCTTTTTCAGCGCGGTGCATCATGCTCTCCCGAAATTCCAGTTCAACCGCATCCGCATGCTCTTTCATTCTCGCCGGCTCATCCAGCACCAGCAGCAGCTTCTTCTCGTCAAACAATTCCAACAGGCTGACTGCTTCCGGATAAAAATAACGGATATAACTCTCCATATTAAGGAATCCCGCCGCGTCCACGGACCCCGACTCCGAAAGCAGCTCCGACAGCTCCTGTATCATACAGTGAACGCGGTGCGCCTCTTCCGTCTGAAATTTTTCCCGAAAGCGCGCTTCCACTTCCTGTGCTTCCGCGCTCATCCGTTCCACGCCCTGCGCAATACGCCCGGCAGTTAAGATCATCTCCGCCGCCGGATAAATACAGATCTTCGGGAGTCCCTCCAATGAGCGCTGGCTTAAAATATCAAAGCTGCGGATCGACTCTGCCTCCTCGCCCCACAGTTCAATGCGGTATGGATTTTCTTCTGTCAGATCAAATACATCGATAATTCCGCCGCGGATGCTGAACTGCCCCGGTGTTTCCACCTGCGCAGTCTTTTCATAACCCATCGAAACCAGCCGCACGGTCAGTACGCCGATATCAACGATTCCGCCTTCCTCAATTGTGACAACGCTGTCATGAAGAATCTGCGGCGGTATCTGCGGTGTCATCAGACTGTCGAACGTTGTGACAATCGTGACAGGTTCCCCCTGCATAATGCTGCGCAGGCAGCGCACACGCTGACCGACAAGCTCATTCCCGTGAATATCAGCCTGATAAAAAATCAGGTCCTTCGCCGGGTAGTATCTGACATTTTTGTCATAAAGCGCCGCGTCCTCACAAATCTCCTTCGCCCGAAGATCGCTGTAAGTCGCTATGACTTTCAGCGGGAACGCTTCTCCGAATCCGTAGACCATATGCAGCTTCTGGGAATCCACACACCCGATAACCGACACGCTCTCTCCTTTGAGAATTGCCTTTTGTATATGCTCGTACTCCCCGAGCTCCTTTACCGGAGCCGTCAGCATGCTCATAACCATCCCCCTGTCCTTATGTGAAGCTTTAGAAGTTCCAAGACGGCTGTACCGCCTTTGCAAAAACAGCCAAGCCTGAGAAGTAGACCTTTGCTGTGAGCCATAGAACTTCTCTCCACACTTCTAACTGCCGTTATATAAATTCATTGCATGATCCGCACCGTCACATAATATGCAAACCGCCGCGTGCGCCGCACGCGTCATGCTCTCCTCCATCTTAACCTTATCTTCCGCGCAGAACCCGCCAAGCACATGATCTGCCAGATCACCGCCCTTCGGCTTATCGCCGACGCCGACTTTGATCCGCGTAAACTCGTCGTGCCCAAGATGCGCAATAATACTTTTGATCCCATTATGTCCCCCTGCGCTCCCTTTTTTGCGGATGCGCAGCCTGCCAACGTCCAGGCTGATATCATCATAAATGACAAGCAGCTCCTCTCTCTCGTCCGCTTTGTAGTAATCAAGCAGTGCACGGACACTCTCGCCGCTTAAATTCATATACGTCTGTGGTTTTGCAAGGACGACCTTTACACCGTCAATCAGTCCTTTTCCGATTAACGCCTTATGCTTTTTTTCTGTCACGGAAATCCGGTATTGTTCCGCCAATTTATCAATCACGCCAAATCCTGCATTATGGCGTGTATGCGCATATTCCCTGCCCGGATTCCCCAAACCGACAATGATAACCATCTCTGTTTCCTCTGTTTCGTTTTCTCTTTTTACCATACCAAAAACGGGGATGTTTCGCAACATCCCCGTTTTACTCCGCACTGATTTTTTCTTTGTGATACCTCAACACGGAAGAATCCGCTTTGCGTCCAGAAGAAATGCCTTCGGCATTTCTTCGAAAGACTTCCGCCCCGGCGGAAGTCTTTTTTTTTACTCATCATCAGGAATCAGCAAAGCCTGCTCATAGCGCTCCAACACGATCCTCTGAATCTGATCTCTCGTATCCGAGTTGATCGGATGCGCTATATCCCGATATTCCCCGTCCGCCGCCTTCTTGCTCGGCATGGCGATAAACATCCCTTTTTCCCCCTCAATGACCTTAATGTCATGAATGACGAATTCATTGTCGATTGTAATTGACACAATTGCCTTCATCTTACCCTCTTTGGTAATCTTCCTGACACGGACATCCGTAATGTTCATTTTGCAATCCCCCTTTGTTCCTTACCAAATCTCTAAACAGTAACAGACTTTCCCCCGGTCTTCCTATAAAACATATCTCTCACTGTTCTCAACAACCACTTTAACGCCATCCTCTCCTTTATAATAGGAATTGGCTCTGATCGTATCATGCCCTTCCACAATGCAGTTCTCAATATGTGTATTATCCCCGATATACACATCGTTGAGAATGATGGAATTCTTAATATAGCAGTTGTTGCCGATAAATACTTCCTTAAAGACAACGGAATCTTCAACCGTGCCGTTAATAATGCTTCCGCTTGAGATCAGGCTGTTCTTTACGCTCATGCCGACATTGTACTTCGCAGGCGGAAGGTCATCCACCTTTGAGTAGATATTCGGATATTCCCCGAAGAAATACTTGCGGATCTCCGGTTTCAGGAAATCCATATTGGTCCTGAAATAATCGTCCACGCTTGCGATATTGCTCCAGTATTCCTTGGTTTTATATCCATAAATACGCTTGACATTTTTATACCGGATCAGAATATCCCTGACGAAATCCATGCGCTCTTCCATCGCGGAACGCTCAATCAGTTCGATCAGCTGACGCCTTCTGATAATATAGATACCGCAGGAAATGGTATTGGATTTTGCCATCAGCGGCTTTTCCTCAAATTCCTCAATCCTGCAGTCTTCGTTCATCTTGACGGTTCCATACCGCTCGACATTTGTCCCCTCCGGCATATCCTTTACCACGACCGTGATATCCGCTTTTTTCTCAATATGATACTCAAGCACCTTATTGTAATCCATCTTATATACACAGTCGCCGGATGTAATCACGACATAAGGTTCATGCGCATTTTTCAGATAAGAAAGATTCTGCCAGATTGCGTCCGCAGTTCCGCGGTACCATGTACTGTTCTCAGAGGTTACGGTCGGCGCAAATACGGAAAGTCCGCCCTGCTTACGTCCAAAATCCCACCACTTGGAGGAGCTCAAATGATCTTCCAGGCTTCTTGCATTATACTGTGTAAACACGGCAACCCTCTGGATACGGGAATTTGTCATATTGCTCAGCGCAAAGTCAATTCCGCGGTAGCTCCCCGCAATCGGCATAGCCGAGACTGCACGTTTCTGTGTCAGTTCCTTCATTCTGTGATTATTTCCGCCTGCTAAAATAATTCCTATCGCTTTCATATTCAGTCACCTGCCTTAATCAGAGATTTCCCGCTTGCAAGCATACCGTCAGGATAATCCTCCCTATCCGTCACACCTGCAATCACCGTATTCTTGCCCACGCTGACATCATCCGGCACAACCGAACGCTCACCGATCGTCGCAATACCGTGATTATAGATATGCGGCATCGTGTCGTTTTCAGCTTCCCCGCCAACGCCGAGTTTTACCCTGTTCCCGACCACAACATTCTCAGCTATAATTCCCTTGTTTACTTCACAGCCATCGCCGATCATTGTGTCGTTCATGATAATGGAGTCGCGTACAATGGTATCCTTCCCGATTTTTACGCCGCAGCCAATCACGGAATTATAAACCTTTCCGTAAATCTCAGACCCTTCGCCGATCAGACTCCGCTCCACAACGCTCTCCCCTGAAATGTACTGCGGGGATATCTGATTGCTCTTTGTGTAAATCTTCCAATATTCCTCATAGAGATTGAACTCCGGAACAATATCGATCAGCTCCATGTTCGCTTCCCAATAAGAATTCAGAGTCCCGACATCTTTCCAATAGCCGTTAAATTCATACGCATACATGGGTGCCCCGTTCTCATGGCAATACGGAATGACATGCTTACCGAAGTCAAGCGCAGGCTGCTCTGCCTTGGCAATGAGCGCCTCCTTCAGTGTCTTCCAGTTAAAGATATAAATACCCATGGACGCAAGGTTGCTACGCGGATTCTCCGGTTTTTCCTCAAAGTCAACGATCTTGCGGTTCTCATCCGTAATAACAATACCGAAGCGCTTCGCCTCCTCCATGGGAACAGGCATTGCCGCAATCGTAACCTCAGCTCCATTTTTCTTATGGAAATCAAGCATCACCTCATAATCCATCTTATAAATATGATCGCCCGAAAGAATGAGCACATATTCAGGATTATAATTTTCCATATAATCAATATTCTGGTAGATCGCGTTCGCCGTTCCGGTATACCACTCCGTATTCGTACTCTTCTCATACGGCGGAAGCACCGTCACGCCACCGATATTTCTGTCTAAATCCCACGGAATACCAATGCCGATATGCGTATTCAGCCTAAGGGGCTGGTACTGTGTCAGGACTCCCACCGTATCAACACCCGAATTAATACAGTTACTCAGCGGAAAATCAATGATCCTGTACTTTCCGCCGAAAGAAACTGCCGGTTTCGCCACTTTTGCGGTCAATACTCCCAATCTGCTGCCCTGCCCGCCTGCAAGCAGCATGGCAATCATCTCTTTCTTAATCATGACATCACCTCATTTTTATAAAATCTAGTAAAATAGTACCGCTATAGGATTCATTATAGCACACCCTTATCGGAAAGTGAATATAATTTACAAAAAACTGCTCATTTTTTCAAAAAAATTGTGAACATTTTCGACATGTTTTCTCATTTTTTATTTTATCATTATGCATTTTGGCATTTTCTAATATCTATTTGTGTTTTTTCCTTAATAGATATATAATAGCGACAGAATCTATTTATTATCATAGTGACAGGAAGGCTCCCATGTATCAGATTGATTTTCAGACCCCTATTCATATTCATTTTATCGGTATCGGCGGCATCAGCATGAGCGGACTTGCCGAGCTTTTACTCGCAAAAGGATTTACAGTGTCCGGCTCAGATGCCAAAGTCTCAGCATTGACGGATGCTCTGGCAGAAAAAGGCGCGCTTATCAAAATCGGACAATGCGCCGCCAATCTGTCTCCGGCTCCTGCACTCGTCGTCTATACCGCTGCAATCCATGCGGATAACCCTGAGTTTGCAGCCGCAAAAGAAGCCGGCATTCCGATGCTGACCCGCGCCGAGCTTCTCGGACAGATCATGAAATGCTACCGCACTCCGATTGCCGTCAGCGGCACACATGGTAAGACGACCACTACCTCCATGATTTCTTCCATCCTGCTGCACGCAGGTTCCGATCCGACCATTTCGATCGGGGGCATCTTAAAAGAAACCGGTTCCAATTTCCGCATTGGTCATTCCGATGTATTTGTGACGGAAGCGTGCGAATACACCAACAGTTTTTTAAGTTTTTTCCCACGCATCGGCATCATTCTCAACGTGGAGGAAGATCATATGGATTTCTTCCATGATATTACCGAAATCCGTGATTCGTTTCACCGCTTTGCCTCCCTTCTGCCTTCCGACGGCGTATTAATCATCCATGCGTCCATTCCGGGCTATGAGGAGCTGACGCAGGATCTTTCCTGCCGGGTTGTCACCTTCGGACGGGAATCATCCTGCGACTATTCCTACCGCGCCCTCTCCTATGACATGTATGGAAATGCTTCCTATACGCTTGTCCGTAAAAACGGTCCCGAACTTGCCGTGACACTGCATGTTCCCGGCGAACACAATGTCCTAAATTCCCTTGCCGCGCTCTCCCTCGCCGGCGAAATCGGCATCTCCGATGAGACGGCTTTAGAGGCGCTTTCCCATTTTTCAGGAACAAGCCGCCGCTTTGAATATAAAGGCGAACTTAACGGCATCACCATAATAGATGATTATGCACATCACCCGACAGAAATTACCGCAACCCTGCGCGCCGCAGCGCATTACCCGCACAAGAAGCTATGGTGCGTTTTCCAGCCCCATACTTACACGCGCACGAAAACATTCCTCAAGGACTTCGCGCGGGCGCTCTCCGCAGCCGATCATGTCATCCTTGCGGATATTTTCCCTGCACGCGAAACAGATACGCTCGGCATCAGCTCCGAGACGCTCGCAGAAGAACTGCGCGCACTTCATGTACCCTGTGACTGTCCCGGAACTTTTTCAGATATTGCAGAATTCATCCGGAAAAATTGCATAAACGGCGATCTGTTGATAACTATGGGGGCCGGAGACGTCGTAAACATCGGCGAAATGTTGTTAAAATCATAATCATCCACAATATCCACATTTTTTTCGGAAAAACACTCCGTCAAAAATTGTGGATATTTTTTTCTTATCTCTATACCCCTGCATATCGCAGGCAAATGCCTGCGATATGGCACCAATAAGAAGTTTGAAAGTTTCTTTCAAACTTCTCTCCGCCCGCGGACATGCTTTCTTCATCCACAATATCCACATTTTTCACATTTGCCTGCCGGCACCGGCGCCGTTTCCATTTCGTCAATTTGCCTGTATCTATTTTTGTCCCGCTGTGCTATACTAAGCTGGTTTCCACGAATCAATTGCATAGAATCCTACGTTTTGCAGCCGCCCCGCACGGATATATATAAGATAAAAGCATCATTGCGCTGTCTGCAGGAATAGATGCGGTTTATGCGTTTTAGATTCACCCAACAAAATAAAGCAGGTGACGCAATGAACACATTCAAAGTTTCCCAAGATCATTATATCAGCCATACGCTTGTTCCAAACCGTTTTATCGATGAATATCTGGCGGATGCCAACGACGCGCAAATCAAGATTTACCTCTACCTGCTGCGTATGATGAGCTCGCATAAAGCAACCGGCATTTCCGATATTGCGGATATTTTTAATTATACGGAACAGGATGTCACACGCGCACTCCGTTATTGGGAAAAGAAGCATCTGCTCTCTCTTACATATGATGCCGACAAGAATATCTGCGGCATCCGTATTGAGCATCTATCCGATCCCGCCGGGACGCCCGCCGACAGCAGACAGGCTGTCCGTGCCGAGATCATTTCCATAAACAAGAATGCTTCACAGGAAAAAGCGCCGGCGGCCTCTTCTTTTGAAAAACCAGTCTATTCGCTTGACCGGCTGTCTGCTTTCCAGAAACGTGAAGATACCAGACAGCTCATGTTTGCGATCCAGACCTATATTGGCAGACCGCTCTCGCAGTCCAATGTCTCGACCATTCTTTTTTTATCGGACACGCTGCGCTTCTCAAACGATTTGATCGATTATCTGATCCAGTACTGCGTAGAACGGGACAAAAAAGACTTCCGATATATCGAACGCGTCGCCATTACATGGGCAGAAAACGGCATTACCTCTCCAAAGGAAGCAGCGCGCTTCTGCGCCGGCTATGACCGCACGGTTTACGGCATTATGCGCGCGCTCGGCAAAACAGGCGCTCCGACTGACCGCGAGTTATCCTATATCCGTAAGTGGACAGGAGATTATGGTTTTGTTTCCGACATTATTGTCGAAGCATGCGGCCGTACCGTACTGGCAACCGACAAGCATCGCTTTGAGTATGCCGACGGCATCCTGACAAGCTGGCACAAACAGAATGTGCAGAGCAAAGAAGATATTTCCGCTCTCGATCAGTCCCACCGTGCAGCACAGCCTGCTGCCGCCGGCGCTTCGTCCCACAGCGAGCGGAATAAATTCAATCAGTTTCAGCAGAACACCTATGATTACGGTGAACTTGAAAAAGAAATTTTGAGCAACTAAGGAGGTTTTCTGTGCCGCTGTCCAATTCACAATACGATTCTATCATGAGAGCCTACGACGAGCGGCAGCTTGCGCACCAGCGCGAGCGGAACGCACGTCTTTATGAAGTCCGCGAAGCGCTTCCGGAATACGAAGCGCTTGAGCGTGAGGAATCCGCGCTTTTCTTACAAAAGGCAGACTGTCTTCTCGACGGTCAAAGCGAGGATGCACGGCGCATATCGGAGGATATCGCACTCATCAGGGCCAAAAAGGCAAACCTGCTCTCCCGCGCCGGCTATCCTGCAGACTACCTTTCCATGCAGTACACCTGTCCGCTCTGCAAAGATACCGGCTACACGGATGGTGTCAAATGCGCCTGTTTCCGGCAGGCTTCCGTTTCCCTTTTATATGAACAGTCAGGCATTCGCGAACTCTTAAAGCAGGACAATTTCGATACGCTTTCCTACGAATATTATGAGGGCGAGGATCTGACGCGTTTTCAGAACGCCGTAACAACCTGTAAGAATTTTATCAGGAACTTTAATTCCGACTACCACAATCTCTTTTTTTATGGTACAGTAGGAACGGGGAAGTCCTTCCTCTCCGGCTGTGTTGCAAAGGAGCTGATTGAAAAAGGCAATCTTGTGATCTATTTCAGCGCGACAAGATTGTTTAATGAGCTGTCACGCTGTGCTTTTCAACGCGAAAACCGCGGAGAGTTGAACAGCTTTTTGGACGACCTGTTCGAGTGCGATCTTCTCATCATTGATGACCTTGGAACAGAACTTACGAATTCCTTTGTCGCTTCGCAGTTATTTTCCTGCCTGAATGAGCGGCATATCCGTAAAAAAGCAACCGTTATCTCAACCAATCTTTCATTACAGGAGCTTTCGGACCGCTATTCCGAGCGTATCTTTTCACGGATTACAAGCAGCTATGAAATCTGTAAGCTGAGCGGCCCGGACATCAGAATGTACAAAAAAAGACTACTATCCAGAAAGTGAGGCTCTTTCATGACTACGAAGCGCGAGGAAAAACGCAACCTCGAGACCATTCCCGTCGGCTCTCTCGGCATCATTCCGCTTGAGGGCTGCCGCTCCCTCGGTGAAAAGGTAGATTATTACCTTGTCAAATGGAGAACGGAACGCGAGAGTGAGCACAAAGATTCTCTTGCATTTGCAGGCTATCAGCGCAACTCCTACATTTTGAGCGCCAAGGTACCCCGTTTCGGTTCGGGTGAGGCAAAGGGCGTAATTTTAGAATCCGTCCGCGGAACCGATCTTTATCTTCTCGTGGACGTTGCCAATTACAGCCTGACTTATCCGCTGAGCGGCTATGAAAATCACATGTCACCCGACGATCACTTTCAGGACTTGAAACGCATTATTGCTGCCGTCGGCGGAAAAGCAAGGCGGATTACCGTCATTATGCCTTTTCTTTATGAAAGCAGACAACATAAACGGACTTCCCGCGAATCGCTCGACTGCGCGATCGCGCTTCAGGAGCTGGTCGCAATGGGTGTGGATAATATCATCACGTTCGACGCACATGACCCGCGCGTCCAGAACGCCATACCGCTGCACGGATTTGAGACCGTACAGCCCGCTTACCAGTTTATCAAGGGACTGCTGCGCAATGTGAACGACCTGCAGATCGATTCCGACCACATGATGGTCATCAGCCCGGATGAGGGCGGTATGAGCCGTGCAATCTATATTGCAAACGTGCTCGGGCTTGATATGGGCATGTTCTATAAACGGCGTGATTACACGCAGATTGTCAACGGCAAGAATCCGATCGTCGCACATGAGTTTCTCGGCACAGATGTCAAGGGTAAGGACATGGTCATCATCGACGATATGATTTCTTCCGGCGACAGCATGCTTGATGTCGCAACCGAATTAAAAAAGCGCAAGGCAAGGCGTATTTTCGTCTTTTCCACGTTTGGTCTATTCACAAACGGTCTTGCAAAATTCGATAATGCATATGAGAACGGCATTATTGACAGGGTATTGACAACAAATCTGATCTATCAGACGCCTGAACTGCTCTCTAAACCTTACTATATTAACTGCGACATGAGCAAGTATATCGCCTACCTGATCGACACCCTGAATCACGATTCCTCGATCAGCGATCTGCTCAATCCGAATGACCGTATTCAGGCGCTCCTTGCCAAATACAAAGCGGACAAGCTTACGCCGCAGAACTGAAACAGACGGGGTCCTTTTTCCCAAAAAGCATAACGCGGTATCTGCTGAAAAATTTCGGCAGATACCGCTAAACATTTCCGGCTGTCCGGACGAAATAATAAGTGAGAAGAATTTCATATCGCGTCAGACACTGTTAAAATACGCATCCAAGGAGGGATTAACGTAGTAAACGGAATTTCAGGTATTTTTATGGTGAACGCAGTAATGGTAGTTTCTGACGTTAATAGGACAAAACGGGACAAACAGCCTTCTTCTCATCCGTATTCCAAGCGTAAAAAATCTGAACGCCCGTTTTCGGAAGCGTTCAGCAGCGCCGCCCAGGAATGCGACGATGTTCCGCTTTCCTGCATCACAACCATTTATGATTCTGACTGCAGGATGCAGAATTTTTTCTATCAGCCAAAGGAATACCATTACTGAACAACAAAACGATGTTTGATATACGTTTCGTTGTCATAAGTTCTAAGCAATGCCGGGGACGGAATCGTTCCCGGCATTGCTTAGGGTTTATGAAGGCAGCCTGCCTCTTAACCCGGCAGCGTCAGTTCGAGACCTTCCTGACGTAAAACAAAACTAAAGGAGAATTTCACATGAAAAACACACGTATTTTGTTCCTGACACAGGCAGCGATGACAGCCGCGCTGTATGTGGTCTTCACGCTCATTGCCTCAGCGCTTGGGCTCTCTTCCATGCAGGTTCAGCTCCGTTTCTCGGAAGCGCTGACCATCCTTCCGTATTTTACTCCTGCCGCCATACCGGGTGTCTTTATCGGATGTCTGCTTAGCAATATTCTTGCAGGCGGAGCGCTGCTCGACATCATCTTAGGCTCTCTGGCAACTTTGGCAGCCGCTGTCGGAACCTATTTTCTGCGCAGGCATAAATGGCTTGCCCCGCTTCCTCCGATCATTGCAAACACCTTGGTTGTCCCATTTGTACTGAAAGCCGCTTACGGCATCGGTCCGATCTGGCTCTCCTTCCTCACTGTGGGCGCAGGTGAAATACTGTCCGCCGGCGTACTCGGTATGCTTCTGCTTCTTGTCCTTGAAAAATACAGGCGGCAGATTTTTTCGTAACCGTTTATATGCCATACCGGAAGTCATATGCCGGGCTGCCTTTTTCAAAAAACGCCGATGAACAGTGATACCATCCCTGTTTCCCTAGGACTGTTCATTCAGATAAGAAATAAATACCGCCCCGTTTGTGCGGAACCACTCGTCGGCCTCCGATATGCCCTTTTTATAAAGGCTTTCCGACTTCGGGTCCATGAGAACGATCTGCGAATCGTTATAACCGATAATCAGCACGCTATTTTCGGGCATCAGCGCCAGCACTGGAATATCCCGGTTGACATAGTAAAGAATCGCGTCCAGACTGCATCCTGACAGCTCCAGAATACGGCAGTCCGGCAGTCCCTCTCTGAGAATCTGAAGCACCGTCTCGCCCTCATCAAGCAGATACTGGCTGTTGCGCGCCACGCCTTCATTGGCGAGCAGCGTATCTAAGCATACTGCGGTCGAGCCTCTCGTCTCGCCCGCACTCTGCGCGGATATTGCCATGATCTGATTGCGCGTGCGGCGGTTGCCTTTCACCCAGACATAATAACCGGAGTCATCCACAACAACGCCTGACTTTTCATAGGCAAGATTGATCGCATCGGCGGCGTGGTTATACATCCCAATCACGCCGTCCTTTGCATACACATAAAACCGCCCGATATCGTTATCCTCCGAAACGGCAAGCGTCCTGTTTCCTTCAAAAATCACTTCTTTCGGAGTTAATATCTGCAGCGCCTTTTGGTCAATTGTATTTTTTACGACAATCTGTACGATTGTTTCATATTTTTCTGTAACTGGCTTCTCAACCGTATTGACGCCCGCCTCCTGCTCAATATTATTAATGATCTGGTCGTCCTCTGCCGCCGTATAGGAACCATCTTCCTTTTTGATCACGCGTGTCATATTAAGCTGATTGTCCATGATCTGACCGCCCGTCACAAAAACGCCTTCACTTCCATATTCTTTTAACACAGTCCCGTTCTCATCCATAATAACAACCTGATACATGGGAAATGTGCTGATTCCGTAGCTGTCCGTATAAATATCCTCTCTGCGCGCCACGCCGTAGATCAGATCGCTGCCCATAAAGCCAATCGGTTTGATATAATTTCCGACGCCCGCACTGATTTTTTTCTGTACCTGCGTATTCAGATTCATATGCACAAGGGATACGCTCGCTTCCGCGCTCTTTCCCTCCTGCCACACAAGAAAGCTCTGGTCGGGCGAGACCTGAAACCTGCCGACTTCCAAGTTTTCCGCCATAATCTCATAACTGCGGCCGTCCAGACTGACCGCATAAATATCGCCATTCAGAATAAAATAAAAAACATTCGTCCTGCTGACATAGGAAAGCATATTCATTTCCGCTTCCAGAATCTCATAGCTCTTATCATAGGGAATATAGATTTCCTCTTCCACCGTATTCAGCATGCCGTTATAGTAGCAGACCATGATACCGACTTCACCCTCATGGTGTCCCCGGTTCATATAGCCATATACAACGAAACATACATTTCCCGTCTCATCGACGCTTAAAATTTTGATATTATGCGCGTCATACATGCATCTCGCATCAAACGTATGATCCTGAAACGTATAAAGCACCGCCATCTTCTGCTCCGATACATTGTAGGAGTACAACCCCTTGTCGCACACAAAAGCAAAAACATTTCCTCCGTCAGACTCAACAAGCAGCGGCTCTTCCTCCTGAATGCCGAGCACAATTTTATTTCCGGCATAAGCGGTCGTATTATTTTCATCAAAAATCTGCGTCATTGTGCGCTCAAAATCCAACAGATAAATACGGTCCACCGTATAGCGCAGGCGGTAAAACTCTTCCACGCGGTAATAATGTCTGTTACGCCCCTCCTGCACGGACACAATGTAATCGCCCGTAACGGAAGCTGTCTGCGAGGCAAGCTCACAAAGCGTAAAGACCGGCTCCGTCTCCTTCTCCACCCCAAGTGAGCCCCATGTGATCTGGTTGAAGCTGCTGTGAATATTGACAACGCCGAATGATGTATTATCACCCTGTGAGTTTGATTCCAGGTATTTAATGATCTCACGCGCTTCTTCGCGGTCAAAGGTTCTAGCCGAAAACTCACGTGCAAAAGCAAGCTTTTCTTCAGCATGATAATCTGTTGCAAGAATGATACGCGTTGTATAAGATATTTCCTGTTCCGTATCCAGCTCCAGCTTTAGGATCAGACTATACTCCGTCTGGGTCTCTATCAGGTCCTTGATCGCAAAGTCCACATGAATCTCATCCCCGATATCCGAATATTCCATCAGCTGCCCGTCCTCAATCAGCCGGGAGCCTTCCACACTCCGCACCTCAAAAAAAATCCTGCTGACACTTCTGCCATATTTTTGTACATCAAAAGAAAGCGTCCTGCCGTCACCCAGCGGCGTGATGCTGTCGCGCAGACAGGAAAGCTGCGGCAGCACCCGATAGCCGTGCAGACAATTCACGCGCTCGCCGTCTACATTCATATAGATCAGCGGCAGGCTCGCCGGACGCATTTCTTCCGTCATATCCGTATTACCCTGATTCAAAAGATTACTGATGATCACCAGTGCGGTCAAAAAAGTCACAGCGCATATGATGCCATGAAAGATGATTTTTTTCATGTACTTATTTTATGCCAATTTCTGTATTTTCACAATACAAATTTCATATGCAGCAATTGAAAAACAGCGCAGACGTATTCCGTTTTTTCAGGATGCGCTCAAACGTCACCCACGCCGTAAAATTTCGACAAGTCCATGCCCGCCCCGTGTCTTCTTTTCGCAATTTCATAGCTGAGAAGCACATAGATCAGTTCTTCCTTATAACCGGACTCCGGCACGCTGCCCGTTCCCATTCCACCGGGCCGCATTCCTGCATTCCCCTGCTGCGTTCCCGCGCTTCCAGGCTGTACTCCTGCACTCCCCGGCTGTGCCCCCGTGCTTCCAGGCTGCAAACCTGCACTCCCCGGTCTGTGCATTTCCATTCCGTCCGGTGCCGCGTCCGCTTCTTCCTTCTCTATCATTTTCATAATGTCATGAGCAAGACGCTGCAAACGAATCCTGTCAGGAAATTCGTCATAAATCATGCTCCCCTTATAATCCAGACGGTCTACAACGGAAGCAATCTTTGCCGCATAGCGCCTTGCCGTCTCCGGAAACATTTCCTGCAAATATTGTAAATCTTCCCTCATGTCCGTCTCCTGTGCCATATACAGCGGCAGATAGCCGTTCATAGGGATAGCATACGGCGGCATATACGGCGTGGGATAAGGCGGCATATGGTATGTCTGATAAAAAGGTACGATTCGATGCTGTTCCATTCTATTCCCCATTTCTGCGCACACTTTTTGCGCATAACGAGTTTGTGATTTGTATTATGATATGTGAATGAGCAAAAAGCGTGCGGAAGTAGAATGATACTTAAAAAAAGAGTTCCGCCTTTGCGGAACTCTTTGATATCCATATAATGCTCTGTTTTATCATGCCGCCAAATGATAACCGAAGCCGGCAAACACTGTCTTATGGAGCCACCGGTTTACCGGATCGCGGAGATGCGCGCAATCGCACGCAGAAGTGCAGTCTCGGCACGCGCGATATCGGTTTTGGGGTCCTTTTCGGACAGACGCTTTTCGGCACGCTCCTTTGCCGCCTCCGCGCGGTTTATGTCAATCTCATCCGGCCACTCTACAATCTCTGCAAGAATCGTAATCTGTTCCTTTAAGATTTCTACAAACCCGGCATGGAGCGCCGCTATCTTCTGATCGTCACCGTCCGTGATATAGAGAATGCCAGGCTTGATGATCATCGTCATCGGGATATGGTTTTTATAAATACCTACCTCTCCCTCCGTCGTATTAAACTCGACCATCGTCGCGGTTCCCTCGTAAAAAACGCGGTCCGGCGTGATAATTTTAATCGCAAAACGATTGTCCTCTGCCATACAGCCACCTCAATCCTGATTCCGTACTATAAAGCGCGCGTCCCGTTACGCCCCATTATCATAGCTGCAGAACGCGCGGTTTCCTTACTGTTTTACACGCGCTACAACATCATCAATGCTGCCCGCATTTAGGAAGTAGGACTCAGGAATCTCATCATGTTTCCCTTCGATGATCTCCTTAAAGCCCCGGATCGTCTCCGAAATCGGCACATATTTACCTTCCATGCCGGTAAACTGTCCGGCAACGAAGAACGGCTGGGAAAGGAATCTCTGTACCTTTCTCGCACGGCTTACGACAAGCTTATCGTCCTCGGAAAGCTCATCCATACCGAGAATTGCAATAATATCCTGCAGCTCCTTATATTTCTGAAGAATCTCCTGTACGCTCCGCGCCACATCGTAATGCTCCTGTCCGACAATACGTGGGTCCAAAATTCTCGACGTGGATTCCAGCGGATCAACCGCAGGATAAATACCAAGTTCCACGATCGAACGGGAAAGCACCGTTGTCGCATCCAAATGTGCAAAGGTTGTCGCCGGAGCCGGGTCTGTCAAGTCATCTGCAGGGACATAAACTGCCTGTACGGACGTGATGGAACCGTTTCTGGTCGATGTAATACGCTCCTGAAGCGCACCCATTTCCGTCTGCAGTGTCGGCTGATAACCAACGGCTGACGGCATACGTCCAAGCAGCGCCGATACTTCCGAGCCTGCCTGTGTGAAACGGAAAATATTATCAATGAAAAGAAGCACGTCTTTCCCGCCCTTATCACGGAAATATTCCGCCATCGTCAAACCGGTAAGACCGACACGCATTCTGGCGCCGGGCGGCTCGTTCATCTGTCCGAATACCATCGTGGTCTTATCGATAACGCCGGATTCCATCATTTCATGATAGAGGTCATTCCCCTCTCTGGTACGCTCACCAACACCCGTAAATACGGAATATCCGCCATGCTCAGTTGCAATATTACGAATCAGTTCCTGAATTAAGACCGTCTTTCCTACACCCGCACCGCCGAACAGACCGATCTTACCACCCTTCTGATAAGGGCAGAGCAGATCAACGACCTTAATTCCGGTCTCAAGAAGCTCCTGTGTTGTGGACTGCTCCGAGAAGCCGGGTGCCGGTCTGTGAATCGGCTCATATGTGACATCCGTAGGCGCCGGCTTATTATCAATCGGCTGTCCCAGTACATTAAAAATACGACCCAGCGTATTTTCACCCACAGGTACACTGATGGGTGCTCCGGTTGCTGCTGCATCCATCCCGCGGACAAGTCCGTCCGTCGGCCCCATGGCGATACATCTTACGGTATCATCACCCAAATGCTGTGCCACTTCCACAATCAGTTCTTCACCATTTGTACGGGTAATCCGGATTGCCTCGTTAATCTCCGGAAGCTGTCCGTCAGCAAACTTAATATCCAGTACGGCGCCGATAATCTGTGTGATTTTACCGTTGCTTGTACTTCTGTTTTCTGCTGCCATATCCTTATTCCTTTCATCATGATCTCGATGCCGGAAGCGCCAATCATGCTTCTGACGCATTCGTCCTTTATCAGGAAATTGCTTCCGCACCGGCTATGATTTCTGTTAACTCCTGTGTGATCGAGCCCTGACGCGCTCTGTTATACTGAAGTGATAATTTTCCGATCATTTCTTCTGCATTGCTCGTCGCAGAATCCATCGCCTGCATACGCGCACCATTCTCACTGGCAACTGCTTCGATCAGCGCCCCATAAATCAGACTTGCGACATACTTCGGAATGATGAGGTTTAAGGCCTCGTCCGCCTCCGGCTCAAAATTCATCATCGCCTTATCTTCAAGCGCATTTTGCGCTGCATCCTGCGCTTCCTCTCCTATATCCCGCTCATCTTCAAGCGATACCGGAAGAAGCTTTAAGAGCTTCGGCTCATGAACGACTGTATTCTTAAAATAAGTATAAGCGAGATAAATTTCCCCGATCTCGCCGTCCATATAGCTTTTCAGCAATTCCTGCGCAAGCTGCATCGCTTCCACGTAAGTCGGTTCCTCGATCACTTCGGAATAATCCTTTTCCGCAATACGATATCCGGCACGCGCAAGCAGATCGCGTCCTTTCTTACCGATTGCATGAATGATCAGATCCTCCTTTTTTTCCGCAAGCTCTCCGCGTGTGATCAGCTTTACGACATTGGAGTTATATCCGCCCGCAAGACCTCTGTTAGAAGTGATCACAATTACGGCCTTCTTGTCCGATGCTCCGGTTTTCAGATACGGATGATCCAGCGCGCCGGCTTTGACGATCATGCTTTTGACCGTATCATACATACAGGTAAAATACGACTTGGTCTGTTCAGCGTGCGCCTTGCTGCGCTGAAGCTTTACTGTGGATACAAGCTTCATCGCCTTGGTAATCTGCTGCGTACTCTGTATACTGCCTTTACGTCTCTTGATGTCTCTCATCGACGCCATTGCATTTCACCGCCTTCCCAAGCGTCTTACTTAAAGGATTTTTTGAACTCTGTGACCGCGCTCTTTAACCTCTCCTCCGTCTGATCGGAGATGACTTTTTCGTCACGGATTGCCGCAGGAACTTCAGGATATTTCGTATCAATAAAAGTAAACAGCTCTGCCTCAAACCGGGTAATATCCTCAATTGATACATCAAGCAGATATTTATTGGTCGCTACATAAATAATGATAACCTGATATTCCACCGCCATCGGCTTGTACTGCGGCTGCTTTAAGATTTCCCTGATGCGTTCGCCCTGCGCCAGCTTCTCCTTCGTATCGGCATCCAATTCTGAACCGAACTGCGAGAAAGCAGCAAGCTCCCTATACTGAGCAAGTTCCACACGGATTGGCGCAGAAATCTTTTTCATCGCCTTAATCTGTGCGGCGCCGCCGACACGGGATACCGAAAGACCCGCATTCACCGCCGGCCGGAAACCGGCATTAAACATTTCCGTCTCTAAGTAAATCTGACCATCCGTAATAGAGATGACATTGGTCGGAATATAGGCAGATACATCTCCCGCCTGCGTTTCGATGATCGGCAGTGCGGTAAGGGACCCTCCGCCGTATTCCTCACTCATCCGGACTGCACGCTCCAATAATCTGGAATGCAGATAGAATACGTCGCCCGGATATGCCTCACGGCCGGGCGGACGGCGAAGCAGCAGAGAGAGTGTACGATATGCGGTTGCATGCTTGCTCAGGTCATCATAGACGACAAGCACATCTTCCCCGTTCTCCATCCATTCCTCTCCGATTGCACAGCCCGCATACGGAGAAATATACTGTAAAGGCGCAAGGTCGCTCGCTGTGGAAGCCACGACCGTTGTATAGTTCATCGCGCCAAACTCCTCCAAGGTCTTCACAATGGATGCAACCGTGGACGCCTTCTGTCCGATTGCGACATAGACGCATTTCACATTCTGACCTTTTTGGTTAATGATCGTATCAATTGCAATTGCCGTCTTACCGGTCTGTCTGTCTCCGATGATCAGCTCACGCTGTCCGCGCCCGATCGGTATCATCGAATCGATTGCCTTAATACCCGTCTGCAACGGTGTATCCACCGATTTACGCGTAATAACTCCGGCTGCAACTCGCTCAATCTGACGATATTTTGCAGTCTGAACAGGACCCTTCCCATCAATGGGCTGCCCGAGTGCATTGACAACACGTCCCAGCAATGCATCTCCGACCGGAACCTCCACGACCCTGCCGGTAGTCTTGACCTGATCGCCCTCGTTAATGTTGTGGGCGCTTCCGAGCAGCACCGCACCGACATTGTCTTCCTCGAGGTTCATGACCATGCCGTATACCTCGCCGGGGAACTCCAGCAGTTCGCCCTGCATTGCATTTTCCAGTCCATGCACGCGCGCGATACCGTCCGCAACCTGAATGACCGTACCCACATTGGATACTTCCATCTGAGACGCATACCGCTTGATCTGATCCTTAATCACTGAACTTATTTCTTCTGGTCTTAAATTCATGGATCGTCTGCACCTTTCTTTTATATTCTTATATCCCGCGAATAAAATATCTCCCTGCGCACCGTAAGCACAGCCTGCGGCAGCGCATCTGTAAACAGTCCGAATTTCCTTCAGACCTTATGCTGCACCTCTTAAGCAAGCTGAAGCTTCATCAGGCTCCGCTCCATATCGCTTAACCTGGAACGGATACTGCTGTCAACCACGCGATCCCCGATACGGATGACCATGCCGCCGATCAGTTCTGCGCGCACTTCATAGTGCATTTCCACCTGACGGTATCTGGTTGTTGCCAAAAGCCTCGCTTCCACCTGCTTTTTCTGTTCGTCCGTCAGGACGACCGCAGACGCCACATAAGCGATTCCGATTCCCTTATGCTCCTTCATCTTGTCGATAAAGCCGCCGAGAATCTGTTCTATGCTTCCGTAGCGGTTTTTCTCTACGATCACGTTGAGAAAGCCAAGCATATCCTCACTGATACGGCCCTCAAACACCGCCTTCAGCGTAGAAAGCTTTTCTTCTCTTCCGATTTTGGGATGATTCATCATCTGATTCAGCTCAGGATTTTCCTGCAGTACGATAAGGAGCCCCTGCGCCTCTTCTAAGAACTCATCTTCCCGATGCTCCTCGAGCGCAAGCTCAAACAGCGCTTCTGCATATGTCCCCGAAATCAGCTTAGCCATGTGCTCTCACCCATTTCCTTTAATGTCTCATCAATCAGACTGTTTTGAATCGTCGTGTCAATATTGGCGGCAACAACCTTGGAAGCCATTGCGGATGCGATTGTGATCATCTCCCTCTTCACCTCGTCCGCCGCCTTCTGCTTCTCAAGCTCTGCTTCGGTTCTCGCCCGATCCAGTATCGCCGCAGCTTCTTCCTTTGCCTGTGCAATGATCCGGTTCTCGTTTTCCAAGCCGCGTTTCCTTGCGTCCGCTAAAATCGCTTCCGCTTCCTTGTCCACGCTTTTCAGCTTTTCTTCATACTCCGCTTTCATTGCCGCAGCGTCGGTCTTATCCTTCTGCGCGCTCTCAATATCATCCGCAATCTTGGTACTGCGGCTTTCCAGCATTTTTCTGACCGGATTAAAAAGAAAACGCGACAGGAATAAGAATAATATAAATACTGCAATAATCGTGAGAACAGAATCCGTTATCAGCTGTAAATCCAGATTAAACAGACGCCGCATTGTACCGCTTCCCGCTTCTGCTAACATGATTCCTGCATTGAACACTGTCTGCAACTGACTGCCTCCTCTCCTCTGTCATGACTTTAGGGGATTCCCCTTCCATGTGAAGAATCACTCCACAATCCAGAAGAATTTGCTGTAAGCAAATTCTTCGAAAGAGTGCGAAGCACTCTTTTTTAGACATCCAGCGGATGTACGAAGAGTAACAGCAGAGCAACAAGCAGACCGTAAAGACCCGTCGTCTCGGCAACGGCCTGCCCAAGCAGCATCGTCGTCATGATATCGCCCTTTGCACCCGGATTCCGTCCTACTGCCGCAGCGCCGTGTCCGGCTGCAATACCCTGTCCTACACCGGGTCCAATACCTGCGATTACCGCAAGACCTGCACCAATTGCGGAACATGCTCTGATCAATCCTAAATCTGACATAATAAATTCCTCCTTGATATTGTGTAATAATTTGTTCGTTTTTCTGACAAAGAATTATGGGACATAAACTATGACTCGTCCCCATACGCATTGCTGATATAGGTCATTGTCAGCATACAGAATACGTAGGTCTGGATCGCGCCCGAAAACAGATCGAAATACACATGCAGTGCCGCCGGCCATATGACCGCAAACCATCGCAGCAGCCCGTACACAAGCGCCATCATGATCGTTCCCGACAATACGTTGGCAAACAAACGCAGTGACAATGAAATCGGTACCGCAATCTCACTGATCACATTGATCGGCAGCCAGATCGGCAGCCACGGCGGAAGCGGAGAACACATATCCTTCCATATCTGCTTCGGTGAGTTGTTCTTAAACTGTGTCACATGAATCAGCGTGAATGTAAGAATACCGAGCGGCAGCGTCACACCATAATCAGCAGTCGGCGGGCGCAGGCCCAAAATCCCGGAAATATTCGACAATAAAATGAAGATAAAGATTGTGCCGATGTAATTGCCGAATACCTTCGCATGCTTTCCCATGCTGCTTTTAATCATGCCGTCAAGCTTCTCCACAACCAGCTCAGCCACATTCTGCAGTCCCGTGGGTACCTCAGACGCATGCTTTAAGGCGCGGTTCACGCAGAGTGCAAAAACCATGAGCACAAGCATAACGATCAGAATACAGACATGCGTTGTAGTAATCCACACCTCCTGACCGAAGATGGTATACTTGAACACGCCTTTGATCATAAAGCTCTCTGTCACATCCGAGGATAACAGGATGCCCTGTGTCATATTTTCACCTCCTTGTTCAGATATCATATTGCTCCGAATCCGGAATCGGAGGCGCCGGCTCCGGATCGGGGTATTTCTTAACTGTTATACGGTGAATCAAGGGCTGGAGATAGGCTCCGATCTTTAATCCCATGATTCCCAGAAACGCAGTAAGCGGATTCGCAATTCCTGTAAACAAAATTGTAAACAATACTGCCGCGACCGCCAGATATCGCAGAATCGCCTGCATTGCCACCATCCGCACAGCCGTCTTCTGCGGCATTCCCAAATATTTGTCAAAAGTCCACGACATATGATAGGCCATAATCATTGCCGTCAGCATGCCTAGCAGCAGCCCGAGCGCACACGGCCCTTTTTCAGGTACAAACCAGATACCCGCCAAAAGACAGACCAGATCGAACAGCACAATTCCGCACATCAGTTCCAGAAGCGTACGGTTAAATCCCTTTTTGTTCATTCTGCTTTCCGTCCCCATTCCGGTCCGTTTCCTTTCTTCGTGTCCCGCTGTTTTTTCCGCTGATCTTCATTGCAAGCTTGTACACATTCGTAAAGCCCGCCAGCGCTCCCATAAAAAAAAGAATGATCACCCAATATGAGGTTCCCGCCCTGCGGTCGATCCAGATTCCCAAAAACAGGCACATAAAAATCGGGACAAGCATATGAATGCCGAACTGCATCACCAGCGCAAGCGATTCCAACACTCTCCCGCTCTGCCCGTTCCTGCCCGGCCGTCTGCTGTTTTTGTTTCGTTGTCCGTCGGTGCCGCTCAAATCCGGTGCTTCCTCTCTAAAAACAGACATAGCCGCAAAGGGCATGTCATATTTTATAATTATACCTATTTTTTCCACCTATGTCTAGCCAAAACCACGATTTTGATTGACTTTTTTATCGCTTTCTTGTATGATTCTCTCAACAAACAGAATAAGGATTCTGCTGACGCACAATTCTTTCAAACCATAAAGACGATGAAAAAACGGGAGTTTCTATGAAAAATCCGACTCTATACCGCAGACGGCTCATACCGGATGAATATATCTCGCTGGAAAATGACAGGATTCTTCGATGTGACAGCGATATGATCGTCACTTCATGGGATACATTCCGCCCCAAAAAAGAATTCGACCATGGTATTTCCGTATATTATCTGAAAAAAGGAATCAAGGTCAGCAAATTTCTAAAGAGCGACGGTTCCCTCGCCTTTTGGTATTGCGACATTGTAGATTACGAATATGGCAGTGCCGGAAACATCTTATGCACAAGCGGAGAAACATTTGCGGAAGAAACCGTCATTCCGGAAAAATACGACCGTCTCACCTGTATTGACCTGCTTGCAGACGTCGTGATTTATCCGGACGGCTTCGTCAAAGTCGTCGATCTTGATGAACTCGTAGAAGCCGCAGAACACGGGCTGATCAGCGAGCAGATTCTTCACAGCGTGCTGCTTCGCGTTAACGAACTGCTTAAGACCATTTACAGCGGCGAATTTGAGGCACTAAAAGCGCCGCTGAATGAAACATATCCGGAATGTTAATAAAAGATATGTCCGCCGATCCTGTACCGCGGTGTGATCCCGTCAATCGGGGTCCTGAAAAACAGGCAGTCCGCTACAGTTGTCCTGCCGCTCATCGCCTCATCCGCTGCGCGGTAACAGCTCTCCGTTGCACGGTCATTTGCAAGCGCAAGCGCAAGCCGTCCGCTCGCTACCGGTGAAAACTGCCTTCTGGCATAGATCACGCCGACCATTGTATCGGGAAACACTCCGCTGAGCATCCGGTTTATGACAACGGCACCGACTGCCACCTGTCCTTCATAGGGCTCTCCGCCCGCCTCACAGTAAATCAGGTTCGCGAGCAGCTTGCGGTCGCTTTCCTCAAATTGGACCTCCGAAATGTCTCTCCATGCCGACTGCGCGGCAAGGGCTGCCAGCCTTTTTTCCTCTGCAATCCGCGCCTTCAGTGCTTCAATATTCTCATTCTGCCTTGCGAGCTCGGCCTCATAGGCGCGCATCTGCTCTTCCGTTTCGGAGATCTGATCGCTGTAACCCGCAATGCGCTCTGACGTCTCCGCTACAAGTCCGTCAACGCGCTCCTGCTCCTGTCTTGCCTCTTCTCTCAGTTCCTGCAGTTGAGAGAGTTCCTCGTTCAACTGCTGCTCCTGCGTTTCAATCAGCCTGCAAGTCTCCTGATATTCCTCCAGCTTACGCCTGTCATAGCGCTCAACCTGCTCAATGTATTCGCTCCGGTTCAGGAAATCCGCAAAACCGTTCGCCGAAAAAAGCATTTCCAGATACGTTGTCTCTCCGTTTTCATACATAAAACGGATGCGTTCCTTCATGCTCTCATACTGCTCCAGTTCTGTCTGGCGCGCATCTGCAAGAAGCGCCTGCGTCTGCTCGATCTCACTTTCCTTCTTATCGAGGTTTTCTTCAATCCGCTCCAGGTTTGCCCGCACTGCATTCAATTGATCATTTAATTCACTCAGTTCTTCCTGAAGGTTATTGCGCTGTCCTTCCAGGCTTGACAGATTGTCCTCTGCTTCGTCAAGCTCTCTCTGTGTCTCTTCCTGCTGCTGCTGCGCCTCATCAAGCTGCTGCTGCGTTGACTTTGCATAGGTCTGCGCTGCCGGAATCGACGCCGAGAACAAAACAAGCGCGATACAAAAAGAACGTCTGCAAAGCACTTCCTTTTTCATGCCACTACCTGCTTACCTTCCCACCGCTCTTACACATCCAGCGTAATGCTCCTTCCGGTATGCTCATATTTTCTACATGTCACTTTGGCTGCAGAAAAAAGCATACGGCTTGCCTTTACGGAATCCGTCCCCCCGTATTTGTCGTCCGCATAAATGACCGTGCGGATGCCGGACTGGATGATCGCTTTCGCGCACTCATTACACGGGAAAAGCGAAACATACAGTGTCGCACCCGCAAGACTTCCGCCGCGGAAATTTAAGATTGCGTTTAACTCCCCATGTGTTACAAACGGGTACTTCGTTTCAATCGTTTCACCCTCACGTGCCCACGGAAATTCATCGTCTGAGCATCCGGTCGGCAGACCGTTATAGCCGATTGACAGTATTTTGTGATCCTCACTCACAATACACGCGCCTACCTGCGTCCCCGGATCTTTGGAACGCATCCGTGCAAGCAGCGCCACACCCATAAAATACTCGTCCCACGAAATATAATCTTCCCGCTTTCCGATCTCCTGCCCCATATCCGTTATCCCTCTTCTACTTCTTCTTTTCTTATATTACATAGTTACCGCCGCGTATATATCTGGGCCTTCCAAACTATTTTGTTCCAAAAATGCGGTCGCCCGCATCTCCTAATCCAGGGACAATATATGCATGCTCATTCAGCTTTTCATCAAGCGCCCCGATATACATGTCAACGTCGGGATGATCCTTTTTCATCCTCTCAACGCCTTCCGGCGCAGCAATAATGCACATAAAATGAATTTTTTTACAGCCTTTGTCTTTAAGCATCTGAATCGCCGCAGAAGAAGAACCTCCTGTTGCGAGCATCGGGTCCACAACAAACACTTCGCGTTCCGCGCAGTCAGCCGGAAGCTTGCAGTAATACTCGACAGGCTCATGCGTTTCAGGGTCACGGTAAAGTCCGATATGCCCGATCTTCGCCGCCGGTATTAAGTCAAGCATGCCGTCCACCATGCCGAGTCCCGCGCGCAGGATCGGCACAATTGCCATTTTTTTGCCGCGCAGCTCTTTTACCTTCGTCTTACAGATCGGTGTTTCGATCTCCACCTCTGAAAGGGAAAGATCCCGCGTTGCCTCATAGCAGATCAGCATCGCAATCTCGCTGATCGTATCCCTGAAGTCCTTCGTCCCCGTTTCCTTTCTCCTGATATACCCGATCTTGTGCTGAATCAACGGATGATCCATGATCACGCATTTCGCCATAACCGTACCTCCCATTCCAACCATTTTTTTGCCGCCCTGCAGAAAGCAGTCCCGCTCGGCTACTCTTCAATCTGCCCGACGCGCCTGATGTGCTTCTCCTCTGCGGAAAACTCCGTATCTAAAAATGTGTCCACAATCTCAACCGCCATATTCGGTCCAATCATCGCGCCTCCAAGCGCCAGTACGTTTGCGTCATTATGAAGCCTTGTCATCTTCGCACTGAGCGGCTCGGAACACAGCGCCGCACGGACGCCCTTTATCTTATTCGCCGTCATCGAAATACCAATGCCCGTCGTGCAGATCACGATGCCTTTCTCACATTCTCCCGACGCGACCGCCTTTGCTGCAGCGCGTCCAAACTGCGGATAATCGCAGGACGATCTGTCAAAGCAGCCAAAATCCTTATATGCAGTCCCGCGTTCTTCCAGATGACGGATAATGTGCTGTTTTAGGTCGAATCCACCGTGATCACATCCCAATGCTATCATCTCCCCGCTCCCTCCTTATACTTCGTTTTTGTTTGCTCGTTCATGCCGCAGGAAAAGTAAATGTCGGCTTCGCCCGCCGCTTCCTTTTCCTTTGCGGCTATTATATCATGAATCTACGATTCATAATCGACATTCGCCGCCCGCTCTCACTAACGCTCATTATATCATATCTTGGAGTTTTGCTCAACCGGGGCTGCCCACTTCAGCCGATGCAGCTCGCCCCCGCACTGCATGTCCGAAAAACCCTGCTGCCGCAGCGCCTCATAAAGCACAATGGCAACGGAATTGGATAAATTTAGGGAACGGATCTCAGACAGCATCGGAATGCGGATACACATCTCTTCATGCGCTATCAGAATTTCTTCGGGTATTCCTGCGGATTCCTTGCCGAACATGATAAAATCATCCGGTCTGAAATCCGCGTCTGCATATGTTTTCTTTGCTTTGGTCGTTGCATACCACATGCGTACATCCGGATTTTTCTCACAAAAATCATGGTAATCGTCATAGCGGCGTACATCCAGATGTTCCCAATAATCCATTCCCGCACGCTTGATCTCTTTTTCATTCAGGCGGAAACCGAGCGGTTCGATCAGATGCAGCACGCTGCCTGTCGCCACGCAGGTCCTCCCGATATTTCCCGTGTTGGACGGAATTTCCGGTTCATGCAGTACGATATTCATTTTTTCCCCCATTCCGAAACGCTTTTTGCTGAGGAACGCGAGCAGAATCCTGAAGTTTTCCGAAGGAATACTTCTTTCTGCATCTGCGATCAATGGAATTTGTGACGCTTCGGCACAAATTCTAACTGAACTTGTACAGTTTGTTGAACTAAATTGCTCATCAGAGAATTTATTCAACCTTACACCCCCGCATATCGCAGGCAGATGCCTGCGATATTGCGATATTGCACCAATAAGTAGCTTTAAGCGTCCTTATGATTGTTTTTCTGCACGCAGTTTTGTAATAAAATGCTCCAGCTTTCCCATCGCCACTTCTAATTTTTCAATGGAATATGCATAAGAAATTCGCAAAAATCCCTCCCCGCTGTCGCCAAATGCAGTGCCCGGCACAACTGCCACCTTCTCTTCCTGTAAAAAGCGGTTGGCAAATTCGTCGCTCGTCATGCCAAACTCCTTAATGCACGGAAATACATAAAACGCGCCGTAGGGTTCAAAGCACTCCAGACCCATTTCGCGAAACGCGTTCAGCAGGAACCGGCGCCGCTGGTCATACGCCTCGCGCATCATTTCCACATCGGCGTCTCCATTTTTCATGGCATCCACTGCCGCATGCTGGCTCATCGTCGGCGCACACATAATCGCAAACTGGTGAATCTTCGTCATCTGTTCAATGATCGCAGCAGGTCCGCACACATATCCAAGCCTCCAGCCCGTCATGGCATGGGACTTGGAAAAACCATTGATCAGCAGCGTCCGCTCTTTCATCCGGGGAAGCGATGCAATTGAGACATGCTGCTCCTTATATGTCAGTTCCGCATAAATCTCGTCAGACATGACATAAATGTCTTTTTCGATACATACCTTTGCAACCGCCTCTAAATCAGCCTGTTCCATAATTGCGCCGGTCGGATTGTTCGGAAACGGCAGAATCAGAAGCTTCGTCTTTTCCGTAACTGCATCGAGCACTTCCTGCGCTGTCAGACGGAACTCATTTTCCGCCTTCAGGTTAATGATGACCGGTTTCCCGCCCGCAAGTATCGTACAAGGTTCATAGGAGACATAGCTTGGCTGCGGAATTAAGACCTCCTCACCCGGATTGAGCATGGCGCGGAGACCGATATCAATGGCCTCTGACCCCCCTACCGTAATGAGCGTTTCTTTCTTTGGATCATAATCCACATGAAAACGTCTGTGAAGATAACGGCAGATTTCCTCACGCAGTTCTATGAGTCCTGCATTCGATGTATAATGCGTTTTCCCTTTTTCCAGTGAATAAATTCCTTCGTCACGGATATGCCACGGCGTATCAAAATCCGGTTCGCCCACGCCGAGTGAAATCGCATCCTTCATCTCGCTGACGATATCAAAAAACTTTCTGATGCCGGAGGGCTTAATTTTAATAACTTCATCTGCTAATGGATTTCTCACGGTGTGATCAGCTCTCTTTCGTCCTCATATTTTTTGCACAATACAGTGCCGTGATCCTTGTATTTTTTCAGTATAAAATGCGTTGCCGTACTCAGCACTGTTTCCAGCGTGGAAAGCTTCTGTGATACAAAGCTTGAAACTTCCTTTAAGGATTTGCCCTCCAGCGTCACAAGCAGATCATACCCGCCGGAAATCAAATAGACCGCATTCACCTCCGGATAGTTATAAATGCGCTCCGCAATATTGTCAAAGCCCTGTCCGCGCTGCGGCGTCACACGCACCTCGATCAGTGCGGACACCTTCTCAATCGACGTTTTTTCCCAGTCGATCAGGGTATGATATCCGCAGATCACGCCCTCCTCCTCCATCGCTTTTAACTCATTTGCAACGGCAAGCTCCTCCTCGCCGAGCATGACGCTGATCTCTTTTACCCCGATCTTGCTGTTCTTTTCGATCATCGTCAAAATTTTTTCTCTCATATTCATGACAGATACTCCTTCCTCTTTCATCTCTGAACGCCGCATACAGCGGTCCTAAAGCACCAGTAAACCTCATCGCCCGCGCCCTTCGGCGGTTCTAAAACACCGGTAAACGTCACCGCCTTTCGGCGGCTGTAAAGCGCCGGTAAACGTCATCGCCCTTTGGCGGCTGTATAGCGTCGGTAAACGTCATCGCCCTTCGGCGGTTCCAAAAAACGGCGTTCTTCTTCATTTATGATAACTCTGTCGTTTGTTGAGTCCGTCCTGCCGATCACGGCAGCCGGAATCCCCTCTCCGGTAAGCCTTCGTACAAGATCATATCCGTTTTCAGCCACCATCAAAAGGCTTCCTCCCGCCGCCAGCTCATACGGATTCACATCTAAAAAGTTACAGATTTCCACTGATTCCTGACGAATCGGAATCGCTTTCAGCGAAACGGAAAGTCCGACGCCCGCACGCTCTGCAAGCTCCCACAGCGCGGCAAAAATGCCGCCCCGCGAGGCATCATGCATGAGCAGAACGCCGGACTTCCCGGCGGTTGCAGCCTCCGGGACTACCGAAAGCCATTGCTCCATGGCCTGTGCCTCATCAATAAAATAAGCCGGATATCTTGTCAGAAGCTCAGTCCTTTTTTCCCTCGCGATCAGTGCAGTTCCCGCAATTCCCGCCCATTTTGTCATGACAATGTCCTTATCATACATTGCCATTCCCTCTGCGTTTTCCGCCATGTGCGCCTGCTCCGCAGAATACCGCCCAACCCCCGTAACGCTTAAAACCGGCTCGCTCACAGAGGAGGAAATTTCCGTATGACCTCCCGCAACCGTAACGCCAAGTGTACGGGCCGTCTCTCCAATCTGCTTCATAATCACCCGAAGCTGCGGCTCCTCCGTATCCTCTGGAAATGCCGCCGCAATAAGAACCGCCGTCGGTTCCGCGCCGCCCGCGGCAATATTATTCACTGCTGCGTGCACTGCATAAACCCCGATCTGCGCCGCATTCCCCGTTACGGTATTGACGCAGACCGCCGTACGGCTCCCGTTTTCAGGCGCAAAAACGGCGCAGTCTTCCCCTACGCCTGCGCCGCCTATCATTTCATCGTCCCGAATCGGTAATTGTTTGAACACAGAGCGTTTCAGCACGCGCTCCGGTATTTTTCCTGTCTTCATAATCGCTCCGCCATATCATCTGTTCGGATCTTCACACGCTAATCCCCATTCATTCTTTTCGCCCCGCCTACGGCTGGGGAGGATTTGGAGCCGCATCCGGCGCTGTCCCCGTATCCGGCTGGACACCGGTTCCGGGCGTCTGTACGTCTCCGTCGGGCACGCCGGGCATTGCCCCCGCCGCGTCGGGCGATACTGTACCCTCCGGTACTCCGGGCTGTACTCCCGGCTCCGGCGGTAATACCGGCTGCGCTTCTCCTTCCGGCGTACCGCCAATTTCAACGCCTCCCGGCTGGGCTGATGTCTCCGCCGACCCATAATTTCCCGAAGCAATCTGTGCCGCGACTGCCTTCGCATGATCAACACTGCCTGTTGCGATCGCCGCCTGTATCATGTCATAGGCAACCGGATCACTTGTGGCTACGCCAACCGTCGCCGAGCGGCAGGTCATTTTATAAGTATTGTGGCTGATCTGCTCTCTGCTGACCTCCACGCCGTTTTCTGTAATGACGCGGTACACGTCCGCCACATATCCAGTGTGCGCAGGCTGTATCTCCACTGCGCCGACCGGCATGGACGCATCTGCGTAGACCGCCTCCGCCCCCGGCGGCGTCGTCTCAAGCACAACGCTCTCATACGCCACACTGTGCGTCTCGGCTCTCGTCTCCACGCCGTAAATCGTCATTGTAATCCTTTTATTTGTCGTTGTATAACCTTCAATATAGATTGGATACGGTGTATTATTCCGAAACGTAAAATCAATACCCGAGTCCTCAGACACGGTCGCATCCAGCCCAATTTTGACATAGCCGACTGCCATCGCATGATTCGCGCGGTTCGTCACCTCAAGCTCCGAATATAGAACCGAGTTATACAACGTGGAAGATACCTGACAAATTCCGCCCCCAATACTGTCCACTACCTTGCCGCCCGAATAGGAGCCCGCCGAATAATAGCCGTTTCTCTCAGTGAAAGGCGCAATTACCGCAAGTGTTGAAAACTCTTCTCCCGGAAACAGAATCGTACCGTTTACCTTATTGCAGGCATTCCGTACGTTGGCGCTTCTGGATGAATCCGATGTTGCAAAGCTTGTCGTACAGGTTGCAAGCACATCTGTCACCTGCTTTAGCTCCTCAACAGTATGCGCCGGCTTCGTTGTCTGAAGCTGCAGATCAAAGCTCTTCGCCTCACCGCTCCATTGCTCGGTCAGTCCCGCATAAATCAGATCGACTGATGCCTGCACATCCAGCTCAATGCCGTCCACGCCGTCCGTATAGACAAATTCACCATTCTCACGCGTCATAGACGCATTCTGCGCCGGAACATTGACGTTCTCGCTCTGCGCCTGCACAAGATTCTCAATGGCTGCACGGTCAAATGCAAGCTCTATCTCATAGACCTGATTGTTCGCTGCCAGATCAACCTTTTCCTTATAGCGCTTCAGAATATTTCCTTTGCGCCCGAGACCGGCCGCCTCCTCCAGAATTTCGGGATTTCCGAAATGGATGCCAAGCTCTCCCGCCGTCGTCTGAACCGACTGTTCCGCAGAAAGATTCAGCGTGATCGGAACCTGCGCAAGTTCCAAAATGTAAGCACCGATTGCCTGTTCCGCCTCTGCCGGCGTCATACCGGAAAGACAAATATCTCCCGCATACACGCCCTCACAAATTACCGCCTGCGCATCCGCTGCGCCTGCACCCCCTGCTGCCGCATCGGTACGAAATCCTAAGACGCCCGCCCATATTACTGACATAAGTGTCATCATTGCTGCCCATTTTTTTCTCATTCTGATCCCCCGCATACCGCACGTTCTGCTCTTGCCAAGAACGGTTTCCTGACATACAATAGAAATGTGCTATCTCCTGCAGATTGTCCCGCATCTTTATTAATATATGATCCGGTCTGTATCGTTATGACTGCTCTTATATGGACAGCAGTGCAGCAAGCACCGTCGTCCCCACCATCGCCAAAACAAGCACGATGATAATAATGGCAGACACTTTTTTTCTTGTTTTTCTGTTATAAATGTTAAACATATGCGTTTGTCTCCTTACACGAAAACATTGTCTACTGAAAGGATATTATAAATGAAAATACCTCTGTTTGCAAGTTTAATCCTGTGTTGTATCTGGCTGGCTTTTGCGATTTCCCGCTCCCGAAAAAGAGCGGAACAGACGGAGCGTGATTTTTGGGAACGGGAAGCGCAGGCTGACAATACGCGCAAAAAACCGCTCGACGAACTGAACTTTGTTGAGATTCCATATGAACAGCTGCCGTTTTCCGTTTTACCGGACGATCCGGCTCTTTCTGATGCAGTCGCGGACTGCCATCGGATTCTGAACGGATTCCGCGAAAAAAAGGCTGTTAATTTAACGGGCATCAGCAACACAGACTTAAAGCTTACTTATGGGGCGCCAAATCTTGAGCTGCTCACCGGATATGACGAGAACTATACGCTGCTCGTCCGCACCATGCAGAAATGGGCCGATCTGCTTATAAAAGCAGGCTTTACAAAGGAAGCTGTTCTCATTATGGAATTCTGTATTGATACGCATACGGATATCAGTGCGACCTACCGCACACTCGCAGGCATTTACCGCGAAGAAAACCGCCCGGATAAAATAGAACATCTGCGTGAGACCGCGGACAGTCTGAATTCCATCATGCGTCAGCCAATCAAACGCATGCTGGAGGAATCAGAAAATTCATAAAAATCCCCATTCCGGAGCGTTTTACGCGACGTGGCGGCGCAAATATCAAATTTGCGTCTGCCATCAAACAGATTTGTGGCGCTCCGGCACAAATTTACGTGTGAAAAATCAGCACATCAGTGTGATTTTTCACACTATTTTTCCTTCACCGATATGATTCAGCGCCCTCACCGCTCATTCTGCCATAGACAAGCGTCAGCTTATCCATCATCCGTGATGCCTCATTTTTCGTCATGCGGTCAATCTCGCAATCCGGGGTGACTTTATAAAAATCCAGCATTCTTAAGAGCCGTTCCCGCTGTGCCGGTGTGATCGGTCCTTCTTTTTTGACCTTGCAGATCAGCTGATACGGCTCCGCCTTTTCAGCGGCTTCAAACTGCCCGCAAAGTGTTTGATAAAGCGCGTGCGCAGCAATCGCGTCCCCAAGCGCGCGGTGCGCCGTATGCGCGATCCCGTAATGCGCACAGAGCGCGCCGAGCGACCGGCTTGGCAGCTCCGGCAGACAGAGACGTGCAAGCTTCAGCGTGTCGAGCGCCTTTTTCTCAAAAGAATATTTCTGATTGACTGCCGCGCGTTTTAGAAAGGAATAATCAAACCGCACACTGTGCCCGAGCAGAATATCCGCTCCTGCAAAATTCAAAAATGCAGGCAGCACCTCCTCAATGTACGGCGCGCCGCACAGCATCTCATCGGTAATTCCCGTCAGTTCCACAATTCTCTCAGTGAGGCTTCTTGCCGGATTTACAAGCGTCTGGTACGTATCCTCCACCTGTCCGTCCCGCACGCGCGCCGCTCCAATCTCTATGATTTTTTCCGTTTTGGGGTCTAAGCCTGTTGTCTCTATATCCAACGCCACGTACGCTGACTGCATGGTATGCTCCCTCTTCCCGGAACACTTTCCGGCTCGTCTTCCGGCACACCGGCTGCTGCCGGCAGTGCATTCGGTTTCATCCTGTCTATTTCGTATCTAAAACATCTTATCATATCTCATCCTAAGCCGCTACTCCAAGTTAAATACCGGTTCATTCAAAAGAACAGTTCCGCCTTCCCGAATACTGCCGCCGGGACCATGCGCCCGGTCAGCGCCGGCAAAGCCCCTGCCGTCATAAAAGAGGAATTGACAGTTACCGACACACAATAATCCCCCGCCGAAAAAAAACGGCAGGGGATTTCTATTTTAGGAGATCGCTTCCGCACCGACGGAATAGCTGCCCCACGAACCGCTTTCCGACCATACCGCCTTGCAGTCTTCAAAGAAATAAGCGCCAAGCGGGGAGCGCCATTTCTCTGCATCAAATTTCAGGACCGGCAGGGAAAACACTTCGTTTCCCCCGCTTTCATCCGCCGTAATGGAAAAAAGCACACCGTCCGCCCATTCATAAGCTTTGTGTTCTTCATCCCCGAACTCCCCATACTCCGACAAATATCCCTGCTCCGCCAGCTCCTGATAAGTCAGTGTAAGTGCCTCAGCCCCATGCTCACCCGCAAAAATCCAAGCGACCGCATTTTTTTCTCCTTCCGTAAGTTCCCCGGGCGCTTCGGAGAGATCGACGCTTACATAAACAGCTCCGCCATTTAAGCCGCTGTCCACATCCCAGAGATCATTTAACACTTGCAGATATAAGCCGCAAAGATCATAGTATGTCCCCATCGGGTTCTGCTCCGTACCCCTGCCGTAAGCATAAATTGCCCCAACCTGACTAAACTGGGCCGGAAACGTTTCCATGATCGCACCGGGCTCCTGAATCTCAACAAGCATACCGTCTTCCAGCAATGCCGGCGCCGACTCAACACCATCCAAAAGTATTTTGACGCCCTCCACAGAAAGAGTATAGACCTCCCCCGCGCCTTCGCCTGCCAAAATCAGATTTCCGGTTTCCGCCCCGTCCACAATGCGCAGCGTCAGCCCATCCACCGGTTCCTCCTCTCCCGTATCCGCCTCCCAGTCATCCGTACCCGCCATTTGACCATCCGTATTTGTTGCGGAGCCGTCCGTATTTCCTGCAGGGCCTTCCGCATCCGGCACCATATTTTTATCTTCGTCCTCCGTCCCTTGACTGCCGGGGATTTCCGGCTCATCCGTCACGCTGCCTCCAGACGGCTCCACTCCGTCCTTACTCCCGCATCCGGCCGCCGCCATACAGATCACAATTAACAGCACAACCAATTTCTTTTTCATTTTTCCTCCATTCTAAAGCGTTTACGCCAAGAACGCTGTCATACAGAATTTGTGACGCTTCGGCACAAATTCTTTCCGGTTCTCATACTTTTTTATAAATTACGCACTTCTCCCATAAACAGGATCATTCCCGTCTCTTTGTCCTGAATAAAGAATACAAACGGGCGGTCCACAGTAAATGTAACCGGATTCTCATCTATCAACAATGACATATTTTTGATTCCAATGTCCGTCACTGCTGCTGCGCGGCTCCCAAGCTCATCTACCTCAAGCTTTGCCACATGACTGACCTCCGAGACATAAAATGCCGATGTCTGAGGATCACTAATGCCAGAAAAATCCGCCTCTCCGGGAACAAACGCGCATTTCATGCCCAGTTCCTCCAAAATCTGCGGCATATTCGGAACCGAATAGTCCATCGTAAATTTCGGAAGCGCAAGGCTCTGCACAAAGCGGGTTTCACTATTCATCAACGTTATCAGGTAATCATTTTTCTCCGTGCCGGAGAGTGTACCAAACAACTCCGCCGCACTCTGCGGCGCATCCTCCGAGGGAAGCAGAACATTCATGACCACGCTGCCGTCTCCGTACGGCAGAGAGATGCCGCAGAGTCCGTCCTGTTCATAATATGGAAGATACAGCTCCCCCTGATGCATCATAGGCACTTCCGCATCCCCGTTTTGTCCATGAAACGTCTGTTCAAACGTCGCCTCCGCCCCAAACGGCGCGCTCCATTCCCCATAAAAATATACCGCATTGATGATCGAAAGTATCGTATCGGGGTCAACCTCCTCCTTAAAATGAGGAATCATGCCTCCTGTATGCTCTTCCACCCATTGGTTGACAGCGTCTTTCGTTCCGACCGGGTCTAACGCAAAATCCGCCTCCCACACTTCCGCCCCATAATAAAAATCAACAAGGGGCAGATACTCCGTATAAGCACTGTCAGAAAGCGTACAGTTCCGGTCAATCCAGATGGAATTTGCACTTTGAACGCGGGCCTGCTCATTCTGAGGTCTCTCCATATAAAAAGACATCTGCTGATTATAATGCTCCCTATCCGTTATGCCAAGCATCCGCTCAATCTGTTCCCGTGTTTCGCCCTCCGACGCATTATCGAGAACCGCCAGTGCGGAACTGATGCTGTATGGGGAAAAGAAATAGTTCTCCCCTCCAGCAGCAAGTTTATCCCCAAACTGATAGGCAAATATATTTGACGCTTCCATCAGCGTCTCATCCAATGCTCCCGCTCTTACATATTCCGCGGTCCGCTCCGCCTGTAATGCCCGCGGCACCCCGTCCCAGTCCCGCTGTTCCTGCCCATCTTGCGCGCCGGTATCCGGCGTCTGCTGCTCCTGCAATGCTCCCTCACCTCCGTCCGCCGTCTGCTGTCCCTGCGGTGCCTCCGAAGTTCCTTCTTCCTTCCCGCAGCCGGAAAGCACTGCCCCGGTCAAAAGCGCTGCTGCTCCTATACAAAGCGCTTTCTGCAGGATTCCCCCTGTATTTCTCATTTCTTTCATTCCATTCTCCTTTCCGAAGCGTTTACGCCCCTCCAATTCTGTTCTTCCCATGAAGATCAGGTAAAATAATCCCCTGCACTTATCTAAGATACGCACAGAGGATTGTGTTTTTATGGTAGTTTTTTAATCTATCTCTGAGCTGCATCAATATACTACACTTTCATATATCGTGATGCCCTTGACGAGCCGATTCGTTTTATCGTACCGCTTTTTACCATGGCACCAAGAACTGCTTCAACAGTGGTCGGGCTTACATCGGGAAGAATTCTACATATTTCTGCTTTAGAAAGCGGTGTCAGACTATTTAATACCGCAGCCTCAACACGAGCTTTTTTTGTAATCTTTTTTCCGTGAATAACGGCAAAACGCTTATCAAGTTCTTTATAGCACATATAAAGCATAGATAAAAAGTTTTCTATAAAAGGGAAATAGCTGTTCTCTCCAGATTCCCAACCGGCTGAAGATTGACGAAGAGATTCGTAATAATAGGCTTTGTAGTTATTGATCTGTTCTTCAAAGGATACATATTTTCCTGCGTCAAACCCTTTTTTATATAAGAGCAGCAAAGAAAGCAGGCGTGACATTCTCCCATTTCCGTCCCGGAATGGGTGTATGCAGAGAAAGTCTAAAATAACGCATGGAATCAGCAAAAGCTGATTCACATTTGCATCACTGCAAGCCTCCATATAAGCAAGTTCTAATTGCTCCATCGCTTTTGGTGTTTCGTCTGCGGAAGTCGGACGAAAGCGAACCCGCCTATTGCCGTCAGCATCTATCTCTAAAATCACATTGTCTTCAGTTTTGTACCGGCCGCCGTATTCATAACCGGCAAAGGACATCATCATTTCGTGCAAACGCAGAATATCACGCTGTCTGAAAGCAATATGTTCAAAGCCTAAATGAATTTCATTTAATGCATCCCTATAACCTGCAATCTCTGCTTCGTTATGATTAAGAGGGGCACTATTTTGATTTACTATGGCAGCAATACGATCGTCACTTGTGACAATACCCTCAATAGCATTAGAACTCTTAACAGACTGTATCTTTGCCACAGCTTCAAGTTCAGTAAAAACCTGCTTATATTCTTCTTTTCGCACACCTGCCATAGTCCTAAGAGTAAATATGTTTGCAGTTAAATTCACAAGATTAGCAGGCAGCAGGCCATTATTTAAAAAAGAATAATCAAATTTTCTCATATCGTTTCTTCCTTTCTGCATATAATCATGCCATATTATATGCAGAAAGGCAAGCTTTGAATCTGGTTATCTGCATATAAGTGACCTCAAGATATGCAGATAATAGTTGCTATGGGGTAATTTCCCCGTCTGGTCAGGACGCCGGAGGGGCGGCAAAACAGATTTTTATGCCGCAGCCACAGGAACCAGAAAAGCCGCAAAAAACATAGTGTTTATGCGGCTTTTCGTCACTTTCGGACCGTTTACAATTCTATATACGTATTCTTTTTATAATGCCTGAATGAACCGGTCAAACGCCGCCTGACCTTGCGCGTCCCGCTTATAAACTCCGGCATGTTCAAGCACCTTGGAAAATACAAGTCCGATCTCATCCTGAAGAATCTTCATGACATTTGTGTCATCTATCTTGTCATATTTGGGAAGAAACTCCTCAACCCAGTCCGCATGCTTTTCAATCGCCTCATTTGCACGGATATCCTTTCCGGTTACGATCGCATCAGCAAGCTGATCCAATTCGGACACTAAGCGGGACGGCAGGATGGCGAGCCCCATGACTTCGATCAGACCGATATTTTCTTTTTTGATATGATGCAGCTCCGCATGCGGATGATAAACACCAAGCGGATGCTCCTCAGTCGTAATATTGTTGCGCAGCACCAGGTCCAGCTCATACACACCGTCACGGCAGCGTGCGATCGGCGTGATCGTATTGTGCGGTTCCCCGTCCGTCTCGGCGTAAATAAATGCGGATTCATCCGTATAACCGCGCCAAACCTCCAGCACATGATCGGCAAGTGCGATCAGCCTGCCGCTGTCAGCGCTTTTGATCCGGATCACGGACATCGGCCATTTGACAATCCCCGCCTCGACATCCTCAAAGCCCTTCACCGTAAACTCACGCTCAACCGGCGCTTTCGCCATGGCAAAATCATAGTTTCCACCCTGAAAATGATCGTGGCTTAAAATAGAACCGCCGACAATCGGCAGATCGGCATTCGAACCAACAATATAGTGCGGGAACTGTTTTACAAAATCAAACATCTTGCAGAACGTCGCATGTTCGATCTTCATCGGCACATGCTGGGAGTTGAAAACAATGCAGTGCTCGTTATAATAAACATATGGCGAATACTGGAAGCCCCACCGGCTGCCGTTAATCGTTACGGGTATAATCCTGTGATTCTGACGCGCCGGATGATTCACGCGCCCGGCATAGCCCTCGTTCTCGACACAGAGCAGGCATTTCGGATAACCGCTCTGCTTCGCGAGCTTCGCCGCCGCAATCGCCTTCGGGTCCTTTTCCGGTTTGGAAAGATTGATCGTAATATCCAGCTCGCCATACTCGGTCGGTGCGATCCACTTTCTGTCCTTTTTTATCCGGTAACGGCGGATATAATCGGAGTCCTGACTGAGTTTGTAAAAATAATCCGTAGCCGCTTTCGCGCTCTCCTTTTTTAATTCTTCAAAGCGGCGGATCACCTCGGACGGTCTTGGCACAAGCGCCCCCATCAGCTTTGTATCAAACAGGTCTCGGTATACAACGCCGTTCTCTTTGAGGACACCGCGTTCATACGCATCGTCCAGCAGTTCCTTCAGCACTGCCTCCAGCTCGTCTTCCGACATTGTAATTTCCCCGTCAGCATCCTCCAGTCCATCCAATTCCAGAATTTCCAAAAGACGGTTTGTTGTATACACAGCATCTTCCTGCTCTATGAGACCCGTCTGCAGTCCGTAAGCAACAAGTTTTCTGATATTTTTATCCACCGACATGGCGTGTTCCCCCTTTTTCTATTCCTTCTTCGATGCCTGCGAAGCGCATGATACCGGATTGCGGCTGCGTAAACAGGTCGTCCGGCGCAGACGCGCATTCGCTGCAATTTAAGTGCTTATTCCGGTTCTATAATGTTCTCGGTCCGTCGCCGATCTCCACGACATAGAAATCCGCCTGAATGTCAAACCGCTCCCTGTAAGCCGCGCCGACCTTTTCCTGAAACTCCGCAACGGCCTCATCCTTTACGAGGCTGACCGTGCATCCGCCAAATCCGCCGCCTGTAATACGTGAGCCGATCACGCCTTCTACCTTCCATGCTTCTTCCACGAGCACGTCAATCTCCTCACAGGATACCTCGTAATCGTCTCTCAGCGATATGTGGGATTCATTCATCAGTTTTCCAAATAGTGCCAGTTCATTATTTTTTAACGCTTCCACTGCACGGAGCGTTCTCTGATTTTCATAGACCGCATGCTTTGCGCGCTTCCTGCGGATGTCGTCCGCAATCACGGATTGATTTGCCTCAAACTGCTCCTCGGTTAAGTCGCCAAGTCCGTCGATGTTCACAACAGTCTGAAGTTCTTTCAGCGCCTGTTCGCACTCGCTGCGGCGCTCATTATATTTTGAATCCACAAGATTGTGTTTTACCTTGGAATTTGTCACAATGATCTTGGCGCCTTCAAGCGCAAGCGGCGCATACTCATAGGAAAGGTCTGCGGTGTTTAAGAAGATCGCATTATCCTTTTTGCCCATCGCCGACGCAAACTGATCCATGATGCCGCAGTTGCAGCCGTTAAAATTGTTCTCGGAATACTGTCCGATCTGCGCCAGCTCCACATTTGTCACGGAGAAACCGTATAAATCACGCAGCAGATATCCGGTCAGCACTTCGAGCGATGCGGAAGATGACAGACCGGACCCGTTCGGGATATTTCCATAGATCACCATATCAAGACCTTTTTCCATCTGCATGCCGCGCAATGAAAATGCCCACATGACACCCTTCGGATAATTCGTCCATCCCGCTTCTTTGGAAGCTTTTAAGTCCTCCACATCGGATTCCATCACGCCAATCTCTTCAAAATTTGTTGAATAAAAACGCAGCTTTTTATCCGCCCGCTTTCGTGCCGCCGCATAAGTTCCAATTGTCAGTGCGCACGGAAACACATGACCACCGTTATAATCGGTATGCTCCCCGATCAGATTGACCCGCCCCGGTGCAAAATAGACTTTCACGCCGTCGGCATCTCCGAACAGTTCTGCAAATTTGTCAAGCAGCATTTCTTTGATTTTTGTTTCGCCCTCTCCCATAACCATACCTCTCTCATATTTTTATTTCTATTATTACTGCGGCTTCGCGGCCGCTTGGTCTCTTCCTGGCCTTTCCTCGCAAAGACGCGCTTTCGCGCTCCTTTGTCCGTCTTCGACGGACCTTTGCTCGGTATCGGTGTCAGCCAAAACCAAATGTCCGCTTCGCGGCCGCTTGGTTTTGGCTGACACCGATTATTATAGCCTTTTTTGAAATGGTATATATAGGCTTTGTTGTTATAAAAACCTGTCAAAATGTTGGATATGTCCGCGCAGTCCGGCCCACACGGCACTGCGCTTTCGCATATTGCCTTTTATTCCGGTGCACCGACGCCGCGCTCGTTTAAGAATGCTTCAATCTGTTCCAGATCGCTTTGACGGTGCCGCATGCCGCTTTGCAGATATTCCTTTCGGTAGCGCGACGGTGACATGCTCTTTGTCTGGCGGAACGCCTTTGTAAACACAAGCGGGTCTGTATAGCCGACAGAAATGGCAATGCTCTCAATCGGCAGCTCCGTCATCTGCAGCAGTTCAACCGCCTTGGCAATCCGGAAAGAAGTGAGAAAATGCTGCGGCGACATCCCAATATGATTTTCAAATAAGGTATAAAGGTAGCTGCGGTGCACACAGACATAATCCGCCACATCCGTCACCCTGATAGGATTACAATAGTTGCTTTTAATAAAATCAACGGCTCTGCTCACATAATCATTCGCACGGTTATTTTCCCCCGTTTCCTGCACAAACGCCGTGCGCGCGATAATTGAGAGAAAAATGCCGAGCAGACCGTCCCTGCGCAGCGCATTGGAAAACCCGCAGGTGTTATGCTCCATCATATCCTTCACCGTTTGATATAATTCTCCCGACGCATCGGATGCAAACACCGGATGTTCTTTGGACAGTCCCATGCTCCGCATATAATCGTCCACGCGGGTTCCTGAAAAACCGATCCACACATAAGTCCACGGTTCCGCCTCATCCGCTTCATAAAAAGCGAGCTCACCCGGCTCAATATAAAAGCCTGCCCCCGCTTCGAGCGGATATTCTTTTCCATCCATCACAAATCTGCCCCGCCCGCGCAGGACATAATGAATCAGATAATGCGGCTTCAGTGCCGGTCCAAAGCTGTGCAGCGGCTCCGTCTGCGAGCAGCCGCAGCAGATCAGATACAGTGCGCCCGTCATCTCATTTTGAAATTCAAGCTTGTATGCTTTTTCCATTGCACTTCACTCCACTCACGGTTTCTACCGCGGATTGTCCAAATCTGCCTGCGCCCGTGCAAGGTCATCGCGGATTGAAAGCTTCTGCGGGCATGCCTGCTCACATTTTCCGCACTTTTTGCAGGCCTCCGGCTTTTGCTCCGCCTTCATTCCTTTCCATCCCCAGCTTACCGCCTGATAATTCTGGTACATGTGATAGGTATTCCACAGCTTAAACGTCTCGGGGATATTCACGCCGAACGGACAGGGCATACAGTAGCGGCATCCGGTACAGCCGTTCATCACGCGCGCCCGAAGCGTTTTCACTGCCTCTTTGATACACGCCTGCTCCTTGTCGGTAAGCGGTTCAAAATTCCCGAAGGTATGTAAATTATCCCGCACCTGTTCCTCCGAGGACATCCCGCTCAAAACCACTTTTACATTCGGATGCGAAGCAACCCAGCGCAGTGCAAACGACGCCGTCGATGCATCCGGCCTAAGCGCCCGGTATGTCTGCTCAACTTCCTCAGGCAGCTTCGCAAGCGAACCGCCTTTAACCGGTTCCATGATCACAAGCGGCACGCCCAGTTCTTCGGTCAGTGCATACCCACGGTCGCCCGCCTGTTCGTCCGTGTCCATATAATTATACTGAATCTGACAGAAATCCCATTTCCGGTAACGCAGAATCTCCTCAAAACATGCATAACCATCATGGAACGAAAAGCCAAGATGCCGGATACGCCCCTGTTTCTGAAGTTCCTCCACCACATCCAGTATCCCGATATTTTTTACTTTTTCCCATCCGTCTTTCCCAAGTGCATGCAGCAGGTAAAAATCAATATAATCCGTCTGGAGTTTCGATAACTGCTCCTCAAAGTAACGCGTAACATCCTCTTTCGATTCTACAAGCCAGACCGGCAGCTTTGTCGCCAGATAAAAGGAACTGCGGTCATATTTTTTCATCAGTTTTCCAACCACGCGCTCGCTTTCGCCGCCATGATAAGGATACGCCGTATCATAGTAATTCACGCCTGCCGCCATCGCCTCGTCAAGCATGCGCTCCGTCCTCTTTTCATCAATCTGCCCGTTCTCCAGCGTCGGAAAGCGCATACAGCCAAATCCGAGCAGTGAAGTCTCCACCCCGCAGTTATTCCATGCTCTTTTTTCCATTCTTAATCACCCTTCCCTTTCTATACTGCGCATCTGCATCATTTTTCCATTTACTGACCTCAGTATAACACAAAGGGATGATTGATTCAAAACAATCATCCCTCATCATCCGCCGAACCCGCAAAACCGCATACGGAATCATTTACTCTCAACACCTGTTAAACGGATTGCTGCCGCATCCGCTCATATTCTGCCTTTTCACGCGCCAGCTCCGCATAGAGGCGCAGAACATTCCATTCCCTGTTAGTCGGCGTCAGCACCGCCTTATAAGTAACCTTTACCGCACGCGAGCGCAGATGGGCAAGAATTCTGTTAAAATGCTTTTCTCCCATATCACAGAACAGCATCATGCTTTCGTCCGGCACTTCCCCCTTGTATTCCTCTTTAACACGCCCGAACTCCGGCCGTTCTTCATTTCGTCCTCCTGCCGCCAGTTCCCCGATCGTCTGCCGGTATGCCTGTACCGGAATCTCTCTGCATTTCACTTTCATTGCAGCGAGCATATCCGCGATTTCCGCCGCTTCCTCATGCTGAACCTGAAAAAGAAGAACCTGTTCCATCCGTTTTTCTCCCATCTTCCTTTGGCTTTTCCGCATATCACAGCAAGCCGCTGCATTCACAGATATTTGCATTGCGGTGCTTCGATTCATGTACCAGCCTTTCATTCAATACATGTCACAAGTGATTCTACCCGCGTCCGGCTTCTGCTGCAATGCGTCTGCTGCCGATCCGCATATTGGCTTTATCATTCTTCCCGACATGTACATCTGCATACTATTTATGCCTTCGTATCACGCCGAACCCGATCGGATACGGTCCCGTGTGTACGCCGATCGTTGCACCGATCTGGTAAATTGGCAGTTCCTCTTCAGATATCATGTATCCGTTTTCGTTCAGAAATGCAAGTGTATCCCTCTGAAAAATTTCCGCTTCCTCACGGTCATAACCATAACCGATGCAGAGACTCAGTTCTTTGCTGTCACGGCATATTTCTTTCATATATTGAAGCAGAAGCTTTCTGCAGAGCGCTTTTGATCTTTCCCTGCCCCGACAGATGCCCGACGGAAAAATCTCCCCGTCCTTTAAGGTGATCAGCGGCTTAATGTCCAGCAGCGCGCCTGCCATGCCTGTCAGCTTTCCAATACGCCCGCCATGCTGGAGATAACGCAGATTTCCAACCGTAAAGAAAATCCTGCCGCTGCCCTGAATGTCCTGAAGCTGCTTCACAGCCTGCTCCGCCGTATACCCCGCTTCGCACATGCTGACCGCTTCCAGCACATAAATTCCCTGCAATACGGTATCCACCGCAGAGTCAATCACATAAATCTGCGCGTCCGGATACTTTTCCACAGTCATATTCTGTGCAATCGTCGCAGACTGATAAGAAGCGCTGAATTTTGAAGTAATGCAGATACAGATCAACGGTATATTTTCAGCCGCATAACGCTCAAACACATCCGTATAATCCTGCACGGACGGCATGGAAGACTTCGGAAATTTCTTCGGGTTCTGCACCATCAGCTCATAAAAATCGCGCACGGAAATATCCACGCCCTCTTTCATAGATTCCGCATCATTCATAGACACATAAAACGGCACGACTTCAATCTGCTTCTGCACGGTCAGTTCTGCCGGAAGATCACAGGAACTGTCGCTTACAATCTGAAACTTGTGATTCATCATACGATTTTCCTCTGCAACTTCATAACATCATATAGTTATTGTTACTATATTATATGATTTTTAATAACACTACATCCTATATGATACAGTATTGGGAGAAAAAAGCAATTGTTTTAATGGAAATTTTATGATTTTATCAGTTTCCCTTCTGCGCTGCGCGGAAAGCCGCTGCGCAGCACAGTTTTTCAGATGTGATTTTTGAAAAATTTAGGAAACGCAGCGAAGAAAAAAACGATTGGAACATCCATTCCGACCTTCCTGTTACGGGAAGTATTTTACACAAAAAGAGCCCCGGAAATGCCGGATTATGGGGCAAGGATTCCTTCCCTGCGAAGATAGTCCAAAAATGCGTCGCAGCCTTCGTCCACATCGCGGTACGCCGCGTCGAATTTCCGCGAATACCATGGATCAACCACCGGATCGTTTCTGCCGCAAAAAGAGAGCATCATACTAATCTTCCCGCCTTTATGCCCCGTGATACGTTCCATATTGCGAATGTTCTGCTCATCCATGCCGATTAAAAAATCGTATTTGTCATAGTCGGACTTTTGAAGCTGTACCGCTCTTTTTCCCTCGCAGGATATGCCGTGTTTCGCCAATTCCGCTTTTGCAGGCGGATAAACGGGATTCCCGATCCCGTTCCATATTTCCTCCGTGCTTGTAGCGGCGGAGGCGATATAGAATTGATCTGCAATGCCGAGGTCGGCGACTTTCTTTTTTAGGATGAACTCTGCCATGGGGGAACGGCAGATGTTGCCGTGGCAGACGAAAAGTATTTTTATCATTACGCTAAAACTCCCTTATTTGCTTTATTTTTGTGTCAACGCATAGCGTTGGCACTGATTGCAGCCGCTTTCTTTGTTCATGGTTTCCGGCATTTTTTCTTGGATTGTCACATATTTTCTTATGTTTTCTTCTTCAAAAGTGGTAAAATGAGTGGTAAATTATTTCACTTTACCACTTGCCTTTTACTCGCCCACTACGCACCGCAGCTCCGCGCGAAACCGTAATATCTAATTTGCTCATATCCTGAATAGTCCACTCCGGCTGTTCAAGTTTCTCATCTATTACCAAACAGGCTTGCTCCTGTGGTTGCATGCACGGTACTTCCTTCTTAAATATTGTAGACCATGAACGGCATTATCGAATGACAACCCACATCCCATCGCGTTTAGATCCGAAACGTTCTATTTTTCCTTTTTTTTGAAGACTAACAAAAGTGCGCTCAATAGTACGTTTTGTAACTCCTATCTCTGCTGCAATCGCATTGGCAGTTCTATCCGAATCTTCTATTAGCAAGCTCAAAACAACCTTTTCCGTTTTATTCAAACCGACATTCATACCGACATTCATACCGACATTCATACCGACTTTTTTATTGCTTAACTCCAATACCCTTTTATCAAAAGGTATCTTACACTTTACGTAATTATCAGTAATTTCAAAGATTTCCTTGCCATATTTTTTAATAATAGTCGGAACACCGTGACCGGTATGTTCCGTTAGCCCCATATTCAAAAAGACTCTCATTAATGTAGCATTTCTTGGATGACTGATTCCTTCATAGAAGTCTTCTATCGCCATTCCATTTGGAAGTCCTCCGTGTGATAATATTTCCATGCGATCACTAAAGACAGATATCTGTGGTTCTGTAATCGTCCAATCATTATGAACCAACGCATTTAACACCGCCTCGTTTACAGCATCATAATCAAAAAGATATCTATCCTTTCTTGGCCTAATTGTGGTATCAGAAATACAGATATTTTCTGCAGACAATCTTGCCTTTATTTTTTCATAAACCGACAAAATGCATCCATATCCATAATCATTTCTCTCGGATATAGCTGCCTTATCGACACCACTAAATTTCACAAAAATACATGGAATATTATTTTTATCAGCCAAAAGTTCGGCTAAAAGATTATATTCTCCGTCTTTATTGCGAAGATTAAAATTCGCCTCTATCGAGGAATTCTCAACATGAAAGCCTTTTTCCGAATAATATATTTTAAGCTCTCTAAAAGAAAGGTCTGTACGAGATGCTTTTTTCTTTATCATGTATTCTTCATCATAGAAATTTTTTTCATAACGAACTCGAATCTGCTCTGCCGTCATTTCCTTACAAGTAGTACCGATTCGAATCACACATCCGTTTGAAGAAAAACCATACTTTTTCTGGCAATAGATATTCCTTATCCCTTTTGAAACAAATAAAACTATAAGAGTCTTTCCAGAATCAAATTTAAGTTCCGTCCGAATTTCTTCCTGAGGATTAGGTTCTATCTGCATAGTGATGATATCAGATATTTTTTTCAACGTTTCATCAATTTTATCAACACCAATAACATTGCCATTATCGTCAACGCCTATAATAATCTGACCACCATTGGCATTAAGAAATGCCACAAGCTCCTTGCATATCGTATCTGTGTATTTTGCTTTTAATTCGACTTTTTCAGATTCTACATATTGGCTCATATATGATAACCTCATTTTCAAGTTAACTAATGGTTATTTAAGCATATCATTTTGATGACATTATTTCAATATAAACCGACATTCAAACCGACATTTTTGCAAAAAACGAAGTCCACGAAGGAATTCCTTTCAAAACAAACCATAGCAGGCAGACAATGACTACCCAATACTCATCACGATCCCATATATTTAGATTTCTACAAAATATCCAAATTAACTCTTTTTGCTATTCTTGTCTTATCAAGGTTCTAACCAAAATTCAAAAGGGTATAATAGTGGTACAGTAAGCGCCGCATTTAATCGTACAATCATTGATTGTACAGGCTTTTTCAGGATACTGCCGTGGCAGAGAAAAGAGCAATTTCTTCATCGGCATAAGCCTTTTCTGCAAAGTCGGGCTTCCGGCATATCAGAAAAGACAAAACAGGAACTGAACCGCAGCCATATCTGGGCCATGCTGCTGGATGCAGGCGGAAACTGTGACTGGTCGATGTCTTTGCCGGAGGAAATACCAACACAATACACGATTCAGGATGTGGCTGTCTTCTCAAAAGGCTACTTACAGGACTATCCTGTTTTTGTGCGAAATACCGATCATGGCCTGCTGGTGCTTGGCTACCCTAAAGACAGCTTTATGAAATTGACCGGAAACTATTTCCCGATACGGGCAGTCAGGCTTTTCCCGCTTTTTGTAAGCGGCATCCTGGTGATGGATATATTGCTTTTATTTTGGGTCTACTACTTCTCAAAACGAAACATCTCCAAAAGCACGGAACCGATTCTGTCCTCCATCAAAACACTGTCTGCCGGAAAGCCCGTCAATTTGTCCATCCGGGGTGAATTATCGGAAATTGCTGACAGCGTTAATCAGGCGTCCCATGTATTAAGCAGGCAGAATCAGGCCCGCGCCAACTGGATCAGCGGCATATCCCATGATATACGCACCCCACTTTCGATGATTATGGGTTATGCCGGACGGATTGCCTGCGACCATACAGCCAGCGCAGAGATTCAGCAGGAGGCAGAGATCATCCGGGTGCAGAGCGCAAAAATCAAAGACCTGGTGCAGGACTTGAATCTGGTATCGCAGTTGGAATACGAAATGCAGCCCCTCCACAAGGAGCCGGTGCGTCTGTCCAGACTGCTGCGCACCTATGCAGCAGACCTGCTTAACGCCGGCATCCCCGAAGCCTGCTCGTTAGAGGTGGAAATTTCCGATGCTGCTGAAACCGCAGCCGCAGAATGTGATGCACGGCTGATCTCGCGGGCAGTCAACAATCTGGTGCAGAACAGCATTCATCATAATCCGCAGGGCTGTGCCATCAGTCTGCGGCTCGACCGCTCAGGCAGCACCGTTTCCCTGACCGTTGCCGACAACGGTGTGGGCCTGTCCAAAGAAAAATTACAGGAACTGGCCGAAAAACCACACTATATGGAAAGTACCGATGAACGGCTGGATTTACGGCATGGACTGGGGCTTTTGCTGGTGAGAGAGATTGTGGAGGCGCATGACGGGACAATGAAAATGGAAAGCGTACCGCAAAGCGGCTGTCAGACAATCCTCACATTTTCCGCTCTCTCAAATGTCCACGTTTGATTTCCAGCACCACATCCGCCTGCCTTGCAAGCTCTGCAGAGTGCGTCGCAGCCACCACACATTTCCCGGACGCATGGGCGCCCTCTTTCAGAACCGCCGTGATTTCTTCGACAGTTCTGGCGTCCAGGTTTCCGGTCGGCTCATCCGCCAGAATGACCGGGGCATCAGCACCAGTGTTCATGCGCATTGCTAAGCTCCGCAATTACCAGATAAATCATACAGGCATGAAAAAAGGACTGCCTGTAAGACAATCCTTCATACAATCGGCTCTCTCATCTTTTGTCAAAAATATCCACGGCAGACTCCTGCCATCTCCTTTTTTCTTCCGATGTTCCTAAAAATCTGACATTCTGTAAGTTCAGTTTATCACATTTTCCCCGTTTTTTTTATTTATATAACTGGTGTATGCACTTTTCGCGAAATGCATAGTCTGTCTATCCACGCCCAGTCCGTTCATACCCTATAATGATAGCAGTAGTACAACTCCCCATTATCTACCTCACAAAAGAGAATAACCACTTATAGGAACCTAAGATGAAAAAACACACTTACAGAAAAGAATTCTGCAGCCGTCTTACACGGCTGCGAATGGACAAAGACGTGTCTGCACGCGACATGAGCCTTTCGCTTGGCTTAAGCGAAAGCTACATTAACAAAATTGAAAACGAAAAAACACTTCCGAGTATGAGTACCTTTTTTGATATCTGCGATTATTTTGACATCACGCCGCAGGAATTTTTTAACATGGGCGAACCCTTTCCGTTTGACATTGCGGTTGCCATAACCGAGATGAATCATATGAGTAAAGACCAGCTCTCCCGCATGATCGCCTTTATGAAGGACATTAATCATCACACCTGACCCTATCTTACCGGCACCACAAATTCTCAGTAAAGACAAAGCTGCTGCAGAATCCTTCCGCAGCAGCCTTATTTTGCTTCCATCTTATGTATCACCCTATATGCAAATCCCTACCTGCAATCGCATCAAAAAAGTTATGAGGACATCGCGAGATTGCAAATTTTCTGAAGGTCATTCAGCAGATCACTGGAATACGCCTCCGCCTCCCTGCAAATTTGCTCTGCATGCGCATAATCACCGTTATTGAGCGCCCGGATTGCTTCAGCGCCAAATTGATGAAACCTTTTATGTTTATCCCCTAATGCATTCCATATTGGAAGTACCGACGGAATCTGCGGCGTAAGCGCATAATAAAAATGACCAAACCCGCATTTATGAGAATCAAGCTGAAGCGGCACCACCGAACGGTTTCCTACCATTTTTTTCAGATTTGAAAGCCATGTGCAATGTGCTGTAATCGCATTTTTAACATATTGTGCAAACTTTGCATTATCCAGATGATAGAACGCATCCTTCGTCATACAGCCAATCTGCTTCACCGCATCGTCAAGCCCCTGCTCGATCTCTACCACCGGTTTTACAGCATCACCCAGATCAACACTAACCTGCTTCATAAAGTTCGTGCTGTCCCTGAGCTGATTCTCCATTTCCATCATAGAACTGCTCAGTTCCTCGCTGATTGCCGTAATTGAGCTCATGGAGCCGTTAATTTTGGATACATGCGTCTGATTTTCACTATTCAGCTTCCATACGTTTTTAATTTTTTCTGTTACACTTTCAAGCGCTTTCATCGTATCCGTAGTGCTCTGTAAACTCACATGGGATGCGCTGCGGATCTCATCCAAAAACTCATTCATATTTCCGGTCAGATTTTGCGTTTCCCCGGCAAGCTCACGTATCTGCCCGGCCACAACCGCAAAGCCGCGTCCTGCAACACCGGCCCTTGCCGCCTCAATGCTGGCATTTAAGGCGAGCAGATTTGTCTGCATGGAAATGGAGTCAATTCCCGAAATAATCTGCACGATATTATCGATACTCTGGAACAATCCATCCATATCCTGCTGCAATTTCTTCGAAATCTCAATCGTCTGACTGGACAACTCCTTGATCGCCGTAAGCTCGTTCTGACTCTCTTCAATTTTTCTATAAACGCCATCCGTTTCGGACGCAACGTCAATGATCGTATTTGTTAATTCGGTCTGCTGATTATCCGCATGACCGCCAAAGTCGGAACTTCCTGAAGTCCCGAAAATTCTTTCCGACGCCATTTCCACTTTTTTGGAAATATCCAATATCTTTTCTGTCTGATACTGCATCGCAAGATCAAGGGAACTGATCTGCATGACCGCTTTCATATTTTTGTCAAAGACAGATTCAAGCTGGACTCTACCGTTCTGCAGTCTTTGATACATATCCTGCAGCTCTGGAGCTTTGGTATAATCCACTTCCTTCAACTCTGAAACGGCATTGATGAGTTCTGATTTTTTTTTCATCTTCATTTTCCATACCTCATTCTTTCATCGCGGCTGTTCAATATCCTTATACAAAGTTTGCTTCATTCCCGCAGAACCACTTCAAATACAACCAGTACGGTCGCTTATAACACCCTCTACTTACCATCATACGGTTTTTTGAAATTTTTGCAAGCATTTATGTAATCATAAAGCAAATTTGCCTATATTTTCCGATGTGAACTTCTTTTCTTCCAAAATCATATGGTCTTATATCATGATTCAGTCCGCCCGCCGCATACTATTTGTATGCTGTTTTCTGAAAATACAGTATTCAATTATACGGTTTTGAGAACCCTATATCTTATAATATTAGTTAGAATAACAAGTTTCGTTATCTGCATCAGGATAAAATGTACAGGGGGTAGATGTTTTGATGGACAAGTTTGATTTCAGAAAAGATTTCTGCAGCCGCCTTACACAGCTTAGAATAGATAAAAATATGTCCGCACGCGACATGAGCCTGTCTTTGGGCTTAAACGAAAGCTATATCAATAAAATTGAAAATGAAAAAACGCTTCCGAGCATGAGTACATTTTTTGACATCTGCGATTTCTTCGGAATTACGCCTCAGGACTTTTTTAACATGAATGAGCCTTTCCCACATGATATCGCTGTAGCCGTTACTGAAATGAATCAAATGAGCAAAGAGCAGTTGTCACGTATGATCGCTTTTATGAAAGACATTAACCACAAAAAGTAAGTCCACAGTAAAAGATGATGCACAAACCACCCATTCTTTTTTGGACTATGATACAATCCGTCCGTCCTGCATC
>DLAJ01000028.1:51148-134024 GCA_002493905.1 Lachnospiraceae bacterium UBA7050 | reverse complement strand
TCCTGCGCATTCCGGCTGCCAACGTCTTGCCCCTGCGTGCTCCATGCTCTTTGACCGACCTCTCCATTATCCCGCGTAAGGCCCGCCTGCCTGTATAACGCTGCAAGCTCCTCTCCTTCTACAGTCCGGTATTCACCCGGTTTCAGACCACCCAGCATAATATTGAGCACCCGGACACGCCGTATGCCCACAACATGATAGCCGAGCTGATGAAACATTCTGCGTATCTGACGGTTTAATCCCTGTGTCAGCACAATCCGGTACGTATACTTTCCAACCTGTTCGATCAGGCATGGTCTGGTGCGCTGTTCTAATTCCTCGAGGTACATTCCTTCCGCCATTGTCTTAAGATGCATACCGTCCACTTCTTTATTCACTTTGACAAAATATTCCTTTTCATGACGGTTAGACCCCTGCATCATCGCATGAATCAGATTTCCATCGTTTGTCATCAGTATCAGACCTTCAGAATCCTTATCCAGCCTGCCTGCATAGGTAACACGGACAGGATATTGCAGAGCGTCCGTGATCGTCTTTTCCGCATGGCGGTCCTTCTCGGTACAGGTAACACCGAGCGGCTTATAATAGGCAAGCACCACGTTTGATTCCCTGCGCTGCACCTTCTTCCCGTTCACTGCAATCTCCACACCGTCATGCACCGATGCGCCGAGCTGCGCAGTCTTTCCGTTGATCGTCACTCTGCCCTCAGCGATCAGCTGATCCGCCTCCCGGCGCGAACACACACCGCATTCTGCAAGATATTTATTTAACCGAATTTGTTTTTGATCTTTCATATGAATCCCCATAATGCCCCTTTGCGTCATCCCATCATTCGCAGCCCTTTCGGGTAATGGTTTTTGATCTGTCCCCCGCTCGCTTTTCCCCAGCCAAGCGCATATCCTTGATAGCACATCAGCACCCATCCGTGCAGACCGGAGTCCGCTGTAACCGTCTCACCTCTGATATAACGCTCAGCCTCGTCAAAAGATAATGTCCTGCTCTGCGCAGCGTCCTTGTCACACAATGCGCGTGCCAGCGCATGCGCAGGTTCAAAACGATTCTTCTTATATTCTCCGAGATGCAGCCCTGCACGTTCGACCTTCAGATGTCCAAAATCCCTCATCGCATCCGGCACCAGATAGAGCTGTCCGCCAAATGCAACAACGATGCCCTCCGGAGCATGGATAAGCGACTCCTGCGCAAATTGCTCCCAAAGCGCAAGCATATCTTTTTGTCTGGTCTGCCCAATATGTTGGTAAGACAGGCTGAACGATTCCTCCTGCCCCTTATACAGTCCTGCCACAAAATGTCCCTCTCCCGCGAGGCGGTGCGGAAACAGGCGCAGACAGCGTTCGAGATGCAGCGCGGCATTCTCTGTATCCGCATCAAAGTCCGATACGCCTCCATAGGGGGACACCCAGTCAGGTCTCCCATGCTCCATGCCCTCATAAAAAGGAAGTTCCGCCAGCATGTATTCAGGATGACTCCTTAAAAAGCGTACGATCACGCCTTCGTCTTCCCTCGGCGCAAATGTACATGTCGCATAGAGCAGCATTCCGCCCGGCATCAGCATCCGGTCGGCGCTCTCCAAAATCGAAAGCTGGCGCTCTGCGCAGAGCGTGACCTGCTCACCGCTCCATTCCGCACGCGCATTTTCATCCTTTCGAAACATTCCCTCACCGGAACATGGCGCATCTACCAGAATCCGGTGAAAATAGCACGGAAAATATTCTGCGAGCTTCGAAGGTTCCTCGTTGCATACGACACAATTCCGGATACCGAAACGCTCCACGTTCTGCGAAAGAATCCTTGCGCGTGAGGGAACAATCTCATTCGATACCAAAAGACCTCTTCCATGAAGCCTGCCTGCAATCTGCGTTGTTTTTCCGCCCGGCGCCGCGCATAAATCCAGAATGCGTTCTCCCGGTTTTGGGTCAAGTGCCTCGACCGCCGACATTGCGCTCGGGTCCTGAATATAATATGCCCCCGCCTCATGAAGCACATGCTTTCCCGGATGCAGCTCACGCTTACACGCATATCCCTCTTCCGCCCATGGAACTTTTGAAAGCAGAAATGCTCCCGCCGTCCGTTCAAACTGCTTCTGATCTGCCTTCAGCGGATTATAGCGCAGTCCGTAACTGCTTTCTTTTTCATAACTCTCCATAAATGCAGGAAACTCCGGGCCGAGCATCTCCTGCATACGCATGACAAACTCAGTCGGAAGCGGCTGCTTTTGCATGCTGCCTGCCTCCTGCTCCTCATGCACATCCTGTCCATGCTCCTGTATCCCGCCTTTATTCTGTATTTTGCCGTTACTCTGTATCTTACTTTTGCTTTGGGTTCTTCCCGCATTCTGCGTCCTGTCCATATTCTGTATTGCGCTTTTATTCCGAGAACTGCCCGTGCTCTGCATCCTGCCTTTATTCTTTGCCATGTCTTTCTTCTTTGTCCGTTTTTTATCCTGCATGTTCAACTCTGTTTACACCGAACTCTGTTTCCACGGATTCTGCTCCGAGGCACCCATCTGATAGAGCTGCTTCATCTGTTCATCCAGAACCCCGTCCGGTTTATACGCACGCAGCATCTCTAACAGGCACCCTGCCTGTGCATCTGTGAATGAAATTGTTTCATGACATAAAAGTGCCTCTTCCAGCCGCTGCGTAACAGTCTCTTCTCCCCAATCCGGCGCCGGAATGCCCGACAATGCGTAAAGCAGTCCGATACCATATGCACATTCATAATTACTGATGATGATTCCATCCCCCGCCCGGCATTTGATCATGACAGCCTGCTTTGCCAAAACCGGCACCATTCATGCTTCCTCCATTTCATTCCGTTTCGTTCCGGCAAGCCTGTGCAGGCATTCGCCCCGCTTTTACACAGACTCGCGCCTTTCATTCCGTCCCGCCTTGGGCAGACTCACACTGGTTTTATTCCGCCCCATTCGTCAGGCTTACTCAATCCCGTTTACTCCGCGTCCGGCAAATCCACATAAACCGCCTCATGCCTTACTGCCGGCAGAAAGAGTGTAAGCATGTCATTGATTTTCATGCGGATGCTGGACGTATTCATACACGGATGACAGCCGAACCATTCTTCTTTCAATAAATCACGGTCGATCAGAAGCTGCACGCGCTGCTCTTTATCATTCATCAGTCCCATCACACTGACGCTCCCCGGTGTCAGATCAAGCAGGCGCCCCATTGCGTCCGCATCGGCAAAGGACAGCCTCGCGCTTCCGATCTGCGCAGAAAGATCTTTCGTATGAAACTTCTTTTCCCCGGGAAGAAGCAGCAGATAAAACTTCGTCTGCTGCCGATTGCATAAAAAAAGATTCTTGCAGATGTGAATACCCAGCACCTGATCAACGCCATGGCATGCCTCAATCGTCATCATTTCCTCATGATCGATGCGGTCATAAGCAATTCCAAGCGCGTCCAACAGATCGTAAACCCTCAGTTCTTTATCTTTTCTCCCATCACACTGGGCCGGTCTTCCATGAAGTATCTGATATCCGTACATTACTGCTCATCCCTCCACGATCGCAATCGTCGCGCTCGTACCAAGCCTGTCCGCGCCCGCGTCCAGCATCGCCTGCGCCGTCTTTGTATCGCGGATACCGCCGGACGCTTTCACACCGATATGCTCTCCGACCGTCCTCCTCATCAGTTCCACATCTTTCACATCTGCGCCGCCGGTCGAAAATCCGGTCGAGGTTTTGACGAAATCAGCTCCCGCTTTCACCGCCAGTTCACATGCGCGTACTTTTTCCTCATCCGTTAACAAACATGTTTCAATGATCACTTTTAAGATTGCCGTTGTTCCGCATGCTTTTTTAACTGACGCGATATCTAAAAGCACTGCCTCGTCATCCTTGTCTTTTAATGCGCCAACATTGATGACCATGTCGATTTCCTGCGCGCCGTCCATAACCGCCGCTTCCGTCTCCGCACATTTTGCACGCGTACTCATCTGCCCGAGCGGAAATCCGACAACCGTACAGGTTTTCACATCCGTTCCTGCAAGCTGTCCTGCCACAAGCGCAGTATAATAGCTATTGACGCAGACGGACTTAAAGCCGTACTGCCGTGCCTCCCCGCATATCTTACATATCTGTTCTTTCGTAGCATCCGCCTTTAACAGCGTATGATCAAATAATTTTGGATTCATGCTGCCATCCGAGCTCCTCTTCTTCATTTTGTCTTAAATACTGATAGTAATCCATTTGTTTCCAATTTCAATCCGATAACCATTATAAACAATATTGGCAATGGATACAACCATATTACGCCGACGAAATAACTATTACAGATGTCGCTTTAGTTATAAATTCCCTTTCGTCAACTTTCCACGCTTTTGTTGATAGTTTTATGCTCATTAACACTAAACATAAAAATACCTTCTAACCGGATTTTTCCAGTTAGAAGGTATTCCAAGGTATTCCATCTATCAACGACTCGGATTTTATTATACGATTCCCTGTGCTTTCATTGCCTCTGCAACCTTTAAGAAGCCTGCAATGTTCGCGCCTGCAACATAGTTACCTTCCATGCCGTATTTCTTTGCAGCCTCATCAAGATTGTGGAAAATATTGACCATGATTCCCTGAAGCTTAGCATCAACCTCTTCGAATGTCCATGAAAGCCGCTCGCTGTTCTGGCTCATCTCCAATGCGGACGTTGCGACACCGCCTGCATTGCTCGCTTTGCCGGGACAGAACAGTACGCCGTTCTTCTGTAAATATTCCGTCGCTTCCAGTGTGGTCGGCATATTCGCACCTTCTGCAACTGCAAAGCAGCCATTAGCAGTCAATGCTTTCGCATCATCTAAATCCAATTCGTTCTGCGTCGCACACGGGAGCGCTATATCACACTTCACATTCCATACGCCATGCTCTCCGTTCTTTTTCTCATGATACTCCGCCGACGGTCTCTTCGCCGCATACTCGGATAAGCGCGCACGCTTCACTTCTTTCACCTCTTTTAAGAGTGCCACGTCAATTCCTTCAGGATCATAAATCCATCCTGTGGAATCAGAACAGGTAACGGGCTTTGCCCCAAGCTGCTGTGCTTTCTGGATCGCATAGATCGCTACGTTTCCGGCACCGGATACGCAGACAGTCTTACCCTTGATATCCTTTCCGTTGCATTTGAGCATTTCTGCCGTCAGATATAAAAGACCATAACCGGTCGCTTCCGTTCTTGCAAGCGAGCCGCCGTAGGTTAATCCCTTACCTGTCAGAACTCCTTCATAAATGTTGCGGATTCTCTTATACTGTCCGTACATATAACCGATCTCACGCCCGCCGACTCCGATATCACCTGCCGGAACATCCGTATCCGCGCCGATATGACGATACAGCTCCGTCATAAAGCTCTGACAGAATGCCATAACCTCTCTGTCGGATTTTCCCTTCGGGTCAAAATCACAGCCGCCCTTACCACCGCCAATCGGAAGTCCCGTTAAAGAATTCTTGAAAATCTGCTCAAACCCAAGGAATTTAATAATACCAAGATTCACGGAAGGATGGAAACGAAGTCCTCCCTTATAAGGTCCAATCGCGCTGTTGAATTGTACGCGGTAACCATTATTCACCTGAACCTGACCCGCATCGTCAACCCACGGAACACGGAACTGGATAATTCTCTCAGGAATCGTCAGTCTCTCCAATAACGCATCCTTCTTATATTCTTCTTCGTTTGCCTCAATCACAACGCGAAGAGACTCCAGCACCTCTTTCACCGCCTGATGAAACTCCGGCTGCGCCGGATTCTTTTCCACAACTTTTGCATAGACGTCATCCACATATGACATATTGTAATGTCCTCCTTTGATTTGATTATAAGGCTGAAAAAAGCAGCGGACGATATGCGCCTGCTGCCCTGACCCCTTTGTCCTCTGCTATTATATAACACTTTACCGCGACAACGCAAGAAGTTTATACATGTATACAATAATTTTGTACATGGCACTTTTGCCTGCAGTCTCATAGTAACACTGTGTTAAGGATTGCCTTTTACAAATACTCCCTCATCCTTTCAATGCAGCTCGCCTCAAAGTCCGCAAGCTCCTGTGCCAGTTCAACGCTACGGTTTGTTGCCGTATCATAGCGGTTCATGGCACGCCACATTCCAGTCACGCCCCTCTGATGATTTTTGATCATCAGTTCAGCGATATGACTTGTACTTGTATTAAGCATCGTATTCATATGAATTGCGCTGGATACGAGTGTCTGGCTGACGATAGATTCCTGCCGGACCTGTTCACCACCCTCCATCAGACCTTCTACCGCCCTGTTTCTGATATTTTCTATAATTTTGCTTTGCCCGAACAACATCCTCGACAGCTCCGCATTGTCAACATATTCTGAAATTGCCTGAATTGCTTTCAAAGCGGTACTGCTGTTTTTCTGAACCTCGCGCAGCATCGCCGCATCATCACTTTTCATATACGCTTATCCTTTCCACATCCAAGCACGGCTGACACTGCAGTAACCCGCCCGAACTGTCTGCGCTGTATACAACCGCAGCACTATAGCGCAATAACGCTTAACAAAAAAGAGCAGCGTCCGTTTGGACCCTGCTCCTATCTTCTCCACAATTCCAAAAACTATACGCCTTCACACGGATAACTTATGCCCCACTGCCTGCGGCACTCATCCATCCACTCCATCATCCTTAAAATCTCTTCATGCGGCATTGCTTCCGTCTGAATCTCTCCTTTTTCCAATGCCGAAATACATGCCTGCACTTCATACTCGAATCCCGTGATCTGATTGGGACGTTCCTCCATCAAAATCAGATTCCGTTCTGCATCATACACGGAAACCGATTCAAAATTGTTACAATTTTCCACAATCAGGAACCCGTCGGAACCATATATAATGCCCTGCCTGTCGCTCATTCCGCACATAGTGCTGTTCAACACAGCCATACGCCCGTCCCGATAATGAAGCGTAACCGCATTAGAAGCATCCACTCCGGTATCCGTCATTACACAGGATGATACAATTCTTTCAATCTCATCCCCAAAAAACATGGATGCAAAATGAAGCGTATAAACTCCGACATCCAACAACGCGCCACCTGCAAGCGCCGGACTTTTCAAGCGCTCCTTGTCCGCAATCTGATAACCAAGATTACAGGTTAAAACGGAAGGCTTACCGATCAGCCCGTCTTTCAGAATCCGGCGGATCGTTTCGACCATTGGCATATATCTCGTCCATATCGCTTCCGCAACCAATATTTTCCGCTCCGCAGAGAGACGTATCATTTCTTCCGCCTGCGCCGCATTGACCATAAAAGCCTTCTCACACAAAACAGGCTTATCGTGCATGAGACACAGCTTCGCACAGGGATAATGGTGTGAATGCGGTGTTGCAAGATAAATCAGCTCCACCGCTTCATCCTGAACTAACTCTTCATAGGATCCATATGCCTTGCAAAATCCAAAACGCTGTGCAAATCTTTGCGCTTTTTCCAAATTTCTTGACGCTACTCCATAGCATTCTATACTGGGCATCGCAGCCATGGTACGCGCCATTGTCTGAGCGATATTTCCCGCACCAAGAATTGCCATTTTCCACCGTTTCATGACAAATCCTTCCTATCAGCGTCCGCGATCCTGCTTCCACACATTCCGTGACAGCCCGGCCATTACCGATCATTCCACAAATTCTGTTTTTACATAAGCCGTCATTCCGTTAAACAGAATCCTGCTCCAGCCGTTCTCCTGATTTTCGATCAGATCCAGCGTCGTTCCCGCACTCACGGTACCAAGCTTTGTTGCATCTTCACTTGCAGATGCACGGATATTAACGCTCTCGATCGTTGTGACCGTTCCCGTCGCCGCTTCTATCACCTGCAGATATTCGGTCTTAATATAAGCCTCACTGCCCTCATAGTCAATCTTACTCCAGCCGTTTTCCAGACTTTCATACCTTGTAAACTGTGTACCAGCCGCAACCGTCCCCAGTTTCGTCGCCTCAGGACTCGCCGAACTGCGCACATTCACTCTGTCCGTTGTCATAACCACATCAGTCTGCGGCTCCGGTTCAGGCACCGGCTCTTCCGGTACTTCAGGAGTCGGTTCAGGTTCTTCCGGTACCTCATTTCCGCTGCTGTTATCCGCAACCTGATTCTGCTCCTCAAGCTCTTTCAGTGCCTCTGTTACCTCATTTAACAAATTTTCTGAAAGCACTTTCAGAAAGTCTTCCAAGGTTTTATCCGATGCTACCGCATTCTTATACGTCACTTTTACTCTGGTAAACAGATCTTTTACATCTTCCTGCAGAGAAACCGTACGCATATAATCTTTTACGTTTTGATCTACTTCGTCAGAATAAATATAAAGTTCTCCTGCATCGTTCGTGCAGACATAATATGTCTTTAATCCCGGTGCCGGGGTATTAATTCCCCTGAATTTCACTTCATAATAAACATAGACAAGATACGTATTCTCAACAGGTCCCGGCTTCGTATAGCAGCTTAAGTTCTGATAATAATCGATATAATTGGCCTTTTTCTGCATCCTGATACATTCGGTCTCATCCGTATAGCTTCTCATAGATACATAGGTATCTACGTCGCCAAACGTACATGCCTCATAATACTTCTCAAAAAAGAGATTAATATGCTCGTAAGCATCCTTTTCCAAAGGATATTCTTCCACAATATCCATGTCTTCAGACGCGGGCGCCGGCTGCTGCCGGAAATTGCGTACAAGAATACATGCTACCACAATCACCAGTACCAGACAGATTGCTGCCGGAATGGAGGTCCTGTAATTTTTCACACACCAATTCTTAGCACGGACAAATGCGTCTCCGATATCCTCAAACAAATAGACAATCGCAGAACGCTTTGTCTTTTGATGACCGAGTCCGAATTTCCCCGATTGTGCCTCATGGTCCTTTATCCCGCTCTCCATCCTTGTAGAAGGAACCGGTTCTGCCGATTCTGCAGCGCTTCGTTTCTCAAGGCTTGCAGCGGCATGCTCCCTATCTATGCTGCGCTCTGCATCCCGACTCCTGCTTCTTGTCCTCTCCTCCACTCTGCTTCGGCTCACATGGCGGTTTTCCACACTTTTGTCCGCTTCACTTTGATTCACGCGGCGGCGGGTTTCCGTCCTTTCCTCTGTCTCATTTCGGCTCACGCGGCGGTTCCCTGTCCTTTCCTCTGTCTCACTTCGACTCACACGGCGGCTTCCTGTTCTTTCCCCGGCCACGCCCCGGTTCACACGGTGGTTTTCCGTTCGTTTCTCTCCCCCGCTCCGGTCCGTGCGGCGGCTCCCCGTCCTTTCCTGCGCTCCGGCCCGGCCTGCACTGCGGTTTCCCGTTCGTATCTCTGCTCCGGTCCGGCCTGCACTGCGGTTTCCCGTTCTTTCCTCCGCTCCGACCCGGCCTGCGCTGCGGTTTCCCGTTCTTTCCTCCGCTCCGCTCCGGTCCGTGCGGCGGCTTTCCGTCCTTTCCTCTGTCACCGCCTTGTCTTCCCTATCATCATTCGTCCGAAAATCATCATCTGTACTCCCCGGCGTTTCCGTCTTCTGCCCGTTTGTGTCAGACGGTTCTCCCCCTTGTATATCAGCCGTCACAGAAACAGTTTCTTCCGCGTCACTTCTGCTCATGGTATTTTCTTCCATTCCCTTTACTCCTTACCCCAGATACCCCTCTTTATCATTTTTGTATAAAGAAAATGCACCCGACAGGAATCGAACCTGCATTAAAGGCGTCGGAGGCCTTCGTTCTATCCATTAGACTACGGGTGCGTGCTTGTAATTTTCCGTAACAATTGTTACAATTTTATTACAACGCAAACATAATATCATAATTTAGAACATTTGTCCAGTCACTATTGTTGGAAACTGCATCCATCCTGTTGGAAACTGCATCCATACCTTTATTTGGTCATTTGCAGGCATATGCGCTCCATTTTTGTCAACTCCTTACTCCGTGCCATCCGTAATCAGCGCCGCCGCGCCGATCATTCCGGCTGTATTTTCCAGTTCCGCAATCCCGATTTCCGGAAGAAAGCCCTTATCTCCGGCAAAGCAATACTGCCTGACATAACTATTAAGCGGCTTTGTCAGCACTGCACCCTGCTTGCAGACGCCGCCGCCGAGCAGCACAATATCCGGTCGGAACAGATTCACCGCATTGACAATGCCCTCACCCAAAAAACGGATATAGCGCTCCACAACCGCCTGCGCACAGGAATCTCCCTCCGCAGCCGCATCAAACGCCGTTCTGCCGTTTACGTTGTCCAAGTCTCCACCGCAAAAACGCCATAGCAGGGAATCAGGATCCGCCCCGGCCGCCCTGCGCGTATCCCGTATCAGAGCCGTTGCCGAGACATACGCCTCCAGACAGCCGCGCCTCCCGCAGGTACAGGCTTCCCCGTCCGCCACGAGCGAAGTATGTCCGAGCTCCGCGCCCCCCGCATGCGCACCCTCAAAAATATGTCCGTCTATCACAATCCCGCTGCCGACGCCCGTTCCAAGCGTAATCAATACACAGTTTGCATACTTGCGCGCCGCACCCGCCTTCACTTCTCCAAGCGCCGCACAGTTTGCATCGTTTGAGACGCGCACCGGAAGTTGAAGCGCATCGGACAGCTTTTCTCCAAGCGGGACGTTTTCCCACCCGAAATTATTAGAATAGACGACAACGCCTCTCTTTGCGTCTATGGTTCCGGGAGAACCGATGCCGGCGCCCAAAACCTGACTCTGCTTTACCCCCGCTTCCCTAATCAGCGCTTCTGCAAGCTTTGCCATGTCATGGATGACCTCGTCCGCAGGACGATGTGCCAAAGTCGGTATGCTTTTTTCAAGCAGAATTTCATGATTCTCATTGACAATTCCTGCCTTGATATTCGTTCCTCCCAGATCAATCCCGACTCGAAATGCCATACCGCTTACCTCCACAAATAATCCGCATGTTTCACTGTTCAGCCTATTATAATATCTGTACATTCATTTTTCAACAGGCAGAAAAACCGTCATCCGCAAAAATAAGGTAGCAATCCTGCACAGTTCGGTGTAAACTGGATTTATACAAGCATGGATTATCTGATACTAAAAATAACTGCCAAATCTGTGGTCCGGAAGCGAGGTTATAAATGATGACGATCAGTTTATGCATGATAGTGAAAAATGAAGAAGCGTTGCTCGCGCGCTGTCTCGACAGCCTGAAAGACCTGATGGACGAGATCATTATCGTAGATACCGGTTCCAATGACCGCACGAAAGAGATCGCCGCATCCTATACGGACAAAGTATATGACTATCAGTGGACCAATGATTTTGCCGCCGCGCGCAATTTTTCTTTTTCCAAAGCCAGTATGGAATATATCTACTGCGCCGATGCGGATGAGGTTCTTGACGAGGAAAACCGCACCAGATTCCGGGATCTGAAAAAAGTCCTGCTCCCCGAAATTGATATCGTGCAGATGAAATATGCGGGACAGCTCACCTACAATACCGCCTATAATTACGACGAGGAATACCGGCCGAAGCTTTACAAGCGCCTGCGTGGCTTCCGCTTCGAGGGTCCCTTACATGAGACCGTCGTTACCGAACCGGTCGTATTTGACAGCGATATCCGTATTCTGCACAAACCGCACGGCAGCCATACTGACCGCGATCTTAAGATTTTCCGGGATATTTACGGTGCGCCCGACGCGCCCCATATGCCCGGCCGCCTGCTCTCGATGTATGCAAAGGAGCTTTTCATCTCCGGGACGGATGCCCATTTTATCGAAGCTGCTCCCATTATGGAGTCCATTCTGCTCAAAGAGGACCGCTCCGCTGAGGATGTCCTGACAATCAGCTGCGTCCTCGCCCGGGCTTTCCGTATCAAAAAGGACATTGCCAACTTTTTTAAGTACGCAATGAAAGCAGTCGTTTCCGAAAGCTGCAGTGAAATCTGCATGGAGCTTGGCACCTATTATGAACAGGCTGGCGACCTCAACGAAGCCCATATCTGGTATTACAACGCCGCCTTTGAGACAAAGCCGGTCTTAAACATTCATTATGGCGGTGACATGGCTCTATCCGCACTTGCACGCGTATTGGAATCGGCAGGACTTACCGGACAGGCGGCACTTTACCGGAAGCAGGCAGAGGCATGGAGCGTTCCTTCTCAATAATCGGCCCGCACCCCTTTCGGTACCTCTCTGACAAAGTATGACTGACGCAGACATGGCGGCATATCCATTCTATTCTGCGCTTACTGTTTTTTATCCGGGGCATGCCCCTCCTGCTGGTCAGCCGTATGATTCCGCATCAGCATGCCGCAGTCATTTAACAGACACTCCTCAAGACAATACCGCTCTTCCACTGCTTTCCCGTAAATAGGACAAATGGTTTCTCCCGCTTTGTGTTTTCTGCTCATAACGTTCTTTCTGATTCCTTTCTTTCAACCGGCTTTTGCCCACTCAAAAACCGCTTTTTTCTCAATCACTTTTATGCCAGCGGTGGTCCGCCTCTTTCCTTAACTGCTCCGCGCTTCTTTCAAACAGCGGCAGCAGACTGTAACGAAATGCGCGCTTACTGAACGCATAATTGATCACCATCAGCGCATCCTGCTCATTAGCCAAAAGATTCCCATTACAGTCCATATAATATTTCTGAAGGCTTAAGTCCACCTGCGTAAAAAGGAACTGGCACAGCGCAAAGGTCAGGCTTTTTCCATCCTGCCTGTCCGAAAACTCTGCGTGCGGACACAGTGCATGAAGCCGCTCTTTTAACAGCTCCGCATACGCTGTAAAACCGTTTTCCTCAATCACGATCTTTCTGATCTCTCCACGCACGTTTTTCTCTTTCTCCACCAGTCCGGCAAGCCGGTCCGTCTCCGTTTCCAATCCAAAAATACGGTCGGGTCCTGCCTCTCCGCGAATGCCGTGTATCGCGTCGTCAAACGCTGCCATTACGGTTTTAGCGCGGTTTTCCACTCCGCGGTACAGACCTTCATATTGGATGTCAAACAGGGTATCCAGAAAACTGACATACATGCGCTCCAGCTTTTCCTGCGGCGTATATCTGATAAAAAAATCCACCCAGTTCCGCCACGCATAATAGGTTGGAAACGTATTGACCGCTTCCTTTTTGGCTCCCATGGCATGCAGAACAATGCTTTTTCCGCAGGAAGCGACACGGTATCCCGCCAGATTACAGCGCCATCCCCATTCCGTATCATCCCAGTACAGGAAATTGTCTTCCGGCATCGGTCCGATCTCACGGATCAGGCTGCTTCTGACAAGCAGGGAGCATGCTGCTGCCGCATCGGAATAGACCACATCGGGCATGGTCCCATCTTCCAGGTGGTTTAAGTACTTCGCCTCAACACAAAATTCGTCAAAATCCACAGTAATCCCATATTGCTGCACATATTCGGGCGCCTCCATATGATCGACACGCGACCCCGCCATGCCGCAGTCGGGATGGGTATCCAGAAACTCCACGAGCACACCGAGTGCTCCTTCGTCCACCAGCACATCGTTGTCCAGACACCATACATAATCGTGTCCCGCGTCAACCGCCCTTAAAATGCCCGTATTAAAGCCGCCAGAACCGCCGAGATTTCTCTCATTGACCAGCAGCTCGGCACGCGTTCCGAACTGTTCCCGCACTCTTTTTACGGAATCGTCCCGCGAGGCATTATCCACTACATAGAGCCGGTAATCTTCATATTTTGACTCCAGCACGGACTGAATGCACGCGCATACGTCTTCCGCTTTGTTGTAATTACAGATCACAATTCCCACCCGCTCCATAGCGTTCTCCTCCCGCTATAAGGAGCACGCTGATGTCCAGACCATTCAAGCGTCTCTGCTGCTCAAATGCTCGTTCTTTCAGCTGCCCCGGACATCCTGCCCTGATACTTTTCCATCCTTATAATTCCATCACCTGCTGGACCTTTGCACTCTCTAATGGCGTATCCCTGACCTCATCATGAAAATCCGTCCGGAACGGTGCCAGCGGAATGCCTGTCCGTCTCCCGAAAATATGAGGAATCCGGTAATTGGTCCACAGATAACGCACATATTTCGGCTCTGCAATTTCCTCAGACCAGACAAAAATCCGGTCTTTCACTATTTCATACTGCGCAGGTACAAACCGCCTGTCCGCACCCGCAATCTCAAAGCCGTCTGAGCGGCACTCTTCCTCCGTCAAATCCGGCGCATCCATGCGCTCCCTTGCCTCGGTTGACCCCTCCGCAGGTTCGCTCTCTGCCTCTTTCTCAGGCATCAGAACAACCGTACCGTCCACCTGATACTCTTTTTCGATAAACGGCTGATCCGTCACATAAAAGCCGTCCTTCACATACCGGAACATCAGTTCAACTTTTCCGCAGCGCTCTCCCTCCTGCGCACCATGCACTATATGAGTGCTGTACATAGGACCGAAGGCGTCCCTCGCCATCAATTTATGATAGACATGAAATTCCGCCTGCTTCGCAAGACGTTCTCCCGCCCCGCGCTTTCTGCGCGGATGAATTTCCGACCACTCAGAAAACTCCGTGATGACCGCCATCCCCGTATTTTTAACGGTCAGGTACACATGCTCCTGCGCCTCTCTGATAACCGCCCAGTTCTTAAAGTCAGGGTCCTGCTGATACCGGTGCATCGGAAGCTGCACGAAGACAAACGGCAGGGATAAATCCGACCATTCCCTCCGCCATACGCCGATCATTTTTGTGAACAGTTTTTCATACAGATAAGGCTTGCAGTCATCACTCTCACCCTGATACCAGATAACGCCCCGAATGGTATAAGGCACGACGCGCTTTAACATACATTCATACAGTCCCGCCGGACGGAACGGGTTTTTGCAGTTCATCGGCCCGGGCCATTTACATTCGCCGCAGCGTGCAAGCACTTCCTCCCACGGAAGCATCGGATCAGTCTTTGCCAGTTCCTCCGCTTTTTTGCTCCACACCGCATGGTAGGCTTCATACTCGTCGTATTCCCGAATCTGCTCCTCCTTACTCTTTCCCTCGACTGCCGCCTCATATTCATCCACGTAAGAGCGAAGCCCGCAGTCTTCTAGCAGGCTTTCCCTGTCCATCCACGCGCTCGCACTCGTGCCGCCCCAGTTGCAGCCGATCACGCCAACCGTTACGCCAAGGTCTTTCGCAAGCTTTTTTGCAAAAAAATAACCGACCGCCGACCAGTATTTCTCACTGCCGTCCCCAAAACAGCCCCAGCACGTTTTTTCTTCCTGCTCAAAAAAATACTCATCCATATATGCAATCTTCTGCGTATAATAAAAGCGCACATTCGGTCCGCTTCCGCCGTTTAACTCACCGTCCGCCTCAAGCGCCTGCGCTCCCTCATACGCATTCTGAAGCTCCAGTTCCATATTGGACTGTCCGCCTGCCAGCCATACCTCTCCAATGACGATATCGATGAATTTTCGCACATACGGACCGCAGCATACCGTCATCGAATAGCCGCTCCCTGCATGCTGCGCAGGCAGCGCCACCTTCCAGCGTCCCCCGGCTGTAACGTCCTCTGCCGTGATCTCCTCCGCTCCGCCGCACAAAGTGACCGTTACCCGTCCGCCGTCCTCTCCTTCTCCGAATACGGCAATATTTTTCTCCCGCTGCAGCACCATATGATCGCTGAATACCGCCGCCACCTTAAATTCTGCCATCATCTTCCCCCTCCTGACATTTTTTCTGAATTTTTCCGCACTGCCGCCCCGCAGCTGCTTTCCCGCTACTGTATTTTATCTACACTTTCTTTCGACAATATCTTTTTTATATTCAAAAGAAACAACGCGCCCGCCGTAACCGCAGAAATGATGTCGGAAATCGGTTCTGCAATGTATACGCCCCATACGCCGAGAAAGTGCGGCAGGATCAGCGCAAGCGGCACAAGAAGAATCACTTTTCTAAGCATTGCAAGAAACAGGGATATTTTCGCCTGACCCGTCGCCAGAAATGTCGGCTGGATTCCCTGCTGCAATCCAAAAATCAGCATGCCGCACATAAAAACCGGAATCACCCGCGCTGTTAAGCCGATTAATTCCGCATCCGTTGCAAAGAAGCCTGCAAACACGCTCGGAAAAAGCATGACGATACCAGTGCTGACAAAACCGTACGCAACGACAATTCCAATCATGGCACGATATGCCTTCTTCACGCGCTCAAAGCTGCCGGCGCCGAAATTGTAGCTGATGATCGGCTGCACCCCCTGGGTAAAGCCCGCAATCGGCGCACTGATAAACTGCATCAGACTCTGCATAATCGTCAAAGAACCGACATAGAGATCCCCGCCGTAATCCTGAAGCCCGCGGTTCATCACAATACTGATCAGACTTTCCGTCGAACGCATAATAAACGGCGAAATCCCGAGTGAAAAAACAATACGCGTATTTTTTCCGTCCGGCCTGATATATTCCCGTCGGATCCGGATGGAGGACCGCTTTCCCGCAAGGAAAATCCAGATCCATACAGCACTCACCGTCTGCGAGATCACGGTTGCTATCGCTGCTCCCTGCACGTCCATATGCAACACAAAGATAAAAATCGGATCAAGAATAATATTGACTGCCGCACCGATTAAGATCGTCAGCATGCCGATACGTGCCTGCCCCTGACTGATGATGAACGGGTTTAGTCCAAGCGAAAGCTGCACCATCAGCGTACCGATCAGATAATACGATAAATAACGGTCCGCATAACCAATCGTCTGGTCGGAAGCGCCAAACATGTAAAGCAGCGGAACCTTAAACAGATAAAAGAATACCATCAGCGCGGCCGTAAATACGCCAAGCATGAAAATACCGCTGCCCAGAATCTGTTCCGCGCGCTTCTTATCCCCTTTTCCCATAAAAATTGCCGCAAGCGGCGCACCGCCCGCACCGACAAACGCAGAAAATGCCGATACCAGCGTAATGATAGGAAGTGTAAGTCCGACTCCGGTAAGCGCATTCGTTCCGATTCCCTCAATATGACCGATATAGATACGGTCAATAATACTGTACAGAATGTTGACAGTCTGCGCAACGATAGACGGAATTGCCATTTGCAGCATCAATTTCCCAATTTTCTCTTTTCCTAACTGTTCATCACTAATCTGGTTCATGACATCACCCTTTATGCCCGCGCGTCAAAAGACTGCCTGCTTAAAAGAATCTGCGGCGACATTCCCGCGCTCTTACTGTCCTTTAACATCTCATCAAAAACATTTCCATGGTCATCATGGTCTTTCCGAAACAGCTCCGACTTTGTGATATAGCCTTTCCCCGTAAGCCGTCTGTTCAGCTCCTCCATATGCGTTTCCAAAAAATCAATGATGGAGTCATCCTCTAAATAAAATTTTGTACTGACCTTCTGCTGCTGCAGCGCGACATAAATGTCCATATCGCCAAGATGCTCCATGCCAAGGTGCAGAAACGCCGTCACTGCCCCGTCTCTGCCCGCAAAACCTTTCTTATTCGTATAGACATAAAGATCACCGTTCGCATGCTGTCCGCTCATCTTAAGCGGAAGCTGCACATACGCAAAATTCTGATTTAATTCATTCAGGAACTCCACTTCCCGCTCCATATTCTGAAGGCTCTTCATCGCTGTGGAATCCTGTCTTCCGGCATCGGCAAGCATCTGTTTTAACTGTCCCGTCTGCCGCAGCACCGTCTCATATAATTCCTGCACCTGTTCTTTTGAAGCTGCCTCCTGCGGCGCTAACAGCCATTTTTTTACCAATGCATTCTGAAAGTCCACGCCAAACTGCGGGTTCCCCAGCATTCTTGATAATTCCTGTCCCACACTGCGGTATAACTCCGGCGTCCCCGCCTGCTTTGCAAGCGTATCGGAAAGGCTTTTCAAAAAGGAAGAAAACATATCCTGCCCGCTGTCTGCATGTGCGATGTTTTCTCCTGCCGCAGCTCCATGCGTATTGCCATTGCCGCCTGCCGCATTTTCTGTGTTTTCCGGACCTTTTGTCCACATCCCATTTTCCCCGGACAGCCTGCCATCCGGCGTCATGCCGGACATTCCGCCCGCTTTGCCTTCCATTTCCGCATGCACGGAGGTTTCTCCCGCATGATCTGCCATCCCTCCCTGCACGCTGTCTCCTCCAGCGATTCTGCCGTCTTCGACTGTGTTTCCGACAGCCATTCCGCCGTCTGTAGCAGTCCGCGACAGTCCGGTCATATGCTCTGCCGCAGTACCATGCATACTGCCGTCGGCACTCCCCGCCGCCCCGTCCGCCGTATCGGCCGCTGTTATTTCGACATTCGTGCCGCCCTGTGCGTCGCTTTCTCCTGCTTTGACCCCTATTACAAGACGCACCACACCGTCCATGCTTTCGGCGCTCTGCCCGTAAATATTGCCTGATCCGCCTTCTCCTCCGCCTTTTAAGCCGGACAGACTTTCCGCAAGTTCTCCTTCCGCAAACAATTTCGCCGCCTCGGTAAACAGCCTTCCCAGCGTCTCGTATTCTCTGTTCTTTGCCATTTCACGCATCAGACCATAAATCTGTTCTCCCGCTTCTCCAAATCCGTTTACGATCTGGGCGGTATTATTCCGATAACTCTCTGCCTGCATCACACTGTCTTCGGTAATCGGCAGTCCAAGCTGTTTCATCTGTACAAGCAGTTCCGGCGGCGCGGTCTGATACTGTCCCGCCAGCCCCGACATGCTTTGAAGCGCCTGCCTGTCTATCCCCATGCCCTGACTCATCATTTCATTGACCATCCGCACATGCGCATCTGTTACCGGAAGGGAAGCTGCCTGCAGCGCCTTCAGCACGCTGGAGTCCACACTCATATTAGAATAGAGCGGCGTCAGCGTGATCTGTCTTCCCTGCATGCCGCGCACTTCAAAGTCCATGACATCACCTTTGCTTACCTGCATGCCATTTTCTAAGCGCGCCGTAAATGTGCCATGGTCTTTTGTCTCGATCACGACCTTACCTGCATCCGCCTCAACCACCGTACCGCGAAGCTGCTCCCCCGCTTTCAGCGGCACTTCCTGATTTCCCTTATTTTGTATGCCGGTCATCTCTGCACTGCCGCGCACTGCTGCAGTGTCCCTGACCGTACTTTTCCCATTCACATAATCGGACAGGTTTACGCCCATACGCCCATCCATCCTTCCTGCTGCTTACCCATAGTTTTCAGTTACACAAAATTTTTAATAAAACTCCTTCTATGAATCGGTGCCGGACCATACTTTTTCAGCGCTTCAATGTGTGCCGCTGCCCCATAGCCCATATTCGATGCAAAGCCATACTGCGGATACAGCTCATCATACTGCACCATCAGACGATCTCTTGTCACCTTCGCGACAATGCTCGCTGCCGCGATGGAGGCACTCTTGGCATCCCCTTTCACGATTGGTATCTGACGGATATCAACCTGTGGAATCGTCACTGCATCATTTAATAATATATCGGGTTTTACGCCCAGCTTATGAATGGCTTCCCGCATTGCCTCATAGGTTGCCTGTAAAATATTGATCTCATCAATCCGTTCCGGGGAAACAGACCCGAGCCCGACAGCCGCCGCCTGCTCCATAATCTGCGGATACAGTTCCTCCCTCTTTTTTGCGGTCAGCTGCTTGGAATCGTTCAGATAAAGCAGACGGCAGTCTTTTGGCAAAATGACAGCTCCTGCCACAACAGGTCCTGCAAGCGGCCCTCTCCCGACTTCGTCAATTCCGCAGATATAAGAATATTCCGCGTATTGCTTTTCGTATTCAAACATCCGCTCCATGCGGGCACATTCTTTTTCATATATCTCAATCCGCCTGCGCGCCTTCATCACAAGCTCCTGCACGCTCTTTCGTTCGTCTTTCCCGTACTCTTTGATAAAAGCAGGCAGCTCTGTAACAGCAGCTGCCTGCAACTTCACTTTTATTTCTCCGATGTTATTCATCTGCGGTCTCCCCGGAAGATTCCAATTTATAAAATTTCCAACAGCCTGTAAGAGCTGCCCGCCAGCAATGTCCTTTACTGATAGCTTTTATTGATGCTTCAAAAAACCAATATCAGAAAACGGCCAGATACGAATCCATGCTTTCCCGATAATCCGGTCCCTGTGAATATTTCCAACAGACGGGTCCCGGCTGTCCGAACTGTTATTCCGGTTATCGCCAAGCACAAAATACTCATCCTCTCCAAGCGTGATCTCCGTTACCGCACGCCCGGGACTGCGCATCACTTCTGCGCCGTAATCCTCTTCAAGCACTTCGCCATTTATGTAAATGATTCCGTCCTGATCAATACGCACGCGTTCTCCCGGCATACCGATAATCCGCTTAATATAGTAAGTTTTCTTCTTATGTTCATAAGGAAAAACAATAATATCAAATCTCTGCGGATCCTGAAACCGGTATGATAATTTGTCCACAATCAGATTGTCCCCATCATGCAGCGTCGGACGCATGCTGTCCCCCTGCACACGGGTACGCTGTCCTACATAATGAATCAGCAAAAACGTCAGGCACAACACGATCAGCAAATAAATACTCATTTGCAAAATCTCCTGTCCAAGTGTCAACGGTTTCTGCTCTTCTTCCTGTTCTCTTTTTTTTCTGCTGTCTTTATTTTTCATCTGCTGCCCTTCATCCTATTCCACATTCTGCTATTGGGCTGCTTCCGCACCCATGGGTCCTCTTTTATCTTTATATTAAGATGATTCACCCGGAATTTCAAGCGTCATTTTCCCTAACTGTCCGCCGCGGAATTCATCAAGCAGCAGTCCTGCCGCTTTCTCATAATCCGGCTCCGTTCCTTTTTTATAACACCCGCGCCGCCTGCAGATTTCACCAAGCACATCTGCCGCCGTTCCGGCTGCTATCTGATAGCGCTCTTCCAGTGCCCGCGGATATTCTTGCTGTAAAAAAAGAATCAGGTGATAAGCAAGCTCCTGTGTCTGCAAAATTTCATCGTTTATGGAACCGATATACGCCAGACGCTGCCCAACCGCTTCATCCTCAAATTTAGGCCATAAAATCCCCGGCGTGTCCAGAAGTTCAAGCTCCCTGCTCACCCGAATCCACTGCTTTCCCTTTGTTACCCCCGGCCGGTTGCCCGTCTTTGTCAGGCTCCTTCCGACAAAGCTGTTGATAAACGTAGATTTTCCGACATTCGGAATACCGACTACCATCGCACGGATCGGACGGTTTTTGATTCCCCGCCGCCGGTCCCGTTCGATTTTTTCCCTGCATGCCTCCCTGACAAGTTCGCTAAGCTGCTTCATTCCGTTTCTCGTTTTACTGTTCATCTCCAGGACAAAAAATCCTTCAGCCCGATAATACTGTGCCCACAATTGATTCTTTTTTCCATCGGCAAGGTCCGCCTTATTCAGCAGCAGCACGCGTGATTTGCCTCTGGCCAGCGTGTCAATATCCGGATTTCGGCTGCTGTAAGGAATGCGCGCATCAACCAGCTCTATTACCAGATCGATCAGCTTCATATCCTCCTGCATCATGCGCCTTGCTTTCGTCATATGACCGGGATACCATTGTATATTCATTGCATCTCCCTCTCTTTCTTTCCGAAGCTCACTTAAGGTTTACTCAATGAATCCCATCCCCTCAAAGTCACCCTTCATATGAAACCACGCTTTTCCGATAATATCATCACTATGCACAACCCCGATATTAGCGGACCGGCTGTCCTCGCTGCTGTTCACATTATCGCCAAGTACAAAATATTCATTCTTCCCAAGTGTTACGGGATACTCTGCAATGCCCGCATCGGAAATTTTGTCATATTCCCTGCCGCTGTAACGCTCACCGTCAATATAAATATGTCCTCCGCGAATCTGCACCGTTTCTCCCGGAAGTCCTACCACACGCTTGACATAGAAATGCGCATTCTCGTTCCCATTCGGCAGAAAGACAATGACATCCCCCCGTTTAGGCGACGACACCGAATATACCAGCTGATTGATCAGAATCTCCTGTCCGTTTGTCAGCGTCGGGCTCATGGAATCCCCGATCACACTTGTCTTAATCCCGATACAGTACACAATCACAAATGCCGCCAAGACCGCAGCCGCCATACAAAACAATACCGTTGCGCATTCACGCAGCACGGATTTATTCAATTTCTTTTTCTTCTCATAAAAATGCAATCCTTTTTTTCTGGTCATCCGTTTTTCCCGCCTAAAAAACAACCCGCCCGGGTTCAAAATCCTGCGCTGTTTCTGATTACCAATATTCTAAAAAGGGACGGATACCTTTGTATCTGTCCCTCCTGTGTTCCCTGCTTCTTATTTTACAAGCTCTTTTACTTTCGCCTTCTTGCCGACGCGGTTTCTTAAATAATTCAGCTTCGCCCTTCTTACCTTACCGGTACGGACAACTTCTACCTTTTCCACGTTCGGTGAATGCAGTGGCCATGTTCTCTCCACACCGATCCCGTTGGAATTCTTGCGGACAGTAAAGGTTGCGCGGTTGCTTCCACCCTGTTTCTTTAATACGGTTCCCTCAAAAACCTGAATTCTTTCGCGGTTTCCCTCTTTGATCTTGCCGTATACACGTACGGTATCTCCGACATTGAACTGAGGAACCTCTTTTTTTAACTGTTCTTCTTCGATTTCTTTGATCACGTTATTCATTCTTCTGTCTCCTTACGATATATGGGATGTTCTTAATACAAGCTGTAACAGAGGACCATCTTTTTACTGCAACGTGCTTAGTGTATCATAACGCGCACCCGAATGCAAGCATTTTTTGCACTGGGTGTACCCTCTGGTTCCGCCATCATCCCTGCTTTCCGTAAAGCCCCATCCACTCCACAGCCGTTTTCTTGCCGATGCTGTGATAATATACAAGCAGTATAAAGACTGCCGCAAGCGCAAGGTATCTGCGCCATATTCTTCCCTGCTTCGCCCAGGCAATCAGCTTGGAAACAAGCTCCTTCTTGGTCTCCTCCGTCATGCCCCTCTTATGGTCCGCAAAGTATAAGAGCAGATAGGTGAGTCCGGCGATCATCGAGAGCGTCGCATAGAGCGCTGCCGGTTCAAAGCCCCCGGTTTTCGGCTCGTCGTCTTTTGCCTGTTCTCCGGCTCCATTTGCGCTTTCTGCATTGGTTCCGGCTTCGTTTCCATCGGCATAATTTTCTCCGTCAGATGCGCCGCCGTTTTGCGCATCTGTGCCTGCTGGGTCCGCAGCATCCGCACTGTCTATCCCTTTATCCAGCAGAATCAGAACATACGTGGAGAAACGGTCCGTCTCAACCGTAATGGTATCGTTATGATTGTCAAGATCAGGCAGAAGCTCGATCTGTCCGTTGTGGACGCGCAGGATGGCGTAGAAGGTCTGCTGCGCAGCGCCCGATGCATCCGCATATTCCGCCGGATCCGTGCTATCCGCCCCCGCGGTTCCAGCCATCCGTCTAAGACTCTTCGGTATCGCAAGGGTGATCCGAATCTTTCCCGCAGTCTCCGTAATCTGCGTGCGCTGTTCCCCAATCAATTTGAAAAGGCTGATGTCCAAATACTGTCCCACACGCCAGTCTTCAAGCACGGATTCGACAAGCGCTTTCTCTGCCTCGTCCACACGTTCTGACATATCTTCGACATTCAGGACAATGCGGATATCCGTTCCGCCCTGTGTCATCTGTTTTTCCTGTTCCGTCAAAAGCAGTCCCGCAAGCTCGTCCTCCGGTGTCGCAAAGGCTGTCGCCGGAACGTTTTCTTTGATGACGACTTGCGAAATAATGTTTCCGTTTTCTGTATCGCCTGTGTTTCCAATGTGACCGCTGTCGGTATTTCCGTTTTCGCCGCCGTCACCGTCCGCGCCGCTTCCCGTATTGCTGCCGCTTCCGGTGCTGCCGCCGGTATCATCCCCGCCTCCGGAGCTTCCGCCGCCGGTCACGGGTATGATTTCTGTTTGGACATCCCCACATACACTGCATTCCCTGTGTTTTTCCCCTTTCTCAGTCTCTGTTGCCTGTCGGTCAATCACCCACGCACCATAGCTGTGTCCTGCGGCGATCACCACGCCGCCCTTATCCGTAATCTCCTGCGTTCCAGCCGCGTCTAAGAACCACTTGTCACAGCCGCTGCAGGTATAGTATGCCTTGTTTCCGTCCGTCGTACAGTCAGCGGGCTTCGCAGGCGTCAAAGCCAGTGTATGGGTATGAGAAGGCTGCAATCTGTCTATCTTTTCCTCCATGCTTCCTGTATTCTCACGGGTTCCGCACCGGACATAGATTGCCGCCTGAATCTTTCCTTCCGCCTCTGTTGTTGCGGCTGTTTTTTGAAAATCTCTTACTTCAACGACCGCATCCGTAATGCCCGCATCAGCCACAGCCGCGTCGATGATCCTTTGAATGCTCTCTGCCGTGGTGTCATTATCTGCCGTAAAATCCTCCAATGCCGCCATTATAACTTCCATTGTTTCTATCAGCTTTTCAAAATCTGTCTTCTCAGAAGATGACGCATCATCCGCAATATATGCCGCCCAATCCTTCCATGCGTCTTTGTAGGTCTGCGCCCTGCCCTCCGGGACATGGATGCCTTTTTCGTTATTTTTATAAAATGCGCACCTCGATTCGGGAAGACCCATGCATGATTCCGGATCGCCCTCTCCCTCTCTGCCAAATACATCATATTTCCCAAGGGTCGGCGGGTTATTGCCCAAAAACGTAATCATTTCAAGCGATGTACAACCATCAAAAACAGCATCGTCTATTTGTATGACTGCACTTGGAATTGTGATCTCCTGCAAACTCCCACAGTTATAAAATGCAGCCTCCCCTATGGCGGTCACAGTTTCCGGGATCGTGATGCCTGTCAGGCGTCCACAGTTACTAAACATGTATTCGCCTATACCAGTCATGTTATTTGGCAGCTTGACATGCGTCAGATTACTGCACCCGGCAAACATATTTTCCCCCATACTCGCCACACTCTCCGGTATGGTGATGCCTGTCAGACCCTCGCATGTAGCAAATGCACTCCCTCCGATGCTTGTCACGTTTCCCGGTATGGTGATGCTTGTCAGACCGGCACATCCAGCAAATGCACCCGCTCCAATGCTCGTCACACTCTCCGGTATGGTGATGCCTGTCAGCTTTGGACAATTAGTAAACGCATTTTCCCCTATACTTGTCACTCCATCTGGTATCGTAATCCTGCCTTCCAGATCAAAACATCCGAAAAACGCGTCCTTTCCTATGCTTGTTACACCGCTTCGTATCTCTGCGCCTGTAACCTGCCGATTGTATTTACTCCTATTGCTTATCCATCCTGTCATCCCCGTATCCGACTCAATCGTCAGCTTTCCGTCTGCGTCAAGTACCCATCCATCGCCAGATGCGATATTATCCGCCTGCAGTGCAGGCACTGCCGCCATCATCACACCCTGCTGCTCCGGTACAGTATCAGATTCCACATCATTTCCGCTGACGGTACCCGTCTCCGTTTCTTCCTCCGTGCCGGTCCCCGGCGTCTCCTGTTCCGTCCCGCCGCCCGGCTCCTGCGTCTCCTGTCCCGCTCCGCCGTCCGGTTCCTGCGTCTCCTGCCCCGCTCCGCCGTCCGGTTCCTGCCCTTCGGGATTCGTTTCCTCCGCAGGCTCCGTCTCCGTTTCTTCCTCCGACTCTGTGCCGCCCTCCACGGTTCCAGCCGTGTTCCCGCTGACACTCTCCGGCTGTCCGCCCGCTTCTTCAGCCAGTACCGCCATCGGTACTGCATTCGATACCATGCACGCCGTCAGCACCACGGATAGCAGTACTGCCGCCATTCTTTGTAAGAAACTTCCCTTTCGTTTTTTCATCCTAAACCTCCGTCAGATCCGTCTTAGCCTGTTTTATCATCATGCAAAATGTTTTCTATTTTCTTCATTTTAACATAGGACTTTTCTGACTTAGACCTGCTTTCCACACCGTAAATCATACATTTTACGAAATGGAAAAGTCTTCTCTTTGTCTTTTTTCGTTCTTTTTGTTATAATTCTTCCTAACACAGATAAAAGGAGGCAGTCTCATGCCGCTTGGTATTGCCATATGTGAAGATGAATTGAAGGATCGTGAAACGCTGGCGCGCTTTCTTCAAACCGTTCTCGCGCAAAAGAATCTGACAGCCCGCATAGATGCGTTTTCCTGCGGAGAAGATTTTCTTACCGCGCATGAGCAGTCCCCGTACGACATTGCCTTTATGGACATTTATATGGACGGGATCAGCGGTACGGATACGGTGCGGAAAGCGCTCTTACGCCATCGCTGCCGCTTTATCTTTACTACTTACAGCAAAGAGCATGCTTTGGAAGCATTTGCCCTGGAAGCCGTCCATTATCTCATCAAACCTCTGACTAAGGATGCGGTCAGCGAAGCCATGGAGCGCTGTCTGCCCCTGCCTGCCGTCGATGAAAGCCGCTTCCTTGAATTAAAGACCAATCAGGGAAATGTTTCGATACCGATCGACAATATTGTATATATCGAAGCGATGAATAAAGTCTGTGTGATTCACACCAAAAAGAATACGTTCCGCTCCTATACTTCCTTAAACGCGCTCTATGAGCTTTTAGATGATGCGCTTTTCTTATATGCGCAGAGAAGCTATGTCGTCAATATGCAGTTTATCGACGCATTTCATTTTGACCACGTCGTATTAAGCGACGGAACCGAGATCGTCCTGTCGCGCAATAACCGTTCCGGGCTAAAAAAGCAATATGAACGGTTTTTATTTGATCTGGCAAGAAAGGGGGAACTGTGATGCAGGTATTTTTCCGTCTGCTGTCAGGATATCTTGCACAGCTTGTACCGTTTGCCGTTCTGTGCGCGTTCCCTTTCCGGAAAAACTGGCGCTTTTCCCGCAAAAAAACTGCGCTGCTCACCGCGGCGCTGATATTGGGAACCGCTGTGTTTTTCGCCATCAGCGGCGTATTCTTTTCTTCTGTTTTTCCCCATGATTATGCCCTGTTTTACAAAGTAAACGGCATGTTTCTTTTCTGCCTGCTGCCCTGTTTCTTTTGGTATCTGTATGCGATCAAGGCTGTCTGGCAGAAAAAGCTCTTTGTTTTTTCCTTTGCGCTGACAAGCGCCCTGCTCGCCGTTTCCATCTGTAACTTTTTTTCCAACAACTTTTTTACTTATGAGCTTCAAAACTATCTTCCCTACGAAGGACCGGTTATATTCCTGATCGCCATTATCTATCCGGGCGTCGCCGTTTCCTTATGCCTGCTCCTGCACTATTTTTATATGCCCGTGGAAAAGGAAATGAATCAGAAGGAAACCGGGTATCTGGCATTTTTGTCCCTGTTTTTATTTCTCATACTTTTTTTTGCGTTTATGCAGATCAACGTCTTCACCCTGATTGATGGCAGGCCGGACGCACTTATCTTATATTTCACGGTCTATTTCACGATCTTTCTATTGTACGGAGTGATGTTCAAAATGTACGCTCTGGCGCATGCGCAGCACATGGCTCAGGAAAAATATCTGCGCCTGCAGTATCAGAACACGATCCGGGACGAACAATATCGGCGAATCTGCGACAGCATTGACCACAGCCGCAAGCAGCGTCACGACCTGCGGCATCATCTGCTCATGCTTCAGGGGCTTTGGGAAAGCGGTGAAACCGCAAAGGCAAGGGATTACCTTACCCGTTATCTGGACGATGCAGGCAGTCTGCAGATCAAAACATTCTGCTCCAATCCGATCATCAATATGCTGGTCAGCCACTATTCTTCTCTCGCCGCCGAACGCGGCATCACACTGACGGCGCATATTTCTGTTCCCGATGTGCTTTCGGTACAGGATACCGATCTTTCCGTCCTGATCGGCAATCTCTTAGAAAACGCGCTTGACGCGGCGGACCGCGCCCCAGAGGAGCACCGCTTCATAGAGCTGAACATGCTCTGCCGCGGCAAGATGATCGTAATTACGGTGGACAACGGTTTTGACGGAATGGTTCGGAAGGAGGGCAGCCGCTATCTCTCTGCAAAACCGGACCATCATGGGCTTGGTCTTCAAATACTAACGGAGATTGCGGAAAAGTACGGAGGCGGCGCGGAATTTACACATGATGATCAGACCTTCCACTCCTCCATCATGCTTCGCGAAAACTAAAAAAGCCTAAAAAAGAGACTGTGCACGCAGCTGCGTATCACAGTCTCTTTCTCATTTGTTCCGGTCATTCTGACCGAAATCTGATTTTTAGAGCGTCTCAATCTCTTTTACGATCTTCTCAAGTGCTGCAAGAGCCTCGTCAGGAAGCTTGTCGAAACCGCCTGCCTTCTCGCCGAAATCCTTTACGGACTTTACACGGGTCTCCATCGCACTCTTTAACTGGGCAACATAATCCTTATCCTGAAGATTCGGAGTGAAGTCTCCCGTCTTGCCGGACCAGTCATTCATGATCTCAATATCCTCAAACGGTCCCCACTTCTCAAATTTTGCCTTGTTCTCAACGATGGTCTCAAGAATGCCGAGCGTATCTTCCTTCTGGCACTTCTTGCCCATGAAATCACCAGTGTTGATGATGTAGCAGGCAACGTTCTTCTCCTCAACCAGCTTCTTGAATTTCTCATAGTCGTTCACAAGCGGATAGGTTCTGAACGGGTTTGCATACGGCACGATGCGGATCGCATTTAAGTCCGTACCTGCAGCAACACGCTCTGCTGTAGAAGTCTTGGTTGCAAGCGTTGCTCCCATAACAGATGCAAGCGCTGCACCTTTCAGCTTTACAACGGGCGGAATGGTCGGGTCTTTCATGATCCAGAAGATTGCATTTACCGGGCTGTCAATCTTATCCACACGGTTCGGGGACCATAATTTAGACTTGATCGCACGTCCGTTACCATTTCTGATATCCTCGGTAACAAGCTGGATCTTACCATCTTCATCCATTGTTGCAGAGCAGTTCTGTGCCGTTAATAAGTATTTATTATCGGGGCAGCCTGTCGGATAATCTGCCGTCTTATCAAAATAAGTAGGCTCCAGCGCAACCGATGCACAGGTATCCGTATTAATGATGAACGCGTCATCATGAAGCACCTTGATTGCAGGATACTTGCCGCCATGCTTTGCATGCGTCAGCGTGGACTTTCCAGAACCGGATAAGCCGTATACGGAAGCAACGAACTTAGAGCCGTCAGCAAGTGTATACTCTTTCTGACCGCCGTGGCAGGATGCATAGCCGTTTCTGTTTGCAATCGCCCATGCCATGGTCAGCGTGCCCTTCTTGTGCTCGCCGAAATACTTCATACCTAAGATGCATGCGCAGTTCTCATCCGTATCAAAATAGCAGAGCGTAAGCGGATCGCTTAAGCAGCTGTAATCCACATCAGGACGCTCCTGCGGTGTCCACTGGGGATCGGAGAAAATGTAGATATCCGGCTCTTTGCCGCCGCCGACCGGCTGGGACGACTTATACATTTTTACATACTCATCTGACATATACTGGAAGTTCAGCATCCAGTTATACAGCAGATTCTCTTCTCCTTCCGGAATCAGCAGATGCGCTTTTACCATGAATTCCGGATCAAGTCCTACGAATACCTGCGCATGATACATGGTCTTCCAGCGTGTCTCATAGACCGCATCCATTGCAACCTTATCCAGCTTCGCGGAATCCACGCCTGCCTGACCTTTAATACGGCGCGCTGCCGCATAACGTCCGGTTACGGCCCCGTCATTAAAAAGAAGAACCTTTGCATCACTCTCGAGTCCGAATTCCTCACCTCTGTATACCGGCATATCGGTCACAATCGTTCCCGGGGAATTCTTTGCAAGCTCATAAGCCTCCTTTAAGGTGTTGACCTTTACTACATTATTGCCGTAAAAAGCGGCCTCAATAATAGAGCGTGTCTTAGAAAAGCCAGGCTTTCCAGCGCCGATCTCATTGATAGGATAATAAGCTTTTGTTGACATGTTTGTCCTCCTTTGATATTTAATTTGCTATACGCTAAGCCCAATTATCGCATAAAAGATTAGGAAAATCAATCATTTTCCAAACAAATTCCGCGGGTACTTTCTTAAATGTTTCTAAAACCGCGATATTTTTATTGAACAGATCGTACGAATCATGGTATCATAATCATGTTCAGTATCGTTTACATAACAGTTTCCTAACGGGAGGCATGCTTTTTCTGACAATTCTTTGTCCTTCATGCTTCCGGTTTTTCCGTGGTATTTCCCACAACAATTTATGTTAAGAAAGGTGGTATGCGCAATGGATGAACAAAAATTTTCTGAGATCACACCAGAATTATTGCGCCTTTCGGAGCTTTCCAGAGCCGCAGGCGAAATTGATACAGAGCTGTTTACCAAATACGACGTGAAAAGAGGTCTGCGCGACATTAACGGCAAGGGGGTGCTTGCCGGTCTGACGAACATCTCCGAAATCCGTGCGTCCAAAATTGTGGACGGCGTTTCAGTTCCGGCGCCCGGCGAACTGATTTACCGCGGCTACAATATCAAAGACCTTGTAAGAGGCTTTACTTCCGAGAACCGTTTTGGCTTTGAAGAGGTCACCTATCTTCTTCTTTTCGGCAGACTGCCGACATCTGAAGAACTCTCTTCTTTCAGCACTATGCTCTCAGAATACCGCACACTGCCGACCGGCTTTGTCCGTGACATCATTATGAAAGCGCCAAGCCGTGATATGATGAACACTCTGGCGCGCAGCATTCTGACGCTATATTCCTACGACGACCGCGCGGACGACACCTCTCTTCCAAATGTGCTGCGCCAGTGTCTGCAGTTGATCAGCCTGTTCCCGCTCCTGTCTATTTATGGGTATCAGGCATACAGCCATTATCACGACGGAAACAGTCTCTATATTCACCGGCCAGACCCGGGACTCTCTGCGGCAGAGAACATTCTGCGCATCTTGCGCCCCGACAGCAGCTATACGCCGCTTGAAGCAAAGCTGCTCGATATCGCGCTCGTTCTTCATATGGAGCATGGCGGCGGTAACAATTCCACATTTACCACGCACGTCGTCTCCTCTTCCCTGACCGATACTTATTCCGTCATGGCGGCGGCGATCGGCTCTTTGAAAGGTCCCAGACACGGCGGCGCCAATATCAAAGTCGTGAAAATGTTCGCCGATATGAAACAGAATGTGGGTGACTGGGAAGACGAGGATGAGATTTCAGATTACCTGAAAAGACTGTTACATAAAGACGCCTTCGACCATTCCGGCTTAATTTACGGACTCGGTCACGCCGTCTACTCCAAATCCGACCCGCGTGCCGAAATCTTAAAAGAATTTGCAAAGAAGCTTGCCGGCGAAAAAGGCATGCAGAAAGAATTTGGCCTATACAGCGCCGTGGAACGGCTTGCACCGCAGATCATCGCGCAGGAACGCCAGATTTACAAAGGCGTCAGCATCAATGTGGACTTCTATTCCGGGTTTGTTTACAATATGCTGAACATTCCCTCTGAGCTGTTCACTCCGATGTTTGCAATCGGCCGTATTTCGGGCTGGAGCGCCCACCTCATGGAAGAACTTGCCAACAACGGAAAGATTATCCGTCCCGCTTACAAGGCGATTGGTCCTGATCTGGAGTATGTTGCAATGGGGGAGCGTTGACGCGTTGATTGGAAAAAACAAAAGAGGCATGACCACCTCATTTTGTGGTGCTCATGCCCCTTTTCACATTCTTTTTTATTCCAATCCAAGTATCCCTTTTACGACCGATCTCATTTCATCTTTTTCGCAGACTTTTGTATGTCTGACAGGCGCAGTGCGGATTTTCTCAATCGCCTCTGGAATCTTTACGCCGCCGAGCTCCGATAAGGCATCCGCCAGCGCAAAATCGTCTTCCTTCGCATATTTTTCATCAATTGCCTGCATGACGGCTCTCGTAAACTTAAACGGACTTGCCGTGGACGCGATCACGGTCTTTGTCCCGTCGTTTGTCTCCGCCTTATATTTTTCATATACCTTTGCGGCAACCGCCGTGTGCGTATCAATGATGTATCCCGTTTTGCGGTAGAGCGACGAGATCATCTGCGCCGTCTCCTCCTCGGAAGCATAATTGCCGTAGAAATCCGAAAGCTGCTCCTCCATCTGAGGCGTCAGGCTGTAGCGCCCCTCCCCGGACAGCTGTTTCATCAGCTCCGCGTTTTGTCCGGCATCCTCTCCCGCAATGCGGTAAATCAGTCTCTCTAAATTGCTGGAAATCAAAATATCCATGGACGGGGAACTCGTCAAAACAAATTCGCGGTTTCTATTATACTCTCCGGACCGGAAAAAGTCGTAAAGCACCTTGTTCTCATTGGAAGCACAGATCAGCTTTGCGATCGGCAGCCCCATATTTTTCGCATAAAATGCAGCTAAAATATTTCCGAAATTCCCCGTAGGAACCACCACATTGATGCGCTCACCCTCTTTGATTTTTCCCTGTGCATACAGCTTTGCATACGCATATACATAATAGACAATCTGAGGCACAAGCCTGCCGATGTTGATCGAATTTGCAGACGAAAACTGAAACCCCTTCTCCTCCATCAGCGCTGAAAGCTCTTTATCTGCAAACAGTTTTTTCACGCCGGTCTGCGCATCATCAAAATTACCGTGAATACCGATCACATATGTGTTATCGCCCTTCTGCGTCACCATCTGTTTTTCCTGTACGGGGCTGACGCCGTTCTTCGGATAAAAAACAATGATCCGCGTTCCCTTAACGTCTGCGAACCCTGCAAGCGCCGCTTTCCCTGTATCGCCCGATGTTGCCGTCAGAATGACGATCTCATTGTTTACCTGATTTTTCTTTGCTGCGGTCAGCATCAGATGCGGCAGAATCGAAAGCGCCATATCCTTAAACGCAATTGTCTTTCCGTGAAACAGTTCCAGATAATAGGCGCCGTCCGCTTCCCTCAGCGGCGCAATCTGTTCCGTATCGAACTTGGAATCATAAGCGGCCGCAATGCAATTTTTTAACTCTTCTTCCGTAAAATCCGTCAAAAACAGCTTCATAACCTCATAGGCCGTCTCCTGATAGCTCATGCCGGAAAGCTGTTCCACGGAAAGCGCCAGCTTCGGAATCTGATCAGGAACGAACAATCCGCCGTCCGCGGCAAGTCCCTTCAGTATCGCTGCAGACGCCGTCACCGGCTCTGATTTGCTTCTCGTGCTTTTGTATAAAACGCCCATCTCGTCTCTCCTATTCTACGATTCGTGCTTACTGCATGGTTTGTCTGCAATCCTTGCATAGTGTAGCACAAAAGAGCGGCCGATACAATGTTCTATTGATAAAACAATCTCCATTTTCTAAAAAACTGCATCCGCTTCCTGCTGGGCGCTCTGTTCACTAGGACGTAAAAAATTCATGACCGCCATAACTGAACAGTTTCGTCAGGCACTCGTCAAACCAGCGCATCTGACTGCTTCCGGCATACCGCCGTGCCGCAAAAAATAGCGCGCCTTCGGAGTAATCCTCTCCCGCCAATGCCCGGTCAACAGCTTCTCTGGTATCATCGGAAACAACAACCTTATAATAGCTCCCGCTCGCAACAGGTGAAAACTGCGCCCTGCCGTCTGCCCGCTGAAAAACGACCTCGTATACGGTGTTCGGAAACCTTGCGTCCGCCACACGATTTAATACCACATTTGCTACAAGAATCTTTCCCTTCGTATCCTCATTTCCCGCTTCTGCCTGCACAATGCGCAGAAGTGCTTCGTAATCCTCCGCCGAAACGGCGACAGCCTGTCCGATCGTCTGTACGCCAGCATCCGCATTATCCTGTGATTCGGGCACCGCCGCTCCTGCGTCCGTAATATCCTGCGGCTCAGACGCTTCCGCTCCCGCGTCCGCAATATCCTGCGAACCGGGTGCTTCCGCTCCTGCGTCCGCAATATCCTGCGGCTCAGACGCTGCCGGTCCCGTATCCGCAATACTCTGCGAGCCGGGTGCTTCCGCCGCCGCCACATCCTGTACAGTCCCGTTTCCACCCGGCACCGCCGCATCTGCAGTTTCCTCAGCATACAGTTCCGCGTTTTCAGACACAGACGTCTCAACTTCTGTCTGTGCTCCCCCTCCAGCTTGTCTCTCATCTTCCGCACTTCCGCCGTCCGTTAAAGTACCGTAGCGTTCTATTTCTCCTTCTGCTTCCTTCTGCCCGCCGTCTTCATAGGCAAGCAGCTCAATCTCAATCGTGCGCTGCTCCGACGCCCTATAGGGAACATAACGCTCGTCCACCTCTCCTACAGCCTTGACAAGCCCCGCCTCCTTATCCCGGGGCATCCTCGTCTGACAACATGTAAGACCATAAGATACGCTTCCGCACACGCCGAGCACCATCACACTCAGCAGAAAATAAATTGCATATTTTTGATCTGTCCATCTTTTATTCATACTTAAATTGTATTCTGCCTGTCCAAATGATATACTCAAAAAAAGGAATTTTTCTAAAAAGGAGCCGATCATGTCATTTACAAAAGGCGTTTTTCAGGCAAAAAAAAAGGACGGCAGCGTCTATTACCGCGCTTCCGTCACACACATGCAAAAGCATATATCTCTTGGAAGTTTCACGTCCGAACAGGCTGCAGGCAATGCCTACCACGAAGCGCGGACGCTCTTAAATACCCCTTCTATTCATTTTCACGCAGACTACAAGCCACGTTTCCTATCGTTTGATAAATATGTCGCGCTCATGAACTTCCGTGACAGCCATTATTATTTTAGCAACCCGATTTATGCATATCCGCGTTATTTTTTGTATTTCCTGTCACGTGAGACGGTATTCAAATTCGATACGGACGACCTGTTCTACTATGCTTCCCACAAGATCATGAAACGCGGCGGTCATTATTTTGTCGCCGATTACGGCATGCAGGTAAGCTTAAACAGCCGCTATGGCATCAAGCCCTACGCCGTCGCCGGGCGGGACTACCGCTTCATTAACGGCGATCCTTATGATTTTCGTTATGAAAACATCGAGATCATTAACCGCTATTACGGCGTACGGTCTGTACAGAAATCAGGACATACCATGTACAAAGCCGTCATTCATATCCGCAGCAATTATGTGATCGGTCTGTACCGGACAGAAGTCGAAGCCGCCACCGCCTACAATAAAGCAGTTGATCTTCTTAAGAAAAACGGATTTAAGCGCAATTTCATGCAAAATTACATTGACACGCTGTCCCCCTCCGCCTATGCGGCACTGTATGAAGAAGTTGCGATTTCCAAAAATCTTACAAGACTTACATAAGAAAGCAAAAATCCTTTCTCAGACCATGATTTTCCAGTTCCTCTCTATATTGAGTTTTTCATTGCTTTCATTTCTACCCATACAGGCCTATATCCGGCATTTATGGCAACCCGCTTCGATGCAATATTAGACCATGCGGTTCCATAGTAGGGTATTTTATTTCTTTTCAGTACTTCATATGAAATAATTTTGACAATATCCGTCGCAATATGCTGTTTTTGTTTTTCCGGTACCACATCAACACCGATTTGCCAGATATGATCTGTATCGTTACTTGCGGCAGCCACCCCTAGTATTTCACCGTTCTCATATGCCGCTACAGCGAGCATATCCCTGCGGTCGCTGTCTTGTGAATATCCCATTGCCATGTGAAATCTGTGATCACTATACAGCTTTTTTATGGCAGCGCCCTCTAAAATCTCGATATCAAAAGACGGTGTTACCTGACAAATCCGGTTTTCATTTAAGAGGTAAAATTCTTCAATTTCCCTTATGATTCCGCCGTATTTCCTGAGTTCATTCTCCAGGATATTAAGAGGCATATCAAAGCACCTGAAACCATCCATATTTTCGATGTACTTCGTCATGAAAGCTTCCAATTCTTTATCAACAGCAGCCACGGCAGCTTTTCCGAAACACGCCATAAAAAGCAGTAAATCCTTGCTTATGTTACGCCTTTTCAGGTGATGGTGACATAATATTTTGACACAATTCTCTTTTTTGTCAAAATCTTCTTTTGCACAATTTATATCAACTGCCAGTTGCTCTTTTAAGGCCGAAATCATTTCCTCTCTCCTTCTATTGCTGACCTTTCCCTTCACATTTCACATAAGATGCACGCCCTGCCCGCTTTGTTTCTATATACCGGAATCCGCCCTCGTAGTAGATTCGTTCTGCTGTTTCTCCATCAGGCCATAAAAAACAATTTTCTATCCGGTTCACCCTGCAATATTCCACAAATGCATTGATTAAAGCTCTTCCTACACCAATGTTTCTGTGTTCTTTGGAAACAAGCAGATAGTCAACCCTGCATACATCATCATGAACATGTGCATAGGTCATGCCGGCTGGTCTTCCATACACATATGCGGCAAAAAACAGTGTATTATGGTTGTCTAACGATCTTTTCGCCACAGCGGTTTCCCATGGTTCTCCCGCTTTTTCAAAAATTTCCGTCCGATATGCCTCCTGCCATTCTGTGATTTTCCGAACAATAATCTCGGGATTCGGCGTGATTGTGTTTCGTTCAGCCAAAACCATATACCTCTGCGATTCCGACCAGCTTTCAAATCCATGGCACGAAAGGATATCTTTGATATCTTCAAAATATCCTTCATCGGAAATGGATTGATAGATAACTGGTTTGATTCCTTTTTTCGTATAAAACTTGACAATATCGTCAAGTACATTATCCAAGTCATTGACCTTGTCCTTAAAGATTACTGCGTGATTGGAATCATAAGAATCTTTATTGTCATCGTTATAAAACAGAACGCCATATTCCCGCTCCTCCCCAAATGTGATTTCTCTTGGGAAGTAATCTTCTTCCTTATATATCTTTTCTAATAGCATATCAAATACCCCGCCATCAACGTTTCATTGTGCAGCATCTTTGCAATTTACGCTCATCACCATTATACATAGATTATACTATATGCATCGTCTTTAGGCCATTAAATCCTCTCCTCTATGCGCTCTATCCACTCTGCAAAATGGCGGCATTTTCCCGCAATATTCTCAAGTCCGATTCTACCAAGCACATCTACTCCCACATTCGCTTTATCAAAACAGTCTATACAGTTCATGATTCGCTTGGATGGTGCAGTTTCTGCCCCGCCATTGATCAATTCCGGATTATTTTGTATTGCTGCACATTCTTTCAAAGGGGTGACATCATATTCGAAATATGCCTCTTTCAATTTTGTTATGTCAGAAAAAAGCATTGCTTCAAATTCATGCAATTCAATATATGGAAAAAAGAATCTTTGATTATATTTCTCTGCTTTCTGTATTTCCCTCTCGACAAACTCTACTTTTCCATACGGATCCTGTACCTTCTGAGCATCCAAAACTCCGGGAACATCCGCCGGCAATCGAAAAAAGTCAAGCATTGTAGTCACATAAGAACCTTCTCTTTTTGAGGCATCAGCCAAAGTCCTCAACAACGTATTTCTTATCTGTGCATAATTTGCAACCCCGCCCTTATATATTTTTCCCCGTCTGCTATCTGTCTTTGTCACAACTGTATTCGGAATCAATATACATCGGTCTGCAAAATACGGCACCATAACTTTATTCACAAAATTTGTTTCGGACTGCCCCTCGGTAACGACATAAATTCTATTCATACTATGGCTGCCCTCCGATGATATTTTTCTCCCAAATTTGAGAAAGGCTGTAATCTTCAAGCCAAATCTTTACATCATTTTCCTTCAGCCGTTTCAACATTGTGCAGCCCGTTTCTCTGTCCTTTTCTGCAACAATCATATTCTGATAATCAAAACTATCCACTAATCTTGGAGACTGTGTCGCCATAATCACTTGTGTCTCTTTTGCTGCTTTTTGTACTATAGATGCCAATACATCTACCGCCTGCGGATGAAGACCCAGTTCCGGTTCGTCCACAAAAATAACCTGCGGCATAAGTTCCGGCGGCTGCAAAAACAATGTTGCAAGTGCAATAAACCGCAATGTGCCGTCTGAAAAATGTTCCGGTCCAAATATATAATCAAGATTCCCTTTCTCAAGCCATTGCAGTTTAATCCATTGTGGATTCAAAACCTGTGGTTCCAGGAAAAAATCATAAAAGGACGGCATGACATATCGGACATGCTCGACAATGCGGTTATAATATCGCCCATACCCCATTTTGAGCATATATAAATATGCCGCTACATTTCCTCCATCACTCATCAAAGAACGGTTATTATCTATATTAGCAGCGTTCCTGATATGTGCTTCCGGAGATGTGTCATGAAATTGAAACGTTTTGCAGCCAGAAAGTATGGCTCGAACAACCCGTTCGCTGCTATGAGATGCTTCCTCCGTAAGCAAAAAGCTTTCTTTTTGCCCGCTACACAATTCGAACCGCTGTTTCCTGCCATTTATCTTATTTTCAGCCGTAATCGCTTCCTCCGCAAAAATCAGAGTATCATTCACCGCCTTTACCAAAGAAAAATCGTAGGTATTTGAAAACTTCTCATTTTCGAACACCAAACTTGCCGAAAGCATTTTTGTCTTCTTAGACCCAAACCGCAAAAGTGACTCAGAAGAACCGTTTTTCCCAATATAAATTTGCAGCGCACCCGTCATCATATTAGCCAGCATTTGAAAAAAAGAAATGAAATTGCTCTTGCCAACGCCATTTGCCCCTATAATAATATTCAAATCACTTAGTTCTAATCTGACTGGCTGTGTTTCTGTCCCCAGCGATTTATATCCCGAAATTGTTATTTCTTTTAACCGAGATTTATTCTCCAACATGGCTTTCTCCTTATCCTTACAGTTCCTGCTGCTTCATATTGTATCATGCGCCAAACGCGAGAACAAGTCATATACCATTTTAGTTTGCACAAAATTTCTCCCAAATTCCTCTCCTACTCCGATTCCATCATGATCTCCTTAATCGAAATGCGTCGCATTTTTTCGGAATAGCCCCAAACCATCAGCTCATACAGGACCAAAAAGCACACGAGTGATACAAGCATTCTCGGAACATGGAAATGATAGTCCGGCATGCCCTCCATATCTCGAAACACAATATCCACCATGACACGCAGCAGTCCGTACTGATACGCCGTTCCAATCGCGAAGCCGATATAAGCCGCCGGACGGTATACGCCAAGCAGCGCATTACAGCATTCACGTTTAGAATAGCCGAATGCCCGCATCATTACAATCGTCTTGGCATTTCCGCGCACGAGCGTCGTCACTGCCAAAAACAGTGTCGTCACTGCCAGAATCAGACCAATCCCCATGATCATGATACCCATCATATCACTGGAGAGCTCTTTCATGCTGAACGACATCTGCGTCATGGCAGAAAAGCAGAATGCGGAAAAAATGATAAAAAATAAAAGGCTTTTCTTTCCCCAGAGCGTCGCCCGTTTCAGTTCATGTAAAAAAGTGGATTGCTGTCCGGTTCCGCTTTTACGATATTTTTGCGCTTTTTCGGATGCTTTTTGCACCCCTTCCCCTCTCAGGAGTCGAAGCGCAGGCACTTTTAAGCGCAGGCGCGCATAGAAAACAGATAGAACCGAAAAAAACACGGTCGGCAGAACCACCATCCACAGAAACAGTACCGGATGAAACCGAACCGAAACCTCCGGCAAAAATGCGTCCTTATTTTGGAGCCGGTACAGTTCGGGGATGAGCAAATGCGCACCAAGGTATCCCGCCGCCGCACCGATAAAAACACTGCTGCCAAATATCCAGAAACTCGCGGCAATCTTTCCGTTTCCGTAACCGAGCGCCTTTAAGATGCCAAGCTCTTTTTTATGCGCATCAATATAATATTTCATGTAAAAAAACAATGTAACAACCGAGGTCATAAGCAGACATCCCCCGGTAATCAGGCAGACAACCCGCGCGGTCGCCTTCTGCGCGTCCCAGACGATCCTCTCCTGCTCGGTCGTCAGCAGTTCCTTAATTGTCATAAGATCTATTCCATAATTTAAGAACATCGTGCAGACAAGAACTGCACAGGCACAGATAATCGAAATGCTGACCAGCTTTACCGCATCCTTTATCCCAACGATCATAGGCTCACCATCCAATCTCATAAGCGTTTTTTACCGCTTTGTTCGTGCGGATTTCCGCAATCCGTCCGCTGTTCATGAGCACAACCCTGTGCGCCATTTCAGCAATATTCTGATTATGCGTTACCATCACAATTGTAAAACCATACTTTTCATAAAGCTGGCTGATAAAGTAAAGTGCGCTTCTTCCGGTCTCCTCATCAAGCGCTCCGGTCGGTTCATCTAAAAAGAGCACGTTCGGCTTTTTCGCAAGCGCTCTGGCAATCGCAGCTCTCTGCTGTTCCCCGCCTGATAACTGATTCGGATACTTATGCCGTTTATCTTTCAGCCCGACTGCTTCGATCAATTCTTCATAATCCGCGTTGTTTGCAAGATCAGCGCCCATTTTTACATTTTTCTCAACCGTCATATTCGGGAGCAGATAGTATTGCTGAAAAATAAAACCGACATTCTCTTTTCTAAACTGCGTGCATTGATCGTCAGTAAGTTTTGTGATATCCTTCCCGTCATAGCAGATTTTACCCGTATCCGGCTTCTCTAAGCCCGACATCACATGCAGCAGCGTGGATTTACCTGAACCGGACGCTCCTAAAATCACCACAAAATCATGTTCCTCCATGGTAAGGCTGATTCCCTTTAATACCTGCGTGCGGCTCTCACCGCTTCCATATGCTTTTGTCACATCCTCAAGTTCGATCATATTTTCCTCTCCATTCCGAAGCGTTTTTTGCTGAGGAACGCGGGCAGAATCTCAAATTCTGCTCTGCGATCAATGGAATTTGTGACGCTTCGGCACAAATTCCTGGTTGAATAAATTGCTCATCAGAGAATTTATTCAACCTTTTTATCCCCCTCACTCTTTTCAGACGCGTTCTTCATTGTGCCAGCTTTGATTTCCTTTAATAAACCGATAAAGATTTCCGTTACCATGACGCTGACCTGCTCCGGCGTAAAGCAGCAGGTTTTTGTCGCAAGAAGCGCTGCGATCCCATGCGTATAAATCCACAGATGCCGATACAGCTTTTCTGCGTCCACGCCGCAAATACCGTATTCCTCCACGATTGACTGCAGAATGTCTTGATAATTCTCATCAATCACCGGAAGAATATCCTCCACATCCGGCTGTCCGCTCTGCTCTTTCATAAACAACAATGCAAATAATTTCGGCTCTTCGACAGCAAACCGGATATACTGCTCTCCGACGCCCTTAAAGCGTGGTCCATCTGTTTTCGAAAGGCCCCTTCTGACATATCCGTTATAACATTCCCGCGCTGCTTTCATCACTTCACCCTGCACTTCCTCCATACTCTGAAACACGGTAAAAATCGGGCGCGGTGAACTGCCGAGCTGCGCAGCAAGTGCTCTCGCTGTCAATGCGGAAAACCCTTCCCTGCGCACGAGTGCGAGCGCGGCTTCTATGATCTCTTCCCTCTCAAATTTTGCTTTTGGCGGCATCTTAAGTCTCCTTTACACAATCCCATCCCTTATGTGCGTCGAAATCTTTTATTGGCTGAAAAAATCTAAAACGTTTGTTTTGCAACATCTGTTTTAGATTGTAACAGACAAAACAGCACCCTGCAAGTGCTGTTTTGTGTAAATTCTCTATCCGAAATTATCTATCTGCTCATTCAAAGCAGCTTACATCCTGTTATAGAGCAGATTCATCTTTTCATATGCCTGTCTATCTCTCCTTTCGGCGGCATCAATCAATTCGCCCAGTCTTTCCCGTATCAGGCGATCACCAAAGTTCTTCTGCATTCTCTCGGTATCATTCCAATCTCCAATCAGGGACTTCATTTCACCGGCAATCGCACTGACTTTTTCAAAGGAACCGGCAATGTCCATGCAAAAAGCTTTTTCTGAATTTTCATATTGATTTGCCAGTTCCTCAAAATATTTTGCAGCCCATTTTCTTCCGTCATGGAGACATTCCATGGCATCATTTTGAACCAAAAGCTTAGAAAACAGATTATCAAAGGTACTGCCATTTACAAACCACTTTTCCTGCAAAAGCATATTCTTCCATGCCTGATATGCCCTGATTCCCTTGGCATAGGTGTTTTCTTCCCTTGCTTCCATGACAGTAAGCGCCATCTTTACAATCTCTTTGGCAGTATAGAAATGATCTTTTTTCTCTCCGATGTACATAACCGCCTGCGTATCGGTGTTTTCCCACCATGCTTCACATCTGAAATAGCCATTGTCCATTATGTCAACGGCGTTGGAAAATTCCGGGTCATTCTGAAAGAAATTCCACCCCATGACAACATCACCATCAGACTCAAATCCAGCAACAATACATGGTTCCGGCGGTCCAATGATTCCTAATGCAATAATAGGGTACCCCTTTGCCACTACCGTTTTTATAAAAGCCGCAAATTCTTTTTTAGAAGTCCCTTTCTCCCGTCCCAGAAAAGAAAATTTCCTTCCCAATGCCTTTGCTCCATATTGGTAAATGTCATTTGACTCCTTTAAGGTATGATAAATGTCAATGTTGCTTAAATCCCACTCTTCCTGATTCCAAACCAAACGAAATGCCGCCCCTGTCGCTGCCATCAGATAGGCATAAGAAACATCATCGCCCAGATATTCAGATACGGCTTTCACACAAATAGGAAACATCGTGTTACTGTCATATGCACCATGTTCGATTTTCCGGATGCCATATAATATTGTATTATTCTTGTTTTGTTCCATCATCGTTTCATCACTCCCTGTTGTTTTTTCTGTCAAGCGCTCCAATCCATACACCCCCGCCTCCAGCTGCTTTCTTCCGATCAATGGCCGTTCTGATCGAAAGCGGCTTGGCGTCATGCCAAAAATTTTTCTAAACGCTCTTGTATATGATTCCGGGTTGGAAAATCCATTTTCCAATGCAATCGTTAGAATTTTTTTATCAGAATGCAATAGCTCAAATGCAGACGCAGCGATTCTTCTTCTCTTGCAATACTGCATAATTGGCATATTTACATTCCTATAAAATAGTTCTCTTAGATATATCTCCGAAAATCCAAAACTTTTTGCCATCTCCTCTAAACTCATATCCTCAAAATGGCACTCCACATAATTGATAAGGGCGTGTGATATGGTTGAATAACTCATGTTGATACCTGCTTTCCATCGCGATGTAATAACAGCATATCATTTTTTTCTGACGGGGTCTTGACTATTTTATGGTTTGTTTTGAATATTGCTTTCCGACACGAAATGGAATATTCATACAGAAAATTTGAAAACAAAAAAACAGGAGAGAAGATTTCCCCTCTCCTGTCCGGTAACATTTCCATAAACAGCCTCGCACAATCACTTCTTTGATATGGTTATCCAGGTACTCAAAATAGTTCCCGCTGTGCGACAATAACCGTGTAACCGTCCGTATCGTAAGTAATACCCGTTTCGACAAAATGGTTTTTATGCCAGAAAGATTCGCTCTGCGCATTGCCTTTGACCCAGCCAAGCCGTACCGCCTGATATCCGTGCGCCCGAAAATATGCACAAAGCCCGCTGACGATACCGCTTCCGACTCCCCTTTTCTGCACGGAGATATCTGTCATAAAAAAGCCGATGAATGCCGTCTGTGTATCAGGATAGCCGTCGATCAGATCCATGACCGCAATCAGTCTGCCCGCATCAAAAAAGCCGACATAATATTTGTCTTCCCTGCTTTTTTTCGGCGGTAACTTCACCATGTCATGACAGATACTCTCTATTGTCACAAACGGCGGACAATATTCATAAAACAGGCTGTTCTGCTTACAGAGTGAAAAAACGATCTCCGCGTCGTCCTCCGTCAGCTTCCTTACCTGATAATGCTCCGAAAATTCCTCCACATTCATAAGATGTGCTCCTTTATGATATTGAATCCGAGCCTCAACGGAACTCTGTGTCAGTCAATTGTAATCTGTGTCAATCCTTTTTCCTGACGGTATCAATCATCCAACAGATGCCGATTACTGCAACAACGCCAGACACTGTTTACCAACAGGATACTCCCGTCACAGTAAGTGCTGCATCTGTCTCCAGAATAAAGCCGATATTTCCTTGCGACGCGCCCGCCTCAATGGCGGCGTTATAAGTTTCCGGCGTAATTGTCACGCTGCTGCCGCCTGCCGAAAAGCCGCCGCACCACGACTGGCTGACACTCACATTACGGTCAAATGAGACTTCACAGGTCCACCCGTTTACGTTTGCTCCTGACTGATTTTTGATTTCCAGACTGTACTGATAGTAATGCTTTCCATCCGTCTCCCACGAATTAGAGAGCGACAAGGATGCCTGCAGGGGATCTGACGCATCGCTCGTGACATTCTGCGCCTGACCGCCTCCGTTTCCCGAAATCCCGCTGCCGCCCGCTCCACTGCCCGATGCGCTTCCGCTTCCACCTGCTGCACCGTCTGCCGCGCTTCCGTTTCCCGAATTTCCGCTGATGCCGTTTCCTCCGGCACCGGCATCCCCCGACGCCCCGCCGTCTGCTCCGCTTCCAAGCGCGGCATGATCTGCGCCCATCATATCCACAAACCATTTCCCGCTGTCGCTTAAGTCCTCATAAGACCAGCCGCTTACCGCCGTTACATTCGAACGGATCAGCGCCGATGACTCCGATTTATTGGAAAGGTTCCAAATGCAATAGCTGACGCCGTTTTCATCCATTGTGCGGACCCATTTGTCCGCCTCTGAACGATTGACAGCACCGTTTCCTGACGCATCGCATATTCCATATTCCGAAACGAAAACGGGCAGTCCGGCTCCGACCGCGTTCACCATTTTCTGGCGCAGGCTGTCTCTGTGGGTATCCGCATAAAAATGAAGCGCATACATGATATTCTGATATCCCGTAATCGGATCTGCCGCCGCCTGATCCACATCCTGCGACCATGTCGGCGTTCCGACGATAATCACCGCATCCGCATCGTATTCTCTGATAACCGGAATGATCTGCTCCGCATAGCTCTTGACGCTCTGCCATGACACGCCGCCGTTCGGCTCATTACAAATCTCATAAATAACGTTACCATAAAAAGCATAGCGCTCGGCTGTCTCTCTGAAAAAAGCCGCCGCCTGATCAAGATATGTATTCGGATCGCGGTCATTTAAGACATGCCAGTCCACGATCACGTACATGCCAAGCTCTGCCGCCGCATCCACGCTGTCATACACCAGCTGTTTTAAGGCGTTCCTGTTATTCTGATCTCCGACGCAGTAACCGCCGTATTCCGCCGTATACATGGCAAGCCGCACAACGTTCACGCCCCACTCGTCGCGCATCGTGCGGAATGCCTCTTTGTTTGCATACTGCGGAAACCAAGACAATCCATGCGTGCTGACGCCCCGTAACTGATACGGCGCCCCGTATGCATCCACAAGTTTCGTACCGTTTACGGAAAGCGCTCCATGTGTACCGTACGGCGTCGTCCCCGCCGCCTGCAGCCGGGGCGTAGACGCCGGATTTTCTGCGGCTCTTAGATTTTGCGCACTGTCCGTGTCTCCGTCCCCTGCGCTCTGGCCGCTTCCCGCATTTTCCTCTTCCCCGTTTTGGCCGTCCGCTCCCAGACCATCTTCAGCCCCCGTTCCCGCATTCGGATGTTCGTCCGGGCTTTCCGCATCCTCAGGCTCCTGCACACGCTCCGGTCCGTTCTGCTCTGAAGTTTCTCCTCCCTGCGTGCTATCCGAAGGCAGCCCCGTACCCGCGTCTTCCGCATCTGCCGGCTCTCCCGTCATTTCTGCCGTATCCTGTCCGCCTTCTTCCTGCAAAACGCCGGCTGCTCCTTCCGCGCCGGTCCGTTCTTTTTTTCCACATGCGGATACAAGGAACAGCAGTACAAAAAAACAGACTGCCCCGCTGCAAATCCGTCTCATGATTGCTCTCTTATCCATTGCCCTCCCCCTGCACCGCTTTGCTGCCCCTGTCTGCTCTTTGACTGATGCCGCGCTTGCGCTTTGACTGATGCCGCGTCCACATATGCCTATTTCAGAAACCCACTAATAATCTGTTCTTCCGCTTCTTCCTTCGTCAGACCAAGCGTCATCAGCTTGATCAGCTGTTCTCCCGCAATTTTTCCGATTGCCGCCTCATGAATGAGGGCCGCGTCCACATGGTTTGCTGTCAGCGCCGGAAGCGCCGTTACCGACGCATTGTCCATAATAATCGCGTCGCATTCCGTATGCCCCGAACAAGCTTCGTTGCCGACAATATTCGCATGAAACTCCTGTTTGGAATGCTCTTTCGCCACGGAACGCGAAACCACGTCTGCCGTGGAGCCACTGCCGTTTAGTTCCACTTCGAAATCGCTTCTCGCATACTGGGTTCCGTGCGTCATAAGTTTTTCCCGTACAACCATCGACGCCCCCTGAGAAAGGCTTGCCTTCGTTTTCCGATGCGTGGAATCAATGCCCTTGATCTGCACCATCTCCAGTTCCATATGCGCGCCGTCTTCCAGTGTAATCTCCGTCGTCGGATTCATGATGCGCTCCCCGGTTCCATCCCCTTGTCCGTAATGTTTTTCCACATAACGTACCCGCGCGTTCTTTTTCACAAAAAAGCGATGAATTCCGCTGTGCTCCGATCCCTCTTTTCCCCCGTTATGGATTCCGCACCCGGCCACAATTGTGACGTCGCAGTCCTCGCCAATATAAAAATCATTATAGACCGTCTCCTTAATGCCGCTTTGGCTTAACAGCACCGGAATATGCACGCTCTCGTTTTTGGTGCCCGGTTTGATCATAATGTCGATGCCGGGCAGGTCCTCCTTTGTGACAATATCAATATTCGCCGTTGTATTTCTTCCGGCAAGCGTGCCGTTCGAGCGAATATTATAAGCGCCCGCGGGCACCTCATGCAAGTCTGCAACCTGTTCTAACAGTGTTTTCTGTATCTCATCCATTGTCCGCCATGCTCCTTTCCGGCTGCCGTCCCCTGCACGTCTCTTTCGGCTCTAACACCTGATCTAACGCCTGACAGTTTGTCGCCGCGTTCGGCGTATTCAAAAGTCCCGGCAGAATCTCCGCTCTTTTTCCACTCTGCGTCACCTGTCCGCCGGCAATCACAACGATCTCATCCGCGATATTCAAGATTCGCTCCTGATGGGAAATGATAATAATATTGCCGTTTATTTTTTCATACATCCGCTCAAAAACCTGAATCAGATTCTGAAAGCTCCAAAGATCAATTCCTGCCTCCGGTTCATCAAACACGGACAGCTCCGTCTGGCGTGCCATAATCATGGCAATCTCAATGCGCTTGCACTCACCTCCCGAAAGGGAAGCATTGACCTCACGGGAAATATAATCGCGCGCGCACAGTCCGACCTCAGACAGATAAACGCATGCCTCCGCCGTCGTCAGCTTTCTGCCTGCTGCAAGTGTAATCAGGTCTTTGACCGTAATTCCCTTAAAACGCACAGGCTGTTGAAACGCATAGCTGATACCTGCCTTGGCCCTGTCCGTGATCGACATGTTCGTGATATCACTGCCGTTAAACAGAATCGTCCCCTCCGTCGGCGTAATGATTCCCGCAATCAGCTTTGCCAGCGTGGATTTTCCGCCGCCGTTCGGTCCCGTAATTGCAGTAAACCTCTTATCAAATACATAAGTGATATGGCTTAAAATTTCCTTGCTTCCCCCCTGCTCCCCTTCCACTTCATAGGAAACATTTCGTAATTCCAGCATTTATGTGCACTCCTTCCTGCACCGATATTTACGTGCCAACCGCAGTAACAGCTTATCTTCTTCTCATCCGGGAATTTCCGCCTTGGAAACGCTCCCTTTCATTTTATCCCTTTCCATAATACTGAAAGCTGATACACAATTCCGCATCTCCTGCAATTCCTTCAATCTCCTCATTCCGGGAGTAACTCCACATCGAATAACTGTATGGGTAATCCGGCAGATCACCGCTCTCACGCAGCCAAATGCCTACCTCAGAAAGTTTCGTCAGGTCATAATCCAAAATCAGCGTCTCCTTATTCGCTCCAACCATGGGCAGATAGCCCGCCTCGGCAATGCTGCTGCAAAATGCCAGTGCCAGCTCTGTACGCTGCGCTTTGGTAAGTCTCGCCGTCCGTTCGCTGTCCGCATCTATGATAAACGCAACCGGATAGGAAACCTCCTGACCGCGCAGGGCTTCTATCACCATCTGGGCTTCTTCTAAAACTTCTTCCTCATCCGATGCCTCACTATAAAACCAGATACCGACGTCAAGTCCCGCATCAACCGCGTCTTTCATATTCTGCCCGAATGCTGTATCCGTCTCCAGTTCCCCGCTCTCTGCGTCACGAAATCCTGTCCGAAGCATCACAAATTCAATACCCGCTCTTTTTAATTTAATATAATCCACATAGTTCTGATCTGAGCTGATCGCAGCACCCGCATAAGATACCCTGCTGTCTTCCTCATAGTAACTCATAATCGGCCGCTGATAAGAAAATCCCGACAGATCATACGTATTCTTCTTTATAAGGGAACTGATAAGCACCCACTCCTGCGTGCCGTCAGCATATGTGATCTTTGTATGATAACGGTCCCCTCCTGTCCCTCCCCCCTGCTGCGCGGGGGGCATAGCCGGCGTCACTTTCAAAATTTCCGCATAATCTTCGTCCCAAATGTCAAGTTCATCCGAAGTCCGGTTATCACCGCTTAACGTAAAATCATTCTCCTGCTGCTCGGGTGCCGGCGGCGCACTTGTATCCTCTCCCGAATCCGTAATTTTATTCGGCTGCTGCACCTTGGGGTGCCTTGCTCTGGTGCCGCCGTCTTGATTGATTGCAAGCACCGTCACAAGGATCGCTGCCATCGCCAGTCCCATGAACGCTGCCATACGCGCAAGCGGCGCCTGATTATTTTTATTTTCAAAGTCTCGCAATTGTACTTTTCTCCTTCTTCTGCTATGATGGTTAAAAGCTTCGCTTTTGCCTGCTTTTCCTTATGATAAATTGATCACAGGCTATTCCTATTATAGCAGAGGTTTTCCTATGAGACAATCATTCAGACAATGGATTTTATTTCTATTTCAAGACAGAGTCCCGCTCTGTCTGCTCCTCTTATCCGCCCTGCTCTGTCTGTCATCCTGCGGGCAAAAAAAAGAACCCGTCATAAAGACGGGATTTTACTTTGATACCGTGATCACCGTTACACTGTATGGGGAAAGTGAAACGCTGTCGCCATTATTTGAAGATGTTTTCGCCATCTGTGAACGCTATGATGCCATGTTTGACCGCACAGCCGAAGACAGCGACATTGCTCGTATCAACAAAGCGGCCGGCACTCCTGTTGCTGTTCACCATGAAACGCTTTCCCTGATTCAGACCGCATGCTCCTATGCCGCCCTGACAGACGGGCTTGTCGATCCGACTATCACGCCGCTCCTTACATTATGGGGATTTGGGGACAATTCTGCAGATTCGGATGCGCAAACAGCAGATGACGCCGCTGCAGACCCGGATGCACAGGCAGAACACAATCCGGCAGCTTTGACGATTCCGCCTGACGCAGATACGCTCGCCGAAGCATGCGCCCATGTTGACTACCGCTCCATCGTCATCGACGAAGAGGCTGGAACCGTTATGCTGACGGACCCTGATGCTGCAGTCGACTTAGGCTTTATCGCCAAGGGCTTTATCGCCGATCAGATCCGGGAATATCTTGTCTCTAAACAGGTCACAAGCGCTATTATCAATCTCGGGGGCAACACGCTCCTAATCGGCAGCAAACCGGATAACAGTCCTTACCGTGTCGGCATCCAGTATCCGTTCGGCGGTACCGGAGACATCATCACAACGCTTCCCGTCCGCGGTCAGAGCGTCGTCACCTCCGGCGTTTACGAACGCTTTGTCGAAGCGGACGGGGTTCGTTATCATCATATTCTTCATCCACAAACAGGATACCCTGTAGAAAACGGGCTTTTATCCGTTACCATTGTCACAAATTCTTCTACAGACGCCGATGCGCTCAGCACCGCCTGTTTTGTCCTTGGCTTATCCGACGGTATGGAACTGATCGAGTCGCTTGCAGATACGGAAGCGCTTTTTATCACCGACGATTATGAACTTCACTATTCGAGCGGACTCCAATAACGGTCCGGCATGAGCCTTCAGCGGACTTCCAAAATGATTTTCTTCGGACATTTTTCTTTGCACAAACCGCAGCCCGTACATTTTGACTGATCGATATGCGCAATATTATTCTCAAGCGTAATCGCACCCGACGGACAGTTTCTTGCGCAAAGCCCGCAGCCGATACAGCCTGCCTGACAAACCTTCATTGTAAGCGGTCCTTTATCCTTAGAACTGCAGGATACCATGTAAGGCGCGTCATACGGTATCAGTTCGATCAGCTTCTTCGGACATGCCGCAACACACTTGCCGCAGGCTTTACATTTCTCCCTGTCCACAACCGCTACACCGTTTTCTAAATGAATCGCGTCAAAAGGACAGGCTTTTACGCAGGAACCGTATCCAAGACAGCCGTAATTACAGGACTTCGGTCCGCCGTTCGGCATAAAAGTAAGCATATTACAGTCCTCAACGCCATGGTACTCATAGTCCACCGCCGTCTTATCACAGGTTCCCGCACATTTCACATACGCTGCCATGCGGACGCTTTCCCCAGCTTCCACTCCCATGATCTCTGCAATCTTTTTCCCGACTTCCTCTCCTCCTACGGGACAGGTATTCACTGCCGCCTCTCCCTTTGCGATCGCCGCAGCCAGACCCGAACAGCCCGGGTAGCCGCAGCCGCCGCAGTTATTCCCCGGAAGCGCCGCCAGAACAGCCTCCTCCTTCTCATCCGTTTTCACCTGAAACCGGATGCCTGCAATGCCGAGAAACAGACCAATGAACAATCCAATCCCGCCCACAAGGGCAGTCGCCATGATAATCGCATCCATGTTGATCCCCCTACTCCTTTCAAAGTAATCCTGAAAAACCGCAGAAAGCAATCGCCATTAATCCGGCTGTGATCATCGTAATCGGCATCCCCCGAAACGACTCCGGCACGTCATTGTGCTCTGTTTTCTCCCGGATTCCGGCAAGAATTACGATTGAGATCGTAAATCCCGCTGCTGTTGCAAAGCCATTAACCACGCTGGTCAATATGTCATACGACTTCTGCACATTCGTCAACGCTACGCCAAGCACGGCGCAGTTCGTCGTAATGAGGGGCAGGTAAACACCAAGCGACTGATAGAGCGATTTCATATATTTTTTGAGGAACATTTCTACAAACTGTACCAGCGCAGCGATCACCAGAATAAATACGATCGTCTCCAGATAAGCGAGTCCGTTCGGCGCTAATACAAACTGATAGATAACAGCCGCAACCGCAGAAGCAAGGGTGATGACAAAAACAACTGCCGCACCCATGCCCGCTGCCGTCTTTACCTTTTTGGACACGCCCAGAAACGGACACAGTCCCAAAAACTGACTTAATACCACGTTATTGACAAGTGCGGATGCAACCGCAATAATCAGTAATGTTTTCATGTGGCGCTCTCCCCCTCTCCATTTTTCGCTGCTTCCTCCGGCTTTGCATCGCTTCCGCTGTCCTTCGATGCAGTCTCTTCATCTGCAGCGCTTCCGCCGTCCTTCGATGCAGTCTCTTCATCTGCAGCGCTTCCACTGTCCTTTGAAATGCGCTCCTCCTGCTTCTGATCAGATGCCCCTTCTTTAGAGCCGCCTGCACATTCCGCACAGTTCTTTCCCATGCAGCCCGTGCAGTCTGATGCGGGTGCAATCTGCTTTCCCTTTTTGGCTGCCGAGCGGCGGATGCGGTTCATCGCCGCAATGATAAATGCAAGGACAAAGAACGCTCCCGGCGCCATAATAAAGATACTGATATTCGTATATTCCCCAAGGAACATGGCAAGCGGTCTCAACGACGCGTTCTGATAGAATACATTATCCGCGCCTAAAATCTGAAATCCGAACAATTGTCCTGCGCCAAGCAGCTCCCTGCATGCGCCGATCAACGTCAGGGCAACGGTAAAGCCCAGCCCCATCCCAAGACCGTCAAACAGAGAAGGGATGACTGGATTGCTGTACGCATATGCTTCCGCCCGCCCTAAAATAATACAGTTTACCACAATCAGCGGTATGTAAATGCCAAGGCTCTCGTATAGCGACGGGACATAGCCCTGCAGTAATAACTGCACGATCGTCACAAACGAGGCGATGATAACGATAAACGCCGGAATCCGTACTTTATCGGGAATCACCCTGCGCAGCATCGAGATAAAGACGTTGCTTAACACAAGAACAACCATCGTGGAAAGTCCCATGCCGGCGCCATTGATCGCCGAGGTCGTCACGGCAAGCGTAGGACACATGCCGAGCGTCAGCACAAAGGTCGGATTCTCCTTGATCAAGCCGTTGTAGATTCGTTCCAGAGCCTTACTCATAATCCGCACCTCCTCCCAGATCAAGCTCGACGCCGCCTTCCATTTCCGGCTCCGCCGTCAGATTCCCCCATGCCTGTAAAAAAGCAAGTCCCGCATTGACCGCATCCGTTAACGCCTGTGAAGTGATCGTTGCGCTGCTGATGGCGTCAATCTCAAACGGATAGGCAGCGCCTGCCTTCGTTACGACAAAACGGGTATCCGTCGGTTTTTCCGTAAACTGCGGTGAAAGCACCTCGGACGCGCGCATGCCTAACCCCGGTGTCTCTGAAATTGCAGTGATGGAAACGCCTGTGAGCGTCCCGTCCGACCGTACTCCCATCGCAAATGTAATATCGCCTCCAAAACCGGCATGCGTCGTCACCGTGACCACATTCCCGATTGTTTCCCCGCTCTCGTTGACAGCGGCGGTCAGCATCTGAATCTCATCATTTTCGAACTCCCCTTTATTCGCCCTGTGGAGCAGCGCCGTCGCCGCCTCCGGGTCGAAATTTTCTTCTTCCACAAAATGTTCGGCGTCCTCAAACACCGTCTGATATGCTTTTTGTTTCTTTGCCTCTTCCTGTTCACGGATCGGTTCCTTTGTCACGGAATAGACGAGGCTTAAAGAAATGCCTGCGATCAGGGTAATCACAAAGAGAACAAGTGTATTTTTGAACATCTCTTTCACGCACGCTCACCTCCCCTCCCGAAGGGCTTAGGCATCGTGATCTTTTCAATCAGCGGCACAAGCAGGTTTCCGAGTATGATCGCATAGGAAACGCCCTCCGGCGACGCACCGAATAACCGGAAGATTCCCGTCATGACGCCAAGAAAAATGCCGTAGACATATTGTCCTTTTTTCGTGATTGGTCTTGTCACGTAATCCGTCGCCATGAAAAAGGCGCCGAGCATCAGACCGCCTCCCGCGACCTGTGCCGATATGTAACCCATATCCAGATGATTCTCGCCGAATAGGACTAAAAAAGCCACAAACGATATGATATAGCTTCCCGGTATGCGCAGATCGATGATTCCCATTAAAATCAGGAAGCATGCGCCGATCACGAGCGCAACCATGGACGTCTCGCCGATCGTCCCCTGCGTATTTCCAAAAATCATATCCAGTACGGTATTCGTCTCAAGTCCGCCCGCGCGAAGCTGCGCAAGCGGCGTCGGTCCCGAAACCGTATCATAATCAAAATTCGTCATCACTGAGGCAAAGGAGATCAGCAGGAAGCATCTTGCCCCCAGCGCCGGATTCATAAAGTTCTGCCCGAGTCCGCCAAAAAGCATTTTCACAATAATAATGGCAAACGCACCCCCGACGATGCCGATCCACCATGGCGCGCTGACGGGCAGGTTCATCGCCAGAAGCAGCCCCGTAACAACAGCGGACAAGTCCTGCACCGTAACTTTTTTCTTCATCATCAGCTCATACAAAAGCTCGAAAAAAACGCAGGAGGCAACGGTTATGGCAATGTGCATCAAAGCCCGGAAACCGAAATGCCAGACACCAAATCCCGCAGCCGGCAGAAGTGCGATAATCACGCAGAGCATGATATTGCTTGTCGTCGCCTTTGAGCGGACATGCGGATTAGATGAAACTTTCATCAGATCACTCACGTTTTTCTCCCTCCCCTGATTTTTGATTATTTTTCATTTGTTCGTCGTCAATACCCAATTCTTTCATACTCTCTCTGCCCCACCTATGACCAATATGCGCGTCCCAGTTTGCCCTCGAGGCAAAGGCAATGCCCCCGACCAAGGTGACAATGATCACTCCAACGATAATATCCATAGCAGCCTCCGTTCAGCCAAAATTTCATGAGTCCCTGACTCTTCCTGTACGCCGCAATTCTTATTTTTTCTTTTTTGCGAGTACCATCTTGCGCATGGATTTGATCGACTGTGTCAGCGGACGCTTCGCCGGACACACAAAGCTGCAGCAGCCGCATTCGCAGCACTCCATGCCGTTGTGCGAGACAAACGCTTCCTCATCGCCCTGCTCCGCATAATCCGCCAGATGGCTCGGCACAACGCGTCCTGGACATGCCTCAACGCATCTGCCGCAATTGATGCAGGCGGAAGGCTCCCATCTTGACACGTCATCCCGCGTCATGCACAGCAGCGCGGACGCTGTTTTGGTCGTCGGAATATCCAGATCAAATATGCCGAAGCCCATCATCGGTCCGCCCGATACGATCTTCACGGGCTCTTTCTGAAAGCCGCCCGCCTCTTCCACAAGCTCATGATAGTTTGTGCCGATTCGCACAATAAAATTACGCGGATCTGCAATTGCGTCACCGGTTACGGTTACAATGCGGTGCATCAGCGGTTTTCCCTCCACAACCGCCTGATAAATTGCCACAACGGTATCCACGTTGTCCACGATACAGCCGGCATCCGCGGGCAGTCTTTTGGAATCAATCGCGCGCCTCGTGGACGCATAGATGAGCTGCCGCTCGGCTCCCTGCGGATATTTGGTTTTCAATGATTTTACCATGATACGGGGCTCGTTGATCGTCAGCCGCTTTAATTTTGCAATGCAGTCGGGCTTATTGTCCTCCACGGCAAGAATTCCCTTTGCATGATCAAACAGGGCAAGCATCACTTTTAAGCCGCCGATGACTTTCTCCGGCTCTTCAAGCATGCGCCTGTAATCCGATGTGAGATATGGCTCGCACTCCGCGCAGTTGACTATGCAGAAATCAATCTTGTCCGGCTCCTTCGGCGAAAGCTTGACATGGGTCGGAAATCCCGCGCCTCCCATACCGACAACACCCGCCTCCCTTACAAGGGAAACAATTTCTTCTTTGGAAAGTTCTGAAAGCGGTTCCGGCTTTTCATAAACCACTTCGTCATAGTTTCCGTCATTTTCAATGATGATGCTCTCCACCATTCCTCCGGTCGCAACCCGCCTCGGCTCAATTGCCTTAACCGTGCCGGATACCGTCGCATAGATCGGCGCGGACACATAACCGCCCGCCTCGGCGATCTTCTGTCCGGTCAGCACATGATCACCCGTTTTTACAATGGGTGTTGCAGGCGCGCCGATGTGCTGGCTGAGAGGATAAACCAGATCTCCCTTCGGCAGCACCGCCTTCATCGGCTTGTCCTTTGACAGCTCCTTGCCGTCATAGGGGTGAACTCCCCCGTGAAACGTCAATTTACCCATAGTAGTCCCACCCTTTCCTCTGATACAGAAATCCTACTTATAAATATACTATTTTTTTGTCGAAAATACTACTGAAAAATATAGAAATATGCTATACTATTATAACAGTTCCGCCGTAATCCGGCGCGTACAAAACTGTCGATGATGTATAACGGAGGTACCGCCATGAAAACGATCACCCGGGAACTCCCAGCTCTTGTAACCGCTTATCCGTTAGAGCAATTGGGGGAAAAAGAAGACATCCTGTTTCTCGATATTGAAACGACGGGTTTTACCGCCAAAAGCAGCAGCCTTTATCTGATCGGCTGCGTCTATTTCAGGCGCGGCAGCTTTTATCTGATTCAATGGTTTGCCGAGCGTCCGGAAGAAGAACGCGCCGTACTTGAAGCATTTTTTTCATTTGCCGCATCTTACCGCATTCTGGTCCATTTTAACGGTAATCACTTTGATATTCCCTATATGGAGCAAAAATGCGCACAGTATGGGCTCTCATACTCCTTTAACGTTTTTGAAGGAACGGACCTCTATCTCCGCATCAGTCCGTTAAAACAGTTTCTAAAGCTCCCGAACTGTAAGCAAAAAACTTTGGAAGCCTTTCTGGGTACAGACCGTGAAGACACCTTAAGCGGCGGCGACCTGATCAGCGTCTATCAGCATTATGTCAAAGAGCCGTCCGAGGAATCGTATGACGCGCTGCTGCTCCATAACGCGGAGGATATACAGGGGCTGGTGCGCCTGCTCCCCATACTTTCCTATGTCAGACTGTATCAGGAGGGTGTGCGCGTCGTCAAGGTAAACGCCAATTATTACAAAGATTTCCATCAGGACGGACGCGCAGAGCTTGTTATGAAGCTTCAGCTTCCTTCCCCGCTGCCTGTTCCGGTATCAAATTATGCAAACGGATGCTTTTTCAGTTCCTCGGACCACGGCGCTTCCCTCAAAGTTCCGCTTTACGACGGAGAGATGAAATATTTTTATTCCAATTACCATGACTACTATTATCTTCCCGCGGAAGATACGGCGCTGCATAAATCCGTATCCTCTTTTGTTGATCCGGCGCACCGTGTTCCGGCAAGTGCCTCTACCTGCTATACCCGCAAAAAATCTGAGTATCTGCAGCAGTGGGCTCCCCTGTTTACACCGGTCTTCCAGCCCTCCTATCATTCGCGCGATTCTTTTATCGAACTGACTGAAGAACGGAGGCAGGACCGCGATTTCTTTGCTGCTTATGCAACGCATGTACTACAGACCATGATCCGGGCGGCATCCGGAACATAAACAGAAGGCAGATTGATCCTGCCCCTATCATAACGATAAAAAAGCATATCCTAAATACAGGAGACACAGCAGACACGCGCCCTGTACCGGATATGCTTTTTCTATTCGTTCTATTCGTATCAAAAAAGTTTCATCCCGCATTCTCTTTCTTATTTTTCATAGAAAAAAGAACCCTTCCGTTCAAAACCGATACTCTTATGATCAATGATCTGTTCCGTGCTGCCGATAAACAACACGCCTTTTGCCGCAAGAGAAAGATAAAATTTGCGGAACACTTCATCCTTTGCTTCATCCGTAAAATAAATCAGTACGTTTCGGCAGACAATCATATGTACCTGCTGCGGGTAGGTGTCAAGCAGCAGATTATGCTGCTTAAATTCCACGCGGCTCTTGATCTCATTGGATATCTGATAAGACGGGCCTACCTTTGTAAAATATTTTTTCTTCAGATCATCCGGCACTGCCGCAATACTTTTTTCCACATACAGGCCAACCTGCGCTTTCGCGATTACCTGCTTATCAATATCCGTCGCGTAAATATGAATCTGGTTTAGCGGCAGATGCCTGCTTAACGCCATCACAAGCGAATACGGTTCGTCGCCGGTCGAGCAGGCAGCGCTCCAGATTTTTAAGTTTTTTCCAAACTTCTGAATCAGCTCAGGAATGATCTGCTGATCAAGAATCCTCCATTGTTCGGGGTTCCGATAAAATTCAGATACGTTAATCGTCAGATAATTGACAAACTCTTCAAAACGCTGTTTATCAGAATTGATCAGCTTGACATACTCCTCGTATCCCTTTGCACCGCTTTTTGCAATCAGCGTATCAATACGGCGTTTCATCTGTTTTTCTTTGTATGCATTCAGATCAATCTTGGTAAGCCTTAGAATTTCCTTTTTGAATCCTTCATAATCATATGGCATTGTAAGCCCTCCGCTGATACAAAAGGCATTGCTCCGCTGCGCGAAACAATGCCTCATATTCAATTACACAAATTAATTCTCTTCTGTCTCATTCGCGATCACTTCATCGATGTCAACAGACACAACGTCCGCATCTTCCTCCTGCGCGGCAGGTTCCGGAGCGGTCAGCGCCTTGATGCTCAGACTGATCTTATGATCTGCCTCGTTAAAGTCAACCACTCTTGCAGTTACGGTCTCGCCGATCTTTAATACGTCGGACGGCTTCTCAATATGCTCTTTGGAAATCTGCGAAACATGAAGCAGGGCGTCAACACCGGTCTCAAGCTCGATAAATGCGCCAAAATCAGTCATTCTCGCAACCTTACCCGTCACTTCATTGCCGACCGCATATTTTTCCGCCGCATCGCGCCACGGATTTGTGTCCGCAAATTTTAAGCTCAGCGCAATCTTATTGCCGGTGATCTCCTTAATCAGGACATCCATTTCTTCGCCGACCTTAAATACCTTCTTAGGACTCTCCACGCGGCCCCATGACATTTCGGAAATATGCAGGAGTCCGTCAATGCCGCCCAAATCAATGAATGCGCCGAAATCGGTAATATTCTTGACAGTACCCTTAACGATATCGCCCTCTTTCAGCTTCTCAAGCAGCTCTTTCTGAAGTTCTGCCTTCTTAGCGGCAACAAGCTGCCTGCGGTCGCCGATGTATCTTCTCTTCTTCGGATTGTATTCGGTTACGACAAATTCAATCTCCTGACCCGCATACTTGCTTAAGTCCTTCTCATAGGTATCGGAAACAAGGCTCGCAGGAATGAAAATCCGTACTTCATCGACAACTACGCTTAAGCCGCCCTCAAGTACCTGAACAACTTTTGCTTTCAGCACCTCCTGCGTATTATATGCTTCTTCAATACGCTTATTGCCTCTGTCTGCGGCAAGCCTCTTATAAGTTAAAAGAACCTGCCCCTCGCCGTCGTTTACTTTCAGAACTTTCACTTCCAGCTTGTCATCCGGCTTTAGAATCGTCGTAAGGTCAACATTGGGTTCGTTGGTATATTCGTTTCGTGTCAAAATACCATCTGACTTATATCCGATGTTCAGGACTGCGACCTCCGGCTTTACGTCGATCACGGTTCCCTCCACTACCTCTCCTGCGCGAATTGTTTTCAGTGACTCCTCAAGCATTTGTTCAAAAGTTAATTCTGACATAATTTTGAACCTCCTCAATGATATTATTTGGGGTAGAAGCACCAGCTGTAATTCCAATCTTTCTGGCATTACCCTTCAAATCCAACTTCAGATCATCAAGTGTTCGGATAAATACAGTATTTCCGCATTTACGGCTGCATATCTCATACAATTTCTTAGAATTAGAACTTGTCCTTCCACCGATGACGACCATGGCATCCACCATGCCGGCAATCTTAGCCGCTTCCGTCTGTCTCTCCTCAGTTGCGTTACAGATAGTGTTCACAACAATACCATCATAACCTTTTTTTGAAAAAATTTCAACAAATTCTTGAAATTTCGTGTAGTTATATGTCGTTTGTGACACAATGCACAGTTTTACGGCATTTCCGGATGATTTTTTTACTATATTTCCGGAAAAAAACGCCTCCACATCCTCTTTTTTTCCAACCACAACAGCAGGTGTTGCACACCAACCTTTCGTTCCTTCCACTTCAGGATGTCCGTCATCACCAATAATAATGATCTGCGCCCCCGCTTTACTCTCCCGCTCTACCGTATCATGTATCCGCTTGACAAACGGGCATGTCGCATCCACGATTTTCATACCGCTGTTCATCAAGCCGTCATAAATTTCTTTCGATACGCCATGTGAACGGATGATCACAGTTCCCTTTTTTAGCCCCGCAAGCTCCTCTACGCTTTCAACCACGCGCACGCCGCGCTTTTCCAAATCCTCCACAACAGATTCGTTGTGTATGATGGAACCGTACGTATAAATCGGTTCCCCCTTGCCGAGCTGTTCATATACCAGATCAACCGCCCGCTTTACGCCAAAGCAGAAACCTGCGGTTTTTGCCAGTATGACTTCCATGTAAATGATCTCCTTACATTCTTTATCGGTTCCGGTTCATTGCAAAACGCCCGTCATCATGCTCATGATTTTGCAAAACGCCCGTTCTCTTTTGCCGACTATCGTTATTTTTTGCAGAGTGCAATGATCGTATCCACAACTTCGTCAATCGTCATGTTAGAAGAATCGACAAGCACCGCATCCTCGGCCTGCTTTAAGGGGGACAGCTCCCTCGTCATGTCCCGGTGATCGCGTTCAATGATGTCCGCCTCGATCACCGAAAGATCGCATGCCTCTCCTTTGGCGGTCAGCTCATCATATCGTCTCTTTGCGCGCACCGTACTGCTTGCCGTCAGATATACCTTAACGTCAGCGTTCGGAAGCACACAGGTGCCGATGTCCCTGCCATCCATGATAACATCTGCAGTCTTGGCGAGCTTTCTCTGCAGCTCCACCATTTTCTCCCGCACTTTCGGGTTCGGGCTGGAATAGGAAGCCATATTGCCGACCTCCTCCGTGCGGATCAGGCCGTTTACATTTTCACCATTTAATAAAACAACCTGCTCGCCCTGCTCATATCGAAGCGTAATATCCGCTTCCATGCATTTTTCGCTGACAGCCTTCTCATCCGCCGGCTCAACATGATTCCTCAATAGAAACAATGCCATTGCACGGTACATCGCTCCTGTATCTACATAAATATAATTCATTTTCTTTGCAATCTTTTTTGCAATTGTACTCTTTCCTGCCCCTGCGGGTCCGTCAATCGCTACATTGTAGCCCATAGCTCCGTCCTCCCATTCTTTCCATTAGTAATATCGGTCAAACTCCTTCTTCTCCAAAGAATCACCGTTAGAAATATTTTTAGATGATTGATCTGACACTTTCGCCAGCCAAATGCCCTGTCGCCCACGCGATCTGAAGGTTATAGCCGCCTGTCAGCGCATCCACGTCCAAAACTTCGCCTGCAAAGTACAGTCCTTTTATTTTTTTGCTCTCCATTGTGGAGGGATTGATCTCTTTGACGGATACGCCGCCCTGCGTGATGACCGCTTCCGCGTAGCCGCGCGTCCCCGTAACTGTCAATGGAAGCTTCTTTATGAGTCTTCCAAACGCCGCGCGCTCCTCTTTGTTAATATCATGCACTGCTTTTGCACCCTCAATTCCCGAAAGTTCCACCATTACCGGAATGAGTTTTGACGGAAAGAGCCCCTCCACCGCATTCTTAAACTGCTTATTTCTGTTTTGCTCAAACTCGCGGAGCAGCCTTCTGTCCAAAACTTCCTCCGACAGCGCCGGTTTAAGATCAATGATAAGCGTCATGTCCTCCTCCGGTCCCCGATGCGTCCCTGCTCCCTCACCGGAATCCTGTCCTGTTTTGCACTTCCCGCGGGCGTTTGCATAATAGCTGCTGGCGCTTAAAATCAGCGGTCCGCTGACGCCAAAATGAGTAAACAGCATCTCTCCCTGTCCCGAATAAATGATTTTTCTGCCGCTTTCCAAGGATACCGCCACATTTTTAAGCGTCAGTCCCTGCAGGCGCTTACACCATTCCTCACGCACGACAAACGGTACAAGCGCAGGTCTTGGCTGCTCCACCCCGATTCCCAGCTCTTTCGCGAACCGGAATCCGTCGCCGTCCGACCCTGTCGCCGGATAGGACAAGCCGCCCGTTGCGGCAATAACCGCGTCCGCACGCAGGCATTCGCCATTTGAAAGGCAGACACCAAGGATGCGCCGCTCCGCTTTGTCCAATTCCTTCCGCCCCGCATCCCGCCGCCCTTTAATGCGGGCATCCGCATACTCCGCCCGCAGCGGTTCACCGCTTCCTATCTCCGCGTCTGCTTCCGCCGCTTCTGTGAGCAGCCGTTCCACCCTTGTATTCAGACACACCCGCACGCCTGCATGCTCCAATGCTTTCGCACAGGCGCGTATCACATCGGAAGCATGGTCGGACACCGGAAACACCCGGTTCCCGCGCTCCACTTTGAGCGGACAGCCGTGCTTTTCCATAAACGCCATAACCTGCGGCGCATCAAAAGAATACACCGCGCTGTACAGACTTTTCGGATTCCTCACTACCTGTTCAAAAAATGCCGTCGTCTCACCCGCATTCGTGACATTGCAGCGCCCTTTCCCGGTAATATATATTTTCTTGCCAAGCTTCTCATTTTTTTCGATCAGTGTTACGTTATGCCCGTTTTCCGCCGCCGAGCAGGCAGCCATCATCCCGGCAGCGCCTCCGCCGATCACGATCACATCACTCATGCCCTTTCTTACTCCTCCGGCTTCGTTAGAGAATAAGACAGCATCGTATCCTCATCAATAAAATTGATCTCATCATTTAAGTATACCTGATAATTATTCCACGCTTCCTCAAGCGACTCCAGATTCGTCTTGACCTGCTCCGGACATTTTAAGCACAGCGCAACCACCATCGCATTGATCAGGCTTAAGGGCGCGACTAAAGAATCGACAATGGACACCATATCGCTTCTCGCTAAAAGATTACACGAAGAATACAGATTCATCGGCGAATGCACGCTGTCGGTAATAGTAACAACTTTGGCGTTTCTGTCATTGGCAAATTCCATTGCTTTTAAGGTTCTCATGGAATAGCGCGGAAAACTGATGCCGACAATGGCGTCCCGCTCATTGATGCGGAGCATCTGCTCAAAAATCTCCGTTGTACTCGTCGATTTCACTAGAATCACATCCCCGCGTACCATCTGCAGATAGAAGCTTAAAAATTCCGCAAGCGGTTCACAGCTTCTCAGACCGATGATATAAATATGATCGGATTCAATCAGAATATTAACCGCCGTCTCAAATGCGACGGGGTCTAAATTGGCAATCGTATCGTTGATTTTTTCTATATCAGCGGAAAGCACGGACGTGAGAATCTCGGACTGCGTACTGCTTCCATATTTTGCCCCGATACGGGCGACTGAATTCAGTTTGTTTTTGACCCAGTCCGCAAGCGTCTTTTGAAACTCGGGATACCCGTCGTAACCCAAGCCCGCCGCGAAACGGACTACGGTCGATTCGCTCGTCCCAACTTCGGCGCCGAGCTGCGCTGCCGTCATAAAAACAGCCTGATCATAATGATCCGATATATAGGCTGCGATCACTTTATGACTCTTGCTCATCTTCGCATAACATTCGTTGATGCGGGCAAGCACATCTCTCTTTCCCGTTTCGTCCTGTTCTGTCTCGTGATGATTCATTTTCATTTTCCTTCTCTATCATTTATCCCCGCACAATTCCCAAATCCCGATAAAGAACACCCGTTCCCCGACATTTGGCAAATTCTTAGAAGTTCTATGCGAAACAGCCGCTGCCCTGCTGTGTGCATTCTTGCTTCAATTTGTGTAGGAATGATATGTATCAATCAGAAGCTTGGCAGTCGCCTCGTCTGTCAGATCATAGTCTCCGGTGATCGTCATGCACGCTGCGCCGTGTATGAAAATCCACATCTTCATAAACAGCTCTTCGGCACTCTTGCAGCCCGCCTCCTGCGCCTTGCGTATCTCCCGCACCACATTGCCGCTGCTGCCGTTCAGAATATCGTAGAGTGACTTGCCCATGCGTTCTCCGGTCAAAAAGAGCATCTCAAAATAATGTCTCTCCTTTGCGGCAAACGCGATATACGCCATACCCAGATCGACAAAGGGCTCCTCGTACCTCCTCGGATACTGTTGATAAAACTGTTCAAAAAAAGATACTACCCTGTTCGTATACTCTCCCTGCAGCTCTTCCATATTCGTAAACACCCGGAAGATCGGCTGCGTAGAACATCCAATATGGCTGGCAAGCTTTCTTGCCGTAACCTCCCGGTACCCATTCTTGCCCGCCATCTCAAATGCCGCATCCAATATCATCTGTTTTGTTACTGTCTCTTTCCTCGCCATCGCAATCTCCATTCCTGCTCAGCCGCCATCAAAATGTTTACTCCCGTTTTGCATGCATCCTCCGGCGCCGTGCAAATCTGCCGCTTTATCCTGCCGCTTCTATTTTTTCATAAAACCCGTTACATAACACCCGATGATAACAACCGTTATTCTACATGATTTCATGCGTGCTGTCAATCTTTTTCTTTTCTTAATCATATCTGCCGTAGCAGTTTAGCCAAAGGTTGAACTGTTACTATCCGTCTGTCCTGTTCCGTTTACCGGAATCCCGGATTTCAAAAAAAGATGCGAAACACAGAGTTGATTATCCTGACTGTGTTTCGCAATCATTTACCATAAAGATCGTCTTCATCCGCTCCCAGCAATCCTGCCATACATCCTTCCTTCGTCTATAAATCCATGTCAATCAACAGCATCCGTTCTCTGCTCGCGATACTGCTTTGCAAGGGCATGCAGATGTTCCACAATATTCTGGTTCTAATGAATTATAGATGTGGGCATCACACATGGGAACTGGAACTCACTGCATAAGCCGCAGCTTTCTTATCCCCGTTTCCCCCGGATCGTCCTCAGTGAAATGAGAGTACAGGCGAGAAGCGCGATCAGTCCGACGAGAATAAACAGGAAACAGGAAAGCCCTTCATGGTTTGCTGTCAGATTTTGAAACGCTTTCAAAAACTCCTGCGCATTTCCATGATATACCGTCTTCTGTATCAAAAAAAGGATGCCGGCAGCCACAACTCCCTCCAGCAGCAGGAACAGAACCTCCAGCATTTCTCTGGACTCTACCTTTCCCGCAAATGCCGCCAGCAGCAGATTGGCGCCGCCTATAAAGCCGAGCATGATCATGGCACAAATGATGAGCATCTGATATTGTCCGAATGCCTCCGTGACGGCGCGCACTTCCTCAATCCTGCAAAAAGATCCATGCATCCCGATCTGAATGAATCCAACACTGATCACCGAGGGGATCGTCATGACCAGAAGGCAGGTAATGCTTCTTCCCACGACATATTCCCATTTCCGAATCGGAAAACAGCCATAAAAAAATTCCATATTGGATTTGCTTTCCACGGCAAAGATTGCGGATACTACCGCTGTTGAACCTACAACAAAGAATCCTAAAAGCAGAGGCGTAAGAAAGAACAGACACACCACTCCCGCCGCCAGCATACCGACGGTCATGATCGTCATTGATTTTCTGCATATTGCCAGGTCCATTTTTATAATATGGACAATACTGTTGTTCATGATGCGGCACTCCTCTCTGCATAAATTAAAATGTCGTCGATCTTTGCATCCTCCGACTGAAACAGATCCTCGTCGTAAAACAGATATCTGTCCCTTGCAATCATGGCTTCAAAGCCGTCTCCATATCTGCGTATACCGATCAATTCCTTTTTCAGCTGCTTAGATACATTTTTGTAATCACCTTTTACGATGATATATTTTTCCATCAAAGCATCTTTTTCGCCCGTATAAAATAATTTCCCATCGCTCAGAATCGTGATATAATCCGCAATTTTTTCCAAGTCTGCGCTAATATGTGTAGAGAACAAAACGCTGTTTGACCCATCCTGAATATATTCCATTAAAATATCCATCAATTCATCCCGTGCAACAGGGTCTAAACCGGATGTCGGTTCATCCAGCACAAGAAGTCTGGCCTGGTGCGACAGCGCTGCCGCGAGCTGCAGCTTCACCCCCATCCCGCGGCTCAGCTCACTGACTTTTTTATCCGGCAGCATTCCAAACCGGCGCAGCAGTTTATCGTAAGTGTCTCCGTCCCAATTCTCATAGAATGCGCCGGCATATTTTCCTACCTGTCTTAATGTAAACAACGTTGGGAAAAACGGCTGGTCTACCACGATCCCTATTTTTTGTTTCATCTGTTTCTCACACGCTACATTGTCACACCCGTCTATCAATATCTCACCCTGAAAATCAATCATGTTCATGATGCTTTTTATCGTAGTCGATTTCCCGGCTCCGTTTTTTCCCACCAATCCCATGATAAATCCTTTCGGCAGCCTGAATGAAAGATGCGCCAACTCAAATCCTTTGTACTTCTTGCATAAATCCGCGATCTCCAGCATGCTTACTACTCCCCCTGTTTCAGCAAATTTCTCAGTATGTCCACCAAATCTTCCTTTTTTAATTCCGCTCTCTGAGAAAGCAGAATTGCCTGATCAAAATGTTCCTCTATCTGTTGTAATAAATTCTCACGCAATATTTCATTGCTCCTCTCCGAAACATAGTACCCTTTTCCCTGCACAGCCAAAAGATAGCCCGCCGATTCCAGATCGTTATATGCCTTCGTTGTTGTAATGACGCTGACTTTTAATTCTCTGGCAAGCCCCCTGATCGACGGAAGACATTCGCCTTCCTTGATTTCCCCGGACATAATGGCATTCAGTATCTGCCTTTTTATCTGGTCATAAATTGGCACATTGCTGTTATTCTTTATAACAATTACCATTTTCTCCTCCTGTATATTGCTGTATATATATTAGCATATACAGATTAGATTGTAAAGCAGAAAAAAGAGTGCGAAGCACTCTTTCGAAGAATCGCAAAGCGATTCTTCCGGAATCGTAGGAATTTCCTATAACATAAAAAAGGACCCGCCTTTCGGCGGGTCCAAGTGAATTGCAAAGTGAATCCAAAAGAAATGCCTTTGGCATTTCTTTGAAAGACCGCAAAGCGGTCTTTTTTAGACCGGATATGCCCCGTTCTTCGTGTCTGCCTGTGTCAGATCGACCTTCTCCTGCTGTGCAAGACGATACTTGAAGAAATCTACGGCAACCTGCGGGAAGAGCGCGTAGGATAAAACATCCTCGTCCTGCTGCTTCCACTCCTTGCACTCCTCCTCAAATTTGTGCAGGGACGGCTTAAGTAAATCTGCCGGACGGCAGGTGATCACTTCTGCATCACCAATGACTTTTTTCTGTACTTCGGGATTGAACGGCTTAACCGTTTTGCCGTACTTTCCGCTTAAAAGGTCCTTCGTCTGTCCGGTCGCCATCTTATACGGCTCTCCCATCAGGACATTCATAACAGCCTGTGTGCCGACGATCTGGGAGGACGGCGTAACCAGAGGCGGCTCGCCGAAATCCTTGCGGACTCTCGGAATCTCCTGCAGCACCTGATCGTATTTATCTTCTGCGTTCTGCTCTTTCAGCTGGCTTACCATATTGGAAAGCATACCGCCCGGAACCTGATACATCAGCGTCTTGATGTTCACGCCAAGTACCTTCGGATTCAAAAGACCGCTCTTTAAGCATTCCTCTCTGTACGGTCTGAAATGATCGGCAATATCGGCAAGCAGCTGCTGGTCAAAGCCGGTATCGTACGGCGTTCCCCTAAACGTCTCTACCATAACCTCCGTCGCAGGCTGGGAGGTTCCCAATGCAAACGGGGACATTGCACAGTCGATGACATCGACGCCCGCCTCAACAGCTTTTAAGTAAGTCATCGAAGCAACGCCGGATGTATAATGCGTATGAAGCTGGATCGGCAGCTTCGTCGCGCTCTTTAATGCGCGGATCAGCTTATCCGCCTCATACGGAACAAGCAGTCCCGCCATATCCTTGATACAGATGGAATCCGCTCCCATTTCCTCAATCTCTTTCGCCACATTCATCCAATACTCATGCGTATACGCCTCGCCAAGTGTGTAGGAAAGCGCGATCTGTGCATGACCGCCCTCTTTCTTGGTCGCCTTTACGGCAGTCTCCAAGTTGCGGAGATCGTTTAAGCAGTCAAAAATGCGGATGATATCAATGCCGTTTGCAATGGACTTCTGAACGAAGTATTCCACAACATCATCGGAATAATGGCTGTAGCCCAAAATATTCTGACCGCGGAACAGCATCTGAAGCTTTGTGTTCTTAAAGCCTGCTCTTAATTTTCTCAGTCTCTCCCACGGGTCCTCATGCAGGAAACGGAGTGACGCATCAAAGGTCGCGCCTCCCCAGCACTCCACCGAATGATAGCCGACCTTATCCATTTTATCAACGATCGGAAGCATCAGCTCCGTCGGCATTCTTGTTGCGATCAGCGACTGATGCGCGTCACGAAGAATGGTTTCCGTAATCTTAATCGGTTTCTTTATCTCATCAGACATGTTTTTTCCTCCTAATCTATCCATTCTCAAGCTATCGTTCTTATACTCCGAAAATCGCCATGAAGGTTCCCGCAGCGACCGCCGTTCCGATGACACCCGCAACGTTCGGTCCCATTGCATGCATCAGCAGGAAGTTGGTCGGATCAGATTCCGCACCGACTTTCTGAGATACGCGTGCCGCCATCGGAACTGCGGATACACCTGCTGAACCGATCAGCGGATTGACCTTGCCATGCGTCACGGCACACATCAGCTTTCCGAACAGCACGCCTGCCGCCGTACCAAATGCAAATGCGATCAGTCCAAGACCGACAATCTTTAAGGTATCCCAATTTAAGAACGCCTCTGCACTCGTCGTTGCACCAACGGAAGTACCTAAAACAATGACGACAATATACATCAATGCATTGGATGCCGTGTCGGTCAGCTGTCTTACAACGCCGCTCTCCCGGAAAAGATTACCAAGCATGAGCATGCCGACAAGGGGCGCCGTAGTCGGCAGGATCAGACATACGACGATCGTTACGATGATCGGGAACAAAATCTTCTCCAGCTTTGTGACCGGACGAAGCTGCGCCATCTTGATCTTTCTCTCTTTTTCCGTCGTTAAAAGTCTCATGATGGGCGGCTGGATAATCGGCACAAGGGACATATAAGAATATGCCGCCACCGCAATCGGTCCAAGCAGCGCCGTCTGTCCAAGCTTTCCCGCAAGGAAGATGGAGGTCGGTCCGTCCGCACCGCCGATGATGGATACCGCCGCCGCCGCTTTGTCATTAAAGCCTAATGCGATCGCGCCGAAATAAGCGGCAAAGATACCGAACTGTGCTGCCGCACCCAGAAGAAAACTCTTTGGATTCGCGATCAGCGGTCCGAAATCGGTCATCGCACCGACACCCATAAAGATCAACGAAGGCAGAATCGCCCATTCGTCCAATTTGTAAAAATAGTAAAGCAGACCGCCGCCGTCTCCACCCTCGCCCGTGTGAGCCATAATGTCCGGATAGATATTGACGAGCAGCATACCGAATGCTATCGGCAGAAGCAGAAGCGGTTCGTACTGCTTATGGATAGCAAGGAATAAAAAGAAACAGGCAACCGCTATCATCAGATAATTTCCCCATGTTAAGTTGAAGAATGCTGTCTGATGGAGCAGATTACCAAGCGTATTTGCTATATAATCCATTGCCTTGACCTCCCGTGTTTGTCATTCTCGTATCACTCAGCGGCTTAGTTCAAAGTTGCAAGAACGGCGCCTGCCTCAACAGCATCGCCTACGCTGACATTGATACTTGCCACGGTTCCGTCCTGCGGAGCGACAACGGGAATCTCCATTTTCATCGCCTCGATCGTAACGACCGGATCACCCTTCTTGACAGCCTGACCAACGGTCGTGTCAAGCTTAAATACCTTTCCTGCTGCTCCTGCCTCAACTTTGATGCTGCCTGCTGCTCCCTGTGCCTTCGGCGCTGCTGCGGGTGCCGCTTTCGGTGCCGCCTTGGGAGCTGCCTTCGGTGCTGTGGATACCGGTGCTCCGGCACCTTCTTCAACCGTTACGTCATATACGTTTCCATTTACAGTAATGGTATAGTTCTTCATTGTGATTTCCTCCTGATTTTTATTCTCATACTGCGTTTCTAATACTTTTCGCACTAGCGTCTCACACGGCGGACACTTCTGACAACAAATCCGTCCGCACTTGCAGCACCCTCGCTCGCCGCAATGGCAGCAGAGATCACTGCAACAAGTTCCAGATCATCCGAAAGCTCTTCTTCTCTTTCTTCAATCTGCGCAACCGTATTGTCAATCGGCTCCTTCTTTTCGTCTTCCTGTTTTGCCTTCTTACCCGCAAAACGACTCTGCAGCTTCGGTATGAAGCTGAAGCAGGAAATAATCAGACTGATCAGAATCAGTACGACAAATACGGTACCCATGCCCATAACGGTATTTAACCCGGCTTTTCCCATCTTTTCACCAAAGGAATAGGATACGTTCGTCGTAATGCCGTTGACATCATAATTCTCATCAATGAGAATTTCCATTACCGCATTATGTTTCGTTCCGGTGATCGGAATACTGACTGCAGTTCCATCTCCGTTTTTTACAACCTTGATCGCCTCACTGTCAATTCCGCCGATTGTGCCAAGCTCATCAATCGCGCTCCACCATGACTCCAAACCTGCCATAAAAACATCGCCGCTGACATAGATGCCTACAGATGCAAAATAATCCGTCTGCGTCTCCCACTGTCTGTCGGTGTAATTTCTGAAAATCTCCCTCTGTTCGTCGGGCACATCCTGCATAATCCACGTTGCACACTGGTTCGCTATGATCTGACTGTTCAGCTGCACTGTCATATCCAGCTCGTCATCGGAACCGCCGCAGGCTGTCAGGCTTAAAATACAGGCGAGCGTCAGGATGATCGTCTTTATTCTTTTCATCATTGATAACCATGCCCTTTCCTATACTGTGTCGTGCTTTTTGTCGGAATACTCCCCGTCCTTATTATAGAGCATTTCAAATGCGGCGATCACATATTTTCTTGTATCGCACGCATCGATCAGCTGATCGACATATCCGCGTTTTGCAGCAGAAAGCGCGCTGGACTGAAGCTCTGCATACTCTGCTGCACATTTTTCAATCTCATCCGCACCTTTTCCATCGCAGATAATCTTTGCGGCAAGCTTCGCATCCATCATACCGATCTTTGCATTCTGCCATGCCAGCGTAAGGTCCGCGCCGATCGCCTTCGAGTTCATCGCAATGTAAGCGCTTCCAAATGCATTGCCGACAATCACATTAACCTTAGCGACTGTTGCGCCCGCAAATGCCGCTGTCAGCTTTGCCGCCGCCTTCGCCATATTCTTCTCCGCATCAACCGCAGCCTCAAAGCCGTTCACGTTCGTGAGCGTCAGCATCGGGATTCCGAATGCGTCACAGAATTTGATAAATTTAACTGCCTTCTCACAGCCGTTGACTGTCAGAACACCGCCAAGCTTCTCCGTCTTGCCGTCCTCCCCGCATACTTCCGTACGGTTCGCCACACAGCCGACCGTAGAACCATTTAAGCGGATAAATCCGGTTACCATCTCTTTTGCATAATTTTCTTTTAACTCAAAGAAGACCTGATCGTCCGCAATCCGTGACAATGCAATCGAAGTATCGCCAGCGCAGTTTTCCAAATCCGCGCAGGTTCTGTTTAAGTCGTCCGTACATTCTTCAAACGAGAAATCCGCGTCATTACTTGCCGGGATCATCATGACGAGCTCCCTGATACGGGCAAGCATGTCCTGCTCACTGCCAAGGCAGTCCACAACTCCGGCATCCTCGCTCTGGAATTTAGCGCCTGCACTATCGCACTTATCCGCCGCATTCCCTGCAAGCGTGTTCGGCGCATTGACAAACAGCTTCGCTTTAGACTCCTCCATAAATGTAAAATCTGTCAGCGCCGGAATCAGTGCAAGTCCTCCTCCGCAGGAACCAAACACTGCCGTGATCTGCGGAATTACACCGGAAGCCTTTACCTGCTTTGCATAAATCTGTCCAAAGCCGTTTAAGGCGTCTGTTGCCTCCTGAAGACGCAAGCCTGCACAATCGATCAATCCGATGACAGGCGCCCCCGTCTTCATGGCAAGGTCGTAAATGTTCGCGATTTTCTTTGCATGCATCTCGCCGACGCTTCCGCCCAATACGGACGCATCCTGACTATACACATATACAGGATGGTCGCCAATCACTCCATAACCGGTCACAACGCCATCGGAAGGAGTGTCATTCTGTTTCATGGAAAAATCTGTCGCTCTTGCCGTTACAAGCGCGCCGATCTCCACGAAACTGTTTTCATCGAGTAAGGCAGCTATTCTGTCACTCGCGATGCCTGATGAAGTAGTACTCATTTTTCAGCCCTCCATGTTATTATTTAGAAAAAAGCATTTGCTTTTACGAAAATATGGTGATACCCAAAATTCGCACTTATTGTAGTATACCATACAATGTTTCAATCGCAAATAGGATTTTTTATAAAAATGAAGGATTTTCTAAAGATTTTTACGTGTTTTTTGGCGTCGTCTCCATCCTTCTATAACAGAAGTTTGTCGAACACATCTGCAAGGCAGAACGGATAGTCGATGCATCCGGTTTCCTTCCCCGTATAGATCGGAAATACACGGTACAGCACGCCATTTACATAATACTTATCGTAGCCCGCGACTTCCCCGGTGCTGACCGGAGCGGTCAATGCCGTCCGCATTTCCCGTTCATAGACAACCTCATCACAGCCGGACAGCAAAAGTCGGAACGGCTCCGGACAAATCTCAAGCGGAATGCTTTTTTCTTTTCCGTTCAGGACCGTCACCGCGGGGACTTCGTCCCTTACCGGGATTTCCTCATAAGCATAACCGGAAAGCCCATATTCCATAAGCACTTTCGTATCATGCCATTTATAACTTTTATTCGGAGGCCACCCGCAGCCGAGCACAACGCTGATAAAGGTTTTTCCGTCCCTTTTTAATCCGCCGACAAAGCAGTATCCCGCCTGCCCTGTAAATCCGGTTTTGATTCCAAGCGCGCCATCCATCATATCAAGAAATTGATCCGCATTGGACACGGTAAAACTACGCCGTCCGTCCGCCGACGAAAATGAATATGACCGGGTACCAATAATGCGTAAAAACTCCTCATTCTGAATTGCATATGCCGCAATTCTTGCAAGGTCATACGCCGTCGTGCTGTGATAACTGCCGTCTTCTCTCGCTGCATCCAGTCCGTTCGGCGTGATAAACAGCGTGTCCGTACACCCTAAGTCGAGCGCCTTCTGGTTCATCATTTCCGCAAACCCTTCAATGCTGCCCCCGATATGCTCGGCAATTGCCGCCGCCGTATCATTATGCGACTGCAGCATCATGGAATAGATCAGGTCGCCGAGCCGGTACTGCTCTCCCTCCCGCAGGTAACATTTCACTTTCGGCATTGCCGCCGCGCGGGCGGACACTGTGACAAGGTCATCCGGGTTCCCATATTCCAGCGCAAGAATACAGGTCATGATCTTAGTCGTGCTCGCCATCGGCATAACCTGCGTCCCGTTTTCCTCATAAAGCACCCTGTTATTATCAGCGTCAAGCAGCAGTGCCGCACGGGCATAAAGAGAAAGGTCCTGCTGCTCAGCTGTCCGCTCATGCAGGATTTCCCGGTATTGATACGCCTCCTGTTCCGGTACCCCCGCAAACAGGCCGTCCGCCCCGTGCGAACGATCATCCGCACTTTGCACACACAAAAGGAGCACAAGCAGTCCCGCGGTCAATATCACGGCTGCCGTGCCCCTTCTTATCCATTCTTCTTTCATTCTGATATTGATTCTGCCGGACATATCCATTGATCCGCCATTCCAAAAAACCTCTGAACAATATATGCGTATGACACCGCGTATATTCGGTCTTAAGACAGCGCTTCCGCCTCTTCCGGCACCCTGCACGGCATTCCGGCACACGCAGCTTTCCCGGCATTTCCAAGGTTCTGTCAGATGTCCAGCTTTAACTGTGCTTCTTCCTCTGCCTCCTGCTGGAATTCCGCAAGCTGCTCCGACTTTAATTCCGGCAGTTCATCTAAGGAACGTACGCCAAAGCAGCGTAAAAACTCCTCGGTTGTACCAAACAGGAGCGGACGCCCCGGCGCATTCAGCCTGCCAAGCTCTGTTACCAGATGATATTCAATCAGCTTATTGACTGCGAAATCACAGCTTACGCCCCTGATCTTCTCAATGTCCATCTTTGTGACCGGCTGTTTATAGGCAATGATCGAAAGCGTCTCCAGAACAGAATCGGTCAATACATATTTTCTTGGATTTTTGGCAATTTTTATCAGGTAGTCATAAAGCTCCGTCCTCGTGCACATCTGATAGGAACCGTCAAGCTCAATAATATCCATTCCCCGGTTTTCGTTCCGGTACTGCTCCTTTAACTCGTTCAGAATATCGCGCGCAGCATCTTTCTCTTCTTCGATCACCTGCGCCAGCCGGGAAAGCTCCACCGACTCACCCATTGCGAACAACACCGCTTCCAGCACCTGCTTTGCCTTTTCTCTTTCCATAATTATACCCCCGCATTTCACAATTGGCGCGGCGCGCAAATTTGTGAAATATAAAAACTCTTTGCGAACTGCCCGCCGGCATGAGCGGTAGAAGCCCTATTCACGCTTTACATGACGGCAGTCATTTCCATGGGTGCCACAGACAGTTCGGCATCCGGCTGCCACGCAATCAGGATCGTGTCAAACGTATCCTCCTGCACGACCGTAATCTTTCCGATTTTCATCAATTCCAAAATAACCAGGAAAGTCACGATCACTTCCATTCTGCTGCTGCCCTGCTCCAAGAGCATCCGAAAGTCTGCTTTTCCGTGTTCATACAAATAAGTCTCTATGTAACGCTGTTTTTCTTCCAGATTTACTTCGTCCTTTTCGATCTTGCCAAAATGATTCCTGATCGGATCAATCCGGTCTTCCTGTCTCTTGACAATGGACTCAAATACAGAATACAGACGCGGCAGCGTCATATCGCCGAGCAGCTCTTCGTAATCAATGGGCGGACGGTATTCCTCCACTTCCTTTGGCAGCGTTGCACATTTATACAAGGTCTGCTGCGCATCCATCTGTCTGTCCTTCAGCTCATATGACATATATTTATACAGCTTGTACTGCAGTAACTGTTCAACCAGTTCGGTACGCGGGTCTTCCTCCTCGCCCTCTTCATCCTCCTGCTTCGGCAGAAGCATTTTGCATTTAATATCAAGCAGCGTTGCCGCCATGACTAAAAAATCACTCATCACATTCATATCTTCCGTATCCATGGCCTGCACATAAGCAAGATACTGTTCAGTGATCTCTACGATCGGGATATCGTAAATATCCACTTTATTTTTTTCTATCAGATGTAAAAGAAGCTCCAGCGGTCCCTCAAAGACCTCCAGTTTTACTTTTAGCTGCTCCATCGTTTTCTCCGTCCTCTGCGCTGTGTTCTTCACAACATTTCTATTTTACAGAGGTTCTCTCAAAAATGCAATAAAAGAATATCAGGATTCTTTTGGTCTGCATGTAACAGACAGGAGCTCGGCATGATTTAAGACGCGCACCGGCAGCGTATGCGTACCGAGACCGCGGCTTAACAGCAGCGTGGCCTGTCCCTCCTTAAAGCGTCCTCCGTCGTATTTCGGAAACAGAACACAGCGCGGCGATACAAGTCCTCCCAGAAACGGGATGTGGACGATCCCGCCATGGTTATGCCCTGATAAAACCAGATCCGCCCCCCAGTCCGCATACTGCGGAAAATAGTCCGGGTTATGCGCCAGCAGAATCTGATACTTGTCCCGTTCAGGGACGCCGATAAGACGTTTCAGGTCTTCCCTGTCCATGGGCAGCAGCCCGAAACGCTTGAAATATTTTGATCCGAGCTGAAGCCCGCAGACAGAAATGCCATAATCGGACAGCGTGAGCTTTTCATTGACAAGCGGCGTTACGCCCGCCTTTGTAAGCGCCGCCATATAGTCCTCGTAAATGCTGCCATAGCGCTCGCGTTTCCTTTTCAATTTTTCCTCATGATTGCCGATTCCATAATAGACCGGATACTGCGCAGCAAGCGTTTCAAGCAGATGCACCGTGCCGGATACATCCTCTTTTTCGGATGCCGTGATCATGTCGCCCGCGATCATGACCGCATCGGGCCTAAGACGGCGGATACCCGCAATCAGCCTGTCATTCTTCTTTCCGAACGACTTATTATGCAGATCAGAAAGTACAACAAACCGAAACTCTTTTTTTATCTTATCAGAAACCAGCTCATAGGACGTCACACGGTATGTCTTTACATCATAAACGATGTCGCAGATGCCCCATATCACCAACAGCCCGACCAGCAATAACAAGATCATCAGTAATTCGCTCATATCTATACCCTCGCATATCGCAGGCAAATGCCTGCGATATTGCACCAATAAGTAGTTTGAAAGGAACTTTCAAACTTGTATCTCATTCTCCCGCAGCTTTTATGAAATTGCTTTTATGAAATTAAAAACCGCATCCATATCCGTTTCAGATAATCACGGTAAGTTGCTTTTCTCACGCTCGCCCCGTACAGCACATCCACGCTTCCGATCTGCCTGCCTCCCAGAAGGTAGACGATCTCGCCCGCTTTCTTTCCCTCCGTGACCGGGGCTTCTGCAGGCGGGATGCGTATCTCTTTCGTAACGGCGGACAAATCCGCTCCCGTCATATCAAGATAAGAAAACGTCCCATCCGCATGAACCGGCACGGTATCCTGAATTCCGCCGGAAAGCGCAATATCCCCCAACGGTTCTGTCTGCGCATCCGTATACACGGCGCACAGGGAATACCCATGCTCCAGCAGTTTTCTCGCGTCTTCAAACCGCACTTTGAAATCGGGAGCCGCCATGACGACTGCGATCAAATCAATATCATTCTTTCTGGCAGTCCCGCAGAAGCAGTATTTTGCTTTATTCGTTGAACCCGTCTTTAATCCCGTCGTCCATTCATACTGCTTCAGAAGCTTATTCGTACTTGAAAGCGTAAACGTGGATTCCCCTCGCCTCGTCACATGGGTAATATCCTCCATCCAGATCGTTGTATACTGATAGATTTCCGGATATTTCGTAATCAGCTCCCTCGCCATAAGCGCCACGTCACGGGCGCTCGTATGATGGCCGTCCGAATTGGAAAGCCCGCAGCAGTCTTCAAAATGGGTATGATTCATGCCAAGCCCTGCGGCCCGCTCATTCATCTGAGCGACAAACGCCTCTTCACTGCCGCTGATGTACTCTGCCATCGCAACCGACGCATCGTTTCCGCTCGCCACAACAATACATTTAATCAGCGTTTCAACGGTCTGTACCTCTCCTTCTTCGAGAAATACCTGGGAGCCTCCCATTGACTGCGCGTACGCGCTCGTCGTCACCTCATCCGTCAGCGCGATCTTTCCACTGTCCAGTGCATCAAAAATAAGAAGAAGCGTCATGATCTTTGTAATGCTTGCCGGACTCCGCTCTTCGTCCGGTCCTTTTTCATAAATGACCTGTCCGGTGGACGCCTCCATCAGAATTGCGGACGGCGCCGATATTTCAAACGGCAGCTCCGTCAACGGTCCTGCCTCCGCTCCCGCGGCATCGAAATATGCCGCCCCCGCCCCCGTACATGATAGAAACACGGCAAACAGAGCAGACAGTATCCTTTTTCCCCTTTTGCGTAACCATTTCCTGTTTTGGATGCGCACGTTTTGCCTCTTTTACAAACGTTCCTTTCTTCATCATATGGAAAAAAGCAGGAAAAAATACATTCTCCTGCTTTTCACAGATCAAAAATTTGTAAACGGCAGCCGTTCTGTCAGCCTTTTAGAATCTCTCCCGGAACCTTCTGCAGCGTTCCACAACACCATCCCGGTATTTCGCCATATTCACGCCAAGCGCCGCAAGCAGATGCCAGATGAAATCTACCGTATAAAGCAGCAGCACGAAGCGGCAGAAAAAGATACCCCAGAATCTGCTTACCATCAGCGACAGTCCCAGCACACGCCGGTGAAGAAAATAAACAACGATCAGTGCATACGCGCCCCATGCAATCGTGCTTTCCAGACAAATGATCCCCTTATAGTTGAACGGCTTCTCATTATAATCCCACCAGACTTCTCCCAAGAGACGCTGCATCAGGATTCCGACCAGAAATTCAAATATTGTCGCCACGACGGCTCCAATCAAATAAACAGCAACTGCGCTTTTGGCAAATGGCAGGAGCAGATAATGACCTAATACTGCGCCAAACCCATAAATCGGACAAAACGGCAAAAAGCCAAAGCCCCGGTTTGTCAGTTTTTTATTACAGAAGGACATATAGATGGATTCAACAAGCCATCCGCCCATACTGTAAATCACAAAACAGAAAACAAGCTGATACACATCCGCGCCAATCATTGGTATCTGTACATTCCACATCTTAAATTTCTCCCAAATTCTGAGACTGCAAAATTTTCCAGTCCTAAAACATAAATCCCCGGCATGGCTGCCAGGGATTATGCCTGCAATTAATTGTATTTACGTTTTCTCGCAGCTTCAGATTTCTTCTTACGTCTTACGCTCGGCTTCTCGTAATGCTCTCTCTTACGAATCTCCTGCTGGATACCCGCCTTCGCACAGCTTCTTTTGAAGCGACGTAAAGCACTATCTAAAGTCTCGTTCTCTTTTACGATTACGTTTGACACGCTGACACCCGACCTCCCTTCAGTCCTTTCAAGCCACTCGACTGATTGGGTTATTATTCTATGTACGGCAAGATTTCCGCAGTACACATATCACATTATAGCATAATTTTACCAGTCGTCAACTGATTTTTCTAATTTTTTATCTGTCCTTCAAGCACTTTTGCCGCTTCCGCAACTGCATTCGGGATTCCTGCCGGATTTTTGCCGCCTGCCTGCGCCATATTCGGCCGTCCTCCGCCGCCCCCGCCGACAAGCGCCGCAATGCCTTTGATCAGATTCCCGGCATGCGCGCCCTTCGCCTGCGCACCGTCCGTTGCCATCGCGATCAGATTCACTTTTCCGTCTTTTGCAGATGCAAGCACGATCACGCCCTCTCCCAGCTTTTGCTTCAGCTGATCTCCGAGTTCGCGCAGACCGTTCATATCCACATCCGCCACGCTCGCTGCAAGCAGCTTCACGCCTTTCACATCCTGCACGTCGTTCATGACATCACCGAGTGCGTTTTGTGCCGCCTTACTCTTTAACGACTCGTTCTCACTCTGAAGCGCTTTCAGTTCGTTCATCAGATGCGTGCAGCGCTCGACAAGACTTGCCGGTGTCGTCTTTAAGACGCCCGCCGCCTCATTGATCTTTTCTTCCAGAGCGGCATAGTATTTTGCCACGCCCTGTCCGGTCAATGCCTCGATCCTGCGGACACCCGCCGCGACGCCGCTCTCGCTCACAATCTTAAAGGAACCGATGGATGCCGTGTTCTTTACATGCGTGCCGCCGCAAAATTCCTTGGAAAATTCTCCCATCTCCACGACGCGCACTTTCTCGCCGTATTTTTCACCAAAGAGCGCCATGGCTCCGGTCTTCTTGGCTTCCTCGACCGTGAGCACTTCCGTCACGACCGGAATGCCCTCCGCAATCTTCTCGTTGACGATCTGCTCCACTTTTGCAAGTTCTTCTTTTGTCATCGCAGCAAAGTGGCTGAAGTCAAAACGCAGCCGTTCCGCATCGTTATAGGAGCCCGCCTGCTCCACATGCGTTCCGAGCACGGTGCGCAGCGCCTTCTGTAACAGATGGGTCGCACTGTGATTGCGGCAGGTCGCGCTTCTCGTATTCTCATCCACGCTGATATGCACGGAATCGCCGACTTTGAGCATCCCTTTCGTCATCCGTCCAATATGTCCGACCTTGTCCCCCGAAAGCTTTACTGTCTCTTCAATCGCAAAGACGCCGTCCTTGGTTGTGATAACACCTTTGTCGCCAGCCTGACCGCCCATTGTCGCATAAAGCGGCGTCACATCGGTGATGATCGTGCCCGCTTCCCCGTCGGTCAGCGCCGTGATCACTTCCGTTTCCGTCGTCATCGCCGTGATCTTCGCATCCGTGCTGAGCATATCATAACCGACAAACTGCGTGGTCAGTGCAGGGTCCAGTGATTCGTAAACCGTCGCATCCGCACCCATATAATTGGTCGTCTTACGCGCGGCGCGTGCCTTCGTCTTCTGCTCCTGCATCGCCGCCTGAAACTGCTCCTCCTCAACGGTGAAGCCCTTTTCCTCCAAAATCTCTTTTGTCAGATCGATCGGGAATCCATAGGTATCATGGAGCTTAAAGGCATCCTCACCGGAAAGTTCGGTTTTCCCTTCCGCCGCAAGCGTCTCTTCCATCTGTGCAAGAATCGCAAGCCCCAGATCGATCGTATTATTAAATTTATTTTCCTCCTGCGTCAGTACATGGAAAATGAAGTCCTTTTTTTCCTCCAGTTCGGGATAACCGTCCTTACTTCCCTCGATCACGGTCGCACTTAAATTTGCCAGAAAGACATCGTCAATGCCGAGCATCCTTCCGTGGCGCGCAGCGCGGCGGATAATGCGGCGAAGCACATAGCCCCTGCCTTCGTTCGCCGGCATGATACCGTCTGAGATCATAAAGGTCGCGGAGCGGATATGGTCGGTGATCAAGCGGATGGACACATCCTTTGCCGCATCCTCTTTATAGGTAACGCCCGCCAGCTCACAGACACGGTTCCTAAGCGCCTGAAGCGTATCAATATCAAAAATGGAATCCACATCCTGCACGACAACCGCGAGACGCTCCAGTCCCATACCGGTATCAATATTCTTCTGCTCCAAATCACTGTAATTCCCTTTTCCGTCATTATCAAACTGGGTAAACACGTTGTTCCATACTTCGATATAGCGGTCACAGTCGCAGCCGACCGTACAGCCCGGCTTCCCACAGCCGTATTTCTCGCCGCGGTCATAATAAATCTCGGAGCAGGGTCCGCACGGACCGGCGCCATGCTCCCAGAAGTTGTCCGCTTTTCCGAAACGGAAAATCCGCTCAGGCGCAATCCCGATCTCCTCGTTCCAGATACGAAACGCCTCGTCGTCCTCCTCATAGACGGACGGATAAAGGCGGGACGCATCTAAGCCCACGCGCTCCGTTAAGAACTCCCAGCTCCATTTAATCGCCTCGTGTTTGAAATAATCACCGAAAGAAAAGTTTCCGAGCATTTCAAAAAACGTACCATGTCGCGCAGTCTTTCCCACGCTCTCTATATCCTCGGTGCGGATACATTTCTGGCAGGTCGTAACCCTCCGTCTCGGCGGAATCTCCTGTCCGGTAAAATAAGGCTTTAACGGCGCCATGCCAGAATTGATGAGCAGCAGCGAATTATCATTATGCGGGACAAGCGAAAAGCTTTTCATTTTCAGGTGTCCCTTCTCCTCAAAGAAATTGAGGAACATATTTCTAAGTTCATTTACGCCATATGTTTTCATTTTTATCTCCATGCCCCTTTCTCAGCCTGCAGATCTGTGCATGGCACAAATCTGCGGTTGAAAGAATACAATTCCAAAGAATATCATTCTTTCAACCTGTCATACGCCTTCTATTATATTTCCAGATAGAAAGTGAAGTCAAGACAATTCTGCGGGGAACGAGTGGAACGAGATCATGCCATTTTCACAACAAGCGTGATATAGAAGCATTCATCACGGATATCAGCATATACCTCTCCATTCATAAGCCCCATCAGCCTGCGGCAAATGAAAAGTCCAAGCCCGCTGCCCTGCACACCGTCCGCATTATTTCCACGATGAAAGCTTTCGAATATCTGCGGCAGTTCTTTCACTTCAAGCGTACAGCCTGTATTTGATACCGTAATAAGTTTACATCCGTCAACTTTATCGAAGCTGATCTCAATTCGTCTGCCGTCACCATATTTGATCGCATTTTCCATCAGATTCTGCAGGCACTCTGCAAGGCGGCCGGGGTCGCAGGAAAGAATGCAGTCATCATAGTTCTGAATCACAAACTCCGTTCCCGACATGGCAAGCTGGGGCGTATATCTCGCATTGATTCTTGTGATAATATCGCTTAAAAAAGCCTCTCCCTGTGTGACCTCAAAACTCATAAAGTCCTCGCCTGCCGCCTTTGTGATCTCGCTGACAAAACGCTCTATCTCATCTGCACGGGTATTGATGCTCTCTGCAGCAGCACGCCGTTTTTCCCCGTCCTTATATAATCCCCTGGCAAGTGCCTCTGCATTCAGCTTAATTGCCGACAAAGGCGTTTTAATGTCATGGGAAAGGGAAAGCAGTAAGAGTTTTTTGTCCCTCAGCATCGCGATTTCTTTTTTGCGGCTGTTCTCGATACTCTCACGCAAAAGATTCACACCCCATGTGAATTTTCCAAAGAAACGGCTTTTTTCCTCCGGTATCGGGACAGCAAGATTGCCCCTTGCAAGCTCTTTTGGAACATCGGTAAGCCTGCCAAACGGCACAATGATATGTCCCCAGATATAATACAAAAGACCAACGATCAGCACAAACAGCGCGCCCAATACACCGTTCATGGCTGCAACGCTGTGCTGTCCGTTTCCGACAATATACTCCACACGATACAGCGTACCGCCTGCTTCTATGATCAGATAATGCTCTTCGGAGATATACAGTCCGCCGTCGTCATCCCCCGACACCCCCGTAATATGGGGATATTTTTCAAGATCAAACGCTCCTGTTTCCGCGATCTCATCTGCAAGCCGCTTGGCTTCCACACGATAAATGCTCTCATTTCTTTCTTTTACTCCCACAAGAAATAGATTGAATACTCCCGTCAGTAAAAGAAATGCAGTTATCACTACCATACACAGTCTTCTGAAAGCCTTCATACAAACTTATACCCCACACCCCAGACAGTAAGCAGACGCTTTGCATTCTTCGGATCATCACCGAGCTTCTGGCGAAGGCGGTTGATATGCACATGCAGCGTCTGCAGCTCCGAATCGCTGTCGCTGCCCCATACAGTGCCAAACAGGTACTCCTTTTTCAGCGTCTTGCCCTGATTTCCGACAAGAAGCGCTAACAGCTCAAATTCTTTTGCAGGCAGTTCCACGCTCTTTTTGTCGATGAGTGCTGTTTTATCTGCAAGATTGAGTTCCACGCCGTCCGCTGACAAGGTATCGCGCTGATACCGCCGTTTGAATATCCCCTTGATCTTAGCGATAAGAATATCAATGTCATAGGGCTTTTCTATATAATCGTCAGCACCGAGGTCCAAGCCGTTCAGCTTATCCTCCTTACCCGTTCTTGAACTGACAATCAGGATAGGAGTATCCACATTTTCCCGAAGTCTGGAGCAGACCGCAAAGCCGTTCACATCGGGAAGATTGATGTCAAGCACCACAAGCCTTGCGCCATATTGTTCAAAGAGCCATACGGCGCGCTCCCCGCTTCCTGTGCTTGACACGGTGTAGCCCTCGTCACTTAAGAAGTCAGTCAGCAGACCGGCAAGTTCCTTATCGTCTTCTACTATCAGAATATCGGTCATAAGCTCCTCCCTGCAAGCCTTGTACCATCTCGACTGCGTCTCGATGGGTTTTCTCGTCAAGTATCACCAGCCCTGTTCCATAAGCCAGTTGTTCAG
>DLAJ01000028.1:0-50796 GCA_002493905.1 Lachnospiraceae bacterium UBA7050 | reverse complement strand
CCGCCGTCCACAAGGTAAAGCACCCTGCTGCACTTGGCGGCAACCTTTGCATCGTGGGTCACGCACATGATCGTCGTACCGTCACGGTTAAGGGAGAGCAGCTCGTTCATGACCTCATCAGAGCTTGCACGGTTTAATGCGCCTGTCGGCTCGTCCGCAAAGATCATCCTGGGATTGTTTATCATACTGCGACAGATACAGGCCCTCTGGAGCTGTCCGCCCGACACCTCGTTGATGTCGTTTCCGCACACGTCATCAATGCCGAGCCTGTGCATGAGTGCTCTGCCGCGCTCCTCGGTCTGCCTGCGGCTCTCCGTATTCTTTTTCGACTTTATTGCTGGAAAAATAATATTATCAAGTACCGAAAGATTTTTCATCATGTACATCTGCTGAAAAATAAAACCCATTTCGTCAAGTCTGAGCCTTGCAAGCTCCTTATCTTGAAGCTTTGCCGTTTCCCTGCCGTTAAAGAGCACCTCACCTGCGGTCACTTTGTCCATTCCCGAAACGCAGTAGAGCAGTGTGCTTTTCCCCGAACCGGATGGTCCCATGACCGCTACCATTTCGCCCTCGTCAATCGTCAGGTCAATATTTTTCAGTACGTTGTTCTGGTGTTTGTTCACGATATAGGTCTTGCAAAGTCCCTTTGTCTGTAAAACTGTATGATTCATTTTCATAACGATTCTCCTTTTGATGTTGTATCATTTCATAGCCTGCAAGTTTGGGCTGCAAAGCATTCTTATTCTATACTTGCCGTATCGGAAGCCTTGATTGTTTTTGTATAAAGCGCGGTCAGGAATGAGCCGACTGCGGTCACGCCGATGAGAATTGCCGGGCATATTACAAATATTTCCAGCGGATCAAAATCGCATTGCAAGCCTGATATATCGCCGATCATGTTACCTATCCAATTCATCATTACGTTGCTGATCGGCATAAGCACCGCCGAAGAAACGATGCAGGCAATGACCGATACAATCACAAACCGCAATGTGTGTTGTGAAACAATGCTGCTGTCAGGAATCCCCACCGCTTTCATCAGTGCGATCTCGCTCTTTTCCTTTGAGATGAACGAACGCTCCATGAGTATGACGATCAATGCCGTTACGATCACAGTAATCACCATCATCATCTGTTTGGTCGCATTCAGCGTATCGGACATTCCCGTAAAATTATTGATGTAATCCGGGGTCGAATACACCTTGTCCGTTTCGAGCAAGCTTCTCAGCTTTTCAATGTTTTGGTTTATCTGCTCCTTGTCGGGGCTGCCGTCAAAGTGTATCTGCACGCCCATCACATTATTTGCCTCCTGATGCCCGAGGTCAAAATCTTTATACAGAAAAGCGGCGTTAGCGGTGTTGACGAACGAAGAAAATGTTCCCGTGATCATAAACTCATACTCTTTCTCATTTATGACTGCCGTTACCCTGTCGCCAATCTCCGCGCCCAGGTTATTGAGGGTGCCTGCCGTTACGGCGATCTCGTCCGTCTTCTGTGGTGCGCTGCCCTCGTCTACATAGAGCGTGTCATTTGTTTCCCCTTTCATGACGCGGAAGTTAACCGTTTCCGTTTTGTCTCCGTGTGATGTCTCAAACTGCGCACCTATCGTCATTGTACATTTGCCGGGCATTCCATGATCGGCAAGGAGCTTTTCAATATCTGCGATGATCTGCTTATATGTACTCTGATCCGCAAAGACCTCTCCTAATATTTCGCTCTCCACGATATGCGCTTCGCTTGTGGGTACGTCAAAGAAGCGCAGCAGTTTTTCACTTTTTAATGTCAGCTCAAAATTTGACATGAGCGTCATCAACAGGATACAGAGCGTGAACACAACCGTTATAATAGAAAACAGCTTCGGTGAGCTGAACACATCATTGACTGGGAAAAATGCAGCCTGTGGAAGCTTTGAACGTCCTAAGCGCATAAGGCTTCTTTTTCGGAAGCGCTCTCCCGTCTGCCCGTTTCTTACCGCATCAATCGGTGAGAGTTTATTGACCCTGCGTGTGCAGCCGTAGCAGAACAGCAGGATAATCATAACTACCGCCGCAGAACTGAAACACCCTATCATAGTGCCGCTCTCGCTGCCAAGAACCATATTTTCCGATACTGTTTTCATCATCATATCCCCGAGAGGGACGGAGCAGAAATATCCGATCAGTGCACCAGCCACAGCAATGGCAAGATATTTGACAATATACAGGCTTCTGATACTGCCGTTATCGATACCGACTGCCTTCATGACACCAATCTCACGAAATTCCTCACTGATCGTAAAATCTATCGTGAAATGCAGCACCACAAAAGCTGTGAACATCAGCACAACGCTGATGATCATTAAGGCATAAGCCAAAAGCATATCATAGAGATAAATACTCTTGCTTTCTTCCCGTGTGGAAACATATACACCGTCATAGTTCTTTGCAAGCTCCCTTATTTCATCAACTTCTGATGTATTTATGCAAAGCTGCCCGCAGTTCATGATATGAACGGCTTCGTCCTTGTCAAGATAGTCATAGTCGGCAGAGTTCACGATCAGATATGGGGGATTCGAGTTCCCCGAACCAAACAGCGCGCCTTTGAACCGACCCATAAACTTAAGCGTAAGATAACTGTTACCGACAGTAAGCTCCACCTCGTCGCCCTCTTTTATATCCATGTCCTGTAAAAAAGAAGCGCTGGCATAAAAGCAGCCCTGATCCACACTTTCGATGATATGATTGTTCTCATCGAAATAGTTGACCGCCATTTCACGATCGGAAAGCAAATAAGCAGCATTCATGAAATTACCAAGTTTCTTTCCGTTATACTTAAAATACTTTGAGCTGTATACAACCAGCCAATGCTCGGTCCTGATCTCCCTGACACCAGCAAGCTCCCCGACCTTTTCCTCGAGATCGTTTTCTCCACTGTTAAACATCCGCACAATGACATCGGGCACATCCGCCGCATCGAAATAATACTCGATACCGTCCGTCACGGCTATGATGTTATTTACCGCCGCCGCTGCAAACATCGAGCCCAAAATGACGAACAGCAGCAAAATAATGTTCATGGTCTTTCTGCGTTTCAGGTCCTTTTTTAATATCCTCCAGAACATAGCATATCCCTCTTTTCCTGCATTTGATTTTCTCTATGTTCTGAATCATAGCATAGAAATTCTTAACAAGTCTTTAACACTCGTATGCAAATTGATTCATAGCAGAATTTCATCGGCTTTTACCAGACTAAGCTTCTTTGTAATGATCCTCTGCCTTGCCCGCAGCCTCTATTTTGTGATGACCGCCCTCGCCCTGCGGCAGCGTAACAAAATCCCCACAGGACGGTGCCTGCGGGGATTTTCATTCATCTGACTTATGATTTTTTCTTATCCTTCGTTTTTGTATCCTGTTTTTTTGCACGCTTTTCTTTCATTTTTTCTTTTGCCTTAAAAATGCATTCCAATAGTGCCTGATTTGCAATCTGTCCCATATTGACCTCCATCTTTGCCTCTTCATATTTATTTTCTCCATCAAACGTTCTTTGGAATGAGTGAACATCACACCCGATATAGATACCGCCTTTTTTAAGAACCCTGTATCTATTCCGGAACATAGCACTTAAGTCAACAGGTTCCAGTCTTTTTTATTCTTCACTTATCCTATCATATTGTTTTTGTTTTGGCTATATAGTAAAATCTTTCTGCATACATCGTCCATATCCGTTTGTTCGGAAATTACATGGATGTCGTGCGGCTCCATGTCAAAACTGCCATGCTTTCTTTCCAACATAGCTGCTACCGGCTCCGGTAGATTACCGTGCATCCGCCTTGCAAACCGGGTTTTTATGACCTCCAAATCTGCTGTTACCAAAACTCGAATACTTCCGTCCGGCAGCAGCGGCAGATGTTCTTTTTCAGAAATCACATAAATGATATTCTCCCCATGGACGGCTTCACACAGTTTTGTCTGGAAAGACTGTTTAGCAGCAGCTTCATTCTTTTCCATGCGAAGATAGTCCTTTCCCGCATAAACCTGTGCATGGATGTACTCTTTCAATTTGTCTGCAATGGTGGATTTACCCGTACAGCTCTCTCCAAAAATTCCAATTACCATTGCTGTATGCTCCTATCAATTGTTTTTCATCCGCCAATATTCGGTACCATTTCTGCCTAAAAGGCATTCACTCACCATGTCACGGCGGATGGTACAGAAATCATCATAGAAATCGGCAATCATCAAGTTTACTTCCCGCTCGGAATACATCCTGTCAAACTCAAACGTTTCGGCAATCACTTCCGTAGGATATTCTATCAGCTTCTCTAAGCGGGGACCTTCTCCCTGAAACAGCTCTAACTGCTTGGCAACATAAGCTTTTATCCCCTGTAGATCATCCAACGCTTTCGGTGTATAAATCAGCTTCGGCATATCACAATCCCAACGCAGCCTCTACTTCATCCGCTGTTAGCCAGCCCTTTTCTCTAGCAGACCGCTCTCCTTCTTCCAGTTTTGTCAAAAGCTGAATCGTGGCTTTTAATCGATCCAATTCATCAACATCCACAATAGCGTATGCTCCCCGACCAGTCCGAGTCAGATACACCGGTTGGTTTGTTCTTACTTTTTTTAATACTTCTGTATAATTTCTCAAATCTGATATTGGTTTAATATTTGGCATAGTCATCATCTCCTTTACATTTGTTATATGTAATCCGCAGATAAATAAATTCTATTTTCTTAATTTGTACTATATAATGATCTCTATAGATGCCATACCACCAATAATTCAAATGAATATACAGGTTTTATGTTCTGCTGCTTTATACCCTGCACAACTGCACGAAGCAAAAAGAAATAACAGATCATATCTTTCTCTTTCTTTGGATTATCTAAGCAATACACGCGTGAAACTACGAAATCAAATTCATTTATTCTCTGAATTGCAAACAGCATATCATGTGTTACAGGCAATCCGTTTATCGCTTGATTTCGTGTTCCATTGGCATCAGTAATGCGATATGCTTTTTCCCTAGAATATGGTATTTCTACCAAGCAAGCAAGAGTAATATTCTTTCGTGCAGCAATAGCGTTCAATCTTCTTACACAAATTTGACAATTCCAAACCGCTAATATGAATCCTATCCGGTTTTGCCATATACTTGATTATTGTCTTCCAGACAGAGGCTGAACTATAATAAATATCATTTTTTGTATCCATAATCAGATTTCTCGCCCGATTGGACAATTGGAGATTATCGTCCAATGCCTATAAGATAATATGCGTATCTAATAACAGCTTCATTTCACCCCTCCAAACATAGCTGCAATTTCATGATTCATCTCATCAAAATCATAATCATGATCATATAAATCCTGTCCTTTTGCTATACCGATTCTTTTAGCGTTCATTTTGATTTCTTTTTCTGAAGAATCCGATTTCATAAAACGATTCATCATGTCCAACAAAAACTGTAAATTATCTTCTGATAAGCTATTCACCCTTTGAACTACCTGCTCTTGTAATGTCATCAAATCACTACCCTTTCTCAAGACTTCCTCTGTATTTTACTTTCACTATGTGTAAAATACCTTAATTATGTATTATGCGCTATAAAATGCATCCACACAATTCTTTTTTCATATAGAAATCATCTTTCTCTATTTTCCTCCGTAGCTTTCCGAAAGCAACCTGAACTGCTTGCAGAAATCAAAAAAGGCCTCGGTATTATACAATGCCTAACGCCTTAAATGCCTCTAAAACAAGCTTTTCCTTCTCTTTCCTTATAATACGCTGTCAGGCTCTTTTCCGGCATCATACCCCGATGTGCCTGATACGATGCCAAACGAACTCTTGTATACCGCAATACTGCGGATTTGAACGGTGCCCGACCGTTTTGATTTGAGTGGAGCAGACGGGAGTCGAACCCGTGTCCAAAGGCAGATCCACCGTACTTCTACTATCATAGTCAGCTATTTGGATTCCCGGGACCGGACGGGAGCTGACGCCCTTCCGGTCCCGGTAGCTTCATGGAGCTTTCGCCCCTCACGCCACGCCGTCTCAAAGCTTTGACGGCGCCGTTTCCTATCTCGTCGACGCCAGATTCTTAACGGATAGGTACGTTAAGCCTGACGGCTGCCATTAGGCAGCGATTGCTAAATTATCTTCAGCGTTTAATTTTAGTTTTGCGATTTAACGCATCGCCTGCGGATAGCTTCTCCGGCTTCAAAACCCCTGTCGAAACCTTAACTGCCCCTTATGATATGATAGACCAGCTCACGGTCAGCGGCTTATAGTAAGCTCCGCCTCCGTACCGTCGTTGATGCTGATCCTTGTAACAACCTCGCTCCCGTCCGAAAACGAAAACGTATACTTATATTTACCCGATTCAAAATCAAGATATTCCCCATAATCCAACGTCATTTCATACTCCGACATGGCTTCTTTGACCTGATCTCTCGTATAGCCGTTAAAATTCACACCGTTGATCAGAATTTCGCCCGTCTCATAATCGGGATCATCATACTCAATGATCACCCGGAAAATAACGCCATCCCTGAATGCTTTCTCATAGGAAGATTTGTTCCCCGCATACATCGTTCCATAAGTAACATTCTCCTTCATGGCGTACAGATTCTCCCAGCTCATGCTGCCAATCTGTCTGTCATTAATATTCGGATATAAATTGGTGAATCCGGCATCGAGCACTTCCCCTGCCTTCGTCTTTCCAAGCTTGAGTTCCAAAGAACCGTCATAGGTAATGACCGGCGCTTTGCTCCCGCATCCGCATAATCCCAAAAGCAAAAGCAGCAGAACACCTGCCAGTAAAAACTTCTTCTTTTTCATGTTCTTTTCCCTTTTATTACGCTGCCGCCAATATTCCTCTTATGTGTAGAATAGTCGATACCGGACGCATTGTCAAGGTCCGGATGCGTATGAAAGATTCTTTCTGCGTATCTTACAGATTCTTGATCTTAAATTCCCGCTCATGCTCCCTGCGCTGATCTTTCTTGGCAATATCCTGCCTCTTATCGTACAGCTTTTTACCTTTGGCCAGCCCGATCTCTATCTTGGCAAGCCCTTCTTTGATATAAACCTGCAGCGGCACAAGCGTATAGCCCTGTTCCGAGAGCTGCCCTTTCAGCTTCATAATCTGTGACCGGTGAAGCAGCAATTTTTTCGGGCGCATCGGGTCCTTGTTAAAAATATTCCCTTTTTCATAGGGGCTGATATGCATGCCGTACACAAATACCTCCCCATTATCAATATGCACAAACGCTTCCTTGATGCTGCACTTTCCCATACGAAGGGATTTGACTTCCGTGCCGTGCAGCACAATGCCCGCTTCATATTTATCCTCGATAAAATAATCGTGGAACGCCTTTTTATTGTTGGCGATCAATCTGCTCTCATGCGCCATCCTGTGTTCATACTCCCTTTCAATCAAAATCTTCTCTTTGCACTTCCCGGCTGCCGAATCTGTGAAGAATTGCCGCAGGTAATTCTTCGAGGAATGAAGATTTTCTTAGATTGGGTACTTTCCAGCCTTAGAAAATCTTCATTCCTTTTATTCTTCCTCCCACGGAATCTCAAAATCAATCGTGCGCGCCGTCATATCCACTCCCGCGACCTGTACGCGGATTCTCTGCCCGAGCTGATACACCTGCCCGCTACGCTCTCCGACCAGTTCATAAGAATGCTCATTATAATAAAAATAATCACTCGGCAGCTTCGATACATGGACAAGTCCCTCAACCGTATTGGGCAGCTCCACATAAATACCCCATCCGGTCACACCGGATATGACGCCCTCATAAATCTTACCGATGCGTTCAGACATATATTCCGCTTTTTTCAGTTTATCGGTCGCGCGCTCGGCCTCGTCGGCGCGCCGCTCCAAACGCGAGCACTCACTGGCAACACCCGGAAGAATCTCATTGTAATGCGAAATCCGCTCTTCCTTCAGCCTGCCCCGCAGCGCCTCCTTGATAATGCGGTGAATCTGAAGATCAGGATAACGGCGGATGGGAGAAGTAAAGTGGCAGTAATATTTGCATGCCAGCCCGAAATGTCCGCTGCATTCCGTCGTATATTTTGCCTGCTTCATGCTGCGCAGCGCAAGCCTGCTGATCACAGTCTCCTCCGGCGTACCCGCAATCTTCGCGATCAGCTTCTGAATTTCCTTTGGATGGATTTCTTCGCGGCTGACTTTTAGAGAATATCCGTAGTTACGGATAAAGATTCCGAGCTGCATGATCTTTTCGGGGTCCGGGTTTTCGTGCGTCCTGTATACGAACGGAAGCTCCTGCCAATAAAAATGCTGCGCGACCGTCTCGTTCGCAATCAGCATGAACTCCTCGATCATATCGGTCGCGGCATTGCGCTCATACGGTTTAATCTCGGTGGGGCGCCCATCCCGGTCAAGCACAATCTTCGACTCTGGAAAATCAAAATCAATAGACCCCCGTTTTTTTCTTTTTTGACGGAGTATTTTGGAAAGTTCCGCCATATCCTGAAGCATTATTTGCAGCTCCGCATCTTCGGGCATCCGTCCCGGCGCACCGCCGCCTCTGCTCCCCTGCATTTCGCTCGATTCCCTTTGCGCACCGCCTGCCCCGTTTTCCTGCATTCCGTCCGTTTTCCTTTGCGTGCCGCCTTCCCAATTCTTCTTATTCTGGTCCGCCCCCGCCTCCTCTAAAAGCGCCGCCACGCCGTTATAAGACATGCGTCTGTCAACATTGATGACACTCTCGGCAATCTCGTAGTCGATCAGGTTTCCCTTCTTATCAAGAAGCATCAGACAGCTTAAAGCCAGACGGTCCTCGCCCGCATTCAGCGAGCAGATGCCGTTTGAAAGTGTATGCGGCAGCATCGGTATCACGCGGTCTACCAGATACACGCTTGTCCCTCGTTTTTTGGCTTCATGGTCAAGCGCCGAATTTTCCTGTACATAATTGCTGACATCCGCAATGTGAACGCCCAGCTGGAAATTTGCGCCCTCCCTCGTCAGGCTGACCGCATCATCCAGATCTTTCGCGTCCTCACCGTCGATTGTTACCATCTTTAGTCCGCGCAGGTCTTTTCTGCCTGCACAATCCGCATCGGATACGGGCTTTGCCGCACGCTCTGCCTGATTTATGACTTTTTCAGAAAATTCAGTCGGCAGATCATACCCAAGAACAATCGACAGGATATCCACTCCCGGGTCATTGCGGTGTCCGATAATCTCCACGATCTTTCCTTCCGGACGTCTGCGGTCATTCCCGTAATCAGTCAGCTCAACGACCACCTTATGCCCGTCCACCGCACCTTTCGTATGCTCTCCGGCAATAAAAATATCCGTTCCGAACCGGTCATTGTCCGGTATCACAAATCCGTAATGCCTGCTGCTCTCATACGTTCCGACCAGCCTTGTCGTCCCGCGCTCAAGAATCCGGACGATCTCCGCCTGCGTCCGCTTTCCGCGCAGTCCCGGCAGAATTTTTGCCTCAACGGTATCACCGTGAAACGCACCGTTCATCCCCTCCGCGGCAACAAATAAATCCTCCTGCTGCCCTTCAACCTCAACGAATCCAAACCCTTTCGCATGTGCAGTCAGCTTTCCGACAACATGCTTCTCGTCAGCCTGCGCGTACCGCCCCCTGCGGTTGATCTGAATCCGGTTTTCCGATAGAAGTTCGTTCAGCGCCTGCTTAAACGCCTCACGGTCCTCGCTTTTTACCTGTAAAAGCACCGCAAGATCACGTTCCCGCATCGGCACATAGTCTTTCTCCCGCATCAGATCGCAAATCATATTTTTTCTTAATTCCAGCTGCTTTTTTTCCACGTTTATACCCCTGCATGTCACAGGCTATGCCTGTGATACTGCATCAATCAAACACCCCGCGGCAAGCTGCGAGGTATTTGACCCTCGCGGCATTCGTCAAGGTCCTTCGGACTTTGACTCATTGCTCGCGGAAATAAATAGTTTGAACGTTTGCTTTCAAGCTTTGCATTCCCTCAAAAAAACGGCACTCTGCAAAACAGAGTGCCTTGTCGCTAAAATCTTGTGATATTCAGTACCGCGGAAAGAACGATCATCAACGCAACCAGTATCGCGGTCCACTTTACAAGCTTCCCTTCCATGGAGCGTCCTTTGTTTTTGCCCCAGTAGGTCTCCGCCGCACCGCTGATCGCGCCAAGCCCCTGCTGCTTTCCTTCCTGCATCAATATCAATCCTGTGACAATTACACTCACTAAAATCAAAATCACATATAAAACCACTTTTAACGGACTCATACCTATCCCTCCTAATATACCCATACTTGCTAACTATATCATAGCAAAAAAAGAAATGCAAGCATTAAATCGACAGTGAATCAAAAAAATCCCCGCCCCTAATAACCGTTTTTCCAAGCAGATACGCCTTCATCTCCGTATGGGAATCCCCGAGCGCCGCAATGCATTGCTCACGGTTTTTGTCATGGATGCCGCCTGCCTCCTCAAACAGGTCATAATAGCTTCTGTCGTCGCCATGCTCTTCCGTAAGCGCCTCCCATGCTTCCGCAGTCTCGCAGCCCATAGTATGCGATTTCAGAAAAGCCGTCAGCTCCCTGCGCAGCTCTGTGCTTAAAAAAGCATCATAACGCAGACGCAGCAGCACGGCAGATGCTTTTTTCTTTCGCTGTCCGGCACAATAATGATCGAGATTGTTTTCCCTGCTGCCATAGTCCTCCTCGCCGCATAACAGCATTTTCGAAAATCCTTCATCCTCCGGCATCCGCAGCAGCTTTCGCAGGGAAGCGTCCCATTTCTGATACCACTCCGCAGTTCCGGCAGCGGCCATGTCCAAAAGATAAGGGTTCTGCAGCAGCCTGTCACCTGCGGCTAACAGCTGTCCGGTTCCGTCCGGAGAAGACGCGCCGCAAAGCTCGATGCACTCCAGATGTTCACACCCCCGGAATACCCCCCTGCCGATCTGAATCTGCCTCTGCGGAAGGCTGACTCTCCGCAGCTCTTTGCAGCTTGCGAATGCCCAATCCCCAATTTCACCGACAGACTCCGGCACGGAAGCCTCCTTCACGCCCGTACAGCCCCAGAACGCTTTTTTTCCAATTGCCGCAACCGTTTTCCCGTCAAGAGAAGCCGGGACCTCCAATACTTCCCCCACATACTGCGCGCCCGTAATGCGCACACGCTGCGCCTTCTCATCCTCTATCTCTTCATAGAAAAAGGCGGTATCCCGCATAATCATGCCGTGCCGCGCTCCTTTCCCCTCTCATCCATCAGACATTTGCAAAACGCCTGTGATAGCGGTTATCGTTGTGCAGAATATACATATCCGTGAATTTCTATATTTCCAATGCTTCCATCTCTTTCAAGAGTTCTTCGCGCCGCTCGCCGATCATCAGCTCCCCACTGTGCCGTTCGTAATCCTCACATCCAAAACGCGCAATAAATCCCGCGCAGCTCTGCGTCACAGTCATATGGGTGACAAGCAGCAGCAGCTCGTTCCCATCCCGAAAGCTCTGCTCCACAAATCCAAATAGATGATGCAGCTTCTCCTTTGTCCCGGCCGTTTCCCGCTTCGCGCACGACGCCTCCTTTTCAAACGCCTCCCTGATCTGCGCAAACGCCTCCTCTTTCGCCGCTTCACATTGCCCCGGAGTCCCCGAAAGCAGCAGGCATCTTTTTTGTTCCCGCAAAAAGAACAGCACGCGCTGATGCAGGCGTTTATCCTCCGAAGAGAGCGCGTTTGCCGATGAAAGGGATGCCATCAGCCGCTCCCTGGCCGTAATCTGCACTGAGAGCGCCTCTTCTACAGAAATGCTTTCTATCTGCCTTTTCACATTCTTTAATACCTTCATCAGATTTTCCAGATAATCGGTCTTCTCCATGCAGTCCCTGATGAAGCCGTCCATCCTGTCCGTCAGCATGCCAAGCAGGGAAATGCGCTCGTCAAACGGTGCTCCAGCCGCCCTCTGACACATTTCTTCCGACGCTTCTCCCTGTAAGATCTCATCAACATGATAGTCCTTTTTATACTTACAGTATAGATCATAATACGCCATAAATTCCCGGACGACCCGCTCATGTCCAAGATACTGTGCGATCAGCTCCTCCGTGACAGGCAGCGACTCTTCCTCGTATAGTAAAAGCATCTGCGATAAATCTTCCCAGCCGCGCGCCGTCACATACGAGCGTCCCTTTGCCGTCATTTCCATCACATAAAAATCCTGCTCTTTGATCTCCAGATAATTCAGTATGGCGCGGTGCAGCCCCTCCTTATCCGCATAAGCTTTCCACGCCTCATAGTCCGCTTCCACATTCAATACTTTCAGACGATCCAGCGTCACCACATCGAACTCCCGCGCGCTGCGGTTATATTCTTTTGGGTTTCCGGCAGTCACGATCACCCATCCCTCCGGGACACGGTGCCCGCCGAACACTTTATATTGCAAAAACTGCAGCATGGACGGCGCGAGCGTCTCTGAGACGCAGTTGATCTCATCCAAAAACAGAATACCCTCTTTTAATCCGCTCTCCCGCATGACCTCATAAACAGACGCAATGATCTCGCTCATCGTGTATTCGGATACCTCATATTCTTTTCCTTCGTATTCACGGCGGCAGATTGCCGGAAGCCCGAGCGCGGACTGCCTTGTATGATGCGTCATGGAATATGATACAAGCGCGATCTGAAGCTCCTGCGCGATCTGTTCCATGATCGCCGTTTTGCCAATGCCAGGCGCACCGACCAAAAAGATCGGCCGCTGCCGGACGACCGGTATGCGGTATTCCCCGAACTCATCCTTTTTCAAATATAATCTGACCGTATTTTTAATATCCTTTTTTGCCTGTCCGATATTCATTGCGCATTCCTCTCCCTGTGATATGACATCACTGTTATCATTCTTCCACCCAGACCTTTTTAGCAGACACTGCCGGAACCTGCGTTCCCTAAATGCCTGCGTTTCTCATTTCCGTCCGCCATCCGGCACAGTCAGCATATCCTCGTCAATACAGATACGGACCGCCCACGGCGGCGCAGTAAACGGCAGCTCGTTTTCATTCAGGAACGCAAACACCGTCTCATAAGCAGGCGCCTTCTCTGGATAAATACCCTGCCCGTCCGTAAAATAAATCAGCCCCTTCAGGCTGCCAATCTCTCCGCGCTCAATCAGTCCGTCCACATAAGTAAACACCGGTCTGAAATCCGTACTGCCGAATCCGGTCAGCTTCCCATCTGCGATAAAAGCTTCCAATTCCTGCTGGTTATGAATAACGGTATCGCTCTGCACTTCATGATCACACTGTATGATATGCACCAGCATTTCATCAAAAAAGCAGGCGCTCGTTCTCATGATCGAATAGGTATGCTTTAAGAATGCGCGCACGGTCTCTCCCCGGCACGACGCCGACGTATCGACCGCGATCACAAAATCACGAACCTTATGAACCTCCCTGTATTCGAGCGGCTCCACGATCGGCATATTTCCATAATGCATGATCCCATACGTATAGGAAATATAATCAAATTCCTCATCGTTTAATTCCGCTTCCTCCCCTGATACGACAAACCGCTGCAAAAAAGCACGGTAATCCACTCTGTCTGCCGTCGCCTCCGCCAAGTTTTCCTCAACGGCACGCGTACTCTTTCCCTGCGAAAAAGACTGTAATTCCGCTTTGGCACGCTCGGCAATCCGCTTCCAGTCTGCCAGAGAAATAGCAAGTTCCCCCCTGCCGGCCCATGCATCATGCCGGTCCACGAAAAAAAGCCTTGAAAGCTCCTCGAAGTCATCCACCGCAATCGGATTTTTTTGCAGATGCCGGTACAGCTTTTCCGCGGTCAGCTTTGCTCCCTGCCGCTCAAAATAGGAGAGCGCTTCTTTTTTCCTGCTGTCCGACCTTAATTCCGCCTCCGGCAGTCCAAGCTCCATCACCGCGTGCTCCACTGCCATATCACATGCTAAATTCCACAACTCCGCTTCTATCCTGTCATAGCCAAATCCGTGTGAAAAAAGCAGATGGAATAAAATGTGGAGCAGCATACGCATCACGGACTGCGGCTCCTTTTGATAAGCGCGGATAACAGAATGCGCGTCATAATACAGTATCTTCCCATCGCAGGAAACCCCGTCCGCTCCCGCTTTTTCCTCCGGTGTAAATGCCGCAAGCGCCACGTCCAGAAAACGCATATGCATCAGGAGACGATCCCTTGAAAGCTTCAGAATGTCCTTCGCAAGCGCCGATATACGCGCTTCTTTTTCTTCCTTTTTGACTGCATCCGCCATCCAGACCGACCCCCCTGCATGATGGTAATTTTCTAACACCCATTCTACCATGCGCACTCCGCCTACGTCTCGGCTCGGCAGCGTGCCTGTCGACATTCTACCACATCCTGACGCGCATTTCCATATTGGAAATAGTAATCAATTGCGAAACAGGCTTTGGGCTGTCCGTGATCTTACGCAGAGAGGAAACATAGCAGATCAACCATCATTTCCTCACTTCTACCATGTCAGCAGTTAAGATTTCCATAAAAAAAGATTCCAACAGAATCGGAAAAGTTTCTGTTGAAATCTTTTTTCTATCTTAATTAATCCTGATCCTCAAAGCTAAGGAATGGATTACGGTATTCGCTGACGCTGCCCAGCTCCTCCTCAATCCGCAGAAGCTGATTATATTTGCTGACACGGTCCGTACGGCACGGCGCGCCCGTTTTGATCTGTCCGGCATTAACCGCTACGGCAAGGTCCGCAATGAACGCATCCTCCGTTTCACCCGACCTGTGGGAAATAACTGCCCGATAACCGTTCCGCTGCGCCATCTCAATCGCTGCGAACGCCTCTGTCACCGTTCCAATCTGGTTAACCTTAACCAGAATCGCATTTGCGACATGAAGCTTGATTCCGGCTGCGAGACGTTTCACATTTGTAACAAACAGATCGTCGCCGACAAGCTGCACTTTACCTCCGAGGCGCTCAGTCAGCTTCTTCCATCCCTCCCAGTCATCCTCATTTAATCCGTCTTCAATGGAGATGATCGGGTATTTATCGCAGAGTGCCTCGTACATGGAGATCATTTCATCCGTGCTCCGAAGCACACAAAACTCCTTCGTATCCGGCTCGCCGCAGTTACATGCCGCATCCGCTGAGGTATCCGGCGATTTCTTTCCTGTCTGTCCACCGCTGCCTGCTGCATCTGCGCCCGTCCCGCAGCCGCATGCCGCATCCGCCGACACTCCACAGCCGTACACACCGGCTTCATATGCGCCCTCCGGGATCGCCGCCGTGCAGTCTCTTTGTCTTTCCTGCCTTAAAATCTCAGTCTCCCCCGGAAAATAATACATCCCGGAGTCCTCCTGATACAGCTCGCTTGCCGCTACATCAAGCGCAATGCGGATATCCGAGCCCGGATTGTAGCCCGCCGCTTTCACTGCTTCCATAATGAGTGAAAGCACAGCGTCGGCATCCTTCAGGGAAGGCGCAAATCCTCCCTCGTCGCCAACTCCGGTGGACAAGCCTTTCTTTTTGCAGAGCTGCTTCAGATTGTGATAAATCTCGGCACAGATACGGAGTCCGTCCGTGAAAGAAACCGCATTAACCGGCATGATCATAAATTCCTGAAAGTCCACCGTATTATCCGCATGCTTTCCTCCGTTCAGAATGTTCATCATCGGAACCGGCATCGTCTTGGTATTGACACCCCCAAGATAACGGTAAAGCGGCTGTTCGAGCGCAAGCGCGCAGGCACGCGCACAGGCCATGGACACACCCAGCGTCGCATTTGCCCCAAGGTTTCCTTTATTATCCGTTCCGTCCTGTTCGATCAGCACCTGATCGATCATCTGCTGGTCAAGCGCATTTAAGCCGATCAGCGCCTCCCGTATTTTTGTATTGACGTTATTCACCGCTTTTCTCGTTCCGAGTCCGAAATAACGCTCCTCCCCGTCTCTTAATTCGACCGCTTCAAAGCGTCCCGTACTCGCGCCGGACGGCACGGACGCCCTGCCGATTGTTTTTTTGCCCGTTGTCTCCGTCTCCACGATGACCTCCGCCTCCACTGTCGGATTGCCTCTGGAATCCAGAATTTCTCTTGCGTGCACATCCGTAATCCGTAACCGTAATGACATGTCTATTTTCCTCCTGTCCGAAATCATGTACTGTTTCTTTTGTATCTTGCCCTGCACAATAGGATTTATACAAAAAAAGAGCCCCGCTTGCGCGAAACTCTTTTTGCAGATATGATAGTCTGTATGATCATGACACGCATCGGTTGAAAAGAACATCGTGCCACTGCAGCAGCTTTCTGATCGACAGCACGTCAGAACACCGGCTGATTCTCCATATTCTCGTACACACAGCCAAGCCGCTCTGCGCTTAAATCTGTCTGACTCAGGATCGTATACCGGTCTTTTCTCGTGGACTGTGCCCGCTGCCATGCATCCGTAAAAATCTCCTTTGTAATGCCATAGCTGGAAGGCTTGATATCCAGTCCATACAGCGCGCATAACCGGTAGAGCTTTGCCACGTCACGCTCTTGGAAAATGCCCGCACCGATGCTTCCCATTGCAACTGCCATCCCATGTGATATCCTGACTTCAGGATAAAACTCCTCCAGTGCATGGCAGAATAAATGCTCCGAACCGCTGCACGGACGGGAGCTTCCCGCAATCTCCATCGCGAGTCCGCCGAATACGAGCGCCTCCGTCAGAATATGAATGAAGCTCTTGCTTTTTAAGGAACGCTCCTCGCAGTATGCGACTGTATTGTATGCCATCTCAGAGATCATATAGGCAAAGTCATCGACCCTCGTCCCTTTTTTGGCCGCATCAAGCTTCCAGTCCTGCAATGCGGTATATTTACTGATCGTATCACCGATTCCCGCTTTTAGCTGGCTTTCCGGCGCGGCACGGATAATCTCGGTATCCACAATGATACCGGTCGGAATTTTACATCCAAATGTCTTTCTGTTGTGGCCATCCGTCGCCATCACGGAGAATGGGGATGCAAGAGAGTCGTTGCTCAACGTCGTCGGCAGGCAGATATATGGGACCTTTGCCACGAACGAAGCGTATTTTGCCACGTCAAGCACCTTCCCGCCGCCAAACCCGATACAGACATCATAATCTTTGACGCTGATATATTTTGCAAGCGCAACCGCGATATCAAAAGACGCATCCTCGACCAGATAGAGATCACAATGCTGTAAATCTTTTTGTACTTCCGCAATCGTATCCTTAAACAGGTCTTTTAAGAACTGTTCGGTTACAAATAATATCTTTTTCTTCTGTATCTCTGCTACACATGCCGGCAGCAGCCGGTCCATGTGTAAAAACGCCCCGTCTTCCACGATCAGGCAATAGGGTAATCGAAAGCTATGCATGCCGTACTCCTTCCATCAGCAAATTTCTGTCATTCCAGATCCGCCATACAACAACGCCGAACGTCGCAAGCTGTACGGCACTGTACACATATGCAATCACAGTCAGATCAAAAAACCACATCAGCGCTGAAACGACCGCACTCGCCGCAGACACCATCATAATAATGACAGTGATATTATTATAGCTGTGATTAGACGTGTTCTCCAGTCTGCCCGATACGGTATACATTGCAATAAAGACTGCAACGATCTTGATAACCGCCGTCACAAAATAGAGCACATATCCCGCGCGGAACCGCAGCGGACCGTTTAAGAAAAACGGCATAACCTGCCAGTATACAAACATTGCAGCAGATGCCGCACCCCATATAAAGCATTTGCGAAAGCGCTGATCCTCCGCCGCGATCCATGCCGTAGATACTAAAAGCAGCAGATACCCGATCAGGTCGGAAAACAGGTCGATCCGCATCCGGTGTCCGACAACATGGTCGATCACTAAGGAAACCGTCACCGGCGCTTCCGTGTGAAACGCTTCAAATACCGGATATTCAATCACCGGAATCCGGACATCTAAAATCAGAAGCACCAGTGCCGCAAATAGCAGATAAAATTTACGCATACTCAAATCTCTCAATCTTGTGCAATGCCGCAGGCTCAGATACTACCATAAAGAAAGCCCGCCGGCCGCGCTTTCTTTATGCTTTTTTCACCAGCAGGGACTTTCCTGTCATTTCAGCCGGCTGCTCTTTTCCCATGATCTCGATGAGCGTCGGCACAATATCCGCCAGGCACCCGTTCTCACGCAGCGTATAGTTCTCATCATAATTGACAAGAATAAACGGCACCTGATTCGTCGTATGAGCAGTAAACGGTTCTCCGGTCTCATAATCGATCAGCTGTTCCGCATTTCCGTGGTCCGCGCAGATGAACAGCGCGCCGTCCACCTCTTTCACTGCCTCCACTGCCTTTCCGACACACTCGTCCACTGCTTCAACAGCCTTTTTTGCCGCCTCTAATACGCCGGTATGACCGACCATATCGGGGTTCGCAAAATTGATGATCACCACATCATACTTTCCTGACCGGATCGCTTCTACCAGTCTGTCACAGACTTCATAAGCGCTCATCTGCGGTTTTAAGTCATAGGTTGCCACATCCTTCGGGGAATTAACTAATATCCGGTCCTCGCCCTCATTTGGCTCCTCCACTCCTCCGTTAAAAAAGAAGGTCACATGGGCATACTTTTCTGTCTCAGCGATACGCGCCTGCTTCATGTGATTTGCGGCAAGCCATTCTCCGAACGTATTGGTAACAGAAATTTTATGGAATGCAACTTCCTTATTTGGAATGGTCGGATCATAGTCAGAGAAGCACACATAGGTAAGCTCCAGTCTCTTTCCACGATCGAAGCGCGTAAAATCGTCGTCACAGAAGCAGCGCGTGATCTCGCGTGCCCTGTCAGGACGGAAATTAAAGAAAATAACGGAATCGCCATCCTTGATCGTGGCAACCGGCGCGCCGTTTTTCATCACAACAGTCGGCTTTACAAACTCATCCGTTTCCTCTTTATCATACGAATTCTGTACCGCCTCCTGCGCGCTGTCCGCAGTCTGCCCTTCTCCCTTTGTCAACGCGCGGTATGCAATTTCCACACGGTCGTAATTATTATCGCGGTCCATTGCATAGTAACGCCCGGAAACGCTGGCAACCTCACCGACGCCAAGCTCCGCCATTTTGGCCTCCAGCTGCGCCACATAGTCCTTGCCGCTTGCCGGGGGCGTATCACGTCCGTCAAGAAATGCATGCACATAAACCTTTTTCAAACCGTTCCTCTTTGCAAGCTCCAACAGTCCATATAAATGTGTGTTATGACTGTGCACGCCGCCGTCCGACAAAAGCCCGAACATATGCAGCGCGGAATCCTTCTGTTTACAATTTTTCACGGCATCCATCAGTGCCGGATTTTCAAAAAAAGTGCCATCCTGAATCTCTTTCGTAATTCTCGTCAATTCCTGATATACGATTCTGCCTGCGCCCATATTCAAATGACCAACCTCTGAATTGCCCATCTGACCGTCAGGAAGTCCAACTGCCATTCCGCTTGCATTGCCTCTGACAAAGGGATATTCCTTCATCAGTTTATCCATCACCGGCGTTTCCGCCAGAGCGACCGCGTTGCCCTCCTTCTTTTCGTTCAGACCATATCCGTCCAAGATCATCAATACCACAGGTTTCTTGCTCATGCTGTTTCCAATCCTTTCCGCGCCGCCTTTCTCATTTCCCATCCAAAACATTCCGGACAGCGCCTTATTTTATATGATTATAAATTTTTTAATATAACATCCGTTCTTATTCCACACGAATGGATTCCAGTACACGCTCAAACGTATCCATCCATCCGCCGCCTGCGGGCTGCGACATTGTGATCGTCGTAACCTTATCTGTTTCGGTCTCGACCGAGAACTGAATCTGTTCAACTTCCATTACTCCGAGCAGATTGTAAGACATGCGGACCATCAGCGTCTTACAGCCGTTCAATTCCGATTGGACAAACTCCGTGCAGTTTACTTCAATGTCATAGCCGTAAGCCTGCTCATACAGATATTTTACCGCTTCACAGTAGCTTTCCTTCGTATACTGAAAAGTCTGCCTGTCACCGACGGCAGTTAAAATATTAATATTGGCGGTATCATTCGGATAGTCCGGCGCACAGAATACGCCCTCCGACCGTTCCGTAAATTCCTCAGGAATATCGCAGCACAGCTTCGGTCCGCTGCTTTGCTGCAATTCCCCGTCTTCCAGGTTATGGGACAATCCGCGCATTCCTTCACCTGTCGGCTGTGCAGCCTGCATACTCTGCGACAATCCGTTCGGGAGAGTCGTCCCTTCCTGCCCGCTTTCCTGTGCCGCCGCACCTTCCGGATCACCCTCTGCAGGCTGTCCGCTTACAAGAACTCCTTCGTCATCCGTCCCTGCGATCTGCTCCTGCCGCCATGCCTGATCTCCACCATCTCCTTTGTCCAAAAAAAGTGAAATCAGCACTGGTATCAAAACAAGTACGGCAGCTGCCGCTGCAAAAGCAGCCACAATCAAAAACAGGCGTTTCTTTTTTACTTCAGATGTCTTGTAACCGGCCCCTCCCGCCATCTGATACGTATTCTGCAAAGGTACGCCCGGATTTGGCATGGATACGGATGCGCCCCACTGTGCCTGTCCCTGAACGGCCGTCTGCCGCGGCAGACCGGAAGCCGGTACCCTTCCCTGCATATTTTGAGGCGGCACAGACCGCGCTGCCGGAATTTCATTGCAGTAAAATCCACGGTAAAATTCTCCGATCGTCTTATACCGCTGCCCCGCATCCACCGCCATTCCTTTTAAGAGCGCCGCTTCCTGCTGAGGCGTCAGCGCCGCACCATACTGCGACGGCGGGATCAACGTATCCCGCTCCTTTCTGGTCAGCGCATCAACGGGGGTATGTCCCGTTAAACACCGGTAAATCGTTGCGCACAGCGCATAGACATCGGTCCATGTTCCCTGCGCACCATACATGCGGTACTGCTCCTCGGGTGCATATCCCGGCTTGAGCATCACGGAAGCGCTTCGTTCCGCATTTCCCGCCATGTCGCGCGCAGAACCAAAATCCAGAAGCTTCAATGTACCGTCACGAAGGATCATAATATTGTCCGGACTGATATCCCGATGAATCAGCCCCTGTCTGTGTACCTCGTTTAAGGACGCTAAAAGCGGCTGAAGCATCCGCATCAGCTCATCACAGGAAATTCTGCCGCCCCGCCTCGTCAGATAACTCTTTAACGTTTCCCCGTCCAGATATTCCATGATAATATAACAAGTGTTATTCTCTTCGAAATAATCCCGCACAGACACAATACTCCGAAGCCCTGCAAAACGTGCGAGCATTCTTGCTTCCTGTATAAACTTCTTTTTCCCCTCCGAAAAGAAAGCGCCCTTATCTCCTTCTCCCGCAGTCAGTTCAAGCTTCTCGGAGACATCTCTTGCAACAAATCCGACCGGATAATATTCTTTAATTGCAATGCGCAGCTCTAAGTTTAGATCATAACCAAGATAAGTAATCCCGCATCCGCCTGCCCCAAGCGTCCTGCCGATCAGATATTTTCCCTGCAGGACCGTATGCGGCGGCAGAATATGCGGTGAAACCTCCCCCTGTTTTGGCAGGCGGTATCCGCAGTATGGGCATCCGCATTGCATCTGTTCTTCTGTAATCCTGCCCATACAGCCCGGACAAAGCTCGTGAACTGCCATACTGTCACCTCCCGATCAATCCTTACTTTCCATCTTTCTTATTATGTTCAGTATAGCATATTTTTTCTACTTTTCTATGCTTTATCCGATAAAAAACAATATTTTCTGAAAAAAAGAGTCCCGCATTCATGCGGAACTCCCTCTTTCATTTCTCAATGCAATCCTTGCTGCAATCCTTGCGTTTCTCTGAATCAGAGACAGCATACCGCTTGGATTTACTTTACATACTCAATGCTCATGGAATCTATGCTTGCATTAAACGCATCGCTCCATGCACCGCCGGCTTCCTGCGTATAAGTAATTGTCGTTACTTTGTTCTTGCCGACTTCAACAGCGAACTGAAGCTGCTCAATTTCCATACCAAGCAGATTGTAGGACGCTCTGATGGTAAGTGTCTTGCAGCCATTCAATTCAGACTTTGTAAACTCCGTGCAGTTCACATCAACTTCATAACCATAAGTCTCTTCATACAGATACTCAACAGCTTCGCAGAAACTGTCCTTGGTATACTGGAATGTTACCTGATCGTCTTCGGATGTCATAATATTGATGTTCGCGGTATCATTCGGATAATCCGGAGCATACCACATGCCGTCAGAGGACTCGGTAAATCCTTCCGGAAGATCATAATGCAGTACAGGCGTACCCTTATCTCCGCATCCTGCAAGTGTCAGCAGCATCACGCATACCAATAAAATAGAACAACATTTCTTCTTCATGATTTTATTCTCCCTCATGTGATAAAGATTCGTTACAAGAGACAATCATACTACTTTCTGCTCCACTTGTCAACCCATTACAATGATCTTCTTACTTACATCGTTCTTCTTATCCACCCAAAATCTGTCTCTCCAATTGATTCTGTTATGAAGACGTCTTCTCACTTTTTTGCCATGCAGCCGGATCATCCGTCCTTTCATATGGTACAATTTCATTTTGTAACGACTGCTTGATTAACTGTCTCTGCGCTCCGGCAGTCAAAAGTATTCCGTATGCACATAACTCCGATTCCCGGCATCCATCTGGGTCTCCGCTAAATAAAGAGAACGAATCATCCGGTTTTTCGTCCATCAGCTGCATCTCACCTAATGGATAAAGTGCTTCTCCTTTCCGCTCGTAATCCTGTACATACCATCGGCTTCTTCCGGCAGGCACCGCAATTTTTCCGGCTTTATCAGGCGGCGCCGCTACTGCCGCCGCATCGGTAGCAAGAACTCCCGTAACCGGTTTTCCTGTCGCTAACGCCAGTGCATTTCCCGTCACTACCGCGCAGCGCACCCCGGTCTGCGAACCCGGTCCGATACAAACAACAATCTCATCCACCTCTTCCAGACGAATCTGTGCCTTGGTAAGCGTATTTCGAATCAATTCAGGAAAATTCTCGATCGGTTTTTCCATTGCTAATGCTGCCACAATTCCAGCTTCTGTAGAAACAGCGCAGCTCGCATAGGGCTGTGAAGCATCCAGTCCAAGTCTAACAGCCATATTTTCACCTCCAAATATCAACCATCATTTTCTCACGCTGTTTCGCGCACGGAATTCAGGCGAACCGCCCAGTCCCCGCCATTCGGCACCATTGTGAGTATCCGCTCATTCTCAAGTTCCCCATAATCAAAATGAAGCGCCAGATAAGGCTCCTGAAAACCGGAATACCGGTCTGACCACTCTACAACTGTCACTGCCGTATCATAATAATCTTCAAAGCCAAAGCTTTCGACTTCTATATCACTGTTCAGCCTATAAAGGTCCACATGGCTCAACATCACTCTTCCCGATTCATATAGTGCATGAAGAACGAAAGTCGGACTGGTTACCGGTTCTGTTACACCCAGATTTCGTGCCAGAGACTGAATAAAAGTTGTCTTTCCGGCCCCAATCTCTCCCGTAAATAAAAGGAGATCCCCCTCCTTCAAAATTCCTGCCAGTTCTGCCGCAGCTGATGCGGTCTCCAAAACGGATTCAAGCCGTTTCACAATCGGCTTCCCTTGATTCTCTGTCATCTGTGACCACTCTCCTGTCCCACGTTGAAAAACCCTTTATTCCACGATTGGCAGCGACAGCCGGGGCAGCATGCCGACATGTTCATCGATCGGCCCGTTATGAATCAGCTGCCACCATCCGGCTGCGCCTATCATCGCAGCATTATCCGTTGAATATTTCAAGCTGGGGAACACAATTTTTGTATCTCCCAGCGCCCCGTTGCTAAGCTGCTCCCTAAGAACCGGACTTTTAGAAACACCTCCGACAACGACTGCGCTCCGGGGATGATACTCTGTAACGGCTCTTTTCAATTTTGTTGTCAGAACTTCCATACTGGCAGCCACAAAAGAAGCAGCAACATCCTCCGTAACCACGTTTCCCTGATCAATCACCCTGCGGACAGCAGACTTCAACCCCGAAAACGAAAAATCATAACCCGAATCGAGCATTGGTCTTGGCAGTGCGTAACGGTCCTTTCCTGTCAGCGCCAGGCGGTCAATGACCGGGCCGCCCGGATATTCAAATCCAAGCTCGCGTGCAACCTTATCATAGGCCTCTCCCACAGAATCATCTTTGGTCGTTCCAAGCAGCCGGTATTTTCCCCGCTCAGCGGCATAAATCAGCATACAGTGCCCGCCCGATACAAGCAGATAGACTGCCGGAAATTCTATTTTCTCCCCATTCAGCTCTGCGGAAAAAAGATGTCCCTCCAGATGATTCACACCGACAAGCGGCTTATCCCACGCAAGGGCAAGCGCTTTTGCTGCAGAGACTCCCGTGGCCAGACTTCCGGGCAGTCCCGGACCGATTGTGACCGCAACCGCTGTCAGATCATCCGGCTTTACGCCCGCTGAGTCCATCGCCTCACGGATTACACCGTTCATCGCTATCACATGCTGCCTGCTGGCAATTCCGGGTATGACTCCTCCCCATTTCGCATGCAGAGGAATCTGTGTCGATACAACGGAAGAAAAAACAGTATACTCTTCACCGATGATTGCTGCTGCTGTCTCGTCGCATGACGTCTCAATCGACAATAAAATCCTTTCATTTATCATCTTAATAACCTCTCAATTTCTATCTCTGGTATGGAACCAAGCCTTTCTATGACGGGGCTTGGGCAATTTACATTGACCAATGTAGAGGGCGCTCCGCTCAGCAGACCGCCGTCCAATGCCAGCGCCGGTTTAACCGCCAGACTTTCTAAAGCGCCTTCAACTGTATGCGGCGTCTCCACACCATGCCTGTTTGCACTTGTCATCAACAGGGGACCGAGCCTTCTCGCCAGCTCCTGAACAAAAAAGTAATCCGGAACCCGGATTGCCGCCTCATCGCGGTCAGCCAGCCAGTCAATGTTATTTTTCTGAATCCCGCACGCAATCGTCAGCGCTCCCGGCCAAAAGGCATCTGCAAGTTTTTTTGCATCTTCATTCCATATAATCGGTAAATCCGTTTCAGCCTGCTTTCCGCTTGCAACTATAATCGGCAGTCTTTGATTTAAGGGGCGCTGTTTCATTTCAAATATCGTCTGAACCGCATGCTTTGATTCCGGCATACAGATCAGCCCGTATACGGTATCCGTCGGCGTCAGCACAACTCCTTCGTCCCGCAGGACAGAAACTGCATAATCAATCACTTCCCTCGAATCCGAAACCTTTAACAAACGACAATGAATGTCTTTTTTACCGGAATCCACATTCGTCCCTCCCATTCCCTGTATGCCGAGTATCCAATGTGAAGCTTTCGGCGTTCTTGGCAAGACAGACTATGCTGTGAGCCTTAAAACTTCTCTTCACACGAATCCTCATTCCGGAGCGTTTACGCGACGGGGCGACGCGAAAATCAGATTCGCGTCTGCCATCAAGGCTTATTTGTGACGCTCCGGCACAAATAGCAGATTGAAAAATCAGTGCATCAGCATAATTTTTCAATCTAATCCATGTCAGAGCAATTTACTGCGATGACACGCGTCGGAAATTTCAGATTTCCGACTGCGATCAAGGCATATCCCCGGCTCTGACTCAAATTGCCGGTTGAAAAATAAGCTATCAAGCTTATTTTTCAACCTACAGCCCGGCACATGCTAAGTTATTATATTACACTAAGGATAAAAAACCGTCAAGCCGGGAACTTCCTCTTCCGTATACCTTCAGAAACTTCTTCTTCCGTATACTTCTTCCGTATAACGCAGCTGCTCTTCTTTCGCATAACGTAAAAGGTTGTTTAATTATGGGAAACTCACCAAATTAAACAACCTTTCATCTGTTTTATTGTGTCGGATGTATCGGAATCATGTAAGCCGCACCATCCCCAGTCATGATCCGTCAAGCTCCTTCAGACTTTGGTTCCCTGCGCGCGTAAATTAATAATTGACGATCTTGCCAAAATCTGCTTTCAGGGATGCGCCGCCGACCAGACCGCCGTCAATATCCGGCTGTGCAAACAGTTCCGCCGCATTGCCTGCATTTACGGAACCGCCATACTGGATACGGACTGCCTCTGCCGTAGCCGCATCATACATTTCTGCCACGCAGTCACGGATACCCTTGCAGACTTCCTGCGCCTGCTCTGTCGTTGCGGTCTTGCCCGTTCCAATTGCCCAGATCGGCTCATATGCAATCACCATGCTCTTGACCTGATCTGCAGAAATGCCGACAAGATCGGATTTAATCTGCAGACGAATCCAGTCCATGGTTACGCCTGTCTCTCTCTGCTCCAATGTCTCGCCGCAGCAGAGAATCGGGGTTAATCCAGCTTCAAACGCTTTCTTCACTTTTTTATTCAGCAGTTCATCCGTCTCCTTGAAATAATCACGTCTCTCAGAGTGACCGATGATCACATACTTCACGCCCGCATCCACAAGCATTGCTGCAGAAATCTCACCAGTATATGCGCCCTTTTCCTCAAAATACATATTCTCTGCACCAACCGCGACATTCGTACCCTTGACAGCCTCTACGACAGGTACGATATCAATTGCCGGAACACAGTAAACCACATCCACTGCATCGGACTTTACTAAGTCTTTTAACTCTGCACACAGTGCAACTGCCTGACTCGGCGTCATGTTCATTTTCCAGTTGCCCGCTACAATTTTTCTTCTTGCCATGATCTTTTCCCTTTCTTTCCATCAACAGTCTTTACATTGCTCACCCAATCTTTTGCGGCACATAAATCATGTCCGGAATAAGACGTTTCGCAATTTCCTGCTACTTTTCAGCTGTCCCATCCACAATACTCCGGAGTCTCGTGCCCTGCACGAAACTCCGAATAACATGAGCTGCGCTCATGTTATTTGTCGTCCGCTGCTACAACGCCCGGAAGCTCCTTGCCCTCAAGGAACTCAAGGGATGCGCCGCCGCCCGTGGAAATATGGCTCATCTTATCTGCGAAGCCTAACTGATTGACTGCGGCTGCGGAATCACCGCCCCCGATGATCGTGGTTGCATCTGTAGCCGCCAGTGCCTTCGCAACCGCAATTGTACCTGCAGCCAGCGTCGGATTCTCAAATACGCCCATCGGTCCATTCCATACAACGGTCTTTGCGTTCTTAACGGCATCCGCATAGAGTTCCGCAGTCTTCGGTCCGATATCCAGGCCCTCTTTATCCGCAGGAATCTTGTCCGCATCCACAAAAGATACCTCGATCGGCGCGTCAATCGGGTCTGGGAATCCGGCAGCGATCGTCGTATCAATCGGAAGAAGCAGCTTCTTACCAAGCTTCTCCGCTTTATCCATCATTTCTTTACAATAATCAATCTTCTCATTATCCACCAGCGACTTGCCGATCTCATATCCCTTTGCCTTTAAGAAGGTGAATGCCATACCACCGCCGATGATGAGCGTATCGCATTTCTCCAGCAGGTTATTGATGACATTAAGTTTATCCGCAACTTTCGCACCGCCAAGGATTGCCACAAACGGTCTCACCGGGTCTTCCACAGCATTGCCAAGGAAATTGATCTCTTTCTGCATCAGATAACCGACTGCGCACTCGCCGCCCTTTGCACGGACCACGTCCGTTACGCCGGCAACGGACGCATGCGCTCTATGGGAAGAACCGAATGCATCACATACATAAACGTCGCACAGGTCTGCAAGCTCTTTGCTGAACGCCTCTCCGTTCTTGGTTTCCTCAGCGCCGCGGAAACGGGTGTTCTGCAGAAGAACCACGTCGCCTTCCTTCATTGCCGCTACCGCTGCGGTCGCGTCTGCACCGGTTACATTGTAATCGGCCACAAACTTCACTTCCTTACCGAGCTTCTCGGATAATCTCTTGGCAACCGGAGCTAAGGACTCACCCTCGTTCGGTCCGTTCTTTACTTTGCCAAGATGGGAACAGAGAATCACTTTTGCGCCGTCCCCGATCAGCTTCTGAATGGTCGGCAGAGCTGCCACGATACGGGTCTCGTCTGTAATCTCACCGTTTTTAAGCGGTACGTTAAAGTCACATCTTACAAGCACGCGCTTTCCTGCTGCATGAATATCGTCTACGGATTTCTTATTTAATCCCATGGTTTTTCCTCCTGAATTATGATTATATTAAATCGAGTAGGGAAGATTTATCTGACCTACCCGCTGCGCGGCCCGCATGCTGCTTTAGCAGCAAACTTCCTTGTGCGGACCTGTGCATACAAAAACAAGGTCCGGTCCATAAAGACCGGACCTTGCTAGGTCTGCTTCTCAATGAGAGCCGCCCACTGCTTATGCTAACTCTGCAAAATACTTAATGGTGCGAACCATCTGGCTTGTATAGGAGTTCTCATTGTCATACCATGAAACAACCTGTACCAGATTGTCCTGTCCAACCATCGTCTGTGTTGCATCGAAGATGGAACCGTAGGTGCTTCCTACGATATCGGAAGATACGATCTCATCCTCATTATATGCAAAGGACTCTGTTGCAGCCGCCTTCATTGCTGCATTGATCTCTTCCTTCGTTACGGACTTCTCGACCGTAGCTACAAGGATCGTGGTGGAACCGGTCGGGGTCGGAACACGCTGTGCGGAGCCGATCAGCTTACCGTTCAGTTCAGGAATAACAAGGCCGATTGCCTTTGCCGCACCAGTGGAATTCGGAACGATATTGATCGCACCAGCGCGGGATCTTCTCAAATCACCCTTTCTCTGGGGACCATCAAGGATCATCTGATCGCCTGTATACGCATGGATCGTGCTCATGATACCGGACTTGATGCCTGCAAGATCATTTAATGCCTTCGCCATCGGCGCTAAGCAGTTGGTCGTGCAGGAAGCTGCGGAAATAATGGTATCCGTCGGCTTTAAGGTCTTATGATTTACATTGTATACGATAGTCGGAAGATCATTTCCTGCCGGAGCGGAAATAACGACCTTCTTTGCACCTGCATTGATATGCGCCTGAGCCTTCTCTTTGGAAGTATAGAAACCGGAGCACTCAAGAACGACGTCTACACCCAGCTCGCCCCAAGGACAGTTGTTTGCATCCGGCTCTTTGTAAATCTTTAATGTCTTGCCGTCAACCGTGATGGAATCCTCGCCTGCGGAAACCGTATCTGCCTTCGCATACTTACCCTGAGAAGAGTCATACTTTAACAGATGCGCCAGCATCTTCGGGGATGTTAAGTCGTTGATTGCCACTACATCGTATCCTTCTGCACCGAACATCTGTCTGAATGCGAGACGACCGATACGACCGAAACCATTGATTGCTACTTTTACTGCCATGTTAAGAATCCTCCTACATAATTTTATATTATTTTGGCTTGTCCGGGAACGTGCGATACGTCCAAGATTTGCCAAAATTCCATCAGCACGATTATTGTAACCAATCTCCCGCCAAAATTCAAGATATAAAATGAAAAATATTGATAAACTTTCTCGCGGCCGAAATTGAAAAATAAGGTATTTTGTGGTATTTTATCAGTTGTATGTATATTTTGCACGAACGGGACACATGTTCCAGACATTTCACAGCTATATGAAATACAAAGCACTCATAGAAAGGAGTTCCTCATGCCCATTTATGCTGACTGCCATTTACACTCCTCCCACTCGGGAGATTCCGATGCCTCCATGGAGTCCATGATCGAAAAAGGAATAGAACTCGGCTTAAAGCAGATGTGCTTTACCGAGCATATGGATATGGATTATCCGGTCACGGATATGGACCCGGAAAATAAGTTTCTGCTCAACACAGATTCCTATCTGTACGACCTGATCCGCTGCAAAGAACGTTATGCAGACCGCATCAAGCTGTTATTCGGCGTTGAGCTTGGTCTTCAGCCGCATCTGGCAGGCAATAACGCTCGTTATGTTCACAGTTATGACTTTGATTTTGTGATTGGCTCCTCACATTTAGTAGACGGCGACGATCCCTATTATCCCTCTTATTTTGAAGGACGCAGTGAGAAGGAAGCCTATCGGCATTATTTTACATCCATAATGGATAACATCAAAAAATATACGAATTTTGATGTTTACGGGCATCTCGATTATATCGTCCGCTATGGTCCGAATAAAAATCAGGCGTTTTCTTATGCGGATTACCGCGATGTCATCGACGTCATCCTTGAAACCCTGATCGACAATGAAAAAGGCATTGAATGCAATACCGGCGGTTACCGCCATGGTCTGAACGCACCCAATCCCTGCGCCGCCATTCTGAAACGCTACCGTGAGCTTGGCGGTGAAATCGTCACAATCGGCTCGGACGCACATAACCCCGGTGATATCGGCATCCGTTTTCAAGACGCCGCCGACCTGCTTTCCGCGTGCGGGTTCCGCTATTACTGTGTCTTTGAAAAGCGCGTGGCAGAGTTTATCAGACTCTGAACTTCGGTTCCATCGCATTCAGTCCGAAATGATGCCTGAACAGGCAAGGTATTCCCCATCATAAAAAACAGCCGCCTGCCCCGGCGTGACCGCGCGGACCGGCTGTTCAAACTCCGCTTTCAGGCAGCCGTCCGCCATCATGGTGACGGCTGCCGCAGCCCCCTTGTGCCCATAGCGTATCCTGCCCGTCAGCCGCCTTTTTTCTCCAGCCTGCATTGGCATGATCCCCATAAAGCTTATATCCTTGCAGACAAGAACATGACTATAAACTGCATCGTCCGGCACAAGCACGACCTCATTTGTCTCAGGGCGCAGGCATTTGACGAACATTCTCTGCCCGAGCGCGATGCCTAAGCCCTTTCGCTGTCCCACCGTATAATGAACCAATCCCCGGTGCCGTCCAAGCACGACGCCGTCCGGCGTGACAAAATTTCCCTCGCTGCACATATCTTCGGGTCTCCTCCGGGCAATAAACGCCGCATAATCATGATCGGGAATAAAACAGATTTCCTGGGAGTCCTTTTTTTGCGCGACAGGAATACCTGCCTCTTTTGCCAGTTCCCGCACCTGTTCTTTCGTATATGTTCCAAGAGGCATCAGCGTATGGGCAAGCTGCTCCTGAGTAAGACGCGCCAGCACATAAGTCTGATCTTTCTCAGCTGTCACTGAATTGCGCACGGCATACCGCCCGTTTGACAGCCGCTCAATGCGCGCGTAATGACCCGTTGCCATCCATCCGGCTCCCACGCTTTTCGCAAAGCCAAGTACCGCTTCCCATTTCACATAACGGTTGCACATCAGGCAGGGATTCGGTGTACGCCCGCTCAGATACTCCCTCGCAAAATATTCCTCAACTTTTTCCCGGAAGCTTTTTGTAAAATCAACCGTCTCATGCCGGATGCCGAGTGCTTCTGCGACCGCCGCCGCATCTGATAGCATTTGCTCCTGCGCCCCCCTGTTTTCTTCTCCCAGCACGCACATGGTAACGCCGGTCACTTCATAACCCTGCTTTTTAAGCAGATACGCCGCGGCTGCCGAATCCACGCCTCCCGACAGCCCGACGACGATCCTCTCTCTGTTCATTTTTACGCCCCCGTCTTTCCCACAGGCGCTCCCTTCCTCCTTCGTTGCAGATGATCACGAAACGCCCTTTATAACATATGTTATTATGCAAAACATACAATCCTTATCTTTATTTGGGTGTTTTGCAATTGCCCATCCTTTGTTCTGCCCTGCTTTTCTAACACATATATTATTCATAATACCACAGGACCATCCTATGAACAAAATACTTTTTAAGGGAACCCTGATCCTGACCCTGACTGGCTTTGCCTCACGCGTCATCGGCTTTTTTTACCGCATCTTTTTATCCCGCACCTTTGGTGCGGAAGGAATGGGCGTCTATCAGCTCGTTTCCCCCGTTCTCGCACTTTCGTTTTCCGTCTGCTGCGGTGGGATACAGAGCGCCATTTCCAAGTATGTTGCAGGAGAGCCGGGCTCACGCGACTACCGCCATTCTTTCCGTGTACTGCTCAGCGGTCTGTTTCTCTCCGCGGTTCTTTCCCTGCTCTTTGCCGCGGTTGTCGTACTGAACGCACCGTTCATCGCCGCACGCATCCTTTGTGAACCGCGTACGGAACCTCTGCTTCGCATCATTGCCGTTTCCATCCCTTTTGCCTCCCTGCATTCCTGCATGAACGGCTACTACTACGGCATCAAAAATACAAAGATTCCCGCCGCCTCCCAGCTCGGCGAGCAGCTTATCCGCGTAGGCACAGTATTCCTTCTCTACGAGTACAGTCTGTCCCATCACATGCAGCTTAGCTTAGCCTGCTCTGTAATCGGCATGCTTGCAGGTGAAATCTGCTCTGCGCTGTTTACCGGGGCGCTCGTCCTGATCCGTTTCCAGCGCTGCCTCGGATGCCCCTCCTCACCGTCCAGCGCACTGAACAGCCTTAAGAAAAGCCCTGCCCTGCACCGAACGATGTCCAGCATTCTCCGCATGGCGGTACCGCTGTCAGCAAGCCGCGTCGTCGTCAATCTGCTCTCAAGCATTGAGGCCATCTATATCCCGCTGATGCTCGTCCGTTTTGGCATGACAAACTCCGAGGCGCTTTCCGTTTACGGCGTACTGACCGGCATGGCACTGCCGTTTATCCTGTTTCCATCTACACTCACGAACTCATTCTCCGTTCTGCTCCTGCCGTTTATCTCAGAGGCGCAGGAGCGCGTTGACTATGACAAAATACGGCGTGCCTTCCGCCGGACCGCTTCCTGCAGTCTTGCCTTCGGCACGCCTTGCTGCATCCTGTTTCTCCTGACCGGACGCTTTGCGGGAACTTTCTTTTTTCACAATGACCTCGCAGGACACTTTATCCTGACTCTGGGCTTTATATGCCCGTTTCTCTATCTCTCAACGACCATGTCGAGTATCCTGCACGGACTTGGGCACACCGGCTCTTCGTTTATAATCAATACATCCTCACTCGGCATCCGTCTGGCATTTGTATTTTTCGTCGTGCCGTCCTGCGGCATTGAGGCCTATCTGTGGGGTCTTCTCACAAGCCAGCTCTTCTGCGCAGCGGCAAATTCGCTTACCATCCTGCACTTTCTGAAACAACATTGAGCTTTCCTGCATACACGCACCCGCAGAAAAGGGATGATATCCAAACAGATACCATCCCTTTTCACCCCCACACAAGCTTATGCCTACACCAGAAAATGCCCCCTGACATTTTCCAAATGTGAATGTCTGTCCACGATTCCATTGCGCCGCCACCCAGATACACCTATATCCTCTCATTCTCCGTACAGCGCTAACGGATACAGTCCGCCCCCTGTCCGAGCATCTCATAATGATGCTTTTTGTCCTGATACATCTTATGGTCTGCTTCTTTTAATATCTCATCAATATTGACATCGCCGTTTGTCGGCGTCATCTGCATTCCACAGCTGCAGCTGATCTCATATTCCTTGCCCGCGGTTCTGTTGACCTGATCAAGCTGTTCTTCAAGCCTCTTTCTGAAATCTGTATCAGCATACTGCTCATATTCATCATAAAACAGCGCTGCCGAGAACTCATCTCCTCCGAAACGGGCACTGATTCCCCGCTCCGTTACAATCTTCTGCAGGGCGCGTCCCACCGTCTTTAACGCAAAATCACCCTCGCCGTGTCCGTACGTATCATTGATGGTCTTTAGTCCGTTCAAGTCAATGGAAACAACCATCAGCCATCCATAATTATGCTCTTTCAAACGGCTGATGATATCCTGATAAAAACCACGGCGGTTATAAATGCCCGTCAGCGGGTCCCTGATATAGAGTTCTTCAAGCTTATCGTTCGCCTGCTTTAATTTGCGGTTAAAATTCTGCATCTGCTGCCTGCTTCTCACAGAATCCAGAATATGACTGAGATTCGTTGTAAAATTACGAAGCTGCGTATAATCGTTCGTCTCAGGATCAAAATTGACTGCCAGATAGCCAAACACGGTCTCCTGTACATGCAGCGGCACAAACATCAGATTTTCGGTATCCTTACACATCTTTTCCGCAGGAAACGGTTCCCTGCGCTTATAACAGAGCATCGGACTTGAAAAGCCTTTATCCGCATGCCACTCGCCAAGCACGACCATCTCGATTTCGCTGCGGTCATTCAGCCTGCGGTTCACATCCATGATCTGCGCGCCGATCTCATCATAAGCTTCCAGATAAGAGCCTTCCACACAGAGATAGACATGACTGTAAGTTTCCATATAGGAAAGATACTTCGGCAGCGTCGCAAGCACGCCCTGCAGGCTCTTCGTTCCGGTCATCTCGTCAATCATCTCATACATATATTTTGTGAACTGGCGGTAAGCCGTCAATGTATTATACATTCTGTGAATCTGCTCGGAAGCCCGGCTCCCGCTGATTTCGCGGCAGCCGCAGGATTCGGAAAAGCGGACTGCAAACGGAATGAGAACACATTGCTCCATGCCTTCCTGTTTGTGCATGGCACCGTAGATCAGCTCTACTGCCTTTTTCCCGCCTGCCGAAAGATCCTGCTGGGCGGTCGTTAAGCGCGGCATGGAATACCGCTCCTCTTCGATCCCGTCAAATCCTGTTACGATCGTATCTTCCGGAATCCGGTATCCGGCTTTATGCAGGCAGTCGCAGATCGTGATCGCCATCGTGTCATTGACAGAGATAAACGCGTCCGGCAGCGGCCGCCCGCTGTCAAGGAACTCTTTCATAACTTCCCTGCACGGGCCCTCCCAAAAGTTCCCGTAACCAATATCCTCATCTTTTAGCTCAATGCCGTACTCTGCCGCCACCTCGCGCACAACCTTGATTCTTGCATCAGAGAAATCATTATTGCGGAAACCTCCCATGACAAAGAATGACCGGCATTGATGAACATCGACCAGATGTCGTACAATCTTTTCAAATGTATTCGTATAGTCAAACACGATGCTGTAGCAGTCATCCACCTTGCGGTCAATCACTACGATCGGAATCCCGTTTTTCTTTCCTTTATCTATCAGTCGGAGATTTAGCTCATTGTCCTTGATCTTTTCACAGAAAATGATCATTCCGCAAAGCCGGTCATAATCAATCCGTTCAAAGATGCTTTCCTCACCCTGATCATTGAGGTTGTTCATCTCCAGCTCTTCAAAGGTATTAAACACCTGTACGAACAGACCGCGTTCTTCCGCCTGATGATAAATAGCTCTCAGGGAATCTCTCTGAAACTCTTCATCTGCCCGTACAACACAGACCGCTATGGTATCTCTCATAACTAGCACCCTCTTTTCTGTGACTATCGTACCATATTTTACAATTCTATGCAACCTGTCCTGTTATAATAATAGTACTTTATTCACAAAAACGCAACTGATTCTATCCGTTTTTTATCATATTTTCCGTTTTTTCGCCAGGTCTTGCACAATCGCACGTTTTCGTATATAATTGTCCTGTTTTTCGAGTGCTTTGCGGACTTTATACCGGGTCCTGCAGAATAAAATCCAGCTACAGACAGGAGAATCATCATGGGTTTCACATTTGAGCGTTTACTCCCCACCCCCGCGCAGATTCGGGAGGAATATCCGCTTCCGGCTCATTATGCCGGCTTAAAGCAGACGCGCGACAGGGAAATTGCAGATATTATCACAGGCAGATCAGACCGTTTTCTAGTGATCATCGGTCCCTGCTCGGCAGATAATGAGGATTCAGTATGTGATTATGTCAACCGCCTGGCGGCTCTTTCCGAACGCGTAGGCGATAAACTGATGCTGGTTCCCCGCATTTATACGAACAAACCGCGCACGACCGGAGACGGCTATAAAGGCATTGCCAGCCAGCCCGATCCCCAAAAAAAGGAGGACTTTCTTCAGGGGCTGATCGCTGTGCGCAGAATGCATCTGCGGGCAATCGAAGAGTCAGGACTTACCGCCGCTGACGAAATGCTCTATCCCGAAAACTGGGGATATGTGGAGGACGTGCTCTCCTATGTTGCAATCGGTGCAAGAAGCGTTGAAGACCAGCAGCACCGTCTGACTGTAAGCGGTTTCGACGTTGCCTCCGGCATGAAAAATCCAACGAGCGGAGATTTCAGCGTCATGCTCAATTCCGTCTACGCCGCCCAGCAGCCGCACTCGTTTGTTTACCGCGGCTATGAGGTATCGACTTCCGGCAATCCGCTCGCACACACCGTACTCCGCGGCTCCGTAAGCAAAAACGGAAACAGTACGCCGAATTATCACTACGAAGACCTGAACCGCCTTTTTGAAATGTATCAGGAGCGCGATCTGCGGAACCCTGCCTGTATCATTGACTCAAATCATAATAATTCAGGCAAAAAATATGAACAGCAGGTGCGCATCGTCAAGGAAGTGCTGCACAGCCGCAGGCTGAACAATGATATCCGAAAACTCGTCAAAGGTGTTATGGTGGAAAGCTATATCGAGCCGGGGTGCCAGAAAATCGGCGGCGGCATCTACGGAAAATCCATCACTGATCCATGCCTTGGCTGGAAGGAATCAGAACGTCTGATTTATGATATTGCAGAATTGTTATAAAAAACTGCCCGTCAAAAGCCATAGCTTGTGCCTGACTTCTGGCGGGCAGTTCCATTTTCCTAATGATCGAAGAAATGCCTTCGGCGTTCCAGAAGAAATGCCTTCGGCGTTCCAGAAGAAATGCCTTCGGCATTTCTTCGAAAGACTTTCGCATCAGCGAAAGTCTTTTTTAGACCCTCGGATGTGCTTTTGCATACACTTCCCGTAAGTGCTTGTGTGTCATATTGGCATAAATCTGCGTCGTGGAAATGTCGGAATGTCCCAGCATCTCCTGCACGCTTCTTAAATCCGCACCGTTTTCCACAAGGTGCGCCGCAAAGGAATGGCGCAGCGTATGAGGCGTAATATCAGCCGTAATACCTGCTTTTTTCGTATAGGACTTTATCAATTTCCAAAATCCCTGCCTGCTCATGGGCTCCCCTGAACAGTTCACAAAAAGTGTATCAAACGACGTTTCTTTCACCAAAGCATCCCTTGCCCCCGATAAATATCTGGCAAGTGCTTCCCTTGCCGCCGTCCCGAACGGAATGATCCGCTCCTTATTACGGTCCCGGCAGATAATATAGTTCATCGGCATATTTAAGTCGCTCAGCTTCAAGGTAATCAGTTCCGTAACACGGATTCCGGTCGCATATAAAAGCTCCAGCATCGCTCTGTCACGAACTTCTTTCGGGGCATTTCCCTTCGGCTGTTCCAACAGCCGCACCACTTCGTCCATCGACATAATGCCCGGCAGCTTCTTTTCCAGCCGGGGAGCCTTCAGCGGAACGGAAACATCGTCCTCTATTTTTCCCTCATTCACCAGATAATGAAAAAAGGCCTTGATCGACGCGATGTTGCGTGAAACGCTCGCAGGTGCAAAATTCTGCTGCCTTAAGTCATCCACGTAGTCCTCGAGCATCTGACTGCTCACCTGCTTCACATCCGTCACACCACGGGCGGTCAGATACGCCTGCACCTTGTTCAAATCCCTCCGATATGACATCTCCGTATTATTGGAGGTTTTTTTTACATTATGCAGATATTCGATAAACTGCCCGATTTCATCCTTCATGTACCAGCGTGCCACCCTCAAAACATTTATGTTAATCAAAAAGCGTGTCCACGCACTATTATAATCATAATTTTTAAGAAAAGCAATCGCAATTTTTAACCGTTTTCGGGGCATTTTTATCCCCTTTCGACAAAACTACCACATATCGGAATATCCTGCAATTATGTCTACCACATCTAGCTATTGCGGCTTAAAAATTTTTTAACATTTTCATAACAATTACAGAATTGACATATCCTTCCGCCAGACAGCCCGCCAGCGTCAAAAAAAGAACGACCCCGACTCCTGCCAGCAGTTGTCTGACTCCCGCCGCCCCGTAGCCGCCTGTATGCAGCCCGTTGATTCTCTCCGATATGCGGCACAATAATACAAATGCAGGAATATATAGCAATATCTGCGGAAACAGGCAGACACACACCAGCCACAGCCCCTTGACGCCATACACGGCATAGGACGCCGTTAAGATCATGCCAAAGCAAAAGCCATACCACGTCTTATACCCATGACGAACCCAGTGTCCAAACGGCGCTGCGGACAAAAGCAGCATAAGTACAACCGTCCGCATACGAAGTCCGAGTACATAAAAAAACAGGCGGTTTTTATGAATGTCCAAATATCCGATATAATGTGTACGCCCCGCCCCCATCAGGCTTCCACTCCCCAAGAACCATGTTCTGCCAAACACAAACAGTGTAATACCTGCAAAAAAACCAATCAAAAAGGGAACAAGCCCGCCGAACAATGCGAGACGTTCCCTTTCTTTTTCTCTCATAATTCCCGCTCCCACAGCTCATTTTTATATTATATGAGCCGTATCATGCGGACATTCTCTCACGCCGTGTTTTTATGCCGTTTAACAGTAACGGCTCCGGTACGCCAGAATTGCCGCCACGGTCTTTGAGTCCATCAGCTTTCCTTCATAGATCATCTTCGTCAGTTCTTCCACATCCATTGCCACAACATCAATGAACTCATCTTCGTCCAGATGCTGATGCGAAGCAGTCAGGTTCCTTGCGACATACACATCAATTTTTTCATTGCAGAATGCAACCGTCGTATTTAGGCTGATCAGGAACGAAAGCTCTTTGCTGCAATAACCTGTTTCCTCTTCCAGTTCCCTGGCCGCTGCAGTTATGGTCGGCTCATCTGCACCGTTTAAGCCGCCCGCCGGAATTTCCAGCGTCATCCGGTCAAGCGCATTCCGGTACTGGCGCACCATCAGAATCTTTCCGTCCTCCGTCACCGGCACGACCGCCGCCGCCCCATTGTGTCCGATGAAATCCCATTCTACAACATTGCCGTTCGGCACCTGCACCGTATCCCTGTAATATTTGATAATAGAGCCCTCGTAAACCAGCTCTCTTTTTAAGCGTTTCCACTCCTGCATCGTTATCCTCCGCTTTCCTTTAGCAGTCCGGTATCCGGCTGCCAATATCCAACTGCCAATACCCGGCTGCTGCCGGCCGCTTTTCCACCCGTGCATGCGGCAGCCGCTTCCTCATCCCTTCAGAAAGAAGCAAGCAGTTTTTGTACGCTCACAAGCTTGACGCACAGCGCAAACAGTTTTGCAGTCTCCTTCATTTCCTCCGTCGTCGGAAACGAGGGCGCAATACGGATATTGCTGTCACGCGGATCTTTTCCATACGGATAGGTTGCCCCGGCATCCGTCAGCACGACGCCCGCTTCGCGGCATTTCCCGACAATGGCTGCGGCACAGCCTTCAAGCGCCTCAAAGGAAATAAAATAACCACCGTTCGGTTTTGTCCACTCCCCGATCTCAAGCCCTGACAATTCCTGCTCCAGTACCGCAAGCACCGCCTCAAATTTCGGGCGCATAATACCCGCAAGCTCCATCATATGCGCATGCATGCCGTCGATATTACCAAAATACTTTACATGGCGGAGCTGGTTGATCTTATCATAACCAATCGTCTGTATGGTCATGGATTTTTTAATATCGGTCAAATTCTTTTCGGAGGATGCGATCGCGGCAACACCCGCTCCCGAAAATGTCACTTTGGAAGTGGAGGCAAATTCATAAACGATATCGGGATTGCCCGCTTTTTCACATTCACCAAGAATATCCAGAATCTGGTCCTGCCGATCTTTTTCTTCATATAAATGATGAACCGCATAGGCATTGTCCCAATAAATGCGAAAATCTTCCGCTGCCGGTTTTAGCGCCGCAAAGCGCTTCACGGTCTCATCCGAATAGGAATAACCCTGCGGATTGGAATACTTGGGCACGCACCAGATCCCTTTTACGGTTTCATCCGTATTGACATAGCGCTCCACCATATCCATGTCCGGTCCCTGCGGCGTCATCGGGATCGTAATCATTTCAATGCCGAAATGCTCCGTAATCTTAAAATGTCTGTCATATCCGGGCGCCGGGCACAAAAATTTCACCTTATTAAGCCGGCACCATGGCGTACTTCCGCATACACCGTGCGTCATAGAACGGGAAACCGTATCATACATAATGGACAGACTTGCATTTCCACAGACAATCACGTTCTTAGCCGGCACACCCATCATGTCTCCCATCAGCTTCTTTGCCTCGGGAATGCCGTCCAGCGTACCGTAATTACGGCAGTCCACACCATCCTCCGTCCGAAGAACCGTATCCGAATGCAGCACGTCCATCATATCCATGCTGAGGTCCAGCTGTGCCGGTCCCGGCTTTCCTCTGGACATATCCAGTTTCAACCCCTTTGCCTTCGCCTCTTCAAACTGCTGCTCCAGTTCGCTTTTCAGAGCCTGCAGCTCTTCCTTTAACATCGCCCGATAAGATTTCATTTGGTTCACCATGCCTTCCTGCATTTCTTCTACGTTTTTTCTGTAAAATCATAGTTTCCGGCTTACATGTGCCTATATATGACTGCATCATACATCATTGCATTATTGTATACAATTGCACACGCCTTACCTATCATACACCATGAATTCTTCGTATGCAAGAAAAAATCTGAAAAATTTGCAGAGTCCTCAAAATCTCTAAAAAATGCAGAACCCTCAAAATCTTAAAGTGCAGAAAAATCTGAAAAATGCAGAACCCGTATTGCATAACAATACATAGCTGCAAAAAAAGCAAGGGAGTCACTTATCATAAAAAGTGTCTCCCTTGCTTTTCCTGCCCAGCGCAGCTCCATCAAAAGCATTCCGTTCCATCCGCCTGACAGCGGTGCGCTCCCGGCATCGCACGCTGCTTTTTGCCTGCTGCTTAACTGTCCTGCTCTCCTGAATCTTCCTTCGCACCGACTACACCGGAAATCACCGATGTCACCGCCGCAACAATGACTGCCACAATGACCGCCACTGCGATAATGCCAACCAGAATCCACGCCGTCTGCGCATCCATCGTCTCCTGCGCACCCTCACTTGCCAACACGCCCGCACAGCCGCATATTTGATTCATCAGCATGACCGCAAGCATGGTCACGCCCGCATACAGCCATTTCTTTCCCTTATTCCATAAGCTCATGATCACAGCCCTCCGGTTCTTATTTCTCTCAAAAAGGAAGCAGCCTTCTGCTCCCAAAACTGCATTTATTTTAGCACGTTTGAAACCTGTCTGCAAGTAGGCGGACGCCCGACATAAAATAAATTGCCGGCAATAGGCTTTCGATATTCGTAAAAAACACATTCCGGCAATTTATGAATGGCATGGCTGAACTTCACCGCCCGCCGTAAACACCAGGAATATTACTCCACAAGGATGGCAACAACCGTATAATTATCCTGACGCGGTTTCTGCTCCCAGACAACAGCGCGGGCAATTGCAAGCGCAATATCCTCCGCGCTCTCCCTGCCTGCACAGCGTGCAAGTTCCGAATCAGAAACAGTCCGGAATACACCGTCCGTCAAAAGCAGCACCACATCCCCTTTCTCCAGTCCGATCGGAATCTCGTTTCCATCCACCTGATCTAAAACACCCTTACCGATATAACAGGTCAGCGCACCGCGTCGCGGATTCCCTTTTGCCTCCAGTTCTGTAATGACGCCCTCCCTTGCAAGCCCGTCAAGCTCCTGTCCATAATTGTGTTCCACGTTCAGCCTGCAGAGCTGCTTTTTATGCCACAGATAAATTCTGCTGTCGCCCACAGAGCAGTAATACAATCTGCGGTCTTCTATATAGGCAGCGATCATGGTCGAACCGCCCGGCTCTTTTCCGAAAAGATATTGATTAACCGTCTCATTCACGCGCCAGAGAGACTGCTGCAAAAAATGCACCGGCTCCTTATCCCGCTCCTTTTCTGCATAAGCCTGTCCCATTCCCTGCACGATCATACCGCTGATCTTCGCTCCGTCCGACAAACCGCCCATGCCGTCTGCAATGACCGCAAATGCGCTTTCCCCGCCCATGCACTCCGCCGTCATAAGGTCCGGCTGTCCACACGCTGTCCGTTCCGGACATCCGGCGGGAATACCCGAAAGCCACATACTGTCCTGCTGATCGGCTCTTTGCCCTATTTCACTGATGCCCGCCATCGTAATGCGGGACTTTCGCTTGTCCTTTTTTCTCATACATCCCATTATAGCAAAAAAAGATTCCATAAACAATGTTTATGAAATCTTTTTTCTTACGATAAACCGGCCCGCAAAGCGCGGCGGCGTTCGTTTTTACTTTGCGTAATCAACTACTCTGGACTCGCGAATGACATTGACCTTGATCTGACCCGGATACTGAAGCTCCGCTTCAATCTGTTTTGAAATATCCCTTGCCAGAAGAACCATGTCCGCATCGCTGATCTGTTCAGGAACTACCATTACTCGAATCTCTCTACCTGCCTGAATAGCAAAAGATTTGTCTACTCCCTTGAAATTGTTTGTAATATCTTCCAACTGTTTTAATCTTGTCGTATAAGTCTCCAACGTCTCGCGCCTTGCGCCGGGTCTTGCCGCAGAAATCGTATCGGCTGCTTGTACCAGACACGCGATCAGCGTTGTCGGCTCCACATCGCCGTGATGCGACTCCACTGCATTAATGACCGTTGCAGATTCCTTATACTTTCTGCAGAGCTCCACGCCAAGCTGGATGTGGGAGCCTTCCATTTCATGATCCACGGATTTACCAATATCGTGTAAAAGACCTGCGCGTTTCGCCATTCTGATATCCAACCCCATTTCAGAGGCAAGGAGACCCGAAAGCTGTGCCACTTCAATAGAATGCTTCAACGCATTCTGTCCATAGCTGGTTCTGAATTTCATCTTGCCGAGTAATCTGACAAGCTCTGGGTGAATACCGTGTACGCCGACTTCTAAGAGCGCCGCTTCACCCTCTTCTTTGATCATGACCTCTACTTCTTTTTGCGCTTTTTCAACCATTTCCTCGATTCTCGCCGGGTGGATTCTTCCATCCACGATCAGCTTTTCGAGTGCAATACGTGCAACCTCACGCCTGATCGGGTCAAAACCGGACAGAATAACTGCCTCCGGCGTATCGTCAATGATCAGATCAACACCTGTCATTGTCTCTAACGTACGGATATTTCGTCCTTCACGCCCGATGATGCGTCCTTTCATTTCATCGCTCGGAAGCTGCACAACGGAAATCGTCGATTCGGATACATGGTCCGCTGCACAACGCTGAATCGCGTTTACCACGTATTCCTTTGCCTTCTTGTCCGCTTCTTCTTTGGCCCTGCTCTCCATTTCTTTCACGAGCACGGCTGTTTCATGCTTTACTTCGTCTTCAACAATTTTCAATAAATACTCTTTTGCCTGTTCGGAGGTTAAACCAGAGATTCGTTCCAGTTCCTGTACCCTCTCTTCATTCAGTCTGGCGATCGCTTCTTTCTGCTTATTCAGCGCCTCTTCTCTTGCAATCAGCCCCGCTTCCTTCTTTTCGATCGCGTCCGCCTTTTTGTCGATGTTTTCTTCCTTCTGCTGAACTCTGCGCTCGTAACGCTGTGCCTCCGCTCTCCGCTCTTTGATTTCCTTATCCAGCTCATTCTTTGTCCGGATCGACTCTTCCTTCACCTCGAGCAGCCCTTCACGTTTTTTTGCCTCAGCAGTTTTTAATGCATCATCAATAATCTCTCTTGCCTTTGTGTCCGCATTCCCGATCTTCTGCTCAATCGCCTTTTTCTGGCGGTTCATCGCAAGAAAAGCAGATACGGGTACCGCAATGACAAGTGTCACAATGACCGTCACAATGACCGCCGTTACTACTGGTCCCATGTACAGGAGCACCTCCTTATTTAGTTTTCATTGTACGAATATGCGTTATGGAACACGCCAAATAGGATGACATATCCTAACTCTCAATTTTACAACAGTTCAATTTTACTCTGTAATGCGTATGCTGTCAAGCATTTTGTGCGGTGCGGCTCCGGCTGATCATCAGTAAATGATCGGACACAGCATTTACCTGCTGGAATGCCTCCTCCACCTCTCCTGTCACATTCCTCTGTTCTTTCGATTCCTCCACAATCTTGTTCGCCCGTGCAATGGTGTTCTGCACAAGCTCTTCCATCTGACTGATCATATCCAGAATCTGCCCGCTCTGCTTGACGGTGCCGCTGCTCGAATCTGCCGCAATTCTCGCTTTTTCTCCGGATTCTTTCTGGAGCGACTCAATCTGTTCTGCTTCTCCTACGATCTCACGAAGTTTTTCGATCTCGCTCGTTACATTTGTAATATTTTCCTGGTTAGATTTCTGTACCTCCTGCAGAAGTCCGAAAATTTTATGTATGATTTCTGTGATCGCATCGCTGGCCCGTTTGGAATCCGACGCAAGCACTCCCACTTCCTCCGCTACTACGCTGAATCCCCTTCCCATCTCTCCAGCACGCGCCGCCTCTATCGACGCATTTAATGCAAGCAGATTCGTCTGACTGGCGATCCCCGCAATCGTGTTCGTAAACCCGGACACCTCTTTCATGCCATCATCCAGACTGCCGATCAGCGCCTCGGTCTGTAACGCCGAGCGCTCAATTACACGAATGCTCTCCGTTGTTTTTTTCATATGATCGACATATCCCGCAACTTTTTCGGTTGTTTCCCCTGAAATCTGCAGCAATTCTTTCATGTTGTCCAGGACGCCGTCCACCCCTCTGCCCAGTTCATTCATGGAATCCCGGACAGAATCCACGAACCGGAAATTTTCGTCACAGTCATGAAGTGTTGTCTGCGCAGATTCTGTAATAACTCCGTTCGTGTCCGCAAAGTGATGAATATAATTATCTAATGGTTCCAATACCCCTTTCAGATTCTCGGAGGCCTTTTCACATTCACTTACCAGCTCCACCGTCTGCTTCGTATCCGCGAACTTCACAAGCAGCTGGTGTGACAGTTCCGCAATTTTTACGCAGATTATACTCATTACGACCGTTTCCATAAGAAATCCCAGTGAACGTGTAAAAAACCACATAAAGTTTGTCTCATATTCAATCTGCTGTACGCTGAGAGACCGGAAATACAGAGAGATCACCAATAAAATATAAGAAACCGCTGAAACCTGCAGCGTAAACTTTTTATCATAATAGAACAGACTGAATACCATGGCAAACGCATAGGTCATATAAATACCTAGAGCCGCGTTCATTCCCATCAGGGACACCAGAATGCCCAGCGCGAGTGTCGTCACATATTTCATAATGCGGATCGGTGTATTCAGTTTATACGCGATACCCGGTCCCATTGTCACGACGAGCCCGACCAGTGTAAGCGGGATCAGTTCGCTGACCTTCGCCTGAAAAATTCCAGCGGCAGAAAGAATGATCAGCAGCGGAAATACAAGGATCAGCCACCGCAGGGCTTTCACTGCTGTCTTCGTCACTTTTGCATCATTTTCCACAAAAAAGTTCTGTTCCATAAGCTACCTCCACACTCTCATTTGTTAATAACTATGTATTATAATATAAGAAAGCTCTCCTCTCACCCTGCCCAACGCGGATTACACATTTTCGGGCATACTTTGCACGGGCATTTCCGCCTTTTTTCGACCTTATCTGATATAATGGGCAGTAGGCTTTGTTTCACGTCCTGAAAACGCTGATTCAGATCTGCTGAAACATTCGGCTCTTCAGAGGCGTTCAGCACCCCGAAAGCATCCCGAAAGATAAAAAATGAAATGCGAGGTACCAATGTGAAAAACGAAAATATCAGAAAATCCGGTACGGCAATGGATGGTACGGAATCGGAATGGATGGCAATTCTCGAAAATGAGGTGGAAGCCAACCAGTACGCGGCGAGATGTCTGACTGTATGCGCGGGCGTCGGCGCAGTATCATGGCTGCTCAATCTGATCGGCATTTTCATCATTCCCGCCAATATTATGAATATCGGAATGCCTGTCACAATTCTGTTTTTTCTGATACCGACACTGATCTGCAAAGCGACAGGCGGCAAGCCTTTCTGGGTAAAATACGCTGTAACCCTCTGCGGTATCATAAGCATTTTTATTTTGTCTGCGGCCATGCCGAAACACGGCGTCCTTGCCTGGGCTGTTCCGCTCGCATTGAGCTGCCATTACTATTCCAAAAAACTGACCTGCATTACACTGGCTGCTTCGTGGCTGCTTTTTTCTGCCTCCATCTATCTCGGAATGTATTTCGGAGAGGGGGACCTAAATCTGTTAATCACAGAACCCGACATTACAAAGCGGGTGATAACCTCTCAAATGCTGTATGAAGCAACACTTTTCTTTGTAATTCCGCGTGCCCTGATCCTTCTCGGCATTTCTTCTATCTGTATGACAGTTGCAGGAAGGACGAGGCGGCTTTTGGAAAAGCAGATCAGAGACAGTGAGGAGCAGAAACGCATCTCTACGGAACTGGATGTTGCGACACGCATTCAGGCAGATATGCTCCCATGCATTTTCCCTGCTTTTCCGGAGCGTTCCGAATTTGATATCTACGCGACAATGAATCCGGCGAAAGAAGTCGGCGGTGATTTCTATGATTTCTTTATGGTAGACGAAACGCATCTTGCCATTGTTGTCGCCGATGTATCTGGAAAGGGCGTCCCCGCGGCACTCTTTATGGTAATCGGCAAAACGCTGATCAAAGACCATACAAAACCAAATATTGATCTTGGGGATGTATTCACAGAAGTAAATCATCTGCTCTGCGAATCCAACAATGAAGGGCTGTTTATCACCGCTTTTGAAGGTGTGCTCAATCTCGTAACGGGAGAGTTCCGTTTCGTGAATGCCGGACACGAGATGCCTTTTATCGCAAAATCCGGCGGCAGTTATGAAGCATACAAACTCCGTCCCGGTTTTGTACTGGCCGGTATGGAAGGTATGAAATACCAGAGTGGATGCATCCAGCTCGCACCCGGAGACCGTATCTTTCAATATACGGACGGTGTAACAGAGGCCACCAACGCCGCCCAAGAACTTTATGGCATGGAACGTCTGACGAATATCCTTGTCCGCAATGCAGACAAGCCGCCTGCCGAACTGCTTCCTGCAGTTAAGGCCGATATTGATGCCTTTGTAGACGGCGCTCCGCAGTTTGACGATATTACCATGCTCTGCGTCAAATACCTGAAAGCGATGGACCGCGTATAACCGCCGGCCCTTGGTCCGGCTGACAGGGACCGGATCAAGGTCCGGGCAGAAAAGCCTAAGTAAAAACCCGGACGAAAGAGACCGGAACCGAAGCCCGGACAGAAAAGCCTGAGTAAAAGTCCGGACGAAAGAGAGCTGGAACAAAACTCAGATGAAAGAGGCTTCTTCCTCCAGCGCCGCGTGTACTTTATCCATTAAAATTTCTTCATCAATCGGCTTCACCACATAGTCTTTCGCACCGCCCGCCACAGCTCTGACAACATGATTTTTATCATTGTTTGACGTCAGAAAAATAACCGGTACATCTTTTAAGTGCTCTTTTTCTTTGATGATCTTCAGCATCTCATACCCATTGATCTCGGGCATATCAATGTCCAGAATGATCAGGTCCGGCGTTCTGTTCTTCAAAAACTGAAGCGCCCGGTTTCCGCCTGAGAACGCGTGCAGATCATATTTTTCGCCTAATAATTTTGTCAGCATCTTCAAAACAATGCCGCTGTCATCCACTGCCACAATCTTTTTCTTTTCAAACAACATGCTGATTTCCTCCGTTTTTCTTTAGCAGCTCTATCGCCTTGTCCTCATCAAATTCGTCCTCTAATGCGGTCAGAACATCTTGAATAAAATCACGCATGGACGGCTCCAAAGGACTGCGCAGCCATTCCTTCAACTGTCCGACTGCCTGACCGGTCTCAAAATCCTCCAACAGAACGGTGACATTTTCCAGGTCGCTGCCGCTCAGCTGCAATGTTTCCTTGCTGTCTTCCAGCATTTCACTCTCCGGAGGCGCATATTCGTCAGACTCCGCCCCTCCATATATATCAAGATATTCCTGAAACCCTTCCAGCGTCCTGTCCCAGACAGAAAGTAATTCATCCCAATGACAGTTCACATATTCCGCATTTCCCGCTTTACTCTGCTTTTCGTGTTCAAATGCCATATCCGCAAGCGTTTCCGCACCAAGCGTTCTCGCATTTCCCTTTAATCCATGTACCCGGATCGCATAATCTTCCATGTTCTGTCCGGCAAGGAAACGCTGCATTTCTTCCTGCTTTGCGCGTTCCCGGATAAACATTTTCACAAGTTCCTGATACATGTCTTCATCCTGTCTTGCATGTGACAGTCCGTTTTCTATGGAAATGCCATATTGAAGATAGTGCTCATACTCCGACTGAGCACCACTTTGTCCGTTTTCTGAAGTATCAGCCTCCGCCTCACGGACAAGCATTTTGGGAAGGTAGTTTTTGATCGTCTGCTCCAACAGGTCGCCGTCAATCGGTTTTGTCAGAAAGTCAGAAAATCCTTCTTTCAGGTATCCTTCCCTTGCGCCGGATAATGCATTTGCCGTCAGGACAATCACTGGCGTATCCTTGTTAGGGAAATCCGAAAGTTTCCGCATCTCACGGAACGTCTCAACGCCATCCATCTCCGGCATCATATGATCCATAAAAATCATATGGTATTTTTCTTTCTTCACAAGCTCCAGACAGCGTTTGCCAGAGTCCGCCGTCGTAACCTTCACTTTGGTACGCTTAAGCAGCGCCTGAAAAACCGTGAGATTCATGCTATTGTCGTCAACTACAAGCACGCTTGCCTCAGGCGCCTCAAAGAGCTGCTGCTTTCTGGAAAGACTCTGTTCACGTCTGCTTTTGATTTCCTCAAAGCTTCCCGTCGGTTCATCACATATTACCTTTTGCGGTATCGTGACGGTAAAAACAGACCCCCTGCCATACTCGCTTTTTACTTTCATGTCCCCGCCCATCAGTTTCAACAGCGACATGGTAATATTCATTCCAAGACCGGTTCCCTCGATATTACGATTCTTTTCCTCATCAAGCCTTTGAAAGCTTTCAAACAGCTTTCCCATATCCTCCTCACGAATACCCATTCCCGTATCTGCCACGGATATGATCAGTGCTATTGTTTCACTCCCCTGACGTTCATAGGCCGCTTTCATCTCAATGCTTCCCTGCGGCGTGTATTTGACCGCGTTAGTCAACAAATTCGTTACGATCTGTTTAATCCTGACATCATCACCGAACAGACGGCGTGGAAGCGTTTCATCCAGTACAAACCGGATGGCCAGTCCCTTTTCCTGCGCGCGCAGATAAATCACATTCCACAGGTCCATCACCATGTTTTCCGGAGCATATTCCACGCTGACAATCTCCATTTTACCGGACTCAATCTTTGACATATCCAATATATCATTGATCAGAAACAGCAGCGTCTTGCCCGAGCTTTGAATGTTGGCGGCATAGGAAAGAAGCTGCTTATCACTGCATTCCCTTAAGATCATCTCATTCATGCCAAGCACGGCATTGATCGGCGTTCTGATCTCATGAGACATATTGGAAAGAAACAGGCTTTTCGCCTCGTTTGCTCTGACGGCCTCATCCTTTGCCTTCTCGTACTCTCTGTTCAGCCTCTGGATCTTGTCTAACGCGGTCTGCGCGTCCCGAAGCTCATTCAGCTCCGTGACATCCTCCATAACCACAACGACGGATTTTTCTCCGTCATTATGGATATAGCTTGTTGTCAGCGACAGATTCCTGAGCTCACCTTCTAACATATAGTCAACCGGCATATTGCTGACCTTTTCTTTTTCGTAAATCGTATCCAGAATTGCCTCATTAAAGGCATCCGTACCTTCCCTTGTCAAAAAAACATTAATAAACGAATTTCCAATATCCTCCTGATTCAGACCAAGCATACGTTCCGCCGCCGGATTCAGCATCGTGATCTTTCCCTTCATGCTGATTACCATAACACCCTCAAGCAGATTCGTGACAATCTCTTTATACAAATTCTTATAATCATTCTGTTCCGGCATACATGAATTCCCCATACTGTCTATATCTCTTTTCGTATTCTCAGAATATTACGTCCATCCTTATATTCATAGGTGATCTCATTCATGTTCTTTTTCACAATATAGATTCCCAGTCCCCCGGCTTCGCGTTCTTCCGCAGACAGATTGACATTCGGGTCCGCCTTGGCAAGCGGGTCGTAGGGCACGCCCTGATCAATAAATGTGATCACAACAGAAAGAGGGTCTTCGACTACCTCGACCCGCACCGTTGCAGGACCGACTTCCGGATGGTAGGCATAGTGGACAATATTGCTGAACAACTCATCAATCGCAATATCAATCTGCGCCTGTGCTTTCATTGGACAGCCGAGCTGTTCAAGCTGTTCATCGACAAATTCAGTGATGACCCGAATACTTTCCACTGTTGCATCTACCGTTAATTCTTTCATACAAATCCCCCGCGCTATTCAATATTCAGAATGTCCAGAAAACCGGTTACCTCAAAGACTTCATTGATGATTTCATTCACATGACGGATCACCATTTTCCCGCCGTCTTTTTTCATGAACGCCTTATGTGTCGACAAAAGCACACGCAGTCCCGCCGATGAAAGATATTCCAGCTTTTCAAAGTCCAATATCATCATCTCCGCACCCTCAAGCACCGCATTGATCTCCGCTTCCAGCTGAGGCGCCGTGGCCGTGTCAAGCCGCCCCTCCAGCATCAGTGTAATCTCTCTCCCGTTTTCTCTCTTTTCGATCTTCATCGCGCATCCCTTTCCTGTAACGACTTTCCTATAACGATCTTTCTTATCTAATTAATTTATCAAAAAAAGCAGTCGTAGTGTTGCCAGGCGCTATACATTGCACTTTTGCAGGTATACTTTGCGTGAGTCAAATCGACATCTTTTACATAAGGGTCAATTGCAATCCGACTTTCC
>DLAJ01000011.1:87833-121853 GCA_002493905.1 Lachnospiraceae bacterium UBA7050 | reverse complement strand
CCCTATTATAACACGGGCATCAATATATTCCACGCCTTGATTGTCAGCAAACCGTACCCTCGCTCTGGCAGTCAGATAAGCCTCTTTCGCTTCCGTATAATTTCCTTCAGTAAAATAATCATCCGCCCGAATCACCGCTTCCAGACAAACCAGATAATGTTTATAATGTTCCTCTGTCTCCCTGTCATGTAAGTCCTGCGCCAGCTCCAAAGCCTTTTTGCATTCTTCCTCTGCCCTGATAAAATTGTTGTCCTCTATGTAAGTCTCCGTATTAGAAAAACATTCCTGCATTCGCTCCCGCTTCTGTGTCCTGCCCCTTCTCCACAAATAAAGGATGACCCCGATCACCAGTACAAGTATGAATATCACAAGGACAATGACAACAATCTTTCTGATCCGCTTTTTACGGTTCGGATCAATATAAATCTTGTCAATATAAATCGCGGCAAACGTATAATTATCCAGATCTACCGGCTGCCTTGACAACAGGAGATCTTCAATCTGATCGCATTCCTCGGCAGGTTCATTTCCTGCTTCAGCAAATACATCAGCCAACTCACCTTCATCCAGATTTTCCCATATCCCCTTTGTGTACAGGGCAATGATATCTCCATTAACCAACCTGATCTTCTTAGAAATAAATGGTGTAAACTTTTCTTTGCCAAGATAGGTTAAAAGATTATTTCTCTCCTCATGCTTTGCAAGTTTATCCTCCGTCAGCAGTTCTGCCCTCACCATATCCTGACCCAGTGACATATCGGCGGACGCCAATATCTTTCTTCCATTCCGGTAGAGCCTAAGCCTTGCATTTCCCGCATGTCCATAGCGGAATTTCTCATAGTCAGTAACCACAACGATAATTGAAGCCTTTAACTTTTCATAGCTTTCCCCTGTCAAAAGCTCCCGATTGGCTAAACGCAGATAAGTCTTTATCTTTCTTTTACGAATACCGGGGGCAAGAAGAAACGCATTGATCACCGCCTCTATCGCCCTTTTTGCGCCTTGTGAATCCCTTATATCCGTGATTCCGTCAGCAATTACATAACAGGCATAGTTATCCATCTCAACAAAGCCGAAATAATCATTATTCCTAAGCTTACTGCCCTCCTCAGAGATAAAGGCAGTCTTAAAACTACTGTTATACTTTCTCATGTGAATCCCTCAACCAGAACAATGCTGGCGTTATCTTTTTCTTCTTTGTTCCCTGCATTAATCGCCTCTATAATCTCATACGCCTTCTGCTGGCATTTCTTTTTACCAGAAAGGAGTTCCTCTATCTGTTTCCAGCTCATGCCCTCATAAAGCCCATCGCTCATCAGAACCACAATATCCTTCTCTTTCAACAAAACAGGGGTATCAAAAAACTCAATCTCTTGAAATCCATCCTGCCCCAAATAGTTGTAAAGCCTTCGGTTCTCCAGCATTTTTAAGGCATCTTCCTTCGTAATTCTGCCTTTCATATACCGTTCTTCTACCAGTACATCTATGGTATGTCCCGCGGTAAGAGGGACGAGACTGTTCTGCCGATAGACTGCAATCTTTACGTTCCCCGCTACTGCGTAATAAAGATAATTGTCCCTGACCAGTATGACACCCATACTGGCCCCGCCCCTTCCATCGTTCAGCTTCTCCAGTATTTGTGCATTTACCCTGTGAAACGCTTTCTTAAAAAAATAGGCAGGATTCTCATGTGAATGGTAGCTTGCAAACATATCTTTCATCGTGTCCACTGCAGTCCTTGAAGATATCTTTCCCCCATAATTCTTACCCATACCGTCCGCCAATACTGCCATGAAGCCATCTGCGCTCTGGCAGATTCCATAGTCGTCTTCCTGTACCTGTCTGTCTCCGATGGTCATTGCCTTTCCCGTCCTAAACCGCCGTATCACTTTCCCTTTTTCTTTAACCAAAAAGCGGACGGCGATAAGAACTAGAATCAACAGATAGATTGCCAAAATTACTCCCTCTTCCAATGACATAACGTCTCCCCTATCTATTCCCACTTAAAATGGTCTCCGCAGAACGGAATGAAGAGAAATTTACTTTCCCCCATTTCGATCACATCATACGGATGCAGCTGCGTCGGTACATATACCGCCTCTTCATTCAAATACACAATGCCATTGCTGTCTCCGGGCAGAATAACCATTTTTCCCTGCTTCTCATCATATACAATGACACAGTGGTTTCTTCTGGAAATCTGATTGTCCCCTAAGATTTGAATATCCATATCATCCGCCCTGCCGACGAAATTCTTACCGGATATTACTTTGTAGTCCTTACCCTTTCTTGGTCCTTCCACACAGACGATCCATCCGCAGACCGCTTTTTCCTCCTGTAAAAACAGCGATTCCTCTATCTCCGTCTCAGTCTGTCCGGTCTCTTTTTTTTCCCTCGTTGCCGTCTCAATATTGCAATAAGGGCATATGGTTCCATATCTCCTGCTGGAAAACATATGCCCGTTTTGACATCTGATTAAATTGCTCATATTTTTTCTCCCTTGTATCATTGCTTTTAGATATATGAAATGTGCCTTATCGTATTTTAATTGGCGCAAGTCCCAAATAAATGATATCGTTCTTTTCTATCCTGCACGGTTCTCTGGAAGACACCCGATATGTCCTGCCGTCTTCGCCCCTTTGTATTCTTGTTCCATTCTCACTGTCCAAGTCTTCTATGTACCATTTCCCGTCACTGTAATTCATAACAGCATGTTCTCCGTCCACCGTTCCTGCATAATCGGTATTCTTTAGGTTCACATCCACTTGATTCTCCCCTTCGTCTTTCCCAAAAACAATGGACGTCTTGCCATAAATATCCCATGTATCCGTTATATTATCATTTTCCCCAAGAAGCAGAATTTCCGAGATTTCTTTCCCTTTTACACTATAATTTTCCTGCGCTCTGATCCTCCTGCTGTCCGCAATTGCAAAAACAAAAAAAAGCAGCGCTATAATTCCGAGAATGACCATGCTTGTCCACTTCTCTGTTTGATTCACCAAATATGTATATGATAATATCATTCCCGTAATACAGGATATCAGAATCACTATATCTAATGTGTTTTTGCGATTCATGTGCTGTACCCTCTCCGAAATTTTATTTCTTTTTACCTCTCATCATCATAATGATATCTACCGCTGTCCGCATCATATACAAGAATTCTGGTTCCCGGCAGTATAAGCCAATGATAATCGTTACTACCCATTCCCAGAACAGCAATAGGGGCATGTCCCCCTCTCAATCCCGGAACGTCCGGAAGATGCAATGGCACAGTACCGCTGAACACCATCCTTACTGTTTCCCCCTCTTCCTGTACATAAATTCGTACTTCATTTCCACCATTTCCGTCACTCCACAAAGCGCCGGACATGCACACAAGATAATCTTCCAGACCGTCGTCATTAAAGTCGTAGAGAAAATAATCAACAGTACTCGGATCTGATCTCCCAGCCTCCCGCCCGGCTTCTTCCACTTCCTCTCGCAGATACTCTGCCAAAATCGTATCAGCATAATCATATCTGGGCGAAGTACAAATATCATATTCCAGAATTTCGTGATTCTCCTGTATGAATTCATAGTCTATAAAATCAGCTGCTTTTCCAAGATCACTTAAACTAAGTCCGCTCACTTCCTCATGATCCTTGTCTTCGATTATGCTGTCCGACGCTTCGTTTGAAACTGACCCTTCTTCGATTATGTTTTCTGTCACTTCGTTTTTTGCAGGTCCTTTACACATGCTGCATCCTGCCGCAAATACGCATACGCCTAATGCAATCATGCCTGTTCTCAGTTTACTCGATACCACCCAATATTCCACTTAAATTCAATCCCTCTCATCCAGCATCAGCTTTTACCCATAATTCATTATTTCATCTTCATAAACGTTTCGAACATTTCCGTCACATCCAACGGATTTTTTCTTGTTTTCCCCGCATCCTGCCGTTGCTTGCTCTCCTGCCCCCTATGAAAAGAAAAACCGAAATACCTTTCCATGTCTTTCGTAAAGTCTGCCATATCCGCCGGTTCTACCTTGTCTTTATCGTTTATTATACCACAATCTGACGACATTTTTCTTTTTAAGTCATATTTTTTTCTTTTTTCTTCATTTCCTAGAATTTCATATGCTTTCGCCACATCCTTGAATTTTGCTTCCGCTTCAGGATTATCAGGATTCCGATCAGGATGATATTCCTTTGCTTTTCTCCTGTACGCCTGCTTAATCTCTTCTGTATCCGCCCGCTCAGAAACCTCCAGTATCTTATAATAATCCATGATAAACTCCCTTTTTTCCGAAAGAGCGTATCCAACTATCGTTGTATACGCTCTTCCCTATTAAACCGCATAATCTTGCTACCTATGCAGAATATCCACCTTCCACCGTGACCATGTTGATTTTGTCTTTTTTCTGCTTAATAACCAGAGTAAAAGTTCCCGTTCCCTCTTCATCTCCATAATCTTCTCTGTAATCCACCACAAACGCATTGGGAAAGCAGTATTTTCTCTCAACGATTCCCGCCGCAACATACTCCGCTGTAACTTTCCTATAACTTTCTGCCCTTTCTGCCGGAACCACAGACCATAGGGCCAGCTTCCTTGTGCTGTCAAACGGATCGCCACCGACCGCGGTAAGAATCTTCCCTTTGATCGTCATAGTCGCACCGACATCCTTGGTTCTCGCATTGGAGTCCTGTGGAATGTCCGTGATCACCTTTACACTCTTTACACACTCTTTTGATATTTCAAACGCTTCCGTACCTTCAACTTTTACAACAAATGACATGTTTTTTCTCCTTTCTATTCTCCTGCATATCCGCCTTCGATTTTCAACTTGTCGTTTTCATCTTTCTTTTGCTTTACATGCATATAGAAAGTTCCGACACCAGTTTCATCATCCACCTCTTCCGAATACTCCATCACAAACGCATTCGGAACTTCGTATTTTCGTACTACCTGTCCCGCTGCCACCACTTCTACCGTTACATTACGATAGCAGTCAACTCTTTCCGACGGAACCAGCGACCACCTGGAAAGCTCAAGCGTGTCATCGCTCCCCTCTCCGCCAAGGTGATAGAGCATTTTCCCCCATATTTTCATAGATACTCCAAAATCCGTCGCCCTCGCATTAGAATCAGGTGATGACTCTGAACCAAACACCACTTTCTTAATGCTTTTTTCGCCTAGAGCCACCTGCTCTGCGCCTCCTGTTACATGCAGTCTGAAACCCATTTTTCTTCCTCCTTTTCTTTTTTACATTGCCCTGTTATTTGAATTGAGACGATTAATCTCAATTTCCAGATTTTTTACATTTCCATTGAAAGTGATGTTTAATACACAGTAGCCGTTTGCTTCATCAATCTCATATTCCACATCATCTCCGGCACCCAGCACGGCATTGACATAATCCTTCTTCTCCAGCCATTTGCTCTTTTGGCTTGACGGATTATTCGAAAAGAACTGAACGATGTTTTCCTGCTTAAAATCTCCCGTCGCGTGCCGCAGAACCCGTTCAATATAAGTGGTGACCTGCGTCTTGTAAATCGGCTCATATACCTTCCCGTCACTCATCAGGTTTCTTGCTTTGTATACCATGATGCTCTGTATATTCTCCGTTCCGAGCATTGCATTTTCAGAAGAGAACACAAAGCCAAAGTTACGTCTGTTGATTTCATTCTTGATGGAATTGGTGAATCCTGTGATTTCCTTCGCCATCACCGTATGAACCCTCTGCGGATGATCCCTCGCCTCAATATCAAATCTGACACCCGGCAGCCCGTCATCCACATTCTTCTTAAACATTTCTTTCAAATACTCCGGACACTGATATGCTGCAACGAGACCTGCCGCAATATATGCAGCTCCTACATAGACACCGTCAATCCACAGTTTCATAATATCTTCTTTTTCACTCGACAGCTCTGCGATGTTGCTTTCATTCAGCTTCATACGCTTATCCAAAATCACCCCTGATTTTTCCTTGGGAATGATCGTAAAATTAGGGATGCAGGGAATAGCAAATTCACTGTATGCTTTTCCCGCCATTGTACCGCATCTCTCTTCGAATTTTGAAATTCCTTCCGTCGCCACATAATTGAAGGTACTCTTATCTCCTGTTTCATAGCTGAAAAAACACTGCACGGAATAATCTTTCAGCACATCCAAAAGCCTCACCAAAGTTTCTGTGCTGTTTACACCCGTTTTCTCAATCTTTTCATTGCCCTTAAAACGCTGTCTGGTTAACTTTACATTGGAATTCTGCTCCAGCGAAACAGAGGGAACAACCCCATACCATATTGCATTATCAAAGTCATTTTTAGCATTCACCGTATTTAAGAATGTGATCAATCTTGGGAGATTGCTGCTTTTTACCAGCATATCATTGGATATATTGGTAATAAACATAGTGGGTTTCATTCCCTTTAAGTTCGTCGGATACTGCTCGAAGAATGCCCACACCCCAAGAATTTTTTCGATCAAAGGTTTTACGACTTTGATGAAGTCATCTTTTGCCTCTTTGTAAAATTCCAAATAAGAATTATAATTATCTACTTCCTGTTTCACATCTATGCTGCTGACCATGGTGGAAGCAAGAGGACAATATGTCCTTGTCACTAATGCCTTCACGTAATCACTGCTTTCTTCATTGAGTGCCTCATAGTCCTCCTCCAATGCAGCGATCAGCCCCGCATTTACCTGATCATCCACCACCATAAGTTCGGCGGTCTCCGGCTTTGGTGCTTCCAAAACTTTCAGTTCCCCTTTTTCATCCATGCTTAAAACGCCAAGCGCAAGTGGAACATGATCCTTTTTTTCTTCAGATTCCCCTAATAGAAGCCTTGTCTTAATATCCTCAATAGCAAGTGGAAGCATTGCGAGGACATTATTATAATTTACACTCGCTTCTTCAAACATGATATTTAGCTTATCCGCCAAATCCAGCTTGTGAGGATCTTCATCTTCCATTTCTGCATAGGACTTATAAGTATATTGCATTTCCTTCCGGTTCTGCTTGATATCCTCCATGACCTTTTTGGGCGATATCATATCTGTCAATTTGTCAAACTGAAAATCCACATTGATAATGCTCTGTGAACGCTTTGCTTCAACAAGAGACATCAGCATCTTGAGAAAATCATTCTGTCCGTTTAAGTAGATTGGTGTAAGCATATCCTCCGGGATTGTTTCCGGCTTCTCAAGTGTATACATGATTTTTTGGTTACTTGCATTAAAAAAGGAGTATACAACCGGCTCAAATTTGGAAATAAATTCATCGAAACTCCTTACCAGAAGTGCTTCATTCATCTCCTTTATCTTCTCATCACTGAGGCTGTCAATACCCCTTACATCTCCCACCAATGTCAGCAGGTCCGGTTTTTCCGGGTTAATTTCTTCAAACAATAGCGTTCTGTTCGTTTGTTTGATGATACTCATTCTGTACCTCCTTCTCATTTTTCATTTGGTCTCAAATCCTTATAGTGTACTTCTATTTCCGTTTCTTCCTCATCAAAAATAAAAGTAACCTTCTCATGATAATACAGGTGATAAGAACGTCCTTTTTCAAGGAACTCCCTTCCCATCAATGCAGTTGCCCCTCCACTATTTTTTATGATCAGACTCCTGTCATCTCCTGGTTTTATGATAACTTTCTCTGCCCCCTTCAGACTCAATGGAAGATTGCAGGCATCCAAAATCCATTCCAAGGTTATCATTTCACGGCTGCATCTTGCAAACAGATTAATGCTTTCTGGCGGATAATCGATCTCCTCTTTATTATGGATGACATATACCTGTATTTTCCCGCAGAATTCATCCTTATGTATCGATGATTCTCTAGGAAGAGTCCTGCTTTCATCTATCATTTTCTTTTTAACTGTGCGCTTCTTTCTTATCCTCAATGATATGGTAAATATAACAGCAAGCAATACGACAAAACCGATGATGACTGACCAGAAAAACCAGTCCGTTTTCGGCGGCTCTTCCTCTATGACTGGTACTAAAATCCTTTCCGTTGCACCTGTATCCCCATAATAATTTGCATACAGCCCATCAAAACTCATGCTTAATTCTGCAGACGTATCGCTCTCACATCTCATCTCCAGACAAATTCTGTTATCTACAATGTGATAATCCTGGTTAGTTCCATCCAGATATACGGTTACTCCTCCGTCTTTCAAACAACCTTCCAGCAGATTTTCACCCTTCTGATTCAATACCATCATCCAAATTTTAGCTGTCTGACTTTCCTGCTCATAAGTATGTCCCGTCTCAATGGAGAAGGCGTATTCCGCCGTCAAATAGGCATTTAGTTCCATCGGTTCGTCGGAAGACATCTGTATTTTCACTTCATCAATGTGTGGTTCTATCAGCTCTATCACAGTAAAATATTTGCCTTTTATTACGTCAATCCTGTCAGCTTCACAGCTTAACGCCAGATTTTCATTCTGTTGTCTTCCTAAAAGAAATATCCTTACCCTATTCATCAGACAATCCGGTAATCTGATAGAAAGTTCACCTTCTGTTCCTCCTAATTTTCCGACATGCGCTGCATTTAGCTGACAGACATCGAAAAGATATTGTTCAATAAAGCCTGCCAGCGCTTCCCCATCTTCCAGTTCATAAACTACTCCACCGGTGGACTGTGCTGCAGTATATACCGTATTTCCATCTTCCATGCACGGACCTATGTTTAAGATATCAATTACAATATTTTTTTGCATAGCAAGCTCTGCCGCCTGCAAAAACTGTTCCACAGATTCTTTCGTTTCTTCCTCTGAAGGCATCATGATCTCACCATCAGAGATCAGTAGAATCCTCTTTCTTATTTCCTCCTCCCTGAAAGAACCTACCGCTTCCATCAGACCGGCGCCTGCATTTCCATATTGCTTGTATTCCATCCCCGCAAGAGCATCTTCTATCATAGAATAGCTGCTTCCCATGGGAATCATGTTACACACCGCATTTTGATAAGAAACAAAACCCATACTGTAATGCTTCGGCATAGAAGCAGACAAAGCCTTAATAAAATCAAAAACAAGATGGTTACGGTCAACATCTTCCATCGACTTACTGCTGTCCATTACCACTACAATTCCCGTATCCTGCATTTGCCCAGTTTCCTGCGCATTTGACAAGATATAAAGGGGAAAAAGACCTTGCAATGCAATTACTATAGCAGAAACAGCCTTCCACTTTCTGATAATCCCTGTCACGCATAACTTAAGTTTCATTTTTACCCCTTCTGCCTCATAATCCCATTTAGTTCAATCATAAACTCCTTACAGTAATCATAATAGAAAACAGACCAAACTTAAGTTGAAAATTTGTTCTCACCAAGGCAAACCGCAAGCTGCAGTCAAACTACAACCATTACATTTATTATTCGGCCAGCTCTTTTATCCATTTTCTTCTAAATTATATCTTATCCCCATAATTTGTCAATTTGCGATACAATATTACATTATCTAAATAATCTTATATAAATACTATAATTCTTTATATTCACGTTGATACACATTGATTTTCTAAACTTATTATTGTAGAATATATAAAATGTAACCAAAATCAGGAGAATCCATTATGACAAAATACTTGAACGCAAAAGAATATGATATTCTGGATATGATCTTACATTCGGAAGAGCCTTTGAACGTATCCCAGATTCTCAAGCTCCGTCCGCAGTTCACATCCAACATTGTCCAGCCGGTCATCCGCAAGCTGCTGAAATTCAAGCTGATCGAGGTGGCGGACATCACGATGGATGGGAACATTTTTTCCAGACGGTTCCGGGTAACCGAATCCGCCCCGGATACCATTCGGAAAATGTTTCAGGACGACTATATCCATTTCAGTAAGCTGGTATCCGGTCAGTCCCTGATGAGCGCCATGGTGGAGGCCAATGACAATCCCGGACAGGTGATGGAAGAGATCGGTGAATTGGAAAAACTGCTCCAGGAATATAAGGAAAAGAGCCGTAATTCTTCCAAAGAGAAATAACAGATAAACAACGATTGCTCTGCCAGGACCACACGTTAGGCAGAAGAAATCTGTAGCAGCTCAGCCATGGGCTTTGTTGTTATGCCCATATTCAAAAGATGAGGAGGCGTTATGCCGGATTTTACGTTTTCAACCGTTCTTATGGCCCTGCTGGCCAGTAATATCCTTGCCGGTCTGACCGCCTTACTTTTTCTTCACGGAAAGACCATGGCGCGCGTTGGATATCAGGTGCTGACGCTCTTAGTCTGCCTGACCGTGTTCCGCCTTCTCGTTCCGCTGGAATTACCGTTTTCCCAAAATGTTAATATGCCTCAGCTGTTTTCAAGGGCTGTCTCCTTTTTTCGTATGAAATGGATTCCGTTTTTTACAGTCCGCCTCTCCTTGTGGAACGTCTTTGAGCTCCTGTGGGCAGCCGGCATTGTGGTTCATCTTACTCTCTACATCCACGATTACCGGCGTACAAGGGATTATATCTTAAAATACGGGCAGGACAAGACGGACGATCCGGACTATCAGACTGCACTGGATGCCATATGCAGGCAGCACGGCAGGAAAAACCGTTTCCATGTGATCGAACTGCCGGATCTTAATATTCCGCTCCTCTTCGGTCTCAGAACCCCCTGCATCCTCCTTCCGGACTGTTTAACGCTCACCCCCGGTCAGCGCTATTACGTTCTATCCCACGAAGCAATGCATTATTTCCATCATGATTTCCTGATCAAGGGAGCCATGCGCCTCCTGTCCATTTTTTACTGGTGGAATCCCGCATGCGCCCTGCTCTACCGGCAGACGAATACGCTGCTGGAAATGCATATTGACAAAAAGATCACGCGCGGTAAGCCGGAGCTCAAAGAAGAATATGCGGAATGTCTGTTAGCCATCAGAAAAAACGCTCTCAGTCTAGCTTCGTCTACTCCGTGTTTTATCATCAGGAACGGCTGTTTTTTTGTGCAGTCCAAAGAGACGGACTTAAAGCGGCGCATGATCATGCTCCTGCAGGCTTCCGACATTTGGCATAAGCTAGGCTCCGGTATTGTCATGGTGCTTTCCGTGGCGGGCATTTATCTCCTGTCTTACTGCTTCATATTAGAAGCGCATTATCTTCCGCCGGAAATCGAACAGAACTATACGGTTCCTACCAAGGACAACACCTATGCGGTCAAGCTTGATTCTTCCGATTATGAAATCTATATCAATGGCAGTTATTGGGGAACCGCAGCTTCCCTCGAATATTATCCCAAAGGGATAATCATATATAATCAAGAAGGAGATGTGATCAATGAAAACTAAACTGAAAACCTTATGTGCCGCCGCTGTCATATCCTGCGCCGTCAGCTTTTTGCTGCCGGCAGGTCCCGTATCTGCCGCGGAGCCCTGTTCCTCTCCTGCCGGATATGCGCGCGCTGCAGAGAGCTCCATCGCGCCCCTGTCTGACAACCTGATCTGGATTTACAAGTCGGAAAACGGCAAACGATACAAGCGGCTCTATAACACATCTACCAGATCATGGATCGGCGGCTGGATTTATGTATGCGATGAACCGTAAAGCATACCGGCGGAAACGGTCAGAACCGACAAAGTGCAGGAACCCATGGATTCTATTGGGTTCCTGCACTTTATTTTACACTAAGTGTTTTTATCCTTTTGTATGCGATAAAATGTAATCCTTCTTTCCCCGTATCCTTCTCCTATAAATTTCACGAAATATCAGATAAAACACAATCCAGAAAAGCCCCTGCGTATAATTCAGATAGCGGTACATGACGAAAATAACCAGACTGAGGGCTGCCACATTCATTATCATAAATCCTGCAATACTCACTGCGAACACCGGAAGAACCCTCGCCTGCCCGGCAGTCTTTTTACTTAATAAAAGATAGACCAGTCCCGCAAAAAACGCGATCCAGACAGCCAGTGCGGCTGCAGCCGCCGCCGGATAGGTTCCCGGAACAATAACCGGTATGACACTGTAGATCAGCCCGCGCGGCATCATGCCCAGTGCATGAAAAAGCCAGTCGCCGAAATGCTCTTTCAGCAGGACCCGTTTGATTTCTTCCATAACGGCTTTCTTTATCCGGTCACTCTCAAACGACATCGGCTCCATACCAAGCTGCGACACGTAATCCTGAAAGAAAGGCCGGAGAATGCGGCTTTTGATCGGATCATGGCATGCGATCATGTAATCGCTGGCCGCAAGCGCGCCTTCACCCGCATACCGGTATGTCCACCCCGCCTCATCAATCTGGTCATAAAGCTGCGTGAATACTGCCCCCGCCTCCTCATCCTCAAACAATTCGGCGTCCTCCGCATCTGCCGCATAAAGCAGATTCGTTACAAATGTAAAACTATTCTCCGAAGATTTTGAAAAATACCCCCATTTCACATAACAATATCCAAGTGTCAGAACCATCGTCAGAATGAACGCAGTCACAATCAGTGCGAGTTCCCGCAGACATCTTCCCCACTCCTTTTTCTTTGACCAGAAGCAGTTTAGAACGACCGCCAAAAAAGCGATATTTACATACAGAATCGCCATTTGATTTCTGTTTATCACCATCACAGATACAATCGCTGCCATCCACAGATAAGCGCTTTTTTTCCCATCCTGTAAATAGCTGAGCATCTCCCCGGTAAAGAAATAGAAAAAAGCATAAGAAAAACAATCTGTCATGATCATATGTGCAAAATTTACCCTGGGCTGCGACCACATCGAATCAAGCCCAAACGGAAACAGCAGCAGGAGAAAGCACATGAGCAGCTCCATCCTGTTCAGCCGCATGTATCGCTGTAGTTTCCGCGTCGCAAACAGGCAGGCGCCAAACGCCGTTATCGCCTGCAGCAAAACCACGGCATACAGAAAATACCGTTCACCGCATATCATTTTACACAGCTGAATCACAACCGGATAGAAAGGTTCTCTTTCATAGCTCTGAAAAATATAGGAATTCGAGTCAGGTGTCATATAATACCCGCGCTCTCCCAGGAGAAAGAAATAGACAAATCCTATGCAGACAATCACAGACCACAACACCAAATCCCGTTTATCAGACAAGCACTTCATCATTTTTTTCATATCATGGTCTTCTTTCTTTATGAGAATATACATCTTTGCATCTGCTTGATTTACACAAATACGCTTTTATTATACTGCTATCTTCCTTTTTCGCAAGAAAATTTTTGAGCCGGCCGTATCATTTTTTTCATTTTCCCCCTTGAGCTTTTATCCATTTCTGCTATAGTGTCATAGAGATATTTCAAATGACTGCAAAGCTTTGGCTTTCTCATCTTATAAAATAACCAAAAAATCAGCACAAACAGGCAGAAAGGCACACATCATGGCAGATCTAAACGGGGCTCTTACGCCCGGCGCAGGCAGGAGCCGCAAAACAATGACAAAGGACTTAACACATGGGAAACCGATGTCCCTCATCTTAGGCTTTTCCATCCCGCTTTTATTCGGCATGCTGTTTCAGCAGGTCTACGGACTGGTAGACACGATCATTGTCGGCAAGTGCATCGATGCGGACGCGCTTGCCGCAGTCGGCTCCACGGGTTCGATCAACTTTTTGATCATCGGGTTCTGCATCGGCATCTGCAGCGGTTTTTCCATCCCCGTTGCACAGCGTTTTGGCGCCGGCGACTATGCCGGCATGCGCAAAATGGTCTGGAACGGCGCATGGCTCTCGCTTGCATTTTCCGTTGTCATGACTGTGGTCGTATCCCTGTTCTGCAGGCAGATCCTGACACTCATGCGAACGCCTGACGATATATTCGAGCAGGCCTATGCCTATATTTTCATCATCTTTCTCGGCATACCGGTCATCTATTTGTATAACATGCTCTCCGGCATCATCCGTTCACTCGGCGATAGCAAAACGCCCGTTATTTTTCTTGTTCTCTCGTCCGTTCTGAATATCGGGCTGGATCTGCTCTTTATTCTGGTGTTCGACTTAAATGTGGCAGGCGCTGCCTATGCAACCGTCATTTCCCAGCTTGTGTCCGGCGTGGCATGCCTGATCTTTATGGTACGCAAATTCCCAATTCTTCGCCCCGAAAGCAAACATGAGCTGTTCTATGACGCGCACTGTGGAAAGATTCTCTGCAACATGGGAATCCCGATGGGACTGCAGTATTCGATCACAGCGATCGGTTCCGTCATCTTACAGACGGCAGTCAACGATCTTGGTACGACTGCGGTCGCCGCCGTTACGGCAGGCAACCGCATCGGTAATTTTTTAGTCTGCCCGTTTGACGCGTTAGGTTCTACGATGGCAACCTACGGCGGTCAGAACATCGGTGCGAAAAAAACGGACCGCATCCGGGAAGGATTAAAAGCCTGCACGATCTTAGGAGCAGCCTACTCCGTCATCGCCCTGCTGTTTGTTTTTTTATTCGGGAAATATCTGCTTCTCTTGTTCCTGCACGCCGAAGATACCGGGATTATTACGATGGCATACCGCTTTCTGTGCACTAACGGACTGTTTTACTTTCCGCTTGCGCTTGTCAATATCGTACGTTTCTTAATTCAGGGAATGGGTTATTCCCGTTTTGCGATGTTGGCAGGCGTCTGCGAAATGGCGGCACGCGCCCTCGTCGGGTTTCTCATCGTCCCTGTTTTCGGCTTTTACGCGGTCGGATTTGCAAGCCCTGCGGCATGGATCTTTGCCGATCTCTTTCTCATTCCGGCATTTTTCCATGTCTATCACCGGACGCAGCGTCTGTTCTCGGAATCCTGAATATCCGTTCAGCCACAGCCGGCAAAACGGGCGGATCATACTGTGACATGAAAGCCGAAGGCTGAATTGTTACATCTGTTACATCATACCCGCATGAATGAGCACGTTTGACTATACAATCCTCTCGGAATTTGTTATACTGATTTTTAAGAAGCGCTTGTATCATCAGCGTTTCCCTATGTTTTTACCACACAACACGAAAGGGACAGACTTATATGAATAAAAAAAGAGTAGTAGTTTCTCTCGGGCATGAAGCGCTCGGATATAATACGACAGCACAGCAGTCTGCCGTTAAAGTAACGGCTGCCGCACTTGCCGACTTGATCGAAGCAGATTATCAGCTTACGATCACACACAGCAACGGTCCGCAGGTCAGCATGATCCATAAGGCAATGAGCGAGCTGCACCGCATCTACGCAGATTATACGCCCGCGCCGATGTGTGTCTGCTCCGCCATGAGCCAGGGCTATGTCGGTTATGATATTCAGAATGCGCTGCGCGCACAGCTCCTAGGCCGCGGCATTTCCACACCTGTCAGCACTATCCTCACACAGGTCACGGTCGATCCTTATGACGAGGCTTTTTATGAACCTGATAAAGTGATCGGGCGCGTGATGTCCGCCGAAGAGGCCGAAGCAGAGACCAAAAAAGGAAATTATGTCATCGGTCAGCCGGGCAGCGGCTTCCGCAGGGTTGTCGCCGCGCCAAAGCCGATTGATATTGTAGAGATCGACGCGATCCGCACGCTTGCAGATGCAGGACAGATCGTCATTGCCTGCGGCGGCGGCGGTATCCCCGTCATTGAACAGCAGCACGCCTTAAAGGGCGCTTCTGCCGTCATTGAAAAAGACAGCATTGCAGGGCTTCTCGCCGCAAAGCTGAAATCTGATATGCTCATCATTCTAACAAGCGTTGATGAAGTATACCGCAATTATAAAAAAGAAGATCAGAGCCCCATTTCTTCCATGACAGTCGGCGAAGCGAAAAATCTGCTTGCAGAAAACCAGTTTGGCAAAGGCGATATGCTTCCAAAGATCGAGGCGGCGATCACCTATCTCGATCAGGTAAAAGACGGAAGCGTTCTGATCACCTCCCTTAGCAAAGTGGCAGATGCTGTTAAGGGAAAAGCGGGCACATGGATCACGGTATAAAGCTTCTTTTGTAAGGTAAGTTAAAAAGAAGGCACTAATCGAAAGGTTAGCGCCTTTTTTCTATACGCAATGTGCAATAATGGTATGATGAAAAATTCAGTATAAATATGCAGAAAATTTCAATATTATCTGAACTCTGATCAAAGGAAATGTATCGGCTGGCTTTTGCATCGCCGGCAGCCAACTCTTGCATCGTCGGCAGCCAACTCTTACATCGTCGCAATCTAACCTTCGTGTCATAATCACCGTCATTTTTCTATATGATGAAAACCCCAGTATTTACGCAGTTCTGACATCGACAATGACATCGTCACTTTCTAATAACGGCGTTAATATGACACAAGTGCCATATTAACGCCGTTATTTTACTCCACCTGTCCCGCCCGACCAGGCACTTTGACCAAAAAAGTCTTTTCCCATGATCTATCATTCTGTCATCTTCTCTAAAAGCCCTTTGTACTGTACCAGCGTCACATTTTCCATATGATCGGCAGCTTCCACACACCCCTTTGTAAATCCATTTTTTGAAAATAAATACAGATGTATTTTACTATAATGGAATATCTTACTCCGCCTTATCAGTGTTTCTAAAACACCTACATCTACCTTTTCATTTGTCCATTTACACTCACCAAATAACGCAGTATCCTTATCCTGTTCACCCATTATGTCAATCTCTGTTTGACTGCGGGTAAATGGATCAGCCCCCCACCAACGTCCCAGTTCCTTGAACTGAACGGGGGATTCGCCGCTTAGTAATAACCTCCAAAGATACTGCTTACATATCTCCTCAAATACTTTTCCCATATAGTCCGATAGATATGGTGCAATCCGTTTATAAGCTAAATCTGCCGCTCCACGCCCAATCATTGAATGATTCTCCGGCACAAACCGGTACCAAAATCGAAACATATTATCATCAATACTGTAAATTGATTTTCGAGATGCCTTTTCACCATAAGGCGCTTCCTTTTGAACCACCCCCAATGCCATTAAGTTTTTCAAATAAGTGGCGCAAACACTGGTATCCTCACCAACTTTTGTAGAGATTTCCGACATGCGGGAAGCACCATTTGCAATGGCCGTAATAATGGCATTATAAAGCGCAGGTTCCCGTACCTCCTGCTTCAATAGATTTTCAGGTTCTTCAAAAAGCGAAGATGCAGGGTTTAGAAATGTATTCTTTATGTTTTCCTCAATGCTCAGTCTGTCATCCATTTGCAATAAATACTGAGGTGTTCCTCCCACCATGCCGTAGACCAGAGCTTTGTTTTCGTCGGTAAAATTTTGAACGCACCTACAGGTTTCTGCAAAATCAAAGGGCATTATTTTCATCTGCGATGTCCTCCTGCCATAAAGTGGTGCTTTATATGCCAGTACATGGTCTTCTATATAAGACATCGAAGATCCGCATAGAATCAACATCAATTTAGAACGGTCTTTATATTTATCAATCAGAAGCTGCAAGGTAGAAGCAAGGCTCTTGGAGGAGCGGGCTACATATGGGTACTCATCAATGGCTAAAATCAAACGGCCTTTTTCCGCCAGCTTAAAAACATATTCTAACGCGGCCTGAAACGAAGCAAACGCCGTCTCAGCCTGAATACCCGTTTCAAATTCTATGATATTTTTGCTAAGATTCTCCAGATTTTGTTTTGCATTACTCTCTACTCCCATAAAATAAATTGCCTTTTTATCACTGATAAACCGGTTGATGAGCGCAGTTTTTCCCACACGGCGGCGACCATAGATGACTGCAAACTCGAATTTATCAGATAGATATAGTCTATTTAGGGATGCTAATTCACGCTCTCTTCCGACGAACATAATTCCACCTCCATTCAGTATAACTATACTATATCACGTTATTGTGTTTTAGTCAAATACGATTTACTTGTTTTATATTTACCAAATCTATATTAGCATTATTTTAATATACTTATTGAATAAAGAAAGCCTTGTACAGTTCGGTTTTGTCGAACCGCACAAGGCCACTTTTCATTTAGGAAAACGCCCATCTTCCATCATGATACACAGCACTTCCCAGTTACAGTTCCGCCATACTTTCAAAAACACCCGATATGGATAATCGACCATATCCCCATTCCCGGCTTGGATAAACAATATCCAGATCACGTGTCGCGCCGCGTACCAGATAATTCCTGACATTGAGGGAATTGACCAGCGGCAGATGATTCTCCGTGATCGCCCATTGCATAAACTGGGCGACAGCGCCCCCCGTAACTGCCGCAGAAATGCTTGAACCGCTCCGCTTGCCAATAGCAGTCGAAACATTTACGCCCGGCGCGGCAAGATCGGGCTTCACTCTCCCGTCGCGCGTATACCCTCTGCCCGACTCTGGATAAAAACTGTTATTTAAGTCGTCATAGGTTGAAACGCTGATCGCATCCCCCGCCGCCGCAGGGTCGGTCAGCGTAATATACGGGCTTGGCTCTAAAAACGTGACAGGCGCCGACAGAAACTCCTCAATGGGAAGCCATGCATGGAACAGCGCATAATTTGCCCGTTCCTCCTCTGTCACAGTCAGCGTCCAGATGCCCGGAGACGGTGAGACAAAGCGCACGAACAACAGCTGGGCACCGCTCCCTGTCTCCACTCTCTGTGCATCCAGATACAGAATGGTCTTGTCGTAGACAAAACGATAGGTCGCCGTCTCATCGGTGTTCATGCGGATATCGCGCACGGTCTCGCCGCCGGGGCTTCGGATGGAAAACTGATACTGGTACGGCTGCGTTCCCCATACGTTTAAGGTAAATCCCTGAACCCCCTCAGAAACGCGGATTTCCACATCCCTCCGCAGCGTACTGCCGGGCTCACCCTGGAACATATTGCGGTTAAAACACCCCATGAAATGATGCTGCTTATTTCCCTCATTTCCGTTACAGATGACAACCGCCCTTCCCAGCTTCACCGCAATGCTGTTGATCGTGCGCTCCAGCGTGGAGGTCCCTGTATGGGATGCAAGATTGGTTCCCATTCCGAAACAAATCACAAGCGGAAGACCAAAGCGTTCCGCCTCCTCGTCCAAATACCTCAGCCCTGCACTGATATCCTGCTCACTGTAGCAGACCGCACTGTCCGCCACCAGATAATATTCACGCACTTCTCTTGGTGCCTGCCGCAGCTTGACAACCAGAAGCCTGCTGTCGGGAGCAGCCCCGATATAACTCCTTCCTTCATCCACCCGGCTGCCCGCCGCCACGCTCGCCATCGCCGTTCCATGCCCGATTTCATCCGTTTCCGGCACAATACTCCTTGGATTTTCGCTTAACAGCGCTTGGTTGATCTCCTCCTCCGTGTAAATGCGGTCCGCTTCCTGATCCCAGATCGATAAAATGCGCGTCGCACCATCGCTTCTTTTGAACACGTCGAGTTCATACCGTATCCCGGTATCCACAAATCCCACCAGGACGCCGCGCCCGGTCAAAGACAGCGGCTCTCCCTGAACTTCCAGAATCCCGCTTTCCGCAAGCGCGTTCGGATCGAACGCAAAACCAGCTCCTCCGGGCAGTCCGACAGCAGGCGCATCCTGCATCAGCCCGTATGCAAAAGGAATCTCTCCGTATGCCATAAAAATACCTGCATATGCCTTTTATGTCAGCATATGCAGGTACTCTTTTCTTTTTGACAATTCACCGGCTAAATAACACAGGCATCTCTTCTTTTCACTAACTTAAAAGCGCAAGCATTTCTTCTTTTCACCGGCTTAAAAGCTCAGGCATCTCTTCTTTTCACTTGCTTAAAAGCGCAAGCATCTCTTCTTTTCCGACTGCATTTTCAGTGAAAGACCTGCCGCCGTCGTCCGCCACCCCGAAACCGCTAAGCAGTTCCTGATACGTCTGCTCATCCACGTGCTCTCCCTGATAAATATAGGTATAGTCACCGTTTCCGGTCGGAACACCATCCTGCGTATATAACGCATGATATTCATCCTGCATCAGGCACGGCGTTTCCTCCGTGATCGTTTCATCAGCGGAAACACGCCAGAAAAAGCGCCCGTAATCTCCCTCATCGCCGCCGCCGTTAAATCTCCAAAACTCGTGAAACATGCCTGTGTGCTCATAGTAAACCAGCTCGACTGCCGCCACAGAATCCACCATGCAGAACAGCCCGTCGTCCCTGACCGTATAAATGGAATAGAGATCAAGCTCCCTGTTCAGCATGACAAGCTCAGGAATCTCATCCTCATCCAGATAAACCAGGGAATAGACCCTCACATCCCCAATGCTGTCTGCCACTGCCTGATAATAAACATCCTGATAAGTCTGCACCGGTTCTGTCAAAGCATCCTCGTCTGTCACAGAATCCGGTTCTGTCAATTCATCCGCTGTCGGCTCATGAATTACAATCGTTTCGGGGTCCTGTGGTTCTTTATCCGCAGCTTGACAAGCGGATAGTGCAAATAGCAGTAATGCCGCCATCCCTGATAAACATGCTCTCTTCACAGTATCTTTCCCTCTCTGCCCGCTTTTTACTGTCCCGCAGCGCTTGAAATCTCCGCTGCCGGCATTGGCGGCGGAAGCAGCGCCGTCGGCATGTTGCTTCTGATCTCAATGATCGGGCTTGCCTTCCCCTCGATATAATCACGCGTGATCACCACATGACCGATATTATCGTCTTTGGGTACCTCATACATGATATCAAGCATAAATTCCTCGATGATCGCGCGCAGCGCACGCGCGCCGGTATCCCGCTCCATTGCTTTATCCGCAATCGCTTCAAGCGCACTTTGATCAAAATCAAGCTTGACCTCATCCAGCTCCAGAAGCTTCTGGTACTGCTTCAAAACCGCATTCTTCGGCTCGCTTAAAATTTGAATCATATCATCCCTATTTAAGCCTTTCATTGTGCAGAGAACCGGCAGACGCCCGATAAACTCGGGAATCAGACCAAACTGACGCAAATCCTCGACCGTTACTTTTTCTAACAGACTGCGCTCTTTATCATACTTATCTTTCAGTTCCGCATTAAAACCAATGGAGGTCTGCTTGCGCAGGCGCTGTTTTATGATCTCGTCCAGATCGGGGAATGCGCCTCCGCAGATAAACAGGATATTGCGGGTGTTCACAGTTGCGAGCGGCACCATTGCGTTTTTGCTGTTCGCACCGACCGGAACCTCGACCTCCGCGCCCTCCAAAAGCTTCAGCATACCCTGCTGTACCGACTCTCCGCTGACATCGCGGGAGGTCGTCTCCTTTTTCTTTGCTATCTTATCAATCTCATCAATAAAGACAATTCCGCGCTCCGCCTTATCCACGTCGTTGTCCGCCGCCGCCAGCAGCTTCGAAATCACACTCTCAATGTCGTCTCCGATATAACCGGCTTCCGTCAGGGAAGTCGCATCGGCAATGGCAAGGGGCACATCCAAAAGGCGCGCAAGCGTTTTCACCAGATAAGTCTTTCCGCATCCGGTTGGTCCGATCATCAGAATATTGGATTTCTCGATCTCGATATCATCCATCGTATTCGTCGCAACACGCTTATAGTGATTATATACCGCCACGGAAATGATCTTTTTGGCCTGTTCCTGGCCGATCACATACTCGTCCAGTTTCTCACGGATCTTATGCGGCGCCGGTATATCCTTTAAGTTTAAGACCGGTTCCGGCTTTTCCGATTTCTTGCGCTTCTTCACCTTCTGGCGGTACGGAATACCCTCACCCTGCAGATCGGCAAGATTCACAAACTGGATATTCGGGAAAAAGCCGCGGCTGTTAATCTGCTTCCCAAGGTCAATATTGTCAGAAGTTAAATTTCTATTTGATTTCTGCCCATTCTCTGCCTGTCCAGGACTGTCTGCCTTTGCAGGAGCATTCTCTCCGACCGCACCACGATCTGCCTTCTCCGCTTTTCCGCCGGCCGCTCCGCTATCCGCCTTCTCCGCTTTTTTGCCTGCGTTATCCCCGCCGGCCGGCGCAGCAGCGCTGCCTTCTTTCACATCAGCATTTTCAGGCGTGACAGAATCACTTCCCGCATCTGCTTCCGCCTTATCCGTAACGCCCGTTCTTTTTTCATTCTTCTTCGATGTATCCTCTTCCATTGCCTTTGCACTCATAGCGTCCATCATAAAAGAGGCAAAATATGGATTATTCATCTGATTCATGAGATCAGAATGAAATAACCCCCGTTTTTCCATTTCTGCAACAGAATCCATCGTGCTATGCATGCAGTCGTCGCAGATGCAGATATTGTTGGGAAGATGAAACATTCTCCCCGCCTTGCTCTCCGGCCTCCTGCACAGCATACACACATCTTCATACTCATTGTTATGGTTTGTACTGTCAGACATTTTTTCACTCCCCGTTATCAAATAACTATGCGGCGGCAAAGCATGCTTCACCGCCACATACAGTATAAAACATATCTTCCCTCTGAACAAGTGAAGTTTTTATAAAACAACTGGTATTTCCTGTCACGTTTCAGCCGTAAGGCTGAACTATCGCTATTTCTTTACAGTCAGCCCTGTATATGGCAGATCAGGTCCGTGACAAAATCCCAGTACAGCTTCGTATCCATTTCCAAAACAAAGACCGCCAGTCCCGGTTCCGTCCCTGCCGGCTGCTCCTCCCACGTATTGGTTCTTCCGTATTCCGCCGAATACGGATCGGTATTGATTGCAGCATAACGCTCCTCCTGTATCCGTGCCGCTGCCGGATTCAATAAGATGACCGCTGCCGCCGCATCCGTACACCCTGCTGTCCGGTTTGGTGAGCGCCGATACAGGCCGTATTGATTCTCCAGCCACATTTGTGAGATCAGTGTGCGGCTCTTGTCATTCATCCGGTCAAAAACCGACTTGTCCAGAATAACCGATTCCGCCGCGTCATGAGGGATCACTATCTGCGAAGGGAATCCGCTGGTCAGGCAGATCTGAAACGCCTCCGCATCATAAAAAACATTGAAATCAGCATAGGGTGTATAACTGCCTTCCCCGTTTACAATCGTCCCCATGTAGATAATGCCCGCTGTATTTCCGGCGAAATCGTCATCCTGCATGCATGCCGCCGCAATATTCGTAGCTGCGCCGATTGACAGGATCATCACCTCGCCCGGATACTGTGCCGCCTGTTCGATCATAAACTCTGCCGCGCCCTGTTCCTGCGCTTCCGTCTCCGAATACCCCCACTTCCGTTCATAATAAGAACCCAGATCATGATAATTCTCCGGTGCAATATAATCGTCCAAATGCCACATGGCCCCCCATCGGTCAATGCTGCCGACGATCTGTTCCTGCTCTTCCAGATTCCGGAAGCCTGATACCGGAACATCCGTACCCAGATAAACGGGAATATCCTCTCTTTCAAAATACTCCAGCTGATTGAGCGCCGCATTCGCGCCAACCGCCACAAAGCTGTTTCCTCCCGTAATCGTCACGCCGAGCAGATCGATGAGACCCAGATCGTCCGCGGCTGCTAAGATACTCAGGCACATTGCGTCGTCACCCAAATAAGCCATATCGGTGTCCAGAATAACTTTCGGCACATTCCCGTCGGCAAAAATACCATACTGCTCTTTTAAGTAGTCCGCCGCCGCCCGGTCATCCGCTTCTGAGTAAACCGGGACCGTTTCTTCATTCTCATCGGGCTGCTGCGGGGAAGACGACACTTCATCAACGACCTCTTTACCATCCTCCGTATTTTGGCAGCCCGTCAGCAGCAGACATGGCAATACTGCAGAAAGTAAATAAACCATCATGGAAAAAGCAAAAAAAGCGCCGCGGGAAACATCCTTTTTATTACCCATAAAGGTCACCACCGGTCATTATTTCAACATCATATTTCTTTCTATCATGCTATAACAGAAATGTTATAACAGAACTCTTTTCCCGTCAACCCTGACGCAAAAGACCCTTCCAAAGAACATTCTCATAAATTCTTTGGAAGAGTCCTCAAATATGCTGATATGCTGTCCGCAGCTCATAATCCGGCCGGAAGTTTTCTTCACCTATTCCGTAACTGCTTCTCCGAGCACAACCTGTACTTCTTCGCTCTCATAATCGTTCGCAATTCTGCACACCGTCAATGTGACCGTCGTCCCTGCCGAATAATATTTCAGTTCGTCGACGAGCGCTACTTTATCTTCGATCTTCGTGCCGTTTAAGGCTGTAATAATGTCACCGCGCCGCAGTCCCGCGCGATCCGCTGCCTGACCTTCGCTGATCTCATAGATATATACGCCTCTCGGCATATTATAAAGCTGGATTCCCTGCTCATCCACATCCACGACCGTAACGCCTAGATAGCCGCGTTCTTCTTCCGCCACCATGGTCTTAGTCTCACGCGTCATCAGATCACGCAGAATCGGTTCCGCGACAGAAATCGGAATCGCATAGCCCATTCCCTCCACCGCAGACCCTCCGATTTTTGCAGAAGGGATTCCGACGACTTCTCCGCGCGCATTGACAAGGGCGCCGCCCGAATTACCGGGGTTGATTGCCGCATTGGTCTGAATCATCGGGCTCTCATAGTCCTCCAGTTTTCTGTCAAGTGCACTGATAATGCCGTTTGTCACAGACTGCCCGTAGCCTAACGCATTGCCGATCGCAATGACTTCCTCTCCCACTTCCAGCTGATTGGAATCACCAAGCCTTGCAATCGCAATCTGTGACAGTGTCTCCTCACTGATATCCTTTAACGGAATCGCGATCACTGCAAGATCATTTCCGGCGTCCGTTCCTTTCACAACCGCATCAACGGTTGTATCATCAATAAACGTCACCTGCAGATCATGCGCCTTGTCAATGACATGATAGTTTGTGCAGATCAGGAGCTCGTCATCGTTCTGCCCGACAATGATGCCGGAGCCGCCGCCTTCTCCCTCCTGCTCATATTGATACATCCAATAATCAATGGTCTGCGTATAAAAATTTGTGATCGTCACAACGGCCGGCTGTACACTCTTTGCAACCGCCCTGATGTCCATTCCCTGCTCCGTATTTCCCGCCGTATCCGTTGTGATCACACCGCTGTCCTGCGTTGTCTGCGGTACCGAAAGCGCCGGACCGTTCACATTCGGTGTCGATGCAACCTGCGTATAGCCGTTCCTGCCGTTCACGATCAGCTTTGTACCGGTCAGCTGTTCAATGCCGTAACAGGTTCCGTATGCTGCGCCTGCGAACAATACGCCGCACAGCAGCGCCGATGCCATCCGCATACCGAGCGGATATCTGCCCTTCGCCCTTCGCTCCTGCTTCTTTGCGGCTCTCATCTGCTTTTTCTGCGCTTTTTTCTGAGCCTTCATTGCTTTTTTATCAAATCCTGCATTCGGCTGTACCCCGTCATGATGCATCTGATAATGCGCATACTGGCCGTTTGTCGTGTAAGCACAACCTATCTGGTCAGCCGCATAAGCACCCTGCATATTATCATTTGCCTGCCGGTAGGAATAGCGATAGGTCCCGTCCGGTGAGACCGCTGCGGCGCCCGCTGTCTGCGCCTGATCCGGCATACCGTTTCCCTGCCCCGCGTCTGACTGTGCCGCATGATCTGCGCTGTTCCTCTCTGCCATATCTGGCGCTATATGCTCCGATGCATTCCCGTTTCCATGTTCCTGTACGGCATCCGCCGCCGCATTCATCCCTTGCGGCATTCCTTCGTTTCCGTTTGTCAGATCTAACGGCGTGATGCCGTCAGACTGCTGCTCATTATTGTTTTCATGTTCCGAACCATTCATAAATTCTGACATCATCATGACCTCTTTTCTTTTTATTTTCCCCCTTCGATGAGATCAGTATAGAGTCCATTTGTGAAGAATCTGTGATGAAAAAAAATTTAATTTGTGAAAAATGATCTTTTATTCCACCGTCACTGATTTCGCCAGATTCCGCGGCTTATCGACATCACAGCCTTTTCCGACCGCAACATAATAGCCAAACAGCTGTAATGGGATGATCGCAAGCGAATTTGCAAAAAACGGATTCGTACTTGGAATATAGACTACATAATCCGCGGCGCGCTCAATCTCCCTGTTATCCTCATTTGTCACGGCAAGCACGAACGCCCCACGCGCTTTGACCTCCACCATATTAGATATCGTTTTTTGATACAGATCGGGCTGCGTCGATACAGCCGCCACAAGCGTACCCTCCTCTATCAAAGAAATTGTCCCATGCTTTAGCTCACCCGCCGCATATGCCTCGGAGTGTACATAAGAAATCTCCTTTAACTTCAGGGAGCCTTCCAGAGAAATGGCGTAGTCAATCCCGCGTCCGATAAAAAAGACATCCCTTGCTGCCAGATACCGGTTTGCGAATTTTTGGATTTTCTCTTTATTATTCAGAAGCAGTTCAATCTGATTCGGAAGCTTCTGCAACTCCTCCAGCATGCTCTGAAACGCTTTTTCGGTAATCTGCTCTCTGATCTTTGCAAACTTCAGCGCCAGCAGGTAAAACGCGATCAACTGCGCACTGTAAGCTTTTGTTGTCGCAACAGCAATCTCAGGTCCCGCCCATGTATACATAACGCGGTCTGCTTCCCTTGCAATAGAGCTTCCTACTACATTGACAATTCCGAGTACCGGAAAGCCGCGCTTTTTTGCTTCCCGAAGCGCTGCCAGCGTATCTGCGGTCTCTCCCGACTGGCTGACCACAATGACCATGGCTCCCTCTTCCAGGATCGGATTCCGGTAACGAAATTCGGACGCCAGGTCCACTTCAACCGGAATACGCGCAAGCCCCTCAATCACGTATTTCGCAGTAACGCCTGCGTGGTAAGCCGAGCCGCATGCAACAATATGAAACTTACGGACGGCACGGATATCCTCAGCGCTCATCTGCAGCTCATCAATGACAATATCATGGTCGCGCAGTCTCGGGGACAACGTCTCCCTGACCGTCTTCGGCTGCTCATACATCTCCTTGAGCATAAAATGCTCATATCCCGCTTTTTCGGCGGCATTGGCATCCCACTCGATCGTCACGGGCGTTTTGACGATCTCCTCCACATCCACATTATAAAAATGCATATGATCTGCGCGGAGTCTGACAATCTCCTCATTTTCCACGAAATACACCTGACGCGTATACTTTAAGACAGCCGGCACATCCGATGCAATAAAACAGCCGTCTTCACTCTGTCCGACAATGAGCGGACTGTCTTTGCGTACTGCGAATACTTCCTCGGGATGGTCCGCAAAAATAATGCCGAGCGCATAAGACCCCTCTACACGGTGCATCACCTTCGCAATCGTTTCAATCGGATTTCCGGTATAATAATAATCCAGCATCTGCGCCAGTATCTCCGTATCCGTCTCCGAAACAAACACATATCCTCTTTCTGTCAGTTTCTTTTTTAACTGGAGATAATTCTCGATGATGCCGTTATGCACGACTGCAATCGTATGCTCCGCATTATAGTGCGGATGAGCATTGATATCATTCGGCGCGCCGTGTGTTGCCCAGCGCGTATGACCGATACCGATCTTTCCCGGCATTGTCGCGCCGCCATGCGTCAGTTCCTCCAGCACCTTCAGCCTCCCGACGGATTTTGTAATGTGAATCTCCTTTCCGTCATAAATCGCCATTCCTGCCGAGTCATAACCGCGATACTCCAGTTTTGCCAGACCGTCCAGTATAATCGGCGCTGCCTGTCTTGTACCGATATAACCTACAATTCCACACATAATGCTGTCATGCTCCTTTTTCTGTTCTATAAAATACCATGCGCTCTATCTGAATCCGCTTTATCCCTATCGCTGCGTTTACCGGTCTGTACAGGCTCCCGTATCCAGAATTCACGATTCCCCGTACAGGAAAGTATCAGCTTCTGCGGAAGCAGTTTATAATGCTTTCCCATTTGATAACCCGCATACTTACAGGCACTGTCCACAACCAGCCCCGGAATCTGTAATCCTTTCCCCTGCTTCAGCAGATGCAGCGCCGTCTGCCTGACCATACGCACGCCTTCCCCTTCAGAGACAAGCCCTTCAAACACCTCCGGATGAAGCGCCTGCGACACGCCCAGATCAAAATTGCGCCTAAACTGCTGTCTGCCCGTGTAATGATGGGAATGGTAGACCCGCGCCGACGGCTGGTAAGCGATACCGTATCCTTTTTTTGCCGCTGCTGCCGCAAAGATCATATCTTCATTAAAAATCGTATGCGTGATAAATCCGCCTAATTCCTCGTAAACCTCTCTCCAATACGCCGCGCAGACATTCGAGCAGAAATACGTTTTTATGCCGAGCCTCTCCCGGTCTGTTTCAAACTTCACGCATGCCTGCTCCGGATAATTGAATTGTCTTGCAAACCGTTCTGCCTCGCTGCTGTGTTTCCTTGCAAGCTGCCGTGCATAGCATACTGCCACACGGTCCTTTGTCAATCCGGACACAAGCTCTGCGATCAAATGGGTATCTGCCGGGAGCGCGTCGTCCGTCATACAGACAAACACATCTGCGTCCGACATGGAGACGCCCAACCGTCTTGTGCCGCCATGATCAAATTCCTGCTTTTTGATATGACGCAGCTCTACATTTTCAAATAATCGGTCAAGGTCAAACGCACGCGCAACGCCTGTGGCATAGATCAGCTCCTCTAAATAAGATTCCTCCGTGTTCACCAAAATAATTCTCTGCACCGGATAAGTCTGCGCATGAAGCCGCTCTAATATTCTAAAAAGCCGTTGATCCGGCCGATAAGTTGGAATGATCACATCAACCGATCTCATACTAATCCTCCATGTCAGAGCAGTTTACTGCGATGACACGCGTCGGAAATTTCAGATTTCCGACTGCGATCAAGGCATATTTGAGGCTCTGACTCAAATTGCCGGTTGAAAAATAAGCTATCAAGCTTATTTTTCAACCTATACCCCCGAAAACCATTTGAAAAAAAGAGGATTCCGCTGATCCATGGAATCCTCCTTTGTATTCCCATTGTCTTTTCTACTGTCTCAGATATTGAGCTGTATCCTGCTGAATCTGACGGCTGTACTCCCTCACCGTCTCACTTGGTTCATAATCGACGGTGCCAAACAAAATCTCATGCAGCTTCGTCACATTTGCCGTTAAATCCATCGGGATAACACAGCTTCCCTTCTTGCCGATCGTACCGCTCTGCAGCATATCCATCGCCGGGAACCCGCAGCTCTCCACGATCTCATACTCACCCAGATCCCCAAGCATCGAAAGAATCGTATCAAGCTTAATGCTTGTAGAAAATTCATCGAATACATCACTGTTTAAGATTGCCGTCAGCTCCTCGATACTCATATTCTTTGCAGCTTCCATCATTGCCGCGATGACCTTACGCTGACGCTCAGTTCTTCCGTAGTCATTTCCGACATACCGGATACGGCAGTATGCCACTGCCTGCAGTCCGTTTAAGCGCTGATAGCCGCTCTGCGTAACCGGCGTATAATCTACATTTGCCTCTGCGTCATAATGCAGGCCGTCGGTCGTTGTTCCGACCATACTGATCTGATAATCATTTAAGTAGCTGATTTCATTAGATGCCACATCAACCATGACGCCGCCCAGTTTATCGATCGCATCGATCAGCCCCCAAAAACCGACTGTCACATAATCCGTAATATACAGATCCAGATTCGTATTCAGCATCGTCATTGCGCGCGCCTCACCGCCTGCAGCATAGGCGCCGTTGCATTTATTGTAGGAACCGTTTGTCAGGTTCAGATAGGTATCACGGTAAACGGAAACAAGCTTGATCGTCTTCTCCTGTGTATCAATACATGCAATGATGATCGTATCGGAACGGCTGGCCTCCGCGCCAAGCTTTCTCTTCCGCGAATCCAGACCGAACAGTGCAACCTGCATATAACGCGCCATCGGATTCTCCGGCTCCGTATAATTTTCATACACGTCCTTATTGACGACAACGTCTACATCGCCGCCGCTCTCAATGTCATCCACGGTTCCAATATTTAAGTCATGGTGTTCTACCCGTGTCAGTCTGATAATGGCCCATGCGCCGACTACAACAATTGCCAATATAAACAATTCCACAATAAAAATGATGATATTTCTTCTTTTTCTTGCTGCCCTCTGCTTCGGCGTCAGCCTTTTGCCGGCCGGTTTTGTTCCCTGTGACTGCTGCTTTGCCATCTCTTGCTCCTTTTCTAGCAGGCATTCTTATTGATAAAGCCCTTGAATAATGTCAGGAACAATATCTTGATATCGAACGCCATGGTCCAGTTCTCAATGTAATACAGATCATACTCTACCCGCTTGCGGATAGAGGTATCGCCGCGGTAACCGTTGATCTGTGCCCATCCTGTCATTCCCGGACGAACCTGGTGCTTGATCATATATCGCGGAATCTCTTCCTTAAACTTCTCTACAAAGAAGGGACGTTCGGGTCTGGGACCCACGAGACTCATATCCCCTTTCAGCACATTAAAGATCTGCGGCATTTCATCAATACTTGTTTTTCTTAAAATCCTGCCGATCTTCGTTACGCGCGGATCATTTCTCGTTGTCCACGCTTTCTGTTCCGCACTCGGTTTCTGAACTTCCATCGTACGAAACTTATACATTTGAAACGATTTATTATGCAGTCCGACCCTCTCCTGCTTAAAAATCAGCGGGCCCTTATCCGTAACCTTGATTCCGATCACCGCAAATAGCATAAACGGCGAAAAAAGGACAATACATACAAGACTTCCGACCAGATCCACGCTCCGCTTCATCAGCAGATTAAACGTGTTCGTCAGCGGTACATGGCGGATATTGATGACCGGAAGCCCCATCAGATCCTCCGTATATGGCCTGCTTGGAATCACACTGTTATAATCAGGAATAAACTTGGTATGTACCCCTGATTTTTCGCAAAGGGATACAATTGCCTCAAGCCTCCCGTAATCCTCCAGCGCGAGCGTCACCGCAATCTCATCCAGCTTGCTCTGCGGCAGAATGACAAACAGATTGTTGATCGTTCCAAGCACTTTGACGCCGCGGTACAGCGTTCCGCGCGGAATGTGATCATCCAGAATCCCTCTTACCACATAACCCCACTGGGGATTGGCGTTAATCCTGTCAATATACTGTTCCGCTGCCCGCGAATATCCGACAAGCAGAATATACTTGACGTTATAGCCCCTGCTTCGGAAAAAATGAAGAATATAGCGAATAAAATTCCTTACAATTGTATCAAATGTAATGTTCAGGATAAAAAACCCAAACACCATAAACCGCGAAAAGTGAAGCTGTTTGATGGAAAACAATACAGCGATAAAGATCAGCAGTCCGATCGTATTCGCTTTGACAATATTGTAAAACTCGTGTATTCTGCCCGACATCCTTTTGGAGCTATAAAGATTACACACGCCGTACAAAATTGTAAAAAGCGGAACAACCAACAAAAGCAGCGAGAAATACGTTGCCTCTGACAGACCCGCCTCACTCCGAACCAGTCCGCTCTTAAATTTTATAAACCACGCCAGCAGATAACTGCCTGCAACAATCGCCGCATCTAATAAAACATGAAGGCGGTTGAAATATTTCTGATTATCTTTGATCAAGTCTGGTCACCCTGTTTACATACCATCAACATATTACAATATGATAACGGTTTTTACAATAAAATCTTTAATTTTTACAACAAAATCTTCGATTTTTATAATAAAATCTACGATTTTATTTGGAAATATTACATTTTTTGCCGTTTTTACCTATACACAGTTAACACATTCGAAACAAATTCCGCCATAATTCCCATTGGATACGAATATAATAACGCATGTTTTTTGTTTGAAAACGAACTCTGTGCCTGCTCGCCTCCTTTGTAAAGCAAAATCGAATCCCGGCCGCTAAACCGCTTAGATAATCTTTGCCAAGTCCTTTTTTGCAGAAGTATAAAAATTTCACCAAAATACCCGCCAATATAAAAGGAAGATTTAATAATCGTTGTAAGATTGGCTGGTTTTTATAAATCAGATAGATGCTGTTTCTTGCTGCCAACCGTACCTTAAACGCATTATGCCTTGAACCGCTGACAGCGCTCCCCGCATGAAGCACAACCGCAGAGGGTACAATATAGCTGATCAGTCCATTCAGCCGGGCACGGTAGCCAATATCTACATCTTCCAGATAAGCAAAGTGGTTTTCATCAAATAACCCGATTTTGCGAAGCATGCTTGTCCGGTAAAGGGCTGCCCCGGCGCAGGCGGAAAAGATTTTGCGTTCCGCAGTAAACTCCCCGCTTTTTCTGCCTTTACCCGCAGCAAAAGCATATCCCAGCGCATTGTAGAAATCACCGCAGTCATCAATACAGTCCGGCGATGACATCATCAGCATTTTCGCGCCCGCGCAAAACGCATCCTGATGGCTGTCCATGAACCGCACCAGATTTAAGATACAGTCCGGTTCCACTCTCGTGTCATTGTTAAGCAAAAAAACATATTCACCGGAAGCACGCCGGATTCCAAGATTGACCGCATGGGAAAAACCGGTATTTCTTTTTAATCTGTGGCAGATGATCTCCGGTATACAGCTAGTATCTGCACCTGCCGCAGATTCTTCCTTTCCTTTTTCTGTCATCCAGTCGGAAAGCTCGTCCATGCTGCCGTCTTCAGAAGCATTATCAACAATGATGATGGAAAAATCATTGAAGCTCTGCGTCATCAGGGATTCCACGCAGGGATTCAGGTATTTTTTTCCATTATAATTCGGTATGACAACCGTAACTTTGGACATCCCCGAAGTTTCCCCCAATATTTATTAGACGCGCAAGTGCGTCAGATAGTTACCTGTTCTGGCATATTTTGCATAATGATCGTACAACAAAGCCAAAGCAGCCGTGATGCAAATTATTTTATAGTATAACACAAATCCGACGGACTGTAAATCAACAGACTCCCCCGGTCATGGACTGCCCTGCCAAACGCGAGGCTTTCCCTGACTGCTGACTCCCCCGTGCCGTCCATTCGGGCTGCAGATTCCTCATATTGCTCCCGAAACTCATCCCGGACTGTCATGCAGCGCAGGTCGAGCGCCGGGACGCTCTGCGAAAGCACGGCGCGGTTCATATATCCGCTGTACTTCTCATGTAATCCATCATAGCGCACGGTCCCGTCTTCTTCCATCGCGCCGCCCGCAATTTTGCCGCGGTGTATGACCGCTCCGCCGATAGCTCCCACTTCCGGCCGAACTTCGAATATGTTTTTTTCATAAACGGTACGGTAAAATCCGACATGCTGGTCTTCCTCGGCATGCGCCGCCCAGCCTGCCGTCCTGTAAAAGTCGTCTAATGCGCGCCGCCCTGCTTCGTAGGCATAGCGTTTGCTTTCAGGATTGTCCGCTGTTGACTTTTCGTGGCTGCGCCAGTGATAAAGTACCTTCGGCACATGCACAATCCTTTCCCCCTTTGCCGCGATCCGTAAAAACAGGTCATAATCCTGCGCACCGTCATATTCCGGGCGCAGGCGCAGACTTTTAAGTGTCTCTGTTTTGAGCATTGCAAGGTGGCAGATATAATTATTGGTCAGAAAAAGATCCAGATTGAAGTCAAGTTTATAATGCGGCGTGTGAAACCGCTCCGCCGACGCGTCACATTTATCTTCATCCGAATAGAACAGAGCCGCGTCCGGATTTTTCTTAGCCGCGCATACCATCTCGTAGACCGCATCGGGCGTGAGAAGGTCGTCATGATCGAGCAGTACCGTATATGTGCCGCCCGCAAAATCAAGCCCCCTGTTGGTATTATCAGAGATTCCACGGTTTTCGCCCAAATGATAATAATTGATTCTTGCATCCTCACGGGTGTACGGATACACCGTGCGTTTTACCTGATCCCCGCTCCCGGCATCCGCAATGATCAGCTCCCAGTTGCTATAGGTCTGCGCCTGCACGCTTCCGATCAGCGCTCTTAAAAATTCCTCTTTTGTTTCATAAGCCGGCACCAAAATGCTGATCTTCGGGGTGTTTTCCCAGATGCGGGTCCGTTGTGCCGCCAGTGCTTCCTCGGCAGGCGGCTCATAAAAATATCGTTTTTTCTGCTGTGCTAACCGTTCCAATGCGGCATAAAACGCACTGCGCCAGCCGTTTCGCTTCGCGTAGCGGAATGTCTTTTTGATTCCGTTTGAAAATTGTCCTGCAGTCATAGCGGCCGACCGTTCCCCCTTTTATTTTTCTTCCCCATTCACAAAGAATGCAGTCAAAAATGACTC
>DLAJ01000011.1:62848-87501 GCA_002493905.1 Lachnospiraceae bacterium UBA7050 | reverse complement strand
AAAAGAATGCAGTCAAAAATGACTGCATTCTTTGTATAGCAAACCACTAGTTATTTATTTGCCGATCTTCTCTTTTACAGCTGCGGTCAGAGCCTGCAGCTTCTCGTCGGAATCCGCAAGGCTTACGCCCTTTACGCCCATATAGAATTTGATCTTCGGCTCAGTTCCGGACGGACGCGCACAGCACCAGGAATCGTTCTCAAGGTCAAAGTAGAGCACGTTGGAGTTCGGAAGTCCGGTCGGTTCTGCCGCGCCGGTCTCCATATCGGTTACCTTGTCAAGCACATAGTCGCGCAGCTTTAATACCTTTAATCCTCCAAATTCCTTCGGCGGATTCTGACGTAAGCCGTCCATCATCGCCGCGATCTGCTTGGAGCCGTCGATACCCTTTAACGTGATCGCATACTGTCCTTCTTTATAGTAACCGTACTTCTCATAGATATTCAGCATCTGATCCCAGACGGTAATACCCTGCTTCTTGCACCATGCGGCAACCTCACACAGGCACATCACAGCTACGCATGCGTCTTTATCCCTTGCGTGGGTGCCTGCCAGACAGCCGTAGCTCTCCTCCAAGCCGAATACATAGTTGTTTGAGCCGGTCTGCTCAAAGAGCTTGATCTGCTCACCAATGAACTTAAAGCCGGTCAGAACTTCCACAAATCTGCATCCGTAGTCCTCAGCGATCGCCCGCGCCATATTGGTCGTGACGATTGTCGTGACAAGTGCCGGATTTTCCGGCATCTTGCCGGTCGCCTTACGCTCTCTTAAGATATATTCCGCAATAAGCATACCACTCATATTGCCGGTAAAGGAAACATATTCGCCTGTCTTTGCATCCTTTGCGTAAATGCCGAGACGGTCTGCATCCGGGTCGGTTGCAAGTACAATGTCCGCATCCTTTTCCTTCGCAAGCTTTAATGCCAGAGTAAACGCCTTGGGGTCCTCCGGATTCGGATACTCTAACGTCGTAAACTTCGGATCCGGGTCTTCCTGCTCCGGAACGACATACACATGCTTGAAGCCTAACTCGGAAAGCACTCTGCGCACCGGAATATTGCCGGTTCCGTGCAGCGGCGTATACACGATCTTGATATCCTCTGCAACCTCTTTGATCACCTCGGGATGAATGATCTGCTTCTTTAACTCTGCCATGTACTGATCGTCGATCTCTTTGCCGATGACGTTATAAAGCCCGGCTTCCTCAGCCGCCTTCTTGTCCATCGTCTTTACGGTGTGATAGTCCGTTACCGCTTTTACCTTTTCAATGATCTCCTTATCCTTCGGTGCAGTGATCTGGGCGCCGTCCTCCCAGTAAACTTTATAGCCGTTATATTCGGGCGGGTTATGGCTCGCCGTAATGACAATACCGGAAATGCAGCCGAGTGTGCGGAGCGCAAACGAAAGCTCCGGCGTCGGGCGGAGCGATTCAAACACATACGCCTTAATGCCGTTTGCCGCCATGCATAACGCCGCCTCATCTGCAAATTCCGGGGACATGAAGCGGGAATCATAAGCGATCGCAATACCCTTATCCTGTCCGTTATTTTCAATAATGTAATTTGCAAGCCCCTGCGTCGCTTTGCGTACAGTATATATGTTCATCCGGTTTGTTCCCGCACCGATGACGCCGCGCAGTCCGCCCGTTCCGAACTCTAAGTCCTTGTAAAAACGATCCTCGATCTCTGCGGCATTATCCTTGATCGCCGCAAGCTCCGCTTTGGTCTCCGCATCAAAATAAGAATCCTCACACCAAAACTGATACTGCTCCATGTAACCCATTCCTTATCCCTCCTGTTTTTATTTTTCATTTTATAAAACTCTATTTTTGATTAAAGTGATTCCCCTGCTGCTTATCTGAATCAGAATACTGGAAATTATTTTCATAAAATTTCTTTTACAAAATCTTTGATTTCCTGCTCCACATCCTGTCTTTCCAGAATATCCTGTAATACTTTTTCATACTTCTCCGCGCTCTCACCCGCATTTTTAATCCGGTTTATCATCCATGCCGTATGCCGGGTTGGCCTGCGTGCAACAGAAGCAGTCAGCAGATCTTCATACCCGTTTTTATAAAATCGTTCTACATAATGAACAATTGCACCGGGCATACCAAAATCGCTCAACGGATGCCTCTCCATAAAACGCAGGAGCGGCTCAACAGCAGCGATCCCCAGATTTTCCTGTTCGATTTGAAACATGCATTTTTCCTGCACTTCTTCAAAATCATCACAGTCAATCCGATCTTCCATTTCTTTTATAAGCCCATCGATCATAGCTGTTTCTCCTCCAAATACCGATCTGATCAGCTCTTGTCGTTTCTCACTTTTATCCCTATTACGCCATTCCCGCATTGCTTAGTATAACACATAATCCGAATTATCTAAAGAGAAATTTGGATTAAAGTAGGGATCACCCGCCGCGAGCTCCTCCTTCCATTTTTCCTTAAACCGCGCGGCTTCCTCGTTGTAGCGCGCCGCTCTTTTAGCGTCTGCCTCTGCCTCGTCCGCTTCTTTCGAAACACCCGGCGCGCTTTTTTTAGAAGTTCCTTTGGAAACGTCCGACCCGCGCGAAACGGATTCATAGTGAAACAGTTCCGCAAACGGCGTAAACACGTTCAAATATCCAAGTCTGCGCATACGCAGGCAGAAATCCACATCGTTTAACGCTACCGCGAACTGCTCGTCCAAGCCGCCCGCCTTGTCAAACAATGCTTTTTTCACCATGAGGCACGCTCCTGTCACGGCGCTCACGTCCTGCGCATAGCAGAGCTTTCCCATATAGCCTAAGTTTTCTTTGTTGACCTTATAATGCGTATGCCCCGCCGTACGGTGCGCGCCAAGCCCGATCACGATGCCCGCATGCTGGATCGTATAATCCTCATAGTAAAGCTTTGCCCCCACGCACGCCACATCATCGCGCTGCGCGTACATCAAAAGCTCCTCCATCCAGTCAAGCGTGATGACCCGCGTATCGTTGTTTAACAAAAGCAGATATTCGCCGTCTGCCTTTGACGCGCCAAAATTATTGATCCTGGAATAATTGAACTCTCCCTCATATGTCTCAACGCGGATACGCGGATGTTTCCCGATCTCGTCGTAATAGTCCCGAATCTCTTTCGTCGTGCTGTTATTCTCAATGACAATGATCTCGTAATTATCATACGTTGACTTGTCCAAGATCGACTCGATACAGCGGCTTAAATCCGATACATGGTCTTTATTGGGAATTATGATCGAGATAAGCGGCCGTGCCGTCAGCGCATACTTGATGCGGAAAATCGTCTCAAATGCGCGTGTGGATTCAATCTCAAAATCCTCAAAGCCATGCGCCTTTAAGTGCGCCGCCACCGCGCCCTTCGCCCCCTCGATCGCATAGGGCTTGGCGCTGATGTCGGACGCCACGCTCGCCTTGTGGGAACGCCAGTAGTATAAAAGCTTCGGCACATGCACTACACATTTTGCCTTGTCGGTTAAGCGCAGGATCATATCATGATCCTGACTGCCGTCAAACTGCGAACGAAACAGCTCCCCGCCCTCCAGCAGCGTTCTCGAAAAAACGCTGAAATGGCAGATATAATTGTTCGCGCGCAGCGTGTCCACTGCATAGTCTGACTTAAAATGCAGTGTGATCATGCGGTTGATATTTCCCTTGTGGAACGTCGCTTCATCACAGTAAATATAGTCCGCGTTTTTCCCGCAGATGACCTTCATATACTCATAGAGCGCGCAGGGATGAAGAATATCGTCATGATCGAACAGACCGATATAGTCCCCCGACGCCATTGCACAGCATTCGTTCGTATTTCCTGCGATTCCCTTATTTTCAGAAAGCTTCTGATAGCGGATACGGGAATCCGACTGCATATATTGCTTTACCATCTCACCGACATAAGCATGCTTTTCGTCCGAACCGTCCGCAAGGCAGAGCTCCCAGTTCTCATATACCTGCCACTGGACGGATTCGATCATTTCACGCAAAAACTTCTCCGGCGTATTCCACAGCGGTACCAGAATCGAAAACTTGATATTTTTAGGAAATTCCGTGCTTCTCATCCGCGCCGCTTCGTCTTTGGAAGGGAAGCTCTTCGTTCCATAGCGCGCAATGGCTTTCTTCTCATGCGCCTTGTTGCGCAGCTTGCGCATCAGCCCCTTCGGATTGCCGTAACGCTTCACCCTGTCCTTCGTGCGGATGAGCACATGAATGAGCCCGCGCACCGGAAACGTCGCCTTCCAGAGCGGGTTATTCTTGATATGATCAAGCTTACGCTGCAAATCGTCGGCACGGTTATCAGCATCCGCAAGCCGCCCCGCAAGCTGTGCATTCTTGCTCTTTTCCTTTTCATAAGCCGCCTGATAAAAAGCAAGCAGCTCCTCCTGTTGCTTGTCAGCCATATTGTTTCTCCATTATTACTTTTTATAAGTTCACGAATGCTTCCACCCGCTCCGCTTACGAAAGAACGCGTCCTCTGCGTTCTTCGTGGAATAACCTATTTTCTTTCCACCGTAAGCACCTCACCCGTATCCCTGATGAGCCGCTGTCTCGAACACTGATCCCTGAAAAGTACATAGACCGGATAGGCTCCTTCCGGAAGCGTTCCGGGCTCTAAACATGCCACAAATCCCGAAAGCTCGATATTTTTCTGCTCCGGCAGGATTTTGACCGCATCGGGACGATAACGTCTGAGCGTCTCAAGTTCCAGAAATGAGCCGTCCTCTTTTTTCAATAAAATATGCACCGTATAACGGCAGTTATCCTGTCCGAGCACATAAGCCCAGCCCTCGATCTGATAGACCGTGCGCTTTGTCAGCACATCCATAAAATTCTTTTTGACCGCGCGGTCCACCATCACGATCAGACACTCGTTATACCATTCCGGCTGCACGTCGACCGGCTCCTCCAAAATTCCGGTGCGGCAGTCGCCCCTGTCGTACTCATACTGATAATTGATCAGATAGTCGATCACGCAGCCAAGCAGGTTCACATTGTAAAACGGATCACGTGCAAGAAGCTGCGGATGCCTCTCATAGAGCGCGTCACGCTCCTGCATCAGACGCTTTGTTTTTTCTTCGGTTAAAAGATCATCGCCGCGGCTTAACGATTCATGATGATAGAGCACGACGTCGTTTCTCAGAACCGAATACAGCCCGCGCTCATAGAGCTTAAAACAGAAATCCACATCATTGAACGCGACGCGCAGCCCCTCGTCAAAACCGCCGGCTTCCTCAAACACCCTGCGCGATACCATCATACATGCTGCCGTGACGCCGATATAATCATAACAAAAACGGTTCCGCCCGTAATAATAGCTGTGGGAGTCCGAATCCTTCTGCAGTTTATGTGCGGGTCCCGCCGTCAAATTCGTCACGCCGGCATGCTGGATCAGGTCGGAATCGGGATAGAGCAGCTTCGCCCCGACCACGCCGACATGGGGCAGCTGTGCCTGTCCAAGCATTTTTAACAGCCAGTCGTCCTGCGTAACCTCGCAGTCATCGTTCAGCAGCAGAAAATAGTCTCCTGCCGCTTTCGATACGCCGAGATTGATCATCCGCGAAAAATTAAAATCCATCGGCTCGTAAATGTAGGAAAACGAAAGCTCTCTCTCCAGATTCATAAGCCGTGTGCGTACTGCCCCCGCACTCCCGTTGTCAACCACAAGAATCTCATAATGCGGGTACGCCTCATGCGCCCTCACCGACCGGATACAGCGCTCCAGCACATCCACATTGTCCTTTGACGGGATGATGACCGACACAAACGGCATCTCCCCCGTCTGATTTTTCTGAATCTCATAGACAGGCTGCAGGATGCCGAAGGCATCCTTCACAAGCTTTCCTGCAAACCCGCGGCGTTCCATTGCCTGTAAACGGACGGATGTATAGCGGTCCTGATCTGCCCATGGAAGCTCCCAAGGCATACAGTCGTCCGCAGTTAAGATGCGCGGGTCGTCCCTGTCAAGCGCGCGGTACGCCGCATACTGCTCTTTCGACGCATTTCTGTGAAAAAACACTTCCGGCACATGTACGATCTTTACGGCCCGCTCGCTGCATTTTAAGAAAAAATCATAAATTCTCGCCTGGTCATCCTCACCGTCAGCCCATTCCACATCCGCAAAGGACGTGCGCCGGAATGCCGTAAACCCGCCAAAATACGGAAACGACAACAGCGTATCCGGCGAAAAATCCGGCTTCATCCACGGAGCAAAACGCTGCTTCAAATAGCAGAAATCTTCATCCCCATAGACCATATCCCAGTCCGGATGTACAGCAAACAGCGCCGTAACACGGGTCAGGGCACGCGCAGAAAGACTGCCGTGTTGTCCGTCAAAAAGGACAATGATCTGCTGCATTACCGCTTCAAACGGATGCGCGCCTGCACCGATTTCATGAAAGCCGATCAGAGCGGTTTTCAATTTTTCCCTGACAGGAGAGTTAGCGTTCCCGCCCGCTCCCGCCATATCGCCGACAGGCTCATTAAAGTACAGCTCCCCCTCTTTTTTAGGTTCCTCGGTCAGAATCCACTGTGGATAGCGGTCCGACTGTCTCTCTACCTCTTTGTCATGCTTATTTTTACATTGTCTGATCTTTAAGTCCTGAATGGCACGCTTCACATTTCCCGACATTCCTATGTTCTCTTTTCTCCATTTATTATGACTGTTCGGCAGAAAAGCTTAATAAACCCCTCTGCCGCACGATTAACGCCGCCAAAATGCCTTCCGTTTTTTCGTATCATCCTGTGCGCCTTCCGGCACCGGCATTTCAGGGTACAGACTTTTGGCGGACTCCTCCGTCAAAAAAACAATCCCTGCTTCCATCGTCAGTTCATTTTCTTTTGGCAGCTCCGTACCTTGAAAAACAACGGTCACATTCGGATCGTCCGTGATGAACACCTCTGCACCGCCCGCCGCGGATATCCCATTCATCGAAACCGTGCAGTCCGGCGCCATATACGCCTCCCGGGTTCCCGGCATACGCTCATAAATGCATCTGCCATTGACGCAGATTCTTGTGCCATACAGCATACAGGGAACAAGCGCAGGGTCCAAGCGCAGCGCCTGCACGTCCCCCCCAAATGAAACCCTTACGTTTAAGCGGCTTCTGTCCTCATAGACATGAGGCACAAAGAAAGATTGTTCCTCCGAAAAGCCCTTCCCCGTGTCCACATAGACCTGAAATCTGCGAAACAGCTCAAGCGCCTGATCGGCAAGCACCAAATCTCTGACCGGCGTAACCGGCTTCCCCATCTGCCCGTACAACTGCGCCATTGAACGGCGTCCGCCAGTCACGCGCTGCTGGAACACGGTCTCCTCACCCTGCAGGCGTGTAAGATTCTCCGGCGTAATACCGTACTGCTGCGCAATGCCATGCTCAAACAGCCAACGTCGTCTGATCTCTGGTCCTGACGCATAAATAAACATCGCGCGTTTTGTGAGCTCACCGCCGCTTTCCGCCTCCGGAAATGTCCATTCATAATCAATCAGCGTCCACGGTGCCGCCAGCTTTTCTTTCCATCCGTGCAGCTTTCTTCCGGCGCTTTGTTTCTCTTCCTGTCCCGCCGGTTCTCCGCTTCCGCTCTGTTCTTCTTCCTGTTCTATCGGCTCTCCGCTTCCGCTCTGCTCTTCTTCCTGTTCTATCGGCTCTCCGCTTCCGCTCTGCTCTTCTGCCTGTTCTATCGGCTCTCCGCTTCCGCTCTGCTCTTCTGCCTGCTCCGCTCCGTTCCCCGTCCCGATCAAAATATTCGCAAAGATCAGATCATGGTCGCTGACCGGCTCCTGTTCACGATACGCCGCAATCTCCTCATATCGGGAAAGCAGCCCGCGAAACCCTTCCTCGTCATTATGGTACAGGCACTCATCGAGCGCTTCCTCCAGCGTGCCGCCCTCCACATAAGCAAACTGCACGCCATGCTCCGCCGGCCTGCAGGTATTGACAGACAGCCCGCTTCCCTCATATTTTTGGCAAAGTTTCTCATAATTACCTAACAAGCTTTCAATATGCGCAGCTGCCTCGGGCATATCAGGCTGCTTCTCCACATACCGTTCATCCCCCGTACCGCAGATCTCTGTCCGGATGGCATACTGCGGCGCGCGGTCATTCGAGTATTTGACATAACTCTGCTCCGGCTTTTCCCCGATCACAATCAGAAAAGAATTTGAGAACTCCGCAAACCTGCCCTCACGGATAAGGCCGTCAAACACATTTTTTTCATCAAACAACGCCATGCGCTCCCTGTCAAAGTTGCGCATATTGTTGGTTAATTCTCCAACGCACGGCAGATAGTCGTCCGAATAAAGAGTCGTCATAAATTTGTAGTCCGGATATGGATAATAAAAATGATAATCCTTCACGCCGCATCGTTCCATAAGCCGGATCAATCCATCCCTGCCGAATGTTCTCACACCGCCGCCCGCCGGATAGCCCTCAAGCCCGGTAAAATAGTCCCCGACATGATCTTCTTTACAGCCTGCAAAATATTTTAACCCATACTGATTCTCAATTGCAATTACAATCCTGCCGTCCGCCGCGCAGTGCCTGCGGATGATATTCAGGAAGTCCTCATAGGGCGTTTCCGTATCCATATAACCCTGTCCGTACTCAAACACGCCGATCAGCAGCACAAGATCATAATCCGTATCCAGCCCCGGTTCAATGTCCTTAAAGTTTCCGACACGGATCGTCACGTTCCCGCACTCCCTGTGCCGGTACGCATTGATCATGCTTCTTTTTTTGGAAAGGTCCACGCAGGTCACATGCCCCGCACGCTTAGCCAATGCCCCCGTAATCGCGCCGCAGCCCGCACCGATCTCCAAGACCCTTGTATGCTTCGTCATCGGAAGCCAGCTCACAATATTCTCCCGGAACGGAGAAAGATGATAGAGTACGGGCCAGTTTTTCTGCTCCTCGATGATACGCGGAAATTCTTCTTTTTTGTGGTCACGCACGATCGCAAGCAGGGTATCTTCCACTTCTCCGTCGCAGTAGAGGTCCTCACCGCCATAATCCGTTAAATCCAATATCACATTTCCAATCTGTTCTGTCATACCGTATTCGCCCTCACACTGTCTGTTTCCGTCCTCACGCTGCCCGTTTTCGCCCTCACACTGCCCGTTTCCGTCCTCACGCTGTCCGTTTTTGCCCTCGCACTGCCCGTTTCCGTCCTCACGCTGTCCGTTTTCGCCCTCACACTGCCCGTTTCCGTCCTCACGCTGTCCGTCTCCGCTCGCACACTGTCTGTCTTAGCCCTCTGTGCCGGCCTGCACCCCTGTCTGCCGCTCCGGCTTTTCCGGGAGGCCTTTTCTTCCCCCATTACCCGCTCTTCCCGGCCTGCCTTGCGCCTTCCTGCCCGACTACGGTCACCACCGAATCCATATCGTAAAAACCCACGGTGTTCTTGTCCGAAATAACCGTCACATTTAATACATCATAAAGCCTGTGATAGACCTGAAAATTGTCTTTCTCATATCCCGTCAGTCCAAGGGAAAGCAGATACTCCCCGCCCTGCAGTGACATTTTCTGCGTAAAAATAATATCCTTCGTATCGCCCGCTTTCACAGGCTCTAAAAACGCTTTTTCAAACATCGTATTCGTTCCCGTGATCTCGGTTCCTTTAATATTCTTAAAAGAAAACGCAAAGATCGGCGCAGGAAGGTCCTCGTAGAAATCCGCGCGCATGTGAATCTGAAACTCCGTTCCCTTAATCACTGCCGTCGCGCGTTTTCCCTGATCGTCCGTAATATAATACTCCGTGATCTGCGCCTGCTTCGTCCCATACTCTAAAAGCTCCGGGTTTTCACCTGCAGATACGGTCTCCTCGGCCTTCTCCTCGTTCATCTCATACTGTCCGACGAGCACACGCTTGTAATCGTCAATCATCTGTCTGGGCGAGCCCTCGCCAAGCTTCACACCCTTATCGATCAGAACAACGCGGTCGCAGTATTTTGCAATGCTGCTTAAGTCGTGGCTGACAAAGAGAATCGTCTTTCCCATTTTCTTAAATTCTTCGAATTTATGATAACATTTTGATTGGAAAAACACGTCGCCGACCGAAAGCGCCTCGTCAACGATCAGAATTTCCGGGTCAATATTGATCGCGACGGCAAACGCAAGCCGGACAAACATGCCGGACGAATAAGTTTTTACCGGCTGATTCACAAAATCTCCAATGTCGGCAAACTCTAAGATTCCCTGCATGCGCTCCTCGATCTCCGCATTGGAAAATCCCATCATCGTACCGTTTAAGTAAATATTCTCAATCCCCGTATATTCCATATTAAAACCAGCGCCCAGCTCTAACAGCGCCGAAATGCGCCCGTTGACTGTTACACGGCCGCTCGTCGGATTCAGAACACCCGTAATGATCTTAAGAAGCGTCGATTTGCCGGAGCCGTTCGTTCCGATAATTCCGACCGTCTCACCCTGATAAACCTTCATATCCACACCGTTTAATGCAAAATGCTCACGATGCAGTTTCTTCCTCGTAAGACCGAGCGCCTCTTTCATACGGTCGCGGTTCCGGTCATAAAGCTTGTATACTTTTGTGACCTGCTCCACCGATACCGCAATCTCCCGCCCCGTCTCCACCGGCTGATTATTCAAATCCACAACATTTCCCATGGCTTATCCCCTTCTGCGGCGTCTTCACATGACGTCCGCAAAATGCACTTTCAGACGCTTGAAAATCAGCGCGCCGAGTCCGAACAACAGTATTACCACGATCCAGAAATACATCGTCGAATAAAAATCCTCCCAGAACCATGTTTTTTCAAACAGCGCACTCCGATAACCGTTGACAATATAAAAAATCGGATTCAGCTTAAAAACAATCTGCAGCTTTGGTGAAAGCATCGTAATATTCCATAAAATCGGCGTCGCCCACATGCCGATCTGCAGGAATATACCAATGATCTGATTCAGATCGCGGAAAAACACGACGACTGCGCAGGTCGTATAACACATGGCAAGCACAAGAATAAACATGCAGAAACTGAAATAGATCAGCTGCAGCATGTAAAGACTCGGCGCATTTCCGTAACAGAAATACAGTACAAGCATGACGCCGACAAAAAACACATGCATAAACGTCGCCGCAAACACCTTGATGATCGGAAGAATACTAATCTTAAATACGACCTTCTTAACAAGATAATTATATTCGAGCAGTGCATTTGTCCCGTTCGAGAGTGCTTCCGAAAAATACATCCACGGCACAAGTCCTGCCGTCAGCCATAACACATAAGGGATCTCCGTATTTCCTATGGACTGCCTTGACTGCATGATCGTCCCAAAGACAAACCAATACAAAAGTACCGTGACAACCGGCTGTACCAGCGCCCACACCATGCCGAGATACGACCCTGCATACCGCGTCTTAAAATCATTTCTGGACAGCTTTAAGATCAGCCGTCTGTTCTGCCACAGCTCCGCCGGCAGCACCATCAGCTTATCATAAAATGCGATAAAAAGAAAGACGCCGAATACGACAATCGCCGTTGCAATAATTTTTTTAACCAGCTCATGCTCCGGTTCCGCAAATTGATTCTGATGGCTCCACAGAATAGCAAGGAACATCACGCCTACCAATGTAATGATCAGAATCCCCGCTTTCTTGGAAATGATGGGTTTCGCTCTCATGTTATAACCCGCCTTTTCATTCATTGAAATCCTGTTTATCTGAGTTCTAAAAGGACTCCTCTTTTATGTCTAAGCCTTACCTTTATCCAAGGTACTTCTCCATATATTCCTGAAGTCCGCCCCACTTTGTATCCTTTTCAGACTGAATCAGCTTCGTTCCTTCCGGAATCGGCCATGCCACGCCAATCTCCGGATCGTTATAAAGGATGCCTCCCTCATCGTTTGGATGATAAAAATCCGAACACTTATAACAGAATTCCGCATATTCGGACAGGACAAAAAAGCCGTGTGCAAAGCCCTTCGGGACAAAAAACTGCTTTTTATTCTCTTCGGAAAGAAGCACGCCGTGCCATCTGCCAAATGTATCGCTGCCTCTGCGCAGATCCACTGCCACATCAAAGACCTCTCCCCGGATCACGCGCACAAGCTTTGCCTGCGGATACTGGATCTGAAAATGCAGTCCGCGCAGGACGCCTTTTTTGGACGCCGACTGATTATCCTGGACAAATACCTCATCAATCCCCGCCGCCCGAAAGTCGTTGTACTGATAAGTCTCCATAAAATAGCCTCTTTCATCGCCCCGCACCTCCGGGGTAATGATTTTTAATCCCTCGATCTCACATGTCTCCACACTGATTTTTCCCATGACACCCTCCACATCAAACTGTATTTCTGAAGCGGCTGCTCCTTTATTATGCTGCAGCACCTTTTGCCGTCTTGGTATAAACGCCAAAAGGCACGCGTACATTCTCATTCTCAGACAATTGCATTCTTATACCCGTTCATATCGCAGGGCTGTTCCCTTCCTGCGCAGTCTGCCCGGTTTCTGCCGGATTTCCTGCTCCGGCTTCTCCCTCTGCGCCGTTTTCTCCTGCGCCGGTCCCCTCTCCTGCTCCCTCTATGCCGGTTTCTCCTTCATTTTGTGCATCCGGATCGTTCCCGTTCTGCACTTCTTCCTGCCGCCACAGCGGACTGATATCCGAAAGGCTTAAGCTGCCGAGATTTAAGTCCACACGTCCTGTCACGCCGTTCACATATCCGCGCGAAGTATACTGCCAGAATTGGAAACTTCCGTCATAAGTAGGCTCATCCTTATACTCTGCAAGCCATGTCAGGTAATCGGTAAGCTGGGTATGATCCACACGCTCATAAAACCAGTTTTTGCTCGCATAGACACCCGCGCGGTAGCCCGCACTCTCAATCGTCTCTAAAAACGCTTTCAGTACCGTCGTCCGCGTCTCATTGTCAAGCATATCGGCTCTTCCCGCGCCGCCTGCCGCAGTTTCCGTATCAATGAAAATCGGCAGGTCCACACGATAGTCCCGGCAAAGTGCAATGACCATGCTTGCCTCTTCAACCGCCTCTACCTCATTTAATGCCTGTGTAAAGAAATAAACGCCAACCCGTACTCCCGCTTTATTTGCCTCGGAAATATTCCGCACAAAACATGCATCTTCCACAAGCGCGCCCGAAGTATATCCGCGGTAGCCGCATCGGATGATTACGAACCCGATTCCCTGCTCTTTCACCTTTTCCCAGTCGATCTCCCCATTGAAGCTGGAAATGTCCATCCCCATGACTGCCGTATCCATCCCGGTAAGCAGCTCCGTATGCTCCGTATCATCCCTGTCCTCATTCATCTCGCGCTCCCGCGCTTCCTCTTCGCGCTTGTCAATCTCATCCTCCGAGACAATGAGCAGATCAATATCCGAAATTTCCTTATATTCCACTTTGTCATTCACATGAACGTTCATATAGGAAGTCGATACATGATACCCCTCAATCGGCGCAACAGACACTCTGTAGTCACCCGCACTGAGGTCACGAATATAGACAATGCCGTCCCTGTCTAAGTCTTTGTAAGAGCCGACGCCCTCAACCTCAATAAAAAAGGGCTGTCCTGTCACAAGCGCCCCGTCTGCATCCACAATCTGCAGACGCAGGTCCCTCTGTACGCTCGTTGCAATCAGGGAGAGGCGTACAGCATTCACATCTAAACCGGAAGTATACTGCGGCTCGTCATCCCAAAAGCTCTCGTCCCGCAGAAAGGCTCTCGTATCGCCGCCCAAATAAAACTCCTGTCCGTTTGCGGCGGACATGTCGCCTTGGGCGGACGCATCTTGCTCTGCGCCGTTTGGGGTTCCCTCCGGTTTTGCCTGCTGCCCGCTTCCCATATCCCCGGTCTGTGAAGTCTCCGCCGATGCGGCGCGCGGCTGCCCGCCTCTATCGTCAAAACGGTTCATCCAGAACACGATACCCAGTATGGCAAGCACAGATAAAGAGCAGACCGCAACTGTCCTTCTGATCAATTTATAATCCATTTGCTACCTCTGTCAGGTATTTCCCATAATTTGTCTTCATCAATGGTTCCGCCAGCTGTAAAAGCTGTTCCCTGTCAATAAACCCGCGCTTATAGGCAATCTCCTCAATACAGGAAATATACAGGCCCTGCCGCTTCTGAAATGCCGCCACAAAATCCGCCGCATCCAAAAGCGCGTCATGATTTCCTGTATCCAGCCATGCAAAGCCTCGTCCGAGCTTTTCCACACGCAGTGCCCCGCGCCTTAAGTATTCATTGTTGATGCTCGTAATCTCGATCTCCCCGCGTGCGGACGGTTTGACATGAGCGGCGATTTCCACCACATCATTGTCATAAAAATACAAGCCCGGCACAGCATAATTACTCTTCGGATTTTGCGGCTTCTCCTCAATGGAAAGCGCTTTTCCGTCCTCGTCAAACTCAACTACGCCGTATTCCCTCGGGTCCCTCACATAATACCCAAAGATCGTCGCCCCCGACTCACGCGCTGCAACATTCTGCAGCACACGTGAAAAGCTCTGTCCATAAAAAATGTTATCTCCCAATACAAGCGCCACGCGGTCGTTCCCAATAAAGTCCGCCCCGATGATAAATGCATCCGCCAGACCTCTCGGCTTCTCCTGCACGGCGTAGCAGAAGTGCATGCCTAGCTGCTCTCCCGTTCCCAGAAGCTCTTCAAACACCGGAAGGTCCCTCTCTGTAGAAATGATCAGAATTTCCCTGATTCCCGCCAGCATCAGCGCTGATAACGGATAATAAATCATCGGTTTATCATAAATCGGCATAATCTGCTTGGAGATTGCCTTCGTCAGTGGATAGAGTCTCGTACCTGACCCTCCTGCCAAAATAATTCCTTTCACCACAAAATCATTCTCCCTTCTGTTCAAACACACCGAATGGGAACGACGCATCGCCGTTCCCATCTTATATCGTTATCTGCCAGAATACATATCCTCGTAATATGTCTGGTAATCACCGCTCGTCACATGCTCCATCCAGTCCATGTGATCAAAATACCAGCGGATCGTCAGCTTAATTCCATCCTTAAACATCGTCTCCGGATACCAGCCGACTTCCTCTTTAATCTTATCAGGCGAAATCGCATAGCGTCTGTCGTGTCCTTTGCGGTCCTCCACATAAGTGATAAGCTCTTCATTGATATGCGCTTTACGCGGATCCGTGTCAGGCAGCATCTCCTGCAGGCATTCCAAAATAATGCGGATGATTTCGATATTCTGCTTCTCATTATGCCCGCCGATGTTGTATGTTTCAAACAGTCTTCCCTTTTCCTGTACCATGTCGATCGCTTTGGCATGATCCTCCACATACAGCCAGTCGCGGACATTTTTGCCGTCGCCGTATACAGGGAGCTTTTTGCCATGCAGCGCATTGTTGATGATGAGTGGTATCAGCTTTTCAGGGAACTGATACGGTCCGTAATTATTCGAACAGTTCGTAATGTTCGCCGGGAAATGATATGTGTCCATATACGCCTTTACCAGCATATCGGACCCCGCCTTGCTCGCAGAATACGGACTATGCGGCGCATACGGCGTCGTCTCATAGAAAAACGCATTCTCATCATCCGGCAGGGAACCATATACCTCGTCGGTGGATACATGCAGGAATCTCTTACCCTCCTTAAAGCTTCCGTCCGGCAGCTCCCATGCCGCTTTCGCGCAGTTCAGCATAACTGCCGTTCCCAGTACGTTTGTTTTCACAAAGATCTCCGGATTCTTAATGCTCCTGTCTACATGACTCTCCGCCGCGAAATTGACAACACGGTCGATCTCATAATCTGCAAAAATTTTTGCAATCGCATCTTTATCGCAGATATCTGCTTTGATAAACGTATAATTGCTGCGCTCCTCCACATCCTTTAAGTTCTCCAGATTTCCCGCATAGGTGAGAGCATCCACATTGATGATCCGGATTTTATCTCCATATTTCCGAAACATGTAATGAATGTAATTCGAGCCTATAAAGCCCGCCCCTCCCGTCACAAGATACGTCCTCATGTCTGTTTCCCTTTCTCCGGCCGCCTCTCCGGTCTCTGCCAGCCTGGATTCCTGCGTGTATCACGCCTCAGAACCGCAGTCCCGCCTCTGATTCCGCAGGCGCCGCTGTGCTTTGCGGCTCCCGCTCTTAATATCCTAGATAACTGTAATTCACATCCACCTTGCCGCTGATTCCGTTTATGGTGCCTTTATCCGAATACTGCCACAAATCATATCGGCCCGTATAAGTCGGCTTTGCCGCATATTGGGCAACCCATATCTTGTAGGCGCTCAAACTGGACATGCTAAGCTTATCTGTAAACCAGCTTTTTGAAGCATAAATGCCCGGCGTATATCCGGCATTCCGGATGGTCTCACAGAATGCCCTGCAGACGGCTGTCCTCGTCTCCTTACTGATTCTGTCAGCCCTGCCGCCGCTTGCCTCCGTATCAATAAAAATAGGATACGATATTCTGTACTTTTGCACAAGTGCCAAAACCATGGAAGCCTCTTCTACCGCCTCAACTTCATTTACCGCCTGTGTGTAGAAATAAACTCCGACATTCAGCCCTGCCGCCTGTGCGCCTTCGATATTCTTGCGGAACATGGCATCCTCAATCAGCGCCCCCTGCGTGGAACCGCGGAATCCACAGCGGATAATGACATAAGATACCCCGGAATTTTTCACTGCATTCCAGTCAATATTGCCGTTCCATTTTGAAACGTCAATTCCAAACACGCCGTCTCCCATAGAAAGCACGCCGTTGTTTGCAAACGTATATTCCACACCCTGAATAACCTGCTTACCAGTTACATAATTTCCGTTTTTATCAAAATAATACCTCGCATTGTCAATCGTCTGCCATCCGGTATATTTATACTGCGTCGCCGACTTAATATAAAATTTGTCTGCTGAATAATAATCGGATAACGTCGCCTCCACATAGCTGCCGGAAGAATTTTTAATGTAAACCTGATTGCCGTTTGCATCCTTCAGCTTCGTTGTGGTATCCCCGGCGGCGCCTCCAACCGTAACGACGCAGGTTGCCGATAAACGGTTTCCATTGGTATCCTTGTCAACCGTCGTTGCAGTGATCGTCACCGTACCCGCCTTCACGCCTCTTACCTCTCCGGTCCGCTCATTCACTTCTGCGATGGACGGATCAGAACTGGACCACGTCACCCATGTTTCTACCGCACTGGTCGCTGTCGTCCCATTTTTTACGACGGTCGCAACAAGCGTCATTTTTGCTCCGACAGCAAGCTGCGCTTTCTCTTTATCCATTTTAATGGAAAGCTCTCTCTTTTTAACAGTCACCGTACAGCTCACCGTCAGCTGATGGTCTTTTTCATCCTTCTCGACCGTCGTTGCGGAAATCGTGACCGTCCCCGCTTTCACAGGGGTGATCTCCCCCGTTTTCGGATCCACAGTCGCAATGGAAGTATCGGAGCTTTGCCATGTAACGACGCCCTCCTTCTCACTGGTCTGCGTGACTCCGTTTTTGATGACCGTTGCAACAAGCTTAAACTTGGTTCCCGTGTACGCATCCGTTTTATCCTTGTCCAGCTTTATGGACAGCGATGTGCTGACCGTTACGCTGCAAGTCACAGTAATCTGAGTGCCATCCGCCTTCTTATCCTTACTCGTCACGGTAATCTGCGCCGTTCCCGCGCCCACCGCCTTTATTTTTCCGTCATCTACTGTGACGACATTCAGATTCGAGCTTGTCCATGTCAGATGGTCCTTGTCCGTATATTTGGTTCCATCCGTCATTTCCAGCGTCGCGGTCAGCTTTTCTTCTGCGCCCAGCACCATGGAAAGCGTCGTCTTATCCAGTGAGATCGTCTTTGGCGAAGCAGCTTTTACCGTAATTGTGCACTCCGCATTCTTTTCTCCTCCCGCGGACTTTACGGTTACGGTGATCGTTGCGCTTCCCGCCGCCTTTGCCGTAACGGAGGCGGTACTGCCGTTCCCTGTTATGCTCACGATATTCTGATCACTGCTCGTCCATTCGTATGTACAGTCCGCGGCGGTTCCGCTGCTCATACTCACTTCCGCCGTCAGATCAATCTTCGTCCCGATTTCCACACTGCCGGACGGCGCGCCTTTCACGGTCACACCCGATATAGCCGGACTCGGCGTCGGTGTTTCTGTCGGTGACGGACTTGGCGTCGGCGGTTCCGTCGGTGTCGGTGTTGGTTCCTCAGTCGGTGTCGGCGTCGGTTCCTCAGTCGGTGTCGGCGTTGGGGGGGCCGTCGGTGCTGACGTTGGCGTCTCAGTCGACGTTGGCTCTTCCGTCGGACCGGACGGAGACGTATCCCCGCTGTTTTCTCCCGTTCCGCTGCTGGACGCCAGTGCATAGAACGTTCTTCCCGCCACAAGCGCAGGGTCCGTGATCGCCGTTTTGGGAATTTCCGAATATCCGGCGTCGTTGTTGATCGTCGTTTTGGTGGATTCTACCCATTCTACCGTATCCGTCAGAGTTCCCGTAACCGTCTCCTGCTCAATCACGGCATTCATCTGGGTATCCTCGAGCGCAACGTTGACCTCCGACTCCGCCTTAATCTCATCAGCAACTTCAATCTTCTCATATACGATCGTATCACGCACATTCACGCTGGAGGCGCATTCCACAATCTCATACCGCTCCGGCGCCTCTACCTTCACGCCATAAGTTCCCGGCGTCATCGCGTTATGATAAATGATGCCGTCCATATCGTCATCCTGATAGACGATGTCAGACCCCGAAGACGGTGTCAGTGTAACCTGAAACGCTGCATTATTGATCAGTTTTCCCGTCGCACTGTTTGTAAATTTTACTTTCAGATCTTTTTCAACAGACGTTAAACTCACGCGCACCGAAATAACGGCGTCCGGATCTTCCTCTTCTCCCGGCGCATCCGGCATATCCGTTCCCGGTTCAGGAGTAACCACCGGCTGATCTGCATGCTGCGCATCCGATACCGCCATAAGACCGCTTTCGCCGACAATTCCTAAATCCGCCAGCGCATGTCCCACGTCTTCCATCGTCGTCACACTGTCATCGTCCGCTCTCGAACGTATGAAAAAGATACTGCCCAGAACAATCACTGCCAGCAGAATCACAACGCCGGTTCCGCATACGAGCCAGTCCATTTTTGTGAATGATGCAAATTTCTCACTGAAAAAAGCGCTTAAACGTTCACCGAACGAAGCATCGCTTTTTTGTTTCCTCTTCGGGGACATATCCAGGTTCTGCTCGTCACATAACGCCTTATCCCGTGCATGGACGGACTGCCGACCAGACTGCCTGACAGGCTGTTTTCTCTGCGCACCGTTTGCCGCTGTGCCGGCTCCCGCCGATGCCCCGTTTCTGCCCGCACTTCTTCGTACCTGTCCGTCCGCCGACGGCCGCCCGGTTCCTGCTGACGGCGCATTCCGGCGGGCCTGTCCGTCCGCCGACGGCCGCCCGGTTCCTGCCGACGACGCATTCCGGCGGGCCTGTCCGTCCGCTGACGGCCTCCCTGTTCCTGCTGCCGACGACGCATTCCGGCGGACCTGTCCGTCCGCCGGCATCCTTCTCCCTGCGCGTTCTCCCGGTATATTGCTTCCTGATCCTCCGTCTCCCCGCACGCTTCTTTTCATCCGCGTTCTCTCCGGTGCACCGTGTCCGCTTCCCTCCGTCCGATGCAGCAGCACAGCCTCCTCGGATACTTTCGCCGAGCTTGTTTCCAAAGACGGAAGCTCGCTTGTTTCATAAGTCACTTCTTTCGTCGGCGCGTTCGCATATTCTGCATTCTTTTTACGCACAGAAGCCGCCGCCGATACTGATGTTCTCTCTGCATGCGGATCTCTCTCTTCTTCCGCTGCCGTCCGGCGCCGTTCTCCTCTATCTGCTTCCGCTCCCTGTCTCTCCGCATCCCGAACCGTCGTCAATTGACCCAGAAGATTCAGCGGATCAAATAATTCCTCTTCCCCTTCATCTATGTATGGCACAAATGTCTGCCGCTGGCGATTCTGATCGTAACTCATATCTAACCTCATTTCCGTACATTACGCAGCCGCACTGCTGACTTCCTATTACAAAGTCTGCGGCTGTTTCCTGTCCATTTTACCATTTTCTGTTTCTTTAAGCAACCAAAGATACCTTTTTCGGATAAAATTGCATGCAATTTTATCCGTCTGTATATTAGACGCACGCAAAATCATTTGGTTTGTGACATTTTTTTCCGTTATTTATCGCGTTACCCTTGACATTTATCGCAAGAACGTACACAATCGTAGTACCGCTTTTACATTTTCTGTCTTTGCAGGAAAGAGGATAAAATTATGATGTATGTACATTATTGTAAGCAATGTTCCAGAATTCATATGCTGAACGGACATAAAATGTATTGTCCGAAATGTGAACAGCGCCTGACTGAGCTTCGGATACCATATATGGAATATGTGAGCATGGATCGCGAAGAACGCGAATTATTTCGGCGTGACTGCCAGAACGACGAGGTTTTAGAGCAGTTGTCCGCACATTACCGCATGTATAAATATAGTAAATGGTATAAGAAGCTTCAGGAGGCAAACAGAGCCTCCCAGACTGACGCAGAGCTTTCCGTATAACAGAACGTTCTGCGCCAAGGGACACCAGATGTCCTGACCATTTTGTTTTTCTATGAAATGCTTTCAGCATAAAAAGACCAGCCTTCGACCGGCTGGTCTTTTTATTGTTTTTTCCGGCTGATACCATTACGCATTTATATCCGGCTTATTGATCCATGCGGATGTCTTTTTTGATGGACATAACCGCAAAAATATAATAGAATAGGGACATGGTTCCATGCTAACAATAGATACAGACTGATCTGGCAATTCATACAGACAAATACAAATCAGAAAGGACAAGCTTTATGAGACATCCGATTGACGAAGAATACGATAATGAGACTGAAAGGACAGGCTTTTTTTCGGGTCAGCGCCTTTTAATATTAATCCCGCTTGCCGCTATCATTGTTGTGATTATTTTTTGTATCGCTAAAATTATCATTTGGGATAAAGGCACGCGCTATCATTTTGACAATCCTGAAGACGAATCCTCACTGCAGTCTGAATCCATGGATTATTACTGCGCAATGAATTCTGAACTGCTCGCCGGACGCGACGACAGCGAAACACAGATATTATTCCTGGGAGACGATATTGTTTCTTACGGTCCACAAGAGAGCAGCATCCCTGTACGGACTGCCGCCGCTACCGGCGCAACCGTATATAGCTGCCCGTTTCCCGGCTCCTGCTATGCAAGCCGTTACGAGTCCTTCAACGAAGAATATGCCACGGATGCTTTTTCCTTCGCACGTATTGCATACTGTATCAGATCGGGAGATTTTACGCTGCTTGACGCTTACAAAACACAGGCAGATATTTACGATCCGTCCTTTGACTCTGCAATCACGCAGCTTCAAATGATCGACTTTAACCAGATTGATATGATTTTTCTGGCTTATGGAACCTACGACTATCTAAACGGCAGACAGACAACAGACGTCGCGAATGAAAAAGCTGTCTGTGCAATGACCGGAGCGCTCTATACCGGAATCGACGTTATCCACGAGGCGTATCCCCATATCCGCTTTGTCGTCATTTCACCGACATTCTGCTTTTATGACGAGGGCAACGGCACATTAAGCCCCGGAGACCTGCGGCGGGTCGGCGCATCGGATGAGAACCTCGGCGGTTATGTGGTCGCCCTGCGCGCCATGTGTGAAATGATCGGCGCATCCTTCCTCGATATGTATTTCGGCATTCCGCTGAATGCCGACAATGCGCAGGAATATCTGGTGGACGACATACATGTCAATGACAATACCCGCAGTCTGATTGCCGATAAAGTCATTGACTTTGTTGAGCACAGACAATTTGTTCAATAATGGTAGTAGTCCTTAAACCATGCCACAAACTCTTTCAGACCGTCCTCAATCGGCGTATCGGGCTTAAAGTCAAAATCACGCATCAGTTCTGATACATCCGCATACGTCTGGTATACGTCTCCGGGCTGCATCGGGAGGTATTCTTTGACTGCCTCCCTGCCGAGACAGCGCTCCAGCGTCTCAATAAAGTCCATCAGTCTGACCGGCTTGTGGTTCCCAATGTTATAAATTTTATAAGCGGCTCCCAGATCGTCTTCTTTGGGCGGATTGCACAGAATATTCACAACTCCGGTCACAACATCGTCAATATAAGTAAAGTCGCGCATCATATCGCCATTGTTATAGACCTGGATCGGTTCGCCATCCATAATCTTTTTGGCAAACTTAAAATATGCCATGTCCGGCCGTCCCATCGGTCCGTATACCGTAAAGAACCTTAAACCCGTCGCTCTGATGCCGTACAGTTTGCAGTAAGCGTACGCCATGAGCTCATCCGACTTTTTAGTCGCCGCATACAGACTGACCGGGCGGTCCACCATATCCGTTGTCTCAAACGGGACCTTATCATTCCCGCCGTAAACAGAACTGGACGACGCATAGACCAGATGATGCACCGGATAATGACGGCATGCTTCCAAAATTCTGAAAAACCCGATGATGTTAGATTCTATATAAGATTCAGGATTATCAATACTGTACCGCACGCCCGCCTGCGCTCCAAGGTTGACGACAATATCCGGCCGGTATTTTTCAAATACCGCATTCACATCCTCCGCTTCTGCCATGTTTCCTTTATAAAACGTATACTCCCCATACTGCATCAGGTGTTTCAGCCGTTCCTCCTTCAATTTTACATCATAGTAATCCGTCAGGTTGTCAAATCCGATCACGCGCGCTCCGCGCTCCAAAAGGCGTTTCGACAAAAAATAGCCGATAAACCCCGCTCCTCCCGTAATCAGATATGTTTTTGCTGTATCCAGTTCTTTCATCACCATACTCCTCGCTTTCCTTTTCAGTGCTCCACATTTGCATTACTCCATACGGCACTCTTCCGATACCGGACGCAGTCACTCCTGCCCCTTATCATCTGGGAAAGTAAACCCGTTATGCCGCTCTGCAAGCCATTCCTCCATGTAAATATCATATCCGTCCACTGTCGCGACACGGTAAAAGGAATAATCTTCCATATTTCCGTCCATCTGCTTCATACTGTGTACGACAATACACTCCGTCCTGTCGGCGCGCGCCAGTGCCGCAAGCTCTTCCGCATTCAGAACCGGTGATTCAATCGCATCATAAAGCGCATGATGCGCATGCCATTTATCAATGATGACCGGCCGCCCATAGGGAGACACAATCTCCGCCGTATACTGTCTTGTATACTCAATCAGGCTTAGCGGGAACGCCGCCACCACCATATACTCAACATCATCGTTCAGAATCTCATCACACACATTGATCGCAGCCTGCGGAAGATGCTGGGGATTTTGTGCCGGTGTATAATTTCCGTTTCGGAACACATTGCTCCCCCCTGCCATCATAACCAAAATTCCCGCCGCGCATACAAGCACTTTCCAAACTCCATATTTTGCATTCAGAACCGCGTGGCAGACTGCATAGCAGACCGTTGCCGCGCACGGAAGCAGCCAGAGCTGCCGGTAAAAGATCTCGTTGTCCATGACCGTGTGTATCACAACATACGCCGTCGGCGGAAACACAAACAGAAGGAGCACTGTAAGCGGTACATATAAAAACAGCAGACGCTTCTGTTTCTCTTTTTCCGAAAAAAACAAATAGAAAACTGCAAGCAGATACCATGTCAGATAAAGGCTCTCTCCCCGGTAACCGCGAAGCGTATCTATGATAACCTGTATTGTTTCCTTCATGCGCCTCCACCATTCCTCTCTGTCTTTTCAAAGGTAAAACGCCAGCCGCTCCGTTTCACCGTTTTTCCTTTTGTATCTCTTCACCACGTCCGCAGCAGCCAGATATAAACCAGTCCATACGCAAAAGCAGGGACGGCGCAGACCGCTACATATAGAAATTTTTTCCATTGCCGCCTCGTGATCAGGCAGTACAGCGCCGCAATGCCATAGAGCATGGACAACAGATAAACGGATGCGGTCGTCGTGAAAATTCCCGCAATGCTCAGTAGAAACAGCAGCACCATATAAATGTTTTTCCATTCCGTGAACAGACGATATAAGAGGTAAAACGCAACCGGCAGGATAATATTGGCAAATACCGCTTTCCCCTGCCATGTTCTTGTATATAAAAACGTCTCAGGCGTATAAATCGATATATTTCCCCAAAGATACCAAATCTGGACAAGCAGAACAAATAACGGCACCATACTGCGCTTTCCCTTAAACAGCGCCCTACCTAAAAGCACATATGCACCGCAGCATACCGCAAGAAACACCGGTCCCAAAACCGCGTGCGCCGCAGTTGCCGCGTGAACACCGCAGACACGTCCGACCCATGTCACAAAAATCGGAAGCACGGATAGCGCATGCCGTACATCCAGCCCCATCGGCGTGCCCGTATAGGCATCCCTCTGATACATCGTGTCCATCAGGTCTGTGATGACCGACTGCGCGATATAATAAGAATCATCGCCGTTCATATGATTATTAAAGTAGAAAAAAACCATCTGCGCAAGCACGGATGCAATGACAATGCCCCAAAGGATCCACGCCCACCATGCCATCCGGTCTTCCGGCTGTGCGTCTGCGTCCGGCATATCAGGCTGCGTCCGTCCCGTACCCTGCCTGTCCGCCTGCATCTGCCCTGTTTCCTGCTTGT